>NZ_JBGSPA010000017.1:0-44819 GCF_041738855.1 Chamaesiphon sp. | reverse complement strand
AATCAATGTTTTTTCAACTATTAATGATATTGATGGTGGATTTTAATGTGCCAAAAATTGAAAAAATTCTGCTGTTAGCCTAAAAGTGTTGAAATGCCTGAGTTTGAGGAGACAAAACTTCATCGAACTCAGGTTAGTAAGCTTGGAACCACTCAAACCTGTAAGAAATCTTAAAACATCCTTAAACTTAGCGAACGCAACTTAAAAAAGATCTAGTAAAGCTCCACATCCGTTGCCAGGTAACGGATCGATCGCTGTGGCGATCGACAGTAGTCCGCACTCAATCGCCCACAGACCGTTACAATTAAAGGAGTATTGTTGGAAATTTGGCAAATTCTGAGAGAGCGATTGCGGCTATTCTCATAAAGTTTTGCAACGATTGGGGTAATCTTGAGATATATAGACAGCACACTTTTATAGCAACCACCTCGACCAGCATCGGTAAGTACCATCGTACATCCCCAGTTATGGAGCATCAGCACTCAGCACAAAACACCACCTTACTGCGACAAGTCTTCACCAACATTCAGGCGGATAGTTGTCCGAGGCATTACAACTTTCACATGCACACCAATTGCTCTGATGGCAAACTGACACCAGAAGCTCTGATGACGCAGGCGGTAGAGATTGGGTTGCAGGGGATGGCGATTACCGATCATCACTGTCTAGATGGTTACTATCGTGCGGCTAAATGGTTGGAACTGCGCTCGTCCGAGCGCAGTTCCAGTCTGGCAAACACCGCCCCGCATTTGTGGACGGGCATCGAAATTACGGCGTATCTGCCCCCTGTCGATGTCCATATTCTCGGTTATGGCTTCGATCCGCTAGAACCAAGTCTAGCCCCATATCTGACTGGGCGCGAACCTCGGGGCGTAGATGCTAGAGCCGAACGGGTAATTGCCGCACTACATCAGGCTGGCGCGATCGTCGTCTTGGCGCACCCATCTCGGTACCGTCGATCGCCAGAAGAACTGATCCCGACCGCCGTATCATTGGGCATTGATGGTGTGGAAACTTACTACGCCTACAACAATCCTAGCCCGTGGATTTCTAGCTTTGAGCAGACAGAAACAGTCAAACGCTTGGGTAATAGTTACAACTTATTACATACATGTGGCACAGATACGCATGGATTGAATTTACTGCAACGGCTATAGTGAGAGGATGTGCTTTATTTAACCAAAGCGATCTAAATACTGATGTGATAACAGGTCGGACGTGAATCGCTGTAGCGGTAGCGTTCCAATCCTCACGACTATTGCTAGGCAAAGAGTCGATCGCCTCAGCGGTCAAGTTAGGTAAAATCGCTAATTGCCAATCCGATCGCAGTTGTCTATGATAGTTAGTTAGAGATATTATACCTCTGCTGAATTAGATGTCTTTAAATTCGATTAAGCCTCTCAATGGTCAAGCTGCTGGCATGGATCTGAATTCTGTGCGTGGTTTGCTAGAAATGACAAAGCTGACAGATCCAGATGTCGAGCCGCCACAACTGAGATTAGATAGTGAAGGTAGTAATGTAAGTGCGGTCGCCACCAAGTTCGCGCCATCTGCTACCAATGGAGCAACCGCGATCGACACCCGTAGCGATTTGCCGACAGAGGATATCCGCGTAGCAGCCCTCAAAGCGACATTAGAACGTCATCGCGGCGAACGTCAACTGGTGCTATTGCAAGACTTTCCCGACCCAGATGCGCTGTCGGGAGCTTGGGCATATCAACTCATCGCCAAGCAATACAACATTAACTGCGATTTAGTCTATGCTGGCGCACTCAGTCACCAGGAAAACATCGCCCTTGTCAAACTGACAGGATTGCCCACCAAAAAGATTGCCGCTGCCAATCTCAAGGAAAAAGATCTTGCTAATTATCAGGGCTGCGTGCTGATCGACAACCAAGGTACTACCTGTCAATTATTAGAAATAGTCCGTCAGGCAGGAATTCCAATTACGGTCATCATCGACCATCATAGTCTTCAAGAGGATCTCAATGCCGAATTTGTCGATATTCGCCCCTCGACGCGAGCAACAGCCACCATCCTGACTCAATATCTCCAGGCGGGATTGCTCAAGCTCGATAGCAGTATCAGCGAACATGTCAAATGTGCTACAGCACTAATGCACGGCTTGCGATCGGATACCAATCGCCTGATGCAGGCACAGGAAGAGGACTTCTTAGCCGCTGGGTATCTGAGTCGCTTCTATGATGCACAATTGCTCAATGCGATCTTACAGGTACATCGATCGAAACGGGTGATGGAAGTGATCCAGCGATCGCTCACCAATCGCGTCGTCCAGAATAACTTTTCGATCGCAGGTGTCGGCTATCTACGCTACGAAGATCGCGATGCAATTCCCCAAGCAGCAGATTTCCTAGTTACAGAGGAAAACGTCCATACGGCGGTTGTCTACGGCATCGTTCGGGATGAGGATGATGAAGTCGAATTAGTGATTGGTTCCCTCCGCACGTCCAAATTAACTCTCGATCCAGATGAGTTTATCAAAGAAGCATTTGGCAAAAATAGTGAGGGACGTTTCTTTGGTGGCGGACGATTTACTGCTGGTGGTTTTGAGATCCCCGTCGGCTTCCTGTGCGGATTCAATGACAACAGTGAGTTTTCCAAGATGAAGTGGGAAGTCTTCGACAATCAAATCAAGCAGAAGTTACTCAGACTAGTTAATCCGACTGATAGTTATTAGATAGTTGAGAATTGAGAATTGAGAATTGATAATTAGGTTGTTAGAACATATCAGATCCCCGACTTCTCGGACTCGACTTTGACCATTTACAAGTTTGCTCCGTTTGGGCGGCAGTAAGAGTTCAAGAAATCGGGCTGATATTAAAACGGACTATCTCTGTTTGGCGCTCGGGTTTAATTCCAAATCATTGCTCTGTAAGCGATCGAGAGATTTGAGTTCGATCGACAACAAGTGAGTCGGAGCAGCCATTAGAGGCTCTCTCGGAAGAGAGCCTCTAATGGACAAAGTCGAGTCGGAGAAGTTGGGGATCTATTCTCGCCAAACGTCCTAACCGCTCTAGCGATTGCCATAGCAAAAATCGGGTTAGGCGAAGTTCATCAGTTGCCCGATCCCGATTTTGGAATTGACAAACCTAATATTTAAATACTTTTGCCAAAACGGTAGAAGCGATTTTTGCAGAAGTATTGACGACAACGATAGGGATAGATATTGAGCATAGAGAGGACTCGATCCCAGCCACCGACGCGATGAGCGCGGCAAACTTGACTATGACTACATCTGGGACATTCGTGAGTAATTGGGGGTCGATCTTTCGTCAGCATTGTCATCGTACTTAGCAAGATAGATGGCTTTAGTATGCCCAGCCTCACTAGCCAGCTAACAAAAGCAAGATCGATCGTCAAGATTGGCAACAGCTTCTAAGACAAAGGGGTAGCTAGTTTGCTATTGTGGAGGTTATGCCGATCGAGCTATGTACATAGATCCAAGGTAGGAGCGGGTTTTATCCCTACTCATCCTCAGTAAATTTATATAAAATTACCATAAATTAACAAATGACCGATCTCAGTCAAGAACCATTATTGTTGCGTGCCGCTAAAGGTGCCACACTCGATCGACCACCAGTCTGGATGATGCGTCAAGCCGGACGCTATATGAAAGTCTACCGAGATTTGCGGGACAAATATCCCTCATTTCGCGATCGCTCCGAAAAAGCCGAACTCGCGATCGAAATCTCCCTCCAGCCCTGGCGCGCCTTTGCACCCGATGGCGTCATCATGTTTTCCGATATCCTGACGCCCCTCCCAGGCGTGGGGATCCCCTTCGATATCATCGAGAGCAAAGGGCCGATCATCGAGCCAGCAATTCGCTCTCAGGCACAAATCGACGCACTTCATCCCCTCGATCCCGAAGCGTCACTTCCCTTCATCAAAGAAATCCTCGGCACCCTCCGGCGCGAAGTCGGCAATAAATCCACCGTCCTCGGATTTGTCGGCGCACCTTGGACATTAGCAGCTTATGCGATCGAAGGCAAAAGCTCCAAAGACTACGCCAACATCAAAGGGATGGCATTCCGCGAACCCCAGATGCTCCATAGTTTACTCGCCAAAATCGCCGATGCGATCGCGGTTTACGTTCGCTATCAGATCGATTGTGGTGCCCAAGTCGTCCAGATGTTCGACTCTTGGGCGGGACAACTCAGTCCCCAAGACTATGAAACCTTTGCCCTCCCCTATCAACAGCGGGTAGTCCAACAAGTCAAAGCCACCCATCCCGATACCCCACTGATCCTCTATATCAGTGGTAGCTCAGGCGTCCTCGAACTAATGGGTAAATCGGGCGTAGATATCGTCAGTCTCGATTGGACGGTTGATATGGCAGTAGGCAGACAGCGGATTGGCACTCATTTGGGCGTCCAAGGCAATATGGACCCCTGTGCATTGTACGGTTCCCATGATTTTATCCGCGATCGGATCGTCGATACGGTTCGCAAAGCGGGCAAAACCGGACATATCATGAATCTCGGGCATGGTGTTTTACCCACTGTACCTGAAGAAAATGTCGCCCACTTCTTTGAAGTCGCTAAGAATGTCGATAAGTTGTTGTAATAATTTTGGTTAATAGTTGGTCTGAACACCATATCTTCCCTCTAGTTTTTACAGACTAGGGGGATTTAATATTCATAAGTTTCACTCTCACAATCCTATCTGAACATAACGATCGGGACTACCACCGTCATTGATACTTTTAAAATATTAATAACAATCGGAATAGATATTGGACAAGCACAAACAACCTTGTCTATAGTGTAGATACACAGCCGCAACCATTTATTACTGACATCAGCCAATATGGTGAATCTCTGGTCTACAACCACACACGCACTAGGTTATCTAGCCAAAGCAGATAGTATTCCCCATCGCACCGAAGGCGAAGCTGTATTACTAGACTATATCCCCAAATCTGCCCAGCGCATCCTCGATTTGGGAACTGGTGACGGAAGACTGATGGCATTACTAAAAATCGATCGACCTTCAGCGACGGGAATTGCCATAGACTTTTCACCAGTGATGCTGGAAAAAGCTAGGGATAGATTTAAGGGTGATAATTCGATCGAGATCGTTAGTCACAATTTAGACGATCGATTACCAGATCTCGGTAAGTTTGATGCGATAGTTTCGAGTTTTGCCATTCATCATGTCACTCACGATCGTAAGCGATCTCTATATGCAGAAATATTTAATTTATTAACTCCTGGCGGTGTATTTGCCAATCTCGAACACGTCGCCTCACCCAATCAAAATATTCATATTCAGTTTCTAACTAAAATCGGTTATACATCTGAAAATGAAGATCCGTCGAATAAGTTACTCGATGTCGAAACTCAGCTAGGTTATCTCCGAGAGATTGGATTTGATGATGTAGATTGTTATTGGAAATGGTTAGAGTTGGCTTTATTAGTCGGGATTAAGTCAAATTAATAGAGATCGATCGCAATCGAATAATTTAGATTATTACCGATAACCACAGCGGTTAGAAACCGCCGCTCATGATGCAAAGTCCGCCTTCGCGGACTAATATCCCAGTCCGCGAAGGCGGACTTTGCAATAGTAGCCACGATTTCAATCGTAGGTATTTTTTAACATCATGCCGAGCGCACCGCCACTCACATATCTCAATGGTTTCTTATTATTTGCAACCGCTTTTATCGCTGGTGGATTGAATGCTGTGGCTGGTGGGGGGAGTTTTATCAGCTTTCCGACACTGATCTTTACTGGAGTATCGCCGATCGCGGCTAATGCTACCAATAATACTGCCTTATGGGTGGCTAGTTTGGCAAGTGCTGGCGCGTATCGTCGCGATTTGGATGTCGATCGACGAACTATGCTAATTTTGAGTATCGTTAGTCTAGTCGGTGGATTGCTCGGCTCGATTTTGTTACTCTATACATCTGGAGATGTTTTTAAAAAGTTAATTCCCTATTTATTATTACTTGCAACTGTTGTATTTATCTTCGGTGAATCTTTCAAACAATGGCTACAATCTTTCAGTCGAGCGGATACACCCAAGTCGCCACGGCTAATATATTTAGTTGTCGCTCAACTCATAGTCGCGATCTATGGTGGCTTCTTCGGCGCAGGTATTGGAATTTTGATGTTGGCAAGTCTGACTTTTTTCAACATTAGAAATATTCATGCGATGAATGCCCTAAAGACATGGCTCGGAACCTGTATCAATGGCATCGCGATTGTGCCTTTTATATTTGCAGGTATCATCGCTTGGCATCAAACAATTATTATGGCGATCGGTGGTGCGCTTGGTGGTTATTTTATTGCCAACTTTGCCCGCCAGATTCCATCAATAATTATTCGACGGTTTGTATCGATTGTTGCGATAAGTATGACAATATATTTTTTCATTCGCAGCTAGTTTAAATATTATTAGGAAACACAACTTATGACTAACTCTAGAACGCGAGTTCGCGAATTATCACAAGCATCTTATCAGCAGGGAGATTATACTGGCTGGTTTGAAGCTCTATATGCTGAAGCAAATGGAAATGCCGATGCAATCCCTTGGGCAGATCGGGGTTTGAATTATTGGTTGTCAGACTGGATTGAAAAATCTAACGTAGTCGTGCAAGATCGACAGGTATTAGTTGTCGGTTGTGGGTTGGGCGATGATGCCGAATATCTAGCTAAACTCGGTGCTAAAGTAACAGCATTCGATTTATCTCAAACTGCAATTGATTGGTGTCATAAGAGATTCCCAGACTCGCAGGTAAATTATCAAGTTGTCGATTTATTTACCGTCCCAACCGAGTGGAAATTAAGTTTCGATCTCGTTATTGAAATTTATACAATTCAAGCATTACCTGCAAATATTCGCCCCAATGCGATCGATTCGATCGGTAATTTTGTCGCCCCTAATGGCAAATTATTAGTCGTCTGTCGCGGGCGCAATCCTGAAGATCCTTGCGAAAATTTACCATTTCCTCTCACTAAAGATGAATTGACTAGATTTACCACCACCGGATTGACTCAAGTATCTTTTGAAGATTTTATCGATACCTTAGAGTCGGGTTCTCCAAGACGATTTCGGATCGTCTATCAACGATTAGAAAATCCGTGGTTTGGGTTTTATTTCTCAACTCAAACTACCATCTAAGAAGCTTCAGAGAAAATATTGTAGGTTCTAGAGAATATCAAAAATGGATATTAAATATTATGATGTTAATGGAATCGGGAGAATTTTCAGAGATATCTCTCATTTTCATCAGCTTGCCTTCTGTGCATCAGTGTGCGAGAGAATAATACCTAATTATAATATCTTTGCCAGAGAATCTAACTTAGAGACTGCTCCCATCCTCCGAGAATCTCTCGACACGATCTGGTCATTTTTATCAGGAAGTAATATCGATAGAGAACAAATTAGAGAATTATCCTTGAATTGCGAAGATATAATTCCAGATGATGAGGATAATAATTATTCAGGGTTTAATTACGAAGCCCAAAAAGCAGCAGCTTGCTTGAGTCACACTCTCGATTTATGTCTCGAGCCGAGTGAAGCTATAGTTAAAATGGTAATTTATTGTGTCCATTCTTCTCTAGATATCTACTTGCAATACATTATATATGCAAGCCTAGATGATGATAGCGAAGGAAAAGAACCAAGAAATCCAGAGGTTATAGATACAACTCATATCTTACAATTTAGAAAGCTATACAATCAGTACTCAGATCCAGATGACTACGATCGAGAGCACAGTAAAAAAATATCAGCAATTATTAAAAATCATTGCTTGGTATTGAGGGAGATTGAAAAAGAGAATGAAGATCTATTACGATTGAAAGAATCGCCCGTTCTTACTCCAGAAATATTAAAATTGCTGCGAACTTCCTCTGAGAATGATGGTAAAAGTTTTCTCAATATCTGCTAAGTAAAATTCCATAAAACTCCCACTCAACTTAGCAGGTGTAAGTACTATTTAAATTTATTAACGACTTGATAATTCAACCTAAACTACCCTCTAAATATTAAAACCATGAGCAAAAATACATTATTCGATCGAGTCTGGGACGCACATACCGTCACCACATTACCTTCAGGACAAACCCAACTATTTATCGGCTTGCACCTAATTCATGAAGTCACCAGCCCCCAAGCCTTTGCCATGATGCGCGATCGAGGATTGAAAGTCCCTTATCCAGAACGTACCGTTGCCACTGTCGATCATATCGTACCCACCGAAGACCAATCGCGCCCCCTCGCCGATAGCCTCGCTGAAGAGATGATGCAACATCTCGAAAATAACACCAAAGAGCATGGCATTAGATTCTATAACGTCGGTTCCGGCAGCCAAGGAATCGTCCACGTAATCGCCCCTGAGCAAGGGCTAACACAGCCAGGAATGACGATCGCGTGTGGAGATAGTCACACCTCTACCCACGGCGCATTTGGAGCCATAGCGTTCGGAATTGGCACCTCTCAGGTGCGGGATGTTTTAGCCTCTCAAACACTAGCTTTAGGTAAATTAAAAGTTCGCAAAATTGAAGTCAACGGCACTCTCCAGCCAGGAGTATATGCCAAGGATGTAATTCTACATATCATCCGCAAACTCGGTGTTAAAGGTGGCGTAGGCTATGCCTACGAGTTCGCTGGCACCACCTTCGAGCAAATGGATATGGAAGCCCGCATGACCGTCTGTAACATGGCGATCGAAGGTGGTGCGCGCTGTGGCTATATTAACCCCGATCGAGTGACGTATGATTATCTCAAAGGGCTGGATTTTGCACCCAAAGAACAGGATTGGGATAAAGCCGTCGCTTGGTGGGAAAGCCTCCGCAGCGATAAAGATGCCCAGTATGATGATGTCGTCATCTTCGATGCTGCCGAAATCGCGCCGACAATCACCTGGGGAATTACCCCCGCTCAAGGGATCGGCGTAGACGAACCCATCCCGACAGTAGCACAAATGCCTGTAGACGAACGCGCGATCGCCGAAGAAGCATACCAGTATATGGATCTCGCTCCAGGCGCACCAATTATCGGCACCAAAGTCGATGTTTGCTTCGTCGGAAGTTGCACCAACGGACGCATCACCGACTTACGCGAAGCCGCCAAATTCGCCGCCGGAAAACAAGTCGCCATTGGAGTCAAAGCCTTCATCGTCCCTGGCTCCGAGCGGGTGAAAAAACAAGCCGAAGCCGAAGGGTTAGATGTGGTTTTTAAAAACGCAGGCTTTGAATGGCGCGAGGCTGGTTGCTCGATGTGTTTGGCGATGAATCCCGACAAATTAGTCGGACGACAACTGAGTGCATCATCTTCCAATCGTAATTTCAAAGGTCGTCAAGGTTCTTCATCCGGTCGGACATTATTGATGTCGCCTGTGATGGTAATTGCGGCGGCGGTGACGGGGAAGGTTACCGATGTACGGGAATTGATGGGGTAAAATAGTATTTCGCAGGTTGTAAATAATCAGCGGTTGAAACCGCCGCTCATGATGCAAAGTCCGCCTACGCGGACTAAGATATCGAACCCGCGTAGGCGGGTTTTGAAACACTAGCGACGATTTCAATCGTGCGGAATACGAGCCAAAATAGTTTTTCTTGATCGATCTAATCCATCAAATTTCAAAATATCGAGTGGAATCAATATGGCGTATAGTAATTTCACACTGAGTAAAGTTAAATCCGACTTTGCAATTATCACAGATGAAACGCAAGATTTGTTTGCGGAAATTACCCCAATTCAACCCAGCGATCTGCTTTCACTCGTATTCAAAGATCAAATTCCGTTAGCTAGTGCGATTAATACCGAGAAAGCACGCTCGGAACTAGTCATCATGCCAATTTCAATGGAAGTTCGACGATTACTTAAAAACCAAATTTCGATCTTCTCTGGCAGCAGCTTTGAAGTCGATCCGAGTCAAGGTTTAGATGGACGTTGTGATTTTATTTTGAGTCGATCGCCAGAACAGTATTATATTGATAGCCCTGTGCTGACGATCGTCGAAGCAAAAAATGAAAGTATTCCTAGTGGATTAGGACAATGTATCGCTACGATGATTGCAGCCCGTTTATTCAATCAAAGAGAAGGCAATTCAACTGAGATTCTATATGGTGCAGTTACCACTGGGACGGATTGGAAGTTTTTAAAGCTACAAGGACAAATTGCCTTTATTGATTCTAATGATTACTATATCAAAGAAATCGATAAAATCTTAGCAATTCTATCTAGTACCGCAATTTAGATAAAGAATGGAGAGCAATCTCTCTAAATTTCAAAGATGAAACAACAATTTAAAACTTTTGATTATATTGAAGATACTTATAAAATCCTTCAAGATTTAGACGCATCGCATCACTTGATTCAGCATGTGAAACTAGTTGCTGAAGCAGCCGAAATCTTAATTTTACAATTTCAACAAATTAATCTTTCCTTCGACCCAGAATGGGTTAGGCTAGGCGTTGCTTTTCATGATACTGGTAAAATATTATATCCAATCGAACTGATCGAGCGCGGAAATAAGCATGAATTAGCAGGCGAACAGTTGTTACTCAATCGGGGAATAGATCCAAAAATTGCTCGATGTTGTCGCTCTCATGGACAATGGGATCGAATAGAATGTAGCTTTGAAGAATTAGTTGTTGCGCTGGCAGATTGCTTATGGAAAGGAAAGCGCAATGTCGAACTCGAACATCTCACTATCTCCAAAGCAGCCCAAATATTGCACCAGGATTATTGGGATGTGTTTGTTGAATTAGACGATCGATTTGAGGAAATCGCACGCGGCGGAGATCTAAGATTATCGAGATCGAGGCTCTAGTAGGAATAGAATAAGTAATCTGCACTGGAAACTCAATTGAAAGATTTATCAAATTGAAAGGTGGCATTGATAATGACGATGATTCAACTACAGGAAAAACTGATAACTAATACTTGGATGAAAACTGATTGGGATACATATATAAATACGATCGAGTCTCCCGATCGAGAAAATAACAAGAGCTATTATTATAACGGCTACATGAGGATTGAGGATATGCCAACAGGTGCAAACCACTCTCGATATCACTTACTTGTGGCAAATGCCATCAATCTATTTTGTACGATCGGGGGAATTGCAATTAACGGATTTGATAATTGTACCTATCGTAAAATTGGAATCAGAGAATGCCAACCCGATCTATCTTATTACTGTGGAGAAAAAGCAAGATTAGCACCTGTAAGTACATCCGTCATCAACTCAGATGAGCAAGCTACTCCAGATTTAGTAATTGAGATTTCTAACACTACTATTAATGACGATCTCGGTGCGAAACGTTTCCTATATGAAGAAATGGGTATTTCGGAATATTGGATTGTAGATGTCCAGAATACTCTAATTTATGCTTTTGAAATAATCGATCGAGGTAGCCGCAGAATCGATACTTCCTTGGTATTGCCACAACTATCGATCGACACCATAACAAGAGCATTAAATCTCAGCAAAGAGCAAGACCAATCTCAAATCGGTAAATGGCTAATGAGTGAATTCCAAAATTAAACTATCCACTATCCACTATCCACTATTCACTAACTAGAAATCGTGTCACAACGTCAAAATATCTCCACAGGCTCCAAATGGGAACCCATCCTCGGTTACTCCCGCGCCGTCAAAGTCGGTAACACAATCCATGTTGCTGGTACCACTGCTTCCAATACCGCAGGCGAACTCGTCGGAATTGGCGATGTCTACGCCCAAACCAAACAAATCATCCTCAATATCGAATCCGCCCTCCAGCTTGCTGGAGCCAGCCTCACAGATGTCGTTCGCACCCGAATTTACTGTACCAACATCGACGAATGGGAACTCATCGGCAAAGCCCACGGCGAATTCTTCAGTGAGATCCGCCCTGCGATGGCATTGGTAGAAGTCAGCCGTCTGATTGCTCCCGATATTTTAGTCGAAATCGAAGCTGAAGCGATCGTGCAGGATTAGTCATTAGCTTAACCCTCACCCGCCGCAAGCCAACAACCCAAAATAACCACATGAATAGCCAAATCTCCACCATTTCCGGTACCGCCATCCCCCTGACAGGCAACGACATCGATACCGATCGCATTATCCCCGCCCGCTTCCTGCGTTGCGTCACCTTTGACGGCTTAGGTGCTAGTGTATTTGAAGACGATCGCCGCCAGCTCAAAGGTACACACCCCTTTGACTTGCCCCAATTCCAAGGCGCGAACATCCTGATTGTCAATAGCAACTTCGGCTGCGGCTCCAGTCGCGAACATGCGCCCCAAGCTCTGGCGAAATGGGGTATTCAAGTAGTTATCGGCGAGAGCTTTTCCGAAATCTTCTTCGGCAACTGCGTCGCCATGGGAATTCCCTGTCTTAATGCTGATGCAGCTACCATCATGGAGCTGCAAGAGATGGTACGGGACAATCCGCAAGTCCCCATCACCGTCGATCTCAATGCCTTACGAATCAGATGTGGCAAGTTTACCACCTTAGTCTCGATCGGTGAAGCCTCCCGCCAGCAACTCACCAATGGTACCTGGGATGCCTGCGGACAACTAGTAGCCAATCTAGCTCAGACGCAGGTTACTGCTGGTAAATTGCCTTATGTTGCTTGGGGGTAGAGGGTAGAGGGTAGAGGGTAGAACGCTGACGTTCTCGATAATTTACTAGCCCCTACTCCCTACTTCCTAAGTCGGCAATTGCCAGCGTTCCGACTCAACAGTAGCGATCGCAAATGAGTTACCACAACCACAAACAGTAGTAGCGATGGGGTTTTCAAACCGGAAACCCCCACCCATGAGATCTTCGGCGTAATCCAACTTGAGAGCGTCCAAGTATGCTAAGTGTTGACGATCGATTACGACCGATATCCCATCAACTTCACAGACACAATCGGTTGACTCGATCGCATCGGCGAGATCGATCGTATAGTAAAAACTTTCGCACCCGCCACTGTTAAACCCGATCCGCAACTTACTGTCGAGTCGATCGCGAACCGAGCGCATTCTCGCGATCTCCGCGATTGCCGCCTTGCTAATTTCAATCATGTTGGAACTGATGATACCTAAACGAAAATATCCCTAGCCCCGCTCAATTGAGGGAGCTATCGGGATCGGCTGCGATTTTCTCCACAACTGTTAGCCGCTATTTCTGGCGTAGTCATCTTCAAACCGCACAATATCATCTTCACCTAAATACTCACCATTTTGCACTTCGATGATCACCAATGGAATCACACCAGGATTTTCGAGTCGATGCTTGGTGCAAGCAGGCACATAAGTGGACTGATTGCTATGCAAAATCTCTTCTTTATCATCACAAGTTACCATTGCTGTCCCACAGACGACGATCCAATGTTCGCTGCGATGGTAGTGCATCTGGAGACTGAGGCGATGTCCAGGCTTGACCTCGATCCGCTTGATCTTGTGCCCTCGACCCTCTTCTAGAATTGTAAAAGAACCCCACGGGCGGAGTTCGGTGGCGGCAACAGAGCTGACGGGTAACTGGGGAACTGGTGCTAGATTGGGTGTTTTGGTTTGAGTCATAGATTTAGAATTAACGAGTTAAGCTTGCTATGCCTGGAAATTTAACAGTTAGCCACTAACTACTCTATCAAAAGCGGTAGATCTTCCGAATCGTCAATTATACCGATTCGGCTACATTGAAATGATTTCCTAGAAGTTACCATACTTACTCGCTAAAAGATCGCTAATCGATCGATTGATGGACCTTTCGTAACCATTATTTGCCCAGAAGTGGCTAAATACCGCTCGTACTTCTGGCTGAGTCGATCGCCTGTTGCACATCCATCCTCGCCAACCTCCCGCCACAATGTGGAACATCAGGCTAATAAAAGTATAACCAGACTGGCAGCATCACCAAGAACATCAGTGTACTGACAATAATACTGCTAGCGACTAGGTTCCCATTGAGACTGTACTCCTCCGCGAGAATTAGTCCGGCAAAAGCCGATGGCATTCCCGACATCAGGACCACACCGAGGCGGGGATCGCCGCTCAGTCCCATCATGGTCATCGCGATCCCCACAATCGCTGGCATAACGATCGTTTTGAGGATCGCGGGTAAAAGTGCCAGTTTGAGACTTTGCCAGCCCTGAATCTGACTCAAGCGAATCCCCATCAGCACAAACGCCCCAGGAATTACCACCCATAGCGACGCATGCAGGCTGGATTCGATCGCGACGGGGACGGGGAGGTTGCGAGTGAGCGAACCGAGCGCAAAGCCCCACAGCGAGGGGACACGGAGCAGATCTTGGAGCTGCATCCACCACCGATTGGTAGTCGTATCTTGGCGGCTGTAGTAACTGGAGACGAGTACGCCCAAACCATAAGTACCAAAGACATTTTGCGTGACGCTGTAAATAACAGCCCAACTGAGATCGGTTTGGGTCACAAAAAATGGGACGATCGCCAGACCGACAAAACCCGTATTTCCCAGCATCGAACAGAGCAAAAGGCTCCCTTTGATGCCAGGTGTGGTGGCGATCTGCGCTGGCTGCGAACTTTGCCACACCTGGAGACTGAGCCAGCCCAACCCCAAACCCAAGAGCAGCGAACCAATGGTAATCGCTGGAGCTAGTCGGGCGCGTTCGTCAAAGGTAGTTTGGCGCGCTAGGGCAAAAATCTCGATCGGTACGCCGATCCAGTACAACCCCCGTCCCAACCAATATGGAAACGCAGTGGGTAAAAACCGCACAGCCAAAATACCTAACCCCGTCCAGAAAATCAACGGAGTGTAGGCGTCAATGAGACGATCGAGCATGAATAGTCACTGGTGGCTGTGGAATTATTTGATTACGCCCATATCTTTAATGTACCAGCGATCTTTTTGGCGAACGAGATCGTAGCGCACCAATAGTTGTTTGGAATAAGAGCGATCTGGATTCAGTCGCGCTCCTTGATAATACTGGGCATCTTCCTCAACTTGGGCTTTAATGGTCGCTGTATTGGCTTGAGGACTAGCTTGAGCGATCGATGAGATGGCAACATTTTGATGTTTGTATTGCCAATGGACGCCATCTGTTTTGGCAGTCTGAGCGCGATCGATCGCCCCAGACAAAGCAGGTTCTGCCAAAATATTCGCGAGCTGGGCGGTCTGATACTCTTGGCTCATCGATTTTGTCTTCGTGCTCAGCCATGTTTTGATGACTTGTGCGGCGACATCAGTAGTCAACAATCCTGCTGGGGTGGGCGATGGTTGTGGTGGGGGCGAGGAGAGTCCCAAACTCGGGGTGATAGTACTAATCTGCGGACTAGGCAAAGATGTCGGCACCGATCCGGTGGTTGTCGTGCTCGTGAGCGACTTGATGCCAGCGTCTGCCAGCCACAGTGCGCCCCATAGACAGGTTAGTCCACCCGTACCTACTAATAAAATTCTGGGAATATTGGGCTTGCGGCGGGTGCGGCGCGAACGGGTGAGGGTATGCGATCGATCGCTGCTTCTTTGAGCCAATTTTCCGGCTGTACTCGGAGGCAGCAGTTGACTGCTATGTTCGAGGGCGACTGCTGGCTGCCGCTCTTCGAGATCTGTTGCGGCGATCTGTCCATCGATCGTGCGGGCGGTGGGCGCGGAGCGGCGACGTTGGCGTTCGCTCTCCAACTGGATCACATTGCCGTTGAGATCTGTCTGGTCGCTCGGCGGTGGCTCTGGGGGTGGTGGGGGCGGTGTTTGGTCTACTCTCACTGCTGGGGTGATGTTGCTTCCGCCTAGCCGATCTGCGGGGGTTTGTCGCCCTGCATTCAAGCTGCTAGATCGCGATGGTAAGATGACAGCAGTCGATACTAGCTCGTCGAAGTCTGGCTCATCAGAGTGTCCTGAGCCAGAGAGATCGCCTGATGGCGGTACGTCGATCAGTTGGGGTGAGATATTCATCCAATTGGTCACGGTGACATCATTGGTCGGCACTCGATCGGCAAAATCTTGGACATCGCGATCGTTGAAATAAGCCTCTAGTGTCGGATCGCTGGCGGTCAGATCGCGAAAACAGGGAAAGGCTTCATCTTTTAACCACGACTCGATATACCAACACAAGCCTCTGAGGAGGTTGGGTAGTCCCTGCGATTGTTGACGGATTGCGAGTAATGCGGCTGATTCTGTGGCTGTGGTGAGGATTTGGTTGGCTTCTTCTGTTTGTCCGAGGAGGAGGGCGCAAATTGATTGCTCGATCGTCACATCGATGCGTGGACTAAGCCGATATTGTAAGATTTGCTGCGCGGTATAAATCAACTGCGGATTGCGATAGGCAAATCCCTGGACGATCGACGCATGGACGTGGAGATACGTACATGCCAATTGCATCACATTCAAAGCCTTGGAACCTAGTTGGTGAGATTCGCGGGCTGACTGACTAAATAAGTTGCGCTGCTCTGCCGCCGTCAAGTGGGGCAAGGTTTCATGAATGAAGGGAATGGTAGTTTCGCTATTGAGCGCGAACCGCTCTTGGCACTTGACTTCATTCGTGCAAGCATTTTCCAACAATTCTTCGAGAAATTGAATCCCTTGCCGCCGCTGTTCGTGACGATCGAGTGGCAATGATACTAAAGATGAGATCCGGTAAGGACGCAACCTGTCGAGCCGCCGATCTAATTCGCCTTGGATTTGCGGAAATAAATCCTCCTGGACGAGAATTTTTTTGGCAGTCTCATAATGAATTACCGCTTCTTCATAACAACCGTCGCGCCATTCGCGTTCGCCTAGCTCCCAAAAGGAAGACACCATCGCCAGGATCAGATCTGGCTTGATGAGGGGAACGATTTGGGAGCCATTCGCCGTCTGCTTTGTTTTGGTGAAGGACACTGGCTCGCGCCGCTCTGTTGCTGGCGGTAGATTGCCGCTGGGAGTCAGCACGGCGGGCGGATGGGGATGGAGGCTACCACTGTTGCTACTGCGCCCATTGTTGCCCAGATAGGGCATACAAATACTATTAATTTCTTCATACTCACCCAGCTCAAACAGGATCAGCAGTCCGCCAAGAAAGTGTTCGGGGCCGATCTCTAGCACTGGACGATAATAAAACAATGGCGGGCTAGGATTGTCTGCTGTCTGTTCGACCGAGGCAACTGCTGGTGCCATCTGAGTTGCCACATATTGCGATCGCTGGAGCGGATCGCTCAATACCTGATAAGCCACAGCGATCAGTCGCTTACGAGATTCGATCGCCGCAGCGGAATATTCTTGCTGGGGTAACTGGAGCAAGCGATCCTGATATGCTTGCTCCAATCCCGATAGATCGCTCTCCGGTACACCCAAAATCTGATAATAATCAAGCGGAATTCGCACAGTTCACCTATACACCATGAATAACACAGTTAACAATTATCAATTCTGAACTCGATCTTGTGAGCTATATTAGCATAATCGCGCACAGCTAGCGATCGTCATTCTCGACAGGAAAACTACAGGATTTTGCTAGTCTTTTGGTAGTGGATGGTGGATGGTGGATGGTGGATGGTGGATGGTGGATGGTGGATGATAGCGGCTGGCACTGAACATAACGGCTCCAAGCCGCTGTCAACTGTCAACTGTCAACTATCAACTATTTAAGTCAATCGTCCCTGCTGCGACAATTTTTCCACAGTGGGACTAGCCACCCCGACCGAAATAGGAGACAATATCGATCGCATACAAGTGGATAAAACAAGCTAATGGTTCAAGAGAGAACTTTACCCGCATTTGAGCCGAAGTCGGGAGAAATCACCAAAGCAGAAGGCTTGATGTTGTACCGTGACACGATCCTCGGTCGCTGTTTTGAGGATAAATGTGCGGAGATGTACTATCGGGGCAAAATGTTTGGTTTTGTCCACCTATATAACGGTCAAGAAGCAGTATCTTCGGGGGTCATCAAAGCAATGCGCCCCGGACAGGACTATGTTGCTAGTACTTATCGCGATCACGTTCACGCCCTCAGTGCTGGGGTACCGCCGCGCGAGGTGATGGCAGAGTTGTTTGGGAAGGAGACGGGCTGTAGCAAAGGGCGCGGCGGCTCGATGCACATGTTCTCAAAGGAACATCGGTTACTCGGCGGCTATGCGTTTGTGGCGGAAGGGATTCCGGTGGCGACAGGAGCGGCTTTTGCGAGTAAGTATCGGCGGGAAGCTCTGGGTGAGGCAAATTCGGATCTCGTCTCGGCTTGTTTCTTTGGCGATGGTGCCGCTAACAATGGGCAGTTCTTTGAATGCCTGAACATGGCAGCTTTGTGGAAGTTACCGATGCTCTATGTCGTCGAGAACAACAAATGGGCGATCGGCATGTCCCACGAACGTGCTACTTCAGTACCAGAAATCTATACCAAGGGTGCTGCCTTTGGGATGCACGGCGTCCAGGTCGATGGGATGGATGTCCTGGCTGTTTACAGCGTCGCGAAGGAGGCTGTAGCCCGTGCGCGGGCTGGGGAGGGGCCGACGCTGATCGAAGCCCTGACGTACCGTTTTCGCGGTCACTCCTTGGCAGATCCAGACGAACTCAGACCAAAGGAAGAAAAGGAATTTTGGTTCGCCCGCGATCCGATCGTCAAGTTGGCAACTTACCTGCTAGCTGAAGACTTGGTGACTCAAGCTGAACTTACCGCACTCGATCGCGAGATCCAAGATCTGGTTGATGATTCGGTCGAATTTGCTGAAAATAGTCCCGAACCAGATCCCAGTGAGCTGCGTCGCTATATCTTTGCCGAAGATTAGTGTCACGCATCCAATCGATCGCCGTCTGACACCAACTGTTAAATGTTGAGGTGATGGTGCCTAAATTTGGGCACCTACTGTTGCAGTCAAGCGCAGAGACAGTAGGTGCATCAGTCAGACTGGCGATCGCCAATTCTGGCGAGTAACTGGATTTGGTGTATGTACAAAAAACTCTCACTATTACTATCACTAGCGTACGTTGGCTCTATCCACTCACCGATCGCGCCAGCAGCACAAAGTCAGCCCCTGGTAAAGCCACCGCCGCTGACAATAGTGATGCAAGCCCAAACAGTGGAAATTCATCATGACTGGAATGGCTACTCAGACATCACCCCAGTCTTACGCCACTATAAGCTCAGAGTCGAACATCAAAAACTAGTGGGTAACGCCCACATTGCCATCGGTGGCTATGGTGCAGCAGGAGTGCATCAACAGCAGACTACCCGAATAGCCATTCCAGCGGCTGTCACCACCAAGTTTTTAGCCATGTTATCGAAAACCCCGCTCCAAGTGGGGACTTATCAACCACAGATCGTCCGCACCGATGACTACCCATCGATCGAAATTCGACTCAAACGCGATCGCCAAACAGTAATCTTTAGCTCTCAATCCCAAGGCAATAACTATGTACCGTGGAAAGTGAGGATCGTCCAAGCCAATACCACCACCGCATACATCACCAATTCTCCGCTCCCCGCTCAAGCTCTCCAACTGCTCGCCCCCTATGTCGATCGTCACGGCATCGAGAAAATCATCCAACGGCGACGAATACCTAAATAAGTTGGTGGGGGAGTGCAGATGTGCAACAGGGAGCAGGATGGCACGATCGATCTTGAGGAGCTGACGATCGCTAGATCGACCACAATTGTCCATAAAATAGTACTATAAACAATGACGATCGATCTACCTACTCCCTATCCACCATTCACCATTCACTATCCACTCACTACCCTAGATCTCTAATTTGTCACTAGAAAGAGAGTCGGAACTAAATCATCGCCGAGACAATCCTTAACCCCAAGCCGCATGGCTAAGTCAGAGTTTCGAGCCGCCGTAATTTTGAGCGATCGCACCGTATGTTACCAATCGCCCCAGAGACTCTTTTGCAGCAACGCTACCGCATCCTCAATATCCTCGAAGAGGGATCATTAGGGCGGACATATCTGGCGATCGATCGCGATCGTCAGGATGCCTACTGTGCGATCGCCGAACTGATCCCCTCCGACTATCCCAGCACAGTCACCAGAGCCAAAGAATTTTTCAAACAGGAAGTTACTCTCCTCTACCAACTACAGCACCCCCAGATTCCCCGCTTTTGGACGACCTTTGAAGAGCAAAATCGGCTATTTTTAGTTCGAGACTATACAGCGGGAAAAACTTACGGACGTATATTAGAGGAACAGCGCGATCTGGGCAAATCGTTGAGCGCAGCCGAAGTCACCGCATTGTTATTACAAGTGCTCCCAATCATTGGCTACGTCCACAGCAAAGGCATCATCCATGGCGATCTCTCCCCAGAACATCTCGTTCGCCGCGATGGCGATGGCTTGCCCGTACTCATCGACTTTGGGGTCGTCCGTGAATTTGCTGACAAATTGCAAGCTACTTCACCCAGTCCACAGTTGGCAGTCGGTCAATCGGACTACGCACCAATCGAGCAATGTCAAACCGGACAACTAGCTCCCCATAGCGATCTCTACGCGCTGGCAGTTACAGCGATCGTATTATTGACAGGGAAAGAACCCAGTGCCTTGTTTGCAGGCGATCGCCTGAACTGGGGGTGGCGGCGATGGACGCAGATCGATGACGGCTTCGCCAATGTCCTCAGCCGGATGTTGAGTCTCAATCCAGCAGAGCGTTATCAATCAGCGATCGCTGTCGAGCGCGATCTGCGCTCTTTAGACACCCCGCTCCAATCACCAGAGCAAGCAGTCCCCAGTCGTCCCTCCACAATCCCCACAGCGGTAATCGGTGGCAAGCACCCCACTCCAGCCACCGAGCGCGTCCGCACCGCCATTACCCAGCACCATCCCAAATCTATTTGGGAAAAACCGCAAGTTTTCATTCCACTGGGAGTGCTGATCTCCCTATTGGCGGGGCTTGGCTCGTGGTTTGGCGTCAGCCAACTCCTCCACCGTCAAGCGTCGGACGAGCAAGTCGCAACTACCCCACCCAAACAAATCGACTTCAGCAATCCCACGATTCCAACTGATAGTATCAGCCCTAGCCCAGTTACTGACGATTTGATTCAGCCAGAGATGAATCGCGCGATCGTCAAAGAAGGGACAGTCGATCCCAATACGCCGATCCGCTATCGAGTCGCCGCCCTCGCTGGTCAAAATTTGGACATTCAGCTAGTCTCTGGTTTCAGTCAAACTACCGATCCGACCAAGCTCACCAGTCCGATCGCCCCGATCTCGCCTAGTCCCGCCACGGATAGTAGCTCTAGTAATCCACCGATCTCGCTAGGGACTACCGCCGCCACCCAAGTATTGATGACAATTCTCTCGCCGACAGGTAACGCGATCGACGATCGAGCCGATCGCGTCGTGACTTGGCGGGGACAAGTACCCGCTTCGGGGGACTACACGATCGAGTTGCGTCCGATTAAAGGTTTGGCAGGTAGCCTGTTTCCTTACAAATTGAGCATCACTCAAGTCGCTGTCACTGCTTCACCATCCCCAACAACTAGTCTACCTGCGGCTGAAGGGACACCACCGTCAGGCGTTCCTGCCCCTATTGGCGGTGATAGCATTAATGGCAGTTCTGTCAACCCGAGCGAGAATAACGGTGGTACGGCTATTTCACCAATTCCGATCGAGGTGCCGACAACTCGCACCAGTCCTCCACAGACCGAATCGGAACGTCCCCGTAGGCGCAGACGTAGACGGACGCAGGTCGAACCTAGTCCCCAAGTCGAGGAGCGCAATCGAGCAGCATCCACAGCCGAGTCAACACCGACCCGCCGTCGTCGTCGCAATCGAGTAGAATCCCCCGCCGAGCCAACACCGACCCGCCGCCGCAATCGCGATTTAGAAATCCAGTCACAGCCAGGAGCGTCACCCAACAACGACAGCAGGGATAGTGCGCCCAGCTCAGCACCTCAACCAGAGCCATCAGTTGGTATCCCCGTCCCTGCTGCCAAAAACACCACATCACCCGAGCGGCGCACAGAGCCACCACCAGACAGTGGGGTCAGCGATCCAGATTAGCGCGATCGACTATCATCCCAGTTCCGGCTCCCTCACAGTCAATTAACTTAAATGCTACTCATCACTAGTACCGACACAGACGCGGGTAAAACCGTCCTCACCGCAGCATTAGCCGCGTATGCTCAAAAACATCTACCACAGCAAAACTGGGGTATTCTCAAGCCGATTCAGTGCGGTACGGGCGATCGCGAGTTCTACAGTGAGTTGTTTGGCACAGCGGTTGAAGATATCAATCCCATCTATTTGTTCAACCCATTAGCACCACCGATCGCCGCCGTGCTAGCGGGCATAGACATCGATCTGGCGAAGGCTTGGCAAGCTCTTCAACAAATGCGGCAACAGCACGATTTTGTACTAGTAGAAGCTCTCGGTGGCTTGGGTGCGCCGATGACAGCCGAGCTAGTCGTCGCCGATATCGCTAGGGATTGGCGACTACCCGCAGTCCTAGTCGTCCCAGTCAAACTCGGCGCGATCGGTTTAGCTGTAGCCAATGTCGCTCTCGCCCGACAGTACAATGTCCAACTGCGCGGGATCGTCCTCAACTGTCCGCAGCCGCTATTTAGCACCGAAATTGCTAATTTTGCTCCATCTGAATTAATTCAATCGCTCACCAACACCCCCGTACTCGGCTGTCTCCCCTATCTCCCCGATCTCCGCAATCTCGACGCCTTAGCCGCCGCCGCCGCCAATCTAGAATTGGAGATCTTATTACCACAGCTTGCGGTGGGACTGACTGCGGTTTGAAGATCGCGATCGTAAAATTTATTAAAACTCAGGTCAATTGATATAAATTGCGCCTCTTATTCATGCTGATACTCAGAGCGATCGATAGAACACTCGTGCTTTGTGGTACGTTGAAACGATCTTTTCAGAATCATCCTTCGCAGTCTTATTATTGAGATTTTTTAGCTCCGAAGTAACAATTCAGCAATACCACTGATAGCAACTGTGACTTTCCCAAACACAGACTAGTAGTATTACTCTTGTCAATATTTATCTGTGATGCAATACTTGTGTTCATACCTATATTCCTAAGTAATATGCTCAAGCGTATTGCCGAATGTAGGCGTAAATCTTCATTGTGCAAAAATTCTTTATGATGTCTACCAAAAGTCTCGGTGCCCGAATTTCTGTGGCAGTTTTGTCTGCCATCGCGCTCAGTGTCGCAATGACCGGAGCAGCTTCAGCCGCAGCCATCAGAATGGGATCGTTTACTAGCAACACTATTCCTGCCAATGACGATGATTCTAGTCCTTTGACTGCGCTTGGTTTTACTGCCGATTTTTTTGGTACTACCTATAGCAATGCTTATGTTAATAACAACGGTAACATCACGTTCAATGGACCGCTAGACGAATTTACACCTTTCGGTATTGCTGGTGCTAGCACACCGATCATTGCTGCATTTTTCGCAGATGTAGATACCACGGGTGCGGGAACTTCTCCGGTTACTTACGGGACAGGGACAGTCAATGGTCGGAATGCTTTCGGTGCCAACTATATTAACGTCGGTTACTTCGATGCTGAAACCGACAAAATCAACGACTTTCAGATCGTGCTGATCGATCGTGCCGACACAGGTGCTGGGAACTTTGATATCGAGTTCAACTACGACCAGGTTCAGTGGGAAACTGGCAGTGCTGCTAGTAGCGGTGGTTCTAACGGTTTAGGTGGGAATTCTGCTCGTGTGGGCTACTCCAACGGTCTTATCGGTGCAGCTAACAGGTCTTTTGAGCTTGCTGGCTCTGCTGTCAATGGTGCATTCTTGGATGGTGGACCTGCCGGAACCTCTTTGATCGCCAACAGCCTCAACAGTGGTGGTCTCTTAGGTCGTTATACATTCAATGCCAGAAATGGTGCAGTTGTCAATCCTCCAACCAATCCCAGTGCTGTCCCCGAACCTTCGGATCTGATCGGCACTGCCCTCGGTGGATTGGCAATTGTGATGTTGAAACGCAAATTGTCCGTTGCTAAAAAAGGTTAATCTTAAAATTTGGAGTTGTTTGGGCTACAAAGATGCGGCGAGTATCTGCTGCGATCTTTTGAGAATCCCTAAAAAATCGACCTTAGTGTGAGATCTCAACTAAAATGAGCACACTAAGCTCGATTTTTTTGCGTCATGCGGTTTGACATCATCACCTTATTTCCAGACTTTTTTACATCCCCGCTCGGTTGTGGCTTGATGAGCAGAGCCTTAGCCAAACAGATCGCAGCAGTGCATATTATCAACCCCCGCGATTTTACGATCGATCGCCATCACAAGGTCGATGACGAGTCCTATGGTGGTGGGGTGGGGATGGTGATCAAGCCAGAACCGATCTTTGCGGCGGTAGAGTCGCTGCCGATATTGCCACGGCGACAGGTACTCTTGATGAGTCCTCAGGGTGAAAAGATCGATCGCGCCTTGTTTCAGGAGCTGCACACTGATTATGACCAGTTGGTATTGATTTGCGGTCATTATGAAGGGATCGATGAGCGCGTGATGAATATTGTCGATCGCGAGATTTCGTTGGGCGATTTTGTCTTGACTTGTGGCGAGATTCCTGCGCTGACGTTGATTAATGGGATTGTCCGTCTCTTGCCAGGGACTGTGGGTAAAGCAGAGTCGATTCAGGCTGATAGTTTTGAAGATGGGTTGCTCGACTATCCCCACTACACTCGTCCGGCGGAATTTCGCGGCTGGCGGGTGCCCGAGGTGTTGATGTCTGGCAATCATGAGAAGATCGCGACTTGGCGACATCAACAACAACTCGATCGCACTCAGACAAAACGTCCCGATCTCTACACTACCTGGTTAGAGCGATCGACGATCGTTGCCAATGCGTCCGAGATACCAACTAGGAGCGAAAGCGATCGATCGGATACTACCGAACAACCCAATCAATAAACAATCGCACCCACCATTCACCATTCACCATCCACTCACTACCCTAGATCGCTAATTTGTCACAGGTACGGTAGTAATTAAATTTTCAGGGATCTTGGCTACTTATCACTAACATCTATGCGGACACCGATCGAATTACCAGATCATCATGGCTTAATCTGTGGTTTTGGATTACGCTCTCAATTACCGCCGCAGCAACTAGAGTGGAGAACTTTGACAGCAGCATTGACAGAGCCTTATGAGACAGTGTGGCTGCACTTCAATCTCGCTGATGTCCGCGCTCGCAACTGGATCGCTACCTGCGATCGCATTCCTCAAGTAGCCAGGGAGCTGCTGTTGACCGCCGAGCCACACATTCAACTAGAAGTGCTTGCAGAGGGTTTTGTAAGTGTGCTGGGCGATTTGCATTATGACTTTGATGCAGATCCAGACAATCTCGGATTACTACGGATGTATGTCGCTCCAGGCTGGGTAATTTCGGTACGCGGTAGACCACTCAAAGCGATCGATCGATTGCGAGTATCACTCCTACATGGAGCGCAAATCGAGACGTCATTGGATCTGATGGTGCATTTTTTGCAACATGTTACCGAGATATTTGGTAATGTCATTGTCAATCTCCGCGCCGTGGTTGATGAGATCGAAGATCGGGTGCTCAACGGAGATTTCCAGGAACAACGTAGTGAGATCGGCATACTTAGGCGCAGACTGGCGCGGTTGCGCCGTCACTTGAATGGCAATCGACAGGCTCTCACACAGTATTTGCTGCCCCGCTTACCGATTTGGTGCCGAGACACAGATGTCGTAGAGCTGCGTCGCGATCTGGAACGGTTGGATGCAGTCATGCAGGATTTGGAGCTGGTTCAGGAGCGCGCTAGACTCCTCCAGGAAGAGATGGCGGGACGGCTGCAAGAGACTCTCAATCGCAATCTCTATGTCCTCTCGATCGTGACGACGATCTTTCTCCCAGTGACTTTGGTTACTGGGATTTTTGGGATGAACGTTGGTGGCGTACCGTGGACTCAGGAACCGATCGGCTTCTGGTGGACGATCCTGACGATGGTCGCAACTTTAGCAACTACACTGATGGTGTTGCGGCGACAGCAACTGTTTTGAGCCGATTGTGACGATCGTGTTCGAGCGCGCTCGATCGGCAAGAGTTATAGCAACCGCCAAGGCGGTTAGGACAGCACAGCGATTAAAATCGCCGCTAGTGCTGCAAAGTCCGCCTGTCTTGATGCGCTAAACCCTCGGGGAACCCGAGGAGCGCGCATCGCTACGCGGACTGAGATCTAGAGTGTCTTAACCGATGTGGCGACTGCTATATCCACCGGACATTTACAAAAAACCTCCCCGTGAGTTTGGGAAGGTTGTTAATTTGTAGGTAAAACTGTGGTTGATGTCAGAGTTTCGCCATTGTCTTGATGAAGCTCTAAAATTTGAAACCAGCACCAATGTTGACAGTAGTGGATGTGTTATTGCTACTAATTGGCACGTTCAAAGCCGCTTTCAACTGAATGGTATCGGTGACATCAAAATCAGCTCCACCCAAGAGTCCAATTGTCGTAGTATTGTTGATGCTGCTACCAGTACCGATCGATACTAGACCACCTAGAAAGGGAGTAATTTGAACTCTGTCACCAGTACTTACGAGATTGAAATCATAGGTGATGCCACTACCAAAATAAGTACCAGCACTAGGAAAATAGACAAATGGGCGCAAGGAGATATTGTCACTCAGACCAAACTTAGAATCGATCCCCACTGATGTCTGTCCACCACCGATCGCCAGCGATGGACCGATGACATTTCTACCCAATTGCGCTCTAGCTGGAGCGACCGTGCCCAGAGCCATGATGGAGGAACAGAGCATTACTAAGGCAACAATATTTTTTTTCATGATGATTTTTCAGTTTTAAGTAGATTAGTTTGCGCGAACTTGTGGAGCTTGCTTTAGTCGACAAAAGCATTTCCAAATCGGACTTTTGTCCGATCGAGCCTACGGTTTTAATGTTTACCCGCTTACTCAATCTTGACGCTAGTAGATTACGGAAGGTTCCAGGCAAAGTTGTGGGTACTTACTAATATATCTAGGCGTTCTATCTGTCTGCCAGTGTAATTTGGCATAGGTCTATAGACATAGAAAAAGGGGCTAGGGAGCCAAAATCTCTGCCCTAACCCCTATTCCCTAATTGCTCTTGCTTATGTTAAGCCCATTGAATCAATCCCAATTCATAAGGATTACTCAGATGTGCGTTGTGCGGCAGGACGCGCAGAGACAAGCCTTGTAAGCCGCTAGCGGAGTAAGCGATCTCACTGGTGTACAGACTATTACCAGCATTGTCTCGACCTTGGTAGGTCATCACAGCGGTGTCTGCGTTGGTAATTTTACCATTGGTGTCTACGGCACCTTTGTACAACTCCACCTGAACATCATGCGGTTCCAAGTCACCCAACGCAATCAAACTCTTGACGGAGATCGATTGATTGACATTGATATCTTCTGGAGCGGAGACATCGACGGTATGGATTTTGAGATGTCCCCAATGTTTGAGCATCTTTTCTTTCCAGTGGGCGAGATCTTTACCTGCTTGGTATTGGTCGCCAGTGACTACTTGGTGACGATCGCTAGCTGGGAAGTAGCCGATCGTAGCGTAGTCGCGCAGCATCCGAGCGGTATTAAAGGTCGGACAATTGAGCCGGATGGCATCTTTCATCTTGGCAATCCATTTGCGTGGAAGGCCTTCTTTATCGCGATCGTAGAATAGGGGGACGATTTCTTGTTCCAAGAGGTCGTAGAAGGCATTGGCTTCGACTTCATCTTGGTACGCTTCATCGGAGTACAGCTCCCCATGTCCGATCGGCCAACCTGTCCGTACGTAGTCGGCTTCATCCCACCAACCATCGAGGATACTCAGGTTGGGCAATCCATTCATCGCGGCTTTCATCCCACTAGTACCAGAGGCTTCATGGGGACGACGCGGCGTATTTAGCCAGATGTCGCAACCAGCGACCATCACGCGCGAGACATAGATATCATAGTCGGGGACAAATACGACAGAGGTCATCCCTTCAGTGCGGGTGAAGTGGACGATATCGCGAATCAGGGCTTTGCCTGGGATATCCTTGGGGTGAGCTTTACCAGCGATCACAAATTGTACTTTCCGCCCTTTATCCCCTACCATGATCTGTTTGATCCGATCGAGATTCCGCAGGAATAGTGTCGCGCGCTTATAAGTGGCAAATCGGCGGGCAAAGCCGATCGTCAGAACGCCTGGATCGAGTGCTTCTTGAGCGCGGTTGATTTCACCGAGTGTCGCGCCACGTTCTTTGAGATGGCCGACAATCCGATCGCGTACGTAGACGACCATTTCCGAGCGACTATGTTCGTGATTGCGCCAGAGTTCATCGTCAGGAATGGCATCGATTTTGTTCCAGATCGGGTCTTCGATCGATTTTTCCGACCATTCTGGCCCTAAGTAGCGATCGTATAGTTCCTGCACAGATTTGGCTACACAACTGCGGGCGTGGACGCCATTGGTGACTGACGTAATCGGCACTTCATCAATGGGTACATCCTTCCACATATTTTGGAACATTTCCCGCGAGACAACGCCATGCAGCTTCGCTACACCGTTGACAAAGCTCGAAGTTTTCATCGCTAGAGCTGCCATGCTAAACGGCGAATCCAGATCCGCAACATTTTCGCGTCCCAAGCCCATGAAGTCATCCTTGTCCAGCCCATAGACATCAGCATAATGTCCGACATAGTACATCGTCTTGTCTGGGGGGAACAGATCGAATCCTGCACTCACAGGCGTATGTGTCGTAAAAATCTGCGTAGATTGGGCGACTTGCTTGGCCTCGACAAATGACAACTTGTCTTGCTGCATCAGTACGCGCATGTGTTCGAGGATCAGAAAGCCAGAGTGCCCTTCATTCATATGATAGACGGTCGGCTTGTGCCCTAGAGCCTCTAGGGCACGGAAGCCGCCGATGCCCAACATGATTTCCTGATGAATCCGCGTATCGAGATCGCCACCATATAGAGCATCGGTAATATCTTGATCGTAGGGGCTATTTGGCTCGATATTGGTATCCAATAGATACAGGGGTACGACACCCACTTGCACGCGCCAAACTCGGGCATATACCATTCGCCCTGGGTACTCTACCGCTACCCGTAGCTCGGTACCATCAGGTTTGCGCTCTAGCTGGACGGGGATATTATGAAAATCGTTAATTGGATAACGTTCCTGTTGCCAGCCTTCGGCATTGAGATACTGGGCAAAATATCCTTTTTGATATAGAAGTCCTACTGCAACTAGGGGTAACCCCAAGTCACTGGCAGATTTGAGATGATCTCCAGCCAGTACGCCCAAGCCACCTGAATAGATCGGCAGACAGTCTACCAATCCAAATTCGGCACAAAAGTATGCAAAGCATTCTTTGTTCGGGGTGTTCGCACGTTGCTGTTTGTACCAACTGCGATCGTGTAGATAGGCGTTGAGTTCTCCCATCGCCCGTTCCATGTGTGCTAGGAACCCATCATCAGTCGCAACTTCTTGCAAGCGAGACTGACTGACTCTAGCTAGGAGGGCGACTGGATTGTGACGGGTAGATTCCCACAAATCCCGATCGAGTCTTCTGAATAGTTCCTTAATCTCCGTATTCCAATCCCAGTACAGATTGTAAGCAAGCTGCCTTAGGGGTTCGAGGGAGGCTGGTAGGGACGGAGAAACGTTGAATGTACGTATCGGCTGCATCAATAAACTTCCTCGGCAATTAATTCCTCAATCTCTTATTGTGACCTACCGTGGTCGATCGGCACAATTTTCTCCACAATGTCTTTACAAGCGGGGGGTTTGCGTCTTACGCCGTTGCGCCCTGCGGATCTAAATAGATCGACATCATCGGTAACTTTAGCAGTTGTCGCTGCGATCGAGTAGATATCCAATCAAAGTCGATCTACCGATCGAGCAATACATTGCTAATTTTAGCCAATGATAGCAATTCCTTCTGTCTAAATGGGTACAAATAAGAGAACACAGTTGTCATGAATTTGTCTGCTGAGATCGCTCGGACATCAACACTTTTGTCATAGATCTAGCTGAAGCCAAAAGGCGGAAGCTAGACTCAACTGCCCCGATTGCCAGAGTAAACAGATTAGAATAATCATCATGCTAAGACGCACAGCTCTCACCCAGACACATTGCCCGAACGCCAGCAAACATTTGGCGGCGGTTATATTTCTCAGTGCTATCTGGATTTCCTTAGATGCTCAGTCTCCAGCTCGCGGCTTTAACTTGGAATTGCCAGTGGTAAATCCCACGGCGATCGAGTCCTCAGCTCGGCATCCCCAAATTCTAGCTCAGAATCTAGCGGGTAACACCAGCAATGCTGATGTTAATAAAGATTTAAGATTACAAGATATCTCCATCACTCGAACTAGTTCGGATAAATCGCTACTCACCGTCACAGGCTCGATCGAGAATCGGAGCGATCGGACTCACTATGTTTACTACGTTGTCGCTAAGTTCATTGCCAAAGATGTCTCGATCAAACAAGCGATAATTCCGCTAAACATTGATATCGAGCCTGGTAAATCTAAGCCATTTACGCACGAAATCTCCGCAGATCGGATCGATTCGATCGCTCCAGAATCCGTCAAACCGATGGTGGTTAAGTACGAGTACCGATAGGTTGAATGAAGGGTTATACAGTTGACAGTTGACAGTTGACAGCGAAGTCATTATGAACGGCTAAATCGTAGGGTGCGTTAGCGCAAGCGCGATCGTACCAGATCTAGATGGTGGGGAGTGCCCACCCTCCGAGATGTCCCTAGTAACCTAAAGCCTTGAGGATATCGGTAGCGTGAGTGTCGGTTTTGACACTGGCATCCACATGGACGATGTTACCAGTCCCATCGATCGCATAGGTGACACGTTTGGCGTAGCCACCACCATCGACATCATAAGCCGCAATGAGTGAGCCAGTAGTATCGGCGAGGAGTGGGAAAGGGAGATCGAACTTCTCAGTGAAGGCTTGGTGATCGGATTCACTATCTTTGCTCACGCCCAAAATCACAATGCCTTTATCTTGGTACACACTGTAGTTATCACGAAAACTGCAAGCTTGCTTGGTACAGCCTGGGGTATCGTCTTTGGGATAGAAATACATGACAACTTGCTTGCCAGCCAACCCAGCCAGAGTTACTACATTGCCATTAGTATCTTTAACGTTAAAATCAGGAGCCTTTGTGCCTACAGCCAGAGCCATCTAATAATTTTCCTATTAATGTAAGATTGATATCACAACTAACTGTAAACGGAATGATCTCGTTTTTCAATAGCAGTCACAAAATACTACTGGTATAAATATCGAGCTGAAGCGGTCGGGGTTTAAGAAATTGCTGTCGCTGACGGGTAAAATTGGCAGTTGTCAGACTGGAATCGAACTTAATTCAAAATGGCACTACGCGCAGCGGCGATTGGTGATGTGACTGACTCTGCCGCCGAGGAAGCGATCGCTTTGGTAAATGGTGAGTTTGATTGTAAGCTATTGAGAGGTTGCCACTCATCCTCATGGGCAATAGTCAACCGCAACAGATCGAAAACTTGACGGCAATGGTTGTTGGCGTTGAGTGGTAATTCCTCATTCTTGAGCACAAAGCTGAGCTTGACAGCCGCGTCTGTGGCATTGGTAGTATCAATGAGTACTTCTGCTGTAACTAGTCGTGTAAATGAGACTCGACCAGGAATCTCGCGCGCCATGAGATAATCTTCGAGATCGTAGATCGGTTCTAGACCGCAAGCTGCTAATATTTTTCGGAGTGGAGAGCGCACATGCTGTGGTGAAAGGTTGACCAAAAAATCGCAAACATAACGAGACATAGTGAGTAATTTTTAAAAACTAAAGTTGAGGAAACTGCAAATTATTTTGACATATTATCAGACTTACTCACTTATTTATAGTGAATATCTATCCGATTGGTGGGGAAATGAGCGGTAAATTTATTGTATTTGAAGGGGTTGAAGGAGCGGGTAAAACGACCCAAATTCAGCAGACAGCAACTTGGCTCCAAGGCAGGTGTAGCCAGGATCGATCGATAATTACTACCCGCGAACCAGGGGGGACAAAATTGGGGCTAAAGATTCGCCAGATCCTGCTAGAGGAGTCGGACAGTTGGGTAAGTAATCGAACCGAATTATTGCTTTACGGTGCCGATCGCGCCCAGCATGTCGCAGCAGTAATCCAGCCCCAACTCGATCGCGGCAATATTGTCTTGTGCGATCGCTTTACCGATTCGACGATCGCTTATCAGGGCTATGGACGTGGGTTCGATCGATCTGAGATCGATAAAGTCAATCACTTAGCGACAGGTGGATTGCAGAGCGATCTGACTTTCTGGCTCGATCTGGATGTCACGATCGGGTTGCAGCGAGTTGGCGGGCGCGGCAAACCCGATCGGATCGAACAGGCAAGTGTGGATTTTCATCACCGCGTCAGACAGGGCTATCAAGAGTTAGCAACTAACTATCCAGATCGGATCGTCCGGATCGATGCCGATCGCTCTGAAGCAGCGATTCAGACCGAGATTCAGTCGCTATTAATTCAGGCAAAATGGCTCTGGACTGAAACAACACCGATCGAGGACTAGCAATTCAATGTTTTGGTAAAGAAAGACAATTAATGCGATAATTCTAACTAAAATCATCTCAAATTTTAGTGATTTAATCAACTTTTGAACGATCGCTAACTCTGTGAATCGCCAGTAAAGAGCGGATGTATATCTGTTGCATTAGCTAAATCTCGTACCCAGGTAAAAAATATGACTAATTCACCACCGCCTACTCCCAATCCAAACCGCCGTCGCCGCTTGACTGCGGATGAATTAATCGCGATCGGTGTTGCCCTTGCCGGAATTGGGACGGTGTTTTTCTGGGGAATCGGTCAAAAGTATCAGCCGATGTTCGAGCGCAGCATTGCTAGTCTGGGTGGTGACAATACCATTAACCGTCAAACTGGGGCGATCGGCGGTAAGACTGGCAGCAATGAACCAGGGCGACAACCGATCGAGAGTATCGCCCGCGACAGGCAGAATCCAGCTCCGACGACAATCGTCAGTCCACCCCCAACTATCCAAACCGAAGTTCCGGCAGCTCCCGTGCAGACAGCTCCAGGTGTGACTACTCCCGCGATCGTGCCAGTACCAGTACCCATCGCCACAACACCAGTATTTACCGATGTCCCCCAGCAGTTTTGGGGTGCAACTTATATCACCGAACTGCGAAAGCGGGGTATCCTCGACGACTTCGGTAGCGATCGATTCGATCCGAGCAAGCAGATTACGAGAGGGGAGTACGCCAAAATGCTCGATCGAGCCTTTGCCGATCGACCAACCACCGCCACAGCCGTCAACTTCAACGATATTCCCGCCGATTATCCCCGCAAAGAAGCGGTAGACAAATCGGTACAACTAGGGTTCATGGCGGGCTATTCACCCACAAAATTTGCCCCCAACCAATCGATTCCGCGCTATCAGTTGCAGATTTCCCTCGCCAAAGGATTGCAACTTCCCATCCCGACTAGTGCCGAGCAGGTATTGAGCAAATTCCCCGATGCTGCTCAAATGCCCACCTACGCGCGCGAAAAAATGGCAGCCGCAGTAGATTCAGGATTGACAATCAAAGATGGCACCGCAGATCGGCTCAAGCCCGCCCAAAATGCCACCCGCGCCGATGCCGCAGCTCTGATCTATGAAGCATTGGTAAAAGAAGGAAAAATCAAAAATTAGTCAGACTTCGTTGTCGATGGGCGTAATCGCCGAGTTACAGCCCGATCTATTGGCGAGATCTGCCCAAGCTGAGTGGGGAGTATTGGCTGCTGCTGACGGTGGCGATTTTCTCTAATCTCGGTAATTCCAGTGCTGCTTTTCTGTTGATGCGATCGGTCGAAATTAGCATTTCACCTAGCCCTTATTTAACATCAGTTTGGGTTGAGGACATTTACTTGATTCCAGTATCACCAACGATTAAAATCGTCGCTTGTGCTGCAAAGTCCGCCCGAGCGGACTAACTAATTAGTCCGCGCAGGCGGACTTAGTATTGTTAGCCGAGACTTCAGTCTCCAGGCAACTCTTATCCCAAACTGAGATTATTTATGAACAAATCAACGATGCGTTTAACCTCATTGGATGTCTTTCGGGGGTTAACCATGATGATGATGATTTTGGTGAATATGGCTAGTCTTCCTGACGAGGGCGCAAAATATCTATGGCTCGATCATGCTGCTTGGCATGGCTACACGATCGCCGATGTGGTTTTTCCATTTTTCCTCTATATTATCGGCGTGTCGATGGCTTTTTCGTTTGCCAAATATACAAGTGGAGATGTGCCAATAACCAAGCAGGTTTACTGGCAAATCATCCGCAGGAGCGCGATCTTAGTTGGATTGGGTTTATTGTTAAATAATTTAGTATGGAATTATCACCTCACCGATCCCAAATTTTTTGCCAACCTCGAAAACTTGCGAATCATGGGCGTATTGCAGCGGATTGGAATTGCTTTTTTCTTGGCTGCGATCGCAGTTTTAGTTCTGAAGCAACGAGGATTATGGATATTGGCGATCGCGATTTTGGTTGGATATTGGCTAGTTTTGGCTTTTATTCCCGCTTTAGATAATGGCGATGGCGTATTTAGCAAAGCAGGTAACTTTGGAGCTTATATCGATCGATTAATTATTACGCCAGCACATTTACATAAAGGTTCTCAAAATCTCAGCGATCCAGAAGGGTTATTTAGTACTTTACCCGCGATTGTCAATATCTTATTTGGCTATCTAACTGGCATGTGGTTGAAACGGCAGCCTGTAGCGACTCGTACTAGTATCAATCTGTTGATGTTTGGATTGGCGGCTGTAGTAATTGGGTTGGTTTGGAATGGATTTTTCCCAATTAACAAGAAACTGTGGACGAGTTCGTTTGTGATGTTTACAACTGGCTGGAGTTTAATGACGTTGGCTGGCTGTTATGAATTGGTAGATGTCCGTAAATATCGGCGGTGGTTCAAACCATTTGAAATTATGGGTTTGAATGCTATTTTTATTTATGTTGCTTCGATCGTGTTAATTAAGCTGCTAATGGTAAATAAAATTGGTAGTGAAAAACAAGCTCGATCGATCTATGATTTCGTAAACACTCAGTTATTTGGATGGGCAGGTACACTTAATAGTGGCTTAATATTCGCGATCGCAACTGTCTTACTCTGGTTTGGCGTCTCGTATCTGATGTATCGTCAACGCTGGTTTTTAAAAATTTAGCGATCGATGTAACTAAATCACATCCAGTGAGTCTGAGGTGGAGATATGAGGATGATGTCAGCTTGAATATCATCAAGGTAATGTTTATCTATTTATTAATAAATAAATAGGGCGATCGTTTAAGATATTGTTATGACAAAACAACTTTTCAACATCAAGCTAAATTCAGAGCGATCGATCCTCGCTGCAATTATAGCGATCGCGATTACTATTCAGCTAACTTGGTTGATACTCGATCGATCTATGCCGACTTGGGATGATGCTTCTCATTTGACTAATGCACTCAATTACCATAGAGTTATTAGTCATGCTCATCTATTTTTAGCTGATTGGTGGCACGAACTCTGGGCACAATCACCCTCATATACTGCTCCATTTATTTATATTCTCACGGTTCCATTTTTAGCTATTTTTGGTAAAGCTGTTAATTCAGCAATACTCGTAAATATCCTATTTATTATCATTCTTGTCTTCACAATTTATGCCCTGAGCAAGAGTGCTTTCAATACTCAAATTAGTTTATGGGCATCTGGCTTGGTCTTGATGTTTCCCGCGTTACTCAATGTCCAGACTATGTATCTGCTCGACTATGGAGTTGTGAGCATGTCTTGTTTGACATTTTTGACACTGACACGGTGGAAAGATGCGGATACGCAGCGACAGAGTTGGCAACGGTGCTTGATTTTTGGGATAACATTTGGTTGCTTGATGTTGAGCAAACCTACTGGATTCCTATTTTTACTTGTTCCGATTATTTACTTATTAGGCTCATTTATACGTGCGCGTAACTGGCTGGGAATACTCCAGTTCGGAGTAGTGATAATTATTTCTTGGTCGATTTATGGCAGTTGGTTTAGTCAAAATTGGCTGACAGTAATTACTTCAGCACTGGGAGCCAATGCGATGGGCAAAGCTGAAGGCGATCCTGGTGGCGGTACTTTAGCAGGTTGGCTTTACTATGTCAGGATATTACCAGACTTAATTTCTTTACCGATCCTAATTACGACAACTGGATTTACGCTCCTGTGGATATTTAAAAGACAGCTAATTAGTAATCTGTTCAGAAATCGTCATGCGCTATGGCTGCTCATCTACTGCTGCGGGGGGTACTTTTTTTGTAGTCTCGCAACTAATAAAGATTCGCGATTTATTTTACCAATATTTCCAGTCATCGGGATATTTATAGCGGCTAGTTTCAACTTGTTTCAAACTACCTGGGCAAGCAAATTAAGATGGGTAACAGTGGGAATAACTGGATTCCTCATCTCGCTCAATCTATTTGGAGGAGCTAGAGTAGATAATATCCTGAAAATTCCCTATATTGGCTATAATTTAATTCATCGGATCGAACTCAAATCATTTCCACACCACCAAATCATTCAAGAGATCGTCAAGGAGCAACCGTATCTGCGATCGACTATTGGCGTACTAGCATCTAGTCCCGATCTCAATGCCGAAAACTTAAACTTATACGGCTCCTTGGCAGATTTCCAGGTATATGCTCGGTATTTTGTCAATAGTACTACTGACAAACCAGCTCTCATCGAGAAAGATCTCAAATCGCTCAATTGGTATATTACCAAAACTGGGAATAATGGCTATATCAATCCGAAAATATTACCAGCGATCGAGCAAAACCCCCAAGCTCAACTAGAGCAGACGTGGCAAATGCCCGATCGCAGTATCGTTAAGTTGTACAAGCGAAAAAATCTGCCAATTTCAGTCGCACCTTTGACAGCAAATATCCAGAAAATACAATTGGAGAAAATTACGATCTCCCCATCTGCCGAGCTAGGAGTCAATACGACTTATCAACTTAGCGGCGATCGCGACTCACTGCAACATGGGTTATTGTTACTAACATGGCAGAGTGCAGATCGTACCTGGCAGCACGATCGCGCGATCGGATTGGGCAACTTATATTTACAGCATTCAGATATTCACAGTTTTCGCGTAACTGAAAATTCAGTGATGCTCCCACCAGTCAAGTTGCCACTAGCAGCATACCAACTCACCGCCACTTATCTCGATCGCCAAACTGGAAAGACATTCCCATTATCAGTACCCAAAATCGAAGTGCGATCGACAGCAACCAATCTATTCGAGCCAGATCCAATTGCTAAACTCCAACAGTTAAGTAAGTTATTTGCTCAAGGTAAAATCGATTCAGTATTTAGTCAACTGAATACCTTGAACCAATACGATCCGACCCAGAATTATTTAATTCAAGCACAACAAGCCCTCAACTATCGGATCGCACGCGGCGAATCGCAGTTGGATCTTAAATACACCCTCGCGCTCACTCAAGTCTTGCAGCGTCAGATCGCACCATTGCTGAGTACATTGACAACCATCTCCCACCAAGATCCCCACAACCCTCATGCTTGGATGTACTTGGGCGTTGTCAGACTGTATAATTGGCAACCACAAGCCGCTGAAACCGCCTTTGAGATGGCAGAGCGACTACCATCGCCACCGCCGGAATTAGCCACGCTCAAGCTAGTTTCAGCCTTATTCCGCTTCAATCTGTTCGAGGTATGGCAACGATGGAAATAGTTGATAGGTGTAGGGTGGGCACTGCCCACCACAAGGGTTTCAGTCACGCCAGTAGGGTGGGCACTGCCCACCACAAAGGTTTCAGGCGCAATTGATGTTCCGAATCATTTTACCAACCTATTTACTCGAAGTAGTCGATCGCGCTCATATTACACCAGAACTATGACAGTGGTGAAGTCTTGCTAGCAACCGAGCGTAGTCTGATAATCTCGATCGAACAGTAACAAAGATCGTAAATGCGGGAACAATAAGCAAGACATCATCAACACAGCATTGGCTAACTTATGGATGCGGACGAACTATTGTGGCGATATCGTGGTGGCGAACGGGATTTTACCGCAGTCGATCTGAGTGGATTTAGTTTAGTCTCTCAAGACTTGATCGATATCATCCTCAACCAAGCCGATTTACGCAAAAGCAATCTCACTTTCGCCTATCTCAATCGCGCCCAGCTAGTCAAGAGTAACCTCTCTAGCTGTAAGCTAGGCGGCACGACACTGATCGGTGCCGATCTCCAAGGTGCCAATCTGCGGGATGCCGATCTGCATGGAGCCAGTCTCCAATCTGCCGATTTTCGGGGGGCAGATATGACATGGGTAAATCTCCTCGATGCCAATCTGATGGATGCTGACTTGCGAAATGTCAACCTCAGTGGTGCCAATCTCAGCGGTGCTTGTTTGCGCGCCGCCAATTTTCGAGAAGAAAAACGGAGCTATAGTTCCAATCTCCGCAGTGCCAAACTCTGTCGCGCCGATCTCCGCAACGCGAACATGGCAGGAGCGAATTTATCAAAAGTCGATCTCAGCTATGCCAACCTGACAGAAGCAAACTTGAAGGGAGTAGATCTCACTGGCGCAAATTTGACAGGTGCCAAATTGAATAATGCGATCCTTACCGAAGCAAATTTGCACGAAGCACATCTACCACACGCAGATCTATCTCTAGCCAAACTCGAACGGGCGATCTTGACAGCCTGTGATATGACTGGGGCAAACCTCAGTAAAGCGATCATGTCCAAAGTCAAGTTGGCAAATACTAACTTGAGCTATGCCAATCTGACTGATGCGCGGATGCACCATGCCGATCTTACGCGGACGATTTTGTGCTACTCCACCATGATTAATGTCGAATTGATCGAGGCACATCTAGCCAAAACCGATCTGGAAGATGCCAATCTAACAGGTGCCAATCTCATGCGTGCTGAGATGAGCAGTGCCAGTACGATCGGTACGATCCTCATTGGTGCGAAGATGCCTGATGGTAGGATCTATGCAAATGTGTAAAGTTGCCAGCCGTTTTTTGACTTAACGATCGACTACTTTAATAGTCGCTAAATCTGGATCGCTACAACCGACAATTTCACCACCAAAGTCGAGCACCTGCCGCAAGTAATCCAGAGCCTCAATGGCGATCGTTTCACCAGGCACTAGGACTGGAATTCCTGGCGGATAAGGACAGATCGATTCAGCACTGATTTTACCGATCGCGTCCTCGATCGACACACTAGTATGACGCGATCGATCGGCTTGGCGCGGTGTCATTGCCATCTTTGTAAGCAGTCGAGCTGGTGGATCGATCGATCGTAATTTAAGTGGTTGGGAATTGGCATAATTTGCAGCTAGTTGGGTAAATGCGGCTACTAAGCGATCGATATCTGCTGATGTATTGCCCAGGCTAATAATAAATGTCAAATGTCGCAGCGAAGGTAATTCGGCGACGACTCCCAACTGCTCGGTCAAAATTTCATCGGCGGCAAATCCAGTCAGATTTAAACCCGTTACTGTCACCGTTAGACGCGTCGGATCGAGATATTTGGAGCCGGAAGTGGGCGTGTCTAATTCCATCACCGCTAGTCGGTCGATCTGCGCGATTTGCGATCGAGCACTTGTGGCTAACTCGATGGTTCGAGACATCAACTCTTCACCATCCACTGCCATTTGTTGACGCGCAGCATCGAGGGACGCTAGTAGCAAATAGCTCGGACTAGTTGTTTGAATTAGCCGTAAAGATCGACTGAGACGATCGCGATCGATCCGGTGACTGTTGACATGTAGCATCGCTGATTGGGTCAACGCACCTAATAACTTGTGTGTTGATTGGATCGCTAGATCTGCACCCATCGTCACTGCCGCAGGTGGTAGATCGGCATGAAAACCAAAATGCGCTCCATGAGCCTCATCTACTAGCAACGGCAAATCATAACTGTGGACGATCTCCGCAATGGCTGCCAGATCGCCACCTACGCCGTAATAAGTCGGATAGACCATCATCACAGCTTTGGCGTCGGGGTGCTGCTGGAGGGCAAATTTAACCGACTCTGGCGTAATGCTGTGAGTGATATCCACGGCTCGATCGTATTCTGGATCGATAAAAATCGGCACTGCACCCGCATGAATGATGCCGGAAATGGCGGAAGAATGGATATTGCGCGGCAAAATAATCTTTTCCCCTTCCCCACAAGTCGCCAAAATTGCGGCGATGACTCCAGCAGTCGAACCATTGACCAAAAACCAGGTCTGTTGTGCGCCAAATACTTCGGCGGCGAGAACTTGGGCAGCGGCGATGATGCCTGAGGGAGCGTGGAGATTGTCCAATCCTGGCAGTTCTGGCAAATCCCAGCCAAACACCTGCGTGCCCCAATCATTTTTTAACAGCGGATTCATCCCGCTACCGCGCTTATGTCCTGGGGTATAAAAAGGCGCGTGGTATTTAGATATCCACTCTTGCAGTGCATCGACAATCGGGGTTTCAAATTGGTTCAGGACGTACATTGTTGGAGCTAATCTGTCATTTATTCAATTTAATTTGGGATCGATCCAGCCCAAACACACCTGGAGAGAAAAGGACAGGCAAGAAATTCATCTTACCTGTCCTCTGTGGCGATCGCATCGATCGATCTATTCAATCCAGCTTGCTAGTTGCCTGCGGGTAAAGAAGGCGAACGATGGTAAGGCACTACATCAACACCAAAATAGCGGGCATATTCCACACTATCGACCATCAGATTTACCGCTGCGGTGAAACCACGTTCGGCGATAACTCGCTGGTAATCAGCGATCTCTGCTGAGTTTAGCGGTGCGCGACCCAAGAGGTGACGGAATAAAAATTCGATCGCCTTATGATTGGGATATGGAGTGTAGAACCGATCGATATAAGCGTCGGAGCTGGCAAGAGTAGTGACAAATTCGCGGGTGGTGATGACACCATTGCAGATTTTGCTTTCTAAGTCCAGACGGCGGAACTGTTCGGGAATTTGACCGTTACTGATGTCCATCACTTGGATGTATAAAGCTGCGATCCCCAGTGTCGCTTCTGCTTCGCTCGTACTCGCGTCGATCCGAAAAATTCGGGCTGACTCGCGGGTGATATTGGCGGTGGTAGCCACGGTAGCCTCGCTCATCGTCAAACTAGAAGAGCGACCCAACGACACTAGCTCAGGCTCCTTCTGAAGGGCAGCAGCGGCGTTATTATCCGCGATCGCTTTACCAGTCATCGGGAGTTTCGCCATATCCATCCGGGGTTTGATGGTATCAAAACTCGGCACGACCACTTGCTTATCCTGTTTGGTGAGTTTGTTGTACAGGGTTTGAGTATTGGGATAGTTGGCAGCAGGTAGCGTCAGGAAGCGGTTGTAGGGGACTACATCTTCACCAAACACTTGGGAATACTCGGCACCGTTGACCATTGCGCCGATGAAGGCTTTAATCCCTGCGGTCGCGAGGATTTGGTTATATTTACGGATTTCGGCTTGATCTAGGGGCGCACGTCCGAGGAAGTGTTTGGTACCTAGTTCGATCACTTTGGTGTTGGGATAAGGAGTGTAGAACTCTTTGAGGTACAAGCCAGAGCAGCCGAGTCCTTCGATGAACTCTTTGAGGTTGATTTCGGAGTTACCGAGTTTGCTTTCGAGGGCACGGAATTCATTTGCGACGATATAGGGTTCGATATCCCGCTCGAAGACTTGACGATAAGCCGCCCGAATGACAGTTTTGAGCTGGGTTTTGTCACCAGCTTGAGTGAGCTTGAAGGTTTTGGTTTGTTCGCGCTTCTTGGTGACACCTTGATTGACGCGGAACTCGATATCGGGTTGGGAACGGTTGTTTTCGACCGCACCGAGTTCGACAAATCGTGGTGTTGCTTCGGACTTAGCCTCCGTCAAGATCCCGACGCCAGTATCACCGATGCTACCGACGCGGAGATTTTGACCGCTGACACCTGCTGGGGTGAGATAGCGGGTATAAGGCACCATATCCTCATTGAAGCTCTCACTATATTCAGCCGAGTCGATCATCGCATCGACGATCGCGTAGAAGCCTTTTTTGGCAGCGAGATCGAAGTATTTGTTCATCTCTTGACGCCCGTAAGTCGGACGACCGAGTAGACGACGGTGGATGAATTCGATCGCTTTGGTTACATAGAGTTTCGTCCAGTAAGTATTGCGGAATAGGTCGGATTTGGCTAAATCGCGGACAAATTCGCGGACGGAGATATCACCGTTTTCGAGTTTGATTTCCTGGACTTTGAGCCGTTGACCCTCATATACCTCTCGTCCCATCACTTGCAGGTAAATTGCTTTAATTACTGCTTGGGTAGAACTTTCGGTGAATGAAGTACTTACACCTTGGCTAGATTTGGATTTCTTACCAATCCCAGTAAAGCCAGGTAATTGATCCAGTTTGAAGGTTTTGGCTCCCAATGTGCCAGGTGTCATCCCCCTCGCGCCAGGATTGCTGACTTGGTTATTGATGCCAGGGCCTTGCGCGATCAGAATTCGCCGCGTATTCTTGCTAAATGGTGCTGGTGAGTTGCTGGGATTGCGAGTTTCTTTCGGGAAGATCGCCCCAAACTGGATTTCGAGCGGATCGTTGCCCGAACCGTAGACGTGTTGGTCGGGTAATGGCTGCTCGTAAGCCGCAAAGGTAGTGATGAATTGGGGAATCTTGCGGAACGGTGCGCTGTAGTTGAATAAGTCTTGCTGCGGTCCCCAGTTGCGACACTCTTGAGCCTCTTGACCCAAACCTCGGATATAAGGCACGGTTTCTTCGCCGAAGTAGTCTGCATACTCATTGGAGTCTACTAGGGCGTCTACCAGCCCACTCAAGCCCTTAGCAGAGACGATACTGAAGTACTTCTGCACCTCTTCCCGTGAGGAAGGCCCCCGACCCAAAATATGCTTGAAGGCGAGTTCTAGTGCGCGACTGTTGATGTAGGGTTGGAAGAAGTTCTTCTGATACAGGGGCGATTTTGCCAAGCGGCGGACGAATTCCTTCATCGAGATTTCGCCGTTTTTGACTTTTGATTCCAAATCGGAAACCGATAAGCTGTAAGCGCGAGTGATGTCTCGTTCAAAGATTTGGCGATAAGCCGCTTTGATGACATCATTTTTCTCAACTCCCGACAAGCCTGGTTTCATCGCGTACTTGACGCGACGTTCGGCTGCGGCGTTGTAGATCTGGGGCAGCTCTAGCCCCTGTTGGTCGTCAGAGTTCCGTTGGCGCAGTTTGTTGGCTGGCGCAGAGGCTTTGAACTCACCGATCGTCACGTCAAAGTATTGAGTGACGATTTCTAGAGCTTCCTTGTCTTTGGTAAAGTAGCCGATCGAACCAGCGCGCATCTCTTGGAGTGCGACAATGGTTGCAGGTACCGAGCAAGCTTTTTGGATGATTTCTCTCAATCCTCGTACATTCACCGTGATGATGTTGGGATCGCCAGCGACGATCGCATAAGTCACGTAGCGGAGAAACCAACTCATATCCCGTAGCGACTTCTGCATATTTGCAGGCCCGTACAGGGAGATATTGATCGGCTGAAAGCCAGCGGGAATCAGCCCAGCACCACCAGACGCTGTAAACAGGGAGGCAATGTTAGAAAAAAAGTTACCTTTTGTTTCGACGAAGGTGACAGTCCCCAGTGTCGATTCACTCTGCTGGGTGCCACTAGCAAAGGTTCTGGCTACCTTTGGCTCGGCTACTACTGCGGGCTTTTCCAAAAATGCCATCGGCGAACCACCAGTAAAAATCCGGTTAGCCGCACGAGAGACGATCAGCTCAGAATTATCGCTAATAATCTTGGCAATTTCAATCCGCTTTGCTCCAGACTGAAAGTAGCTGTTTAACTCGCTCAGTTCACCCATTGCGGGAAACCGATCTTGCTGTTCCGCTTGCGAAATGGTCGCAACTGGCAGTGTTTGATATAAATTTGGACGGGATAGAGAGCCGCCACCACTTGCCTTAACACTCATTAGATCTTAAATCTCCCAACCGAATATTTTTTTACTGTGTTAAGCCTAATCGAGCTAGCGTTCGGGTTTTGAACTCGCTGGCGTGAGGATGGATTCGGGGATCGGTTGTCAATCCGAGGATTTTCAGCCAAAGATCGCGCCCACTCACATTGTCTACCACTAGGGTAATATCGCTGGTCTAACTCGATCGCAGTTTGAATAATCAAGGCTATTGAGATATCTAGTCTCATTTTCCCTGGAGCTGAAAATTGTCATTAGCAACACCAGGACAGCTTTCAGATTAAAACGTTTCGCTCGTCGCTAACGTGTTTATGAAGAAGTGTGTAGCAATTAAACTATAAATTTGGTCTATCAAAGATCGTAGGGGATTGAGGCGCAAATATTAAAAAAAAGATAAGTTTTGTTACAAGGGACGGGGGACTGGGAGACATGAAAAAAGATGTAAGCGTCCAAATTCACCATCCACCATCCACCATCCTCTACCCTCTGTCTTGATGCGCTTAACCCTCGGGGAACCCTACGTATCGCGCATCGCTACCCTCTACCCTCCACCAGCTCATAACCTGCATCTAGGGGCGAAACGACCGATATAAAAATTAGGGCTTCATCGGCGTTGTTAAATACACCATGTACGGAGCCAGTTGGCGCGATGACGATATCCCCCGTCTCGATCGATTTTGTCGTGCCATCTAGATCGAGATAGTATTCGCCGCGCCCAGCCAAAATCGTCCAGGTGTCTTGTCCCTGGGGATGTCGATGTGCAGGAATCTCTTGCTGTGGCTGGATATACTCACATCTTGCACTAGTATATTAGCTCTACTATTCAAGGGGTTGAAAATATGAGAAAAAGGGCGTGGAAAAACATTGATGAGAACAGTGAACACCATTCTCCCTTACGCCCAATTAATACTCTACACGCTGTTA
>NZ_JBGSPA010000016.1:0-29066 GCF_041738855.1 Chamaesiphon sp. | reverse complement strand
AATCAATGTTTTTTCAACTATTAATGATATTGATGGTGGATTTTAATGTGCCAAAAATTGAAAAAATTCTGCTGTTAGCCTAAAAGTGTTGAAATGCCTGAGTTTGAGGAGACAAAACTTCATCGAACTCAGGTTTATAGGAACAGTAAACTCTGCTACGCTAGTGTTGAAATAGGTAAGTTTCTTTAGGGTTTGCCAAAATCATCGCCAGATACCGATACCAGCAATGGTTTGGACTCGCAGAGTTTCAACTACTGTCCCAACGGGGGGAGGGTTGAAAGCGAAATCTAGCAGCGGCATTGTCACACCCGCATCAGTTTCAACTACTGTCCCAACGGGGGGAGGGTTGAAAGCATACACTCGCACCCTGCCATATCGGCAAGTAGTGGTTTCAATTACTGTTCCAATAAGCAGAAAATAGATGGCTTGAAAGGCGCACTACTTTGGAGGCTGCTACAAAAGTTATATTGAATTTTTAGATGTCATCGATTCTGTCACTGCCACTTCAACCACAAAAAATTATTGTCACGACACCTAGTTAGGCATCATGACAATAATGTGTCACTGGTGACAAAGAATGTGTCACTGTACAAGTCGGAACGAGAGGATTTGAACCTCCGACCCCTACTACCCCAAAGTAGTAAGCTTACTCTCTAGACTGTGTATCTAGTAACTGTTTGGGGTATTCTCAATAAGTCGTAGGGGTAAAAATAGGGGTAAAAGGTGGTTTCGGGGTTGGTCTTACTCTGGTAAATTTCCCTCTCCACTGAGGCGACGGATGATGATATCAATTTTCCCGTTTACCTCTCTAACCTCATTCTCGAAGCGATCGAGTCGGGCGTTAACCGCTACAAATTCCGCTCTCATCTCCGATCGTGTCAAGCCAATCTCTTCATAAATACGATCTAGTACGCTGGAAAATTCTTGGGGGGAGATCTGGGTATATTCCAGTCTGTCTAATCTCCGGTTGACTCCACGCAATTCGCGGTTAACGCGATCGATGTCGTCTGGTTCTCTAGCTTGAGTCATGTTAACCTCATAGTAGTTATGTTGATATCGATCGCGCTGCTGGTAACAGTCCATCGATCGATCTAACCCCCTTCCTTCTGTGGTTGGGGGTTATTTCGATTATACGGCAGAGCGTTAAAACTAGTTGATTAGTTCGGGGATAGGGGTAGTGGTGATTCTACAGTGGCATCAACTCGCACGAACGAACGACCCACGACGTTGATAGCCCATTCACCAAGGAACTGCTCTTTTGCCGCTTGAATCCCCTGTTCTATCTGCTTGGTGCGAGTATCGGTTTCCTTGCCCTGAGCTTCATTAGCCCTCATAGGCTTAATTCCAACCATCTCGAAGAACTCCGCCCAAGTTTTGATGTTTGGATCTTTCTTTGACTTGGCGGTTGTGGGATTAGCGATCGTATCGGCAATGGCTCTAAGCTCTTCCCGCACCTGTTTAAACTGGTCTTGGCTATATGTCTCCAGTTCGCTAATAGACTTGATTAACGGGGTAATTCTGTTGTCTACCTCAGCAATACCTATAGAGGACTTATCTAATTTACTTTCTATTGTGGTGTTAATTAATTCCTCTATATCTACTTTAGATAGATAACCTACAGGGTTATTCAGTAGGTATGCTTTTATGGTGGTGTTAACTAATTCCTCTATATCACCGTCTCTAACTGTAACTGATAGGGTGTTATTTCCTATGGTGGTTGGTATACCTGTAGAGGTACTGAAGATTTCAGTAGAGTTATTAGCTAGGTACCGATCGATCGCTTGATTAAGCAGATAACCCATTGACAAATTAATGCTTTGCGAGAACCGCTTGAACTTGGTTAATTTGTCCTCAGCCACAATCACAGACAGGGATTTATTGCCTTCCCCGATCTTCTTTACCAATGCCGTCTTGTTTTCATCCATATTGAATACCTCATTAATTCCTATATTCTAACATAGGATTTAATCACTACCACCATAGATAAACATTGCCTATGGTGGTATTGCGTATTAATTAGTTATTCATATTGAATACCACCTTAATACCTATTGACCACCATAGAAAATAATGATATATTAGGTATATGGAAACGGGACGCGACCCACAAGCCTAAAGTTAGACAAATCGCAACCGACAGACATGAGAAAGCGATTGAGTCGCCCTAGGAAAGTAACTCAATCGCCCCTCACATCCAAACCCAAATCAAGAAAGGATTACTCAAATGTTAACTCAAACCCGTCCGCTCCACTCAACCTCAGTAGTTATCGATCGCCACCCCAACGGCTACGGTGTTCTACTCGCTGGCAACCTAATCGGCACATTCGATGATTATCCAGTGTGGGGTTTATCCGGTGTCCAATACGATACCGCCCGCGCTTTGGAACTAGAAGATGTCGATGATTGCTATGTCTATGGCGATCGAGTGTTCATCACCCAAGCCCAAGCGATCTCTCACATCGTTGGCGATCATCTAGCTTCCACCGCTGCGTGGGTAATGCCTGACTACATCTAAGCCCTACCAACAGTCCCGATTTCAAATCGGGACTGCCAACTCAACATATCCATAGAACCTATGCAGCCATTCGAGATCGACGACACTCACGCCACAGCAATAGCCAACATCGAAGCCAAAATAACCGACGCAATCGACGACTATAACGCCGCTGTCATGGCTGGTAACAATGAACTAGCCCAAATGATTCATCTGTCAATCCAGGGTTTACAGCGACGTAAACGCTTCTGGATGACCCCACCATCTAAACCTTAGCCCCTAGCAATCCCCCGATATTAAATCGGGGCATCTCCCTCAAACAACTCACCATCGTTACCAACATGAAAACCATTACCGAATACGCACATCTCATCGATCACACCAAGGATGTCACTTTATACCAACACGCTTCGACCATGCAACTGTTCCAAACCATCGCCCAAGCTGACGGGAAATTAGAGCTATTCATCTTCAATGGTGGTGTGTGGCACTCCGAGGGTATTGGCGCACTGGAGACGATTATCGATATGGCAGCTAATCCTGACTAACCTCTAAGCGATAGCTACCAACCACTCACCCGATCGGGTGAGTATGACGATACCAGTTCTGGTTTAAAACAGGGGGTGGTTGCCATACTGCTCTTTGTACATAGCAAATAGGCACTTTTCAACCTTACTTGTTTACTTAAATATTAACATTTTTGTGAATTCACAAATTGTTAATTTTATGCTCGATTGCCAACTCTTTCTCAATTAACTATAAAGTATTTATTTTTATAGTAGAATATGATAAACTATGCCTTAATTGAGACATTGAAAGACTTACTTTACATGGATTCTCGATGATGCTGCCAACCAATTAAAAAGATATTCCTCACCTGTTTCTAACTCAACAATTAACTCACCCCGAACCATAACCCATGAATACTGAAACTGACACAAATACTGTATTGACAAGCGAACCACAAATAGTAACTCTTAGTCGCGACATGTCTAAAATAATCGATCTATTCGAGACACATCGGCGATCTTTGTTCCATTTATCGCAGGAAGAAGGAATCGATTCTATCGATCTCGATCTAATAGAGATAATCGAGGAGAAATTGACTGACATTGGCGATCGACTTGAATCGATGTCATGTGTTGGTGATCCTAAGTTTACGCACTCATAGTCAAAACGATCCTCAATATCGATCGGCAATATTGAGGATCGTTACTTGAATTGATCGCTACTATTTATCGATGATCCAATTGTCAAAAGCATCTTTCTTGAGATTTATTCCGTAAGTCTTGAGCGTGGCAATAGCAATATTCAAGTCACTGAATAAGCCAAAGTGTAAGCCAAGGGCGCGTAATGCGGGTAGCTTACTTTCGGCTCGAATCTCGGTGATTTCACCTTTGTTTTCCTTGAAGCTAGTAACGGCACACCGCGCCCGATCGTTCCATTCTGAAAAGGGTTTAAAGGTGACTTTCGCACCATCAAAGTGACAGACATCAGATAACTTGAAGTCTACAATTTCCCAGTATTTTTGCAGCACTCGATCGGCATCAATCTGGAGTCGATCGGACTGTAGCGACTTGAGTAATGCAATTTGGGCTTGAATCTCAGGTTTTGTGAGGTTTTCCGCTCCAATGGCTGCGGCGGTCTTGGGGGAATAGCCGCTCCTCAAGCAGCTTTGAGTCGCATTCTGATCGATCAGATACTCCTCACAAAATCGGACTTGCTTGGCAGTTAATTTGTTCATGTTGATTATTGGTGGAACCACCCGATCGCGTCAGGCGGGTAGTGATATTTTCCGTACAATGCGGGTGGGGTAGTGCCAAATTTCTCGCAGTACGAACTAAACAGAAACCCCGATATTTTCCGTTCCATTTCCGTCCCCTCAACAATCGGATGCTCAAACACTTTGGATGCAATGTCGATCGCTGATAGATAACCAGAAGGTGCCATTTTTAGGTTGACGCTTACCCCTTCTGGGATATCGAATAACCGATCGATTGGATTCCGTTTAGCTTGTTTTGGCGCGTCCTTTTGAACTAAGTCTAATAGCATTTCTCGAATCTGGTAGTCTCTATCTTGATAGTAATATTCTCCATTTTTGAATGCTGGAGACATCTTGTAAACCGCACAATGGTTGTGGAATAGAACCGAGTCGATCGCTCGAACATAATCGCTCCGGTAAACATGAGATTGGAGGTATGAGTCCTTCTCGATTCGATTGGCGATTAGTTGCTTGGCGGTTCGATCGTGTGGGTTCGGTTCAGATTGAATGTTCAGTACATTCATGCCTTTCGGGGTGCGGTAGTTTGGAAAGTCGATCGCGATTTGTTCGGTTGGTTTTGGTGTGTTGACTTTCATTTTTTATGTATCTTCTTTTTCATAGTTACTATTGTATTAGGTTTGGTGAATTAGTCGTTACTATCGATGTCCAACATATTCTTTTCATGAACTGCTAGCATTTCACCGATCGCATAGATTCGATTGTGAGAGACAGCTAATGCACCCTCTACCTCAATCGAGATTTTGTCGATTTTCCGTAATTCTAATAGAGCAGATGCAACTACTTTTATGCCATCGATTTCGGCTTGGAGTTGTTTCATATCCTTAATGTCTAACGCCTTGGTTAACCGCGACATTAATCGCTGGGTTATTGCCAGAGCATTGATGGAATTGGCTCTAACTGCTTTGTTGATATCGGCGACAATTTGCATATCTTTTTCGATGGCTTCGTAAACCGAGTCTACCGATCGTTCTGCCAATTTCTCGACCAGGGACGATCGAGAATCAGCGTCATGAATCCTAACCCGCTCTGCCCAATTAAATCTGGTTTGCCACTCCTTGAAACTTGCAGATGAGATCGAGTGCCCCCTGCGGTTTCCGGCGTTATCCGGCTTGACTCCTTTGGTTGACTCAATATATTCGCTGTATGCTGCATCTACCGACCGCCCCGCCCCGATATTTTGGTAAATTGTATATGCGTACCATGCCTTATCTGTCTCTCCTTCCTGACGCTCACAGACGGGGATTTGTGATTTTGTCTCTGTCATAACCAACCTCTTAATTTATTTTTTTTCTTGTTTTGTCTCGAAATAATGACTACCTTTATTTCCCTTTATTGCCCTTTGCTGTCATTTGCTGTCCTAATTTAGTTCGATGTTCGCCCCTGATGGCAACTTGGGAAAGTGTTCGACGGTTAGCTTATTTACTACCGATATCCTGTCGTCTAGCAGTACCCAGACTGCACCAGAGCGTCAAGGATCGCCCCTGCGATGTTGTCCAAGTCCCCTCGCTGTTTTCCACCAATGGCGATCGATACCTCAGTCTTAGCTATTGGTTCGGGAGGACGAGATTGGGTTAATAGTTGGGCGATCGCGTCCTCCTTCCAGTCCCGATATTTGTTGGGGAGATATGCGCCGCCGCGTCCTAATCTGGGTCTAGCCTTGGGGGTGATATTTCCGGTTAGTTGGTAATTCATACAGCGTTTAAGTCTAGTTTCAATTGGTGTTTATTCCCGCTCGTCAGAGGTGACTCAACGCCAAGAATCGATCGATAAGCTTCGTCCAGTTCAGTGACATAGTAGTCAGCCCAATATTCACCGCTACTCGTCTCGATCGGCTGGGGTTTCAACGGTCTACCAGTTTTCGCATGAAGCCTAATATGTTGTTTGTACCAATAACTCACCGTGTCCCCTGGTTTACCTAAACCCAACTCGACGAGATTCTTCTCATTGGTGGATATCTTGCGAGTGATAATGAGATCTTCAATCGGAAGATTGCCAGCAGTTAATAACGATCGAATCTCTTGGTAGTAAGCTGAAGCCGCGTCTAGACCCTCGCCAAAATACAGTTTGATGAATTGGGTGGGGAACTCATTCTGAAGTCGATATCGATTGCGCTTGCGGAATAAACCCTTAACGCTGGTTTTCCCTTCTGGACTGACTAAAACATAGCTCTTAGCCTTTGGAGCGTATAACCCACAGTGTTTAAGCTCTAGCTCGATTTCGATGCCATCTGGTAGAGCATCAGCAACAGCTTTAGAGACAGTTTCAGGATCGTCATGACTGAAGAAGATTCCATCAGTATCGATCTCGATTGGAATACCGCCGCAACTTTCGACGACTGAAACCATCAGGTCCAAAATCTTGCGCCCGTAGGCTGTCACCAGAGCCGCCGCTTCATAGTCATTGAAGGAGTAGTAACCAGTCCCAAAGAATCCGTAACTACCATTAATCAAGACTTTTAGGGCTTTCTCTTGGAAGCTGGCAGATCGATCGCCCTGTTTACCCAAGGCTTTGAGTCTGAGCCGTTCCCCTCTCATATAGTCCAACACCCCTAGAAAGCGATTCTCAGTATCCTTACGGCTACAGATGCCATATCTGAGCATGATTGAAGGGTAAAGGCTGCTTACGTCGATTTTAGCCACGTTCTGGTGAAGCCCTGGTTTGAGTAGTTCGACCGTACCACCATCAAACCCCGATTGTCCATCGGCATCTGGTTCTAAGTTAGGTAATAACCGCTGGTGAATCTTTTGGGCTTTGAGTGCGGGTGAGGCGATCGCCAGAGTCTGAAAGTTCAGATTAGGAACGTAGTTCATTTGATAGTAGACAACTGGTAGCAGGAAATTAGCTAGTAGCTGAGTGTCGTCTAGATCGAACTCTAGATACTCCTGAATCGTCGCTACGTCACCAGATTCCCAACATGCTCTAATCCTTTCGACAGATAGCTCTAGCCGTCTTTCATCCCTCAATCCCAGCGCGATGACACTGTTCTTCAACCCGTAGCTATTGAGTTTCGCAGCGGCTTTATCCCAGATCGCGATCTGGTGATAGGTGTCAAGAATGTCGGTTCCTTTCCAATAGACGGGGGTGAACTCGATCGGTTGACCATTGACACTGCTAGAGGTAATTCTGGCGGTTTTAGATGCCTTGGTGAAGGGGTGAGAGATTTTATTAATTCGGCATCTGGTGGCGATGAACGGGACATCGAAGTTAATCAGATTGTGACCGATTAAGCTGTCGGGTTTATTGGCTTTGAGGTAGTCGATCGTCCTAGTCAGGGTTACTTTCTCATCAGGGTCGGTAATGATGACCTTCTCGCCTGTCCCAGACATTAACCCGACCATCAACACTCGATTGACTAGTGGATCTAAACCAGTAGTCTCGATATCGAGGTAGATCTTAGTCAGTTCCTCGTAAGGTTTAACGCTGGTAGTCGGTTCCCATGATGGCGTGGTGACTGTGGGCTGATAATCCAGTGACAGGCGATCGAGATTAACTTCTATCCGCCCTGGTAAGCGCGATATGGCATCTCTGGGATTAGATGGTGAATTCTCTACCCTGAGTATTTTCGTGACATTAACCAGCCTTAAACCGTTAGGTGTGTCGATCGTCAGCGTCTCGTTATCGATTGCTGTGACCGGATTACCAACACCACCTTTTCCATAAACTATCGAACCGATTTTAATATCCATCATCTTCTGTAGCCTCTGGGATAGTTACGTCTGTGTTTTGACTACTTTGACTACGGTTACTTACGATTTCGATAAACCCGTCGCCTGTCTCTTTCTTTGTGTAGCCGTTCGATGTTGCCGAAGTTCTACCAATCGCGATTGGTATTTCATCAACACTCACCAACTGGACACTACTTATATGCCCACCAATGTAGGAACCGTCGATCGCGTGTCCGCCGATGAAGTCGTCTTCGATTCGGTCGATGATGAATATCTCATCTCCGAGTTTTGCCCGATCTCCAATTTTCAAATTATTTTTATGAAAAGTAGTCAAAGTAGTCACAACATCGCTAGAACTGTTGCTAGACATGGCGTTGATGCTGTGACTACCAATAGTCACAGATTCTAGAGATGAATCGCTGTAATGACCGTTTACCGTTGGTTCTGGGTTGTGACTACTTTCATGACCATTAGTAGTCACAGATTTTTCATGCTCGTCAGAAATACCCTTTTCGATCGATTCGGGATAACTGTGACTACTTTCATGACTATCGGTAGTCACAACATTCAAACCACCGTCCAGTCCCATTTGAGCTATTCCATTTTTAGAATCTGTGACTACCAATAGTCGCTCCTGAATAGTATGCTGAGTATGGTTTTCAGGATAAATGTGACTACTTTGACTACTTTTCTCTAAAATCTGAATTCGATATTTGGATGATGCGATAGGCTCATCGTTATCGATCGCATATCCGAGCGATACGACTTTCGCCATAAATGACTTGAGTTCATCAAAAGACGGTTTAGGTTTAGTAGACCACCACGCGCGGGCATCGCTAGGGCTAACCCAACCTTTTCCAGTGAACCGATCGATAAACTTGAGGATTTTGGCTAGTTCGGGATCGTCGGTCAATCCGAGCTTTTGGTATTGGATTAGAGTTTGACTGAGTTCCCACCGCGTCCAGGCGATCGCCGTCTCAACAGTTGAAGCAGTGATTAGTTGGTCGGGAACGGTGCCAGCTATCGCCGCATAAGTGCAATGGAGAATTAGCGCGTTCCGTCCGCATATCCCATGAAACTTGGGATAAACGCCTTTCAGCATCTCTTGAGTGACTGACATCCGCTTAGACTGCATTTCATAATGCCATTCAGCCCACAACGGCTTAGCATCGAGTGACAACCAGTAGGTCTGTTGTGCTTGCTCCGATAATGCTCTGTAAATCTTGTCTAATTCGTCGGTTAAATCGCCTGTGAGTTCGGTGAATGGTTCGATCGTGGTTTCAGGTAGTTCGACATAAGAAAACCGATGCCACAGACCATCGAGGTTACTATCATCGCCGCTAATCATATTGCGGATGGTTTGGGGCTGGATGCCACCAATTATCGAGATAGACACCTGTGGAATAAAAACACTACCAGATGACTTGCGGTTATTTTTAATCCCCCCCGCATCCCAAATGGTTAACCACTTTTGCCGATCCGCACCCTTGCCCCCGCGATACATATCCAGCGACTTAATGAATTGAGCGAGTTCATCATTGAAGATGAGATAGCCTTTGTCCATGTAATGCTGGATAGCGTCTACAATCGCTTCGATGGTGAAGTTAGAAAAGTAGAGATCTAACATCGGTGGTGGTGCTAGTGGTTCATCCCCTTTGTCTTGACTCTTGTTGGCTTTCCATGCCGAATGTGCGAGATCGTATTCCTGCCTAACTTCTTTGTAAATTTCGGCGATCTCATGCTGATGTTTGCTCATTGGTTTGATCAGCCGTTTAATCACTGGACTTTTCATCGTTCCAGTCTCACCCACAAGCCCACACCATCGGACTGCTGGAACCGTGAAGTCAGTACCAGGGTTAATTACTAATTTGGTTCGAGAATCGATCCGACTGGCTAATACTGGCAAGGCGATAAATTCTAGAATCCTGGTTGGGATATTGAAGTTATCAGCGGCTTCCCGCAACTGCTTACCCATATTGCCACCAAACAAGTTGGGAGCTTTGCAAGCTTTCATTTTCAAAGCATCGCTAATGTTTTGGGTAAGTTCGGGATCTTCTTGTTTGACTTCAAACCGATGACCCGCCGCCACAGCTACAGCCTTAGTAGCGTTGTAAACTGCTGAACTAGAACATCCGGCATGACAGATAAAACCGCCTGTCTCAGAGTCGATATGTAAGCTGTCGGAAGATTCCCCGTCGTGGGCTGGACACTTGGCTTTTATCCACTTGCCACTAGAATCGAATCCTGGTAGATACTGTGCGATCGATCGCATATCTCGATCGTCTGCATCAGACTCAACTAGTTCTAGTGAAAGTTGACAGTATCGATCGACATCCAGCGCGGGCAATATTCGATCGAACTCAGCCAGTGAGTAGCTAACCTCGTTCAACTGGAGTAGTTCGCATTGAACGCGATCGAAGTCATTAGTCTTAGAATTCCAAGCCAGATGATCGAATCCTGGTAGCCGCATTAGTTGGGCTGGATCGTCAAGGGATGTATCATCGCAGTTAGAAAACTGTAACCAGCGTCTCTGATGTGTTGCCAGATTCTCGACTGGGATAGTCTCAGCAGATGCCCAATAGCCGTGTAGTGATTTTCTAGTTTTAACTACTGCTGTCGGTTTACCAAACTCTTGAGTAATCCGATCGATCTCTAGTTGCTGTTGTTCGAGTGTCGCTTTGTCGCTCTCATGGAATAGTGTAGAGCCGTGGGTGATGTCGTCATTTTTCACACCACCATGACCAACCACGAAGTAAACACCATACCCCTGCTGATTCAGCTCTAGAAGGTGTCCCCAACCATCAGTCACGGGTTTATAGTCCTTTCCATAGCGGCGGTAGAATTCACCTGTCTGTAGGTCGATATAGCCGTTAACTGTCGAATTTCTAACCTTGCCGCTCTTGTCGGTGTACGTCATGCCCCGCGATTCTAATTCTGGCAGCGGGATATTCTTTGGGGACAGGCAGCGGACATAAAACCGTTCTGAATGTCCGATCGCTTTGAGGAACTCGATAGATGCTTTCATGTGCTAGAATCTTGGTAAGAATTTTTAGATAACAGAGGGCACCTAAACGGATGTAGTAAACGTTTAGGTGCCCTTTTGTGGCTATAAATTGGGGTCGATTTGATGATGTTTGAGGCAGTAACGATCGATCCATTGGGTGAGGGAATGATGTCATCGGGACAGTCTGGGAAGCTGCATCGATTTTGGTAGTGGATTTCCTCGGTCAAGTTTAGATCCTGATTAGAGCGTATTGGTTGGGGCATGGTTTAAACTGGGAGTGAATTTTTATTGGTTTTCGCTTTCGCAATCGCTAGGGCGATTTTTTATGTCAAGCTGCTGTGGGTTTGTACTCATCTGAGCTTGGAAGTGAGGCTAGATAACGCTCGATCGCGCGTTGGTGGGCTGGGGAGTTCCCATTGACAAACCAGTCTCTGCATAAATCGCGGTTCCAGAATACACGGCTGGGAATGTGCGGAAAGGTTGTCCAGTAGAGTCCTTTTTTGAGAACTCCAGCAACCCGCCAATCTTTGAGGGTATCGGCTGAAACTCCGAGCTGTAGACAGAGTTCGCCACTGGGGACGAATGCCCAATGAATTTCCGGTCGCTTTACTTTTGTTGCCATTTTTTATTTCCTAGTTTTGATGGTTTGTTGGGCGGGGCTTGGTAGCTTTTAGGGGAAAAGCAACACCGGAACGGGTTACAGGTGTTAAAGCCATTTTCGCAAATCGCATTAAAAAAGTATTCACTTTAGGATTACGGATCTTTTACCCTTCTCCGATCGCTATCCCAGCTTTTGAAACACGATTTACATTTGGCTCTCGGTTTCCCGTTTCCACCAGGTTCTTGTTTGTACCACTTTTTGCAATATGGGCACTGCCAAGGTCTGTTGTATTTAACTAGCCTTTTTTCGAGTGGTTTACGATAGTTTTTTTGGCTAATATCCACAATTTCAGAAAACCCTTTTGATTTCTTAGCTACAAGTTCTAGAAATTCAACTTCATAGTATTTCTGAGCCATATACAAGAACGAATTCCACCAATACTCAGAAATTTCATAGTCAGGGGAATTTTTACGAATGATATTCCTTCTTTCTTTTGAATCATCAAAATATTTATCAATCGCTTTAGTTTCGCATTTTTCAGTTTTTTTCCATTGGTAATAAGCTCGATTTATTTGTTGTGAAATTTTTCCAATCTTGTCATAGTTTGGAGGAGGAAGAAAAAAGTAATCTAGATATTCTAATCTGGCAATATGAAAACGGAATACATCAAAATTAAAGCTAACCCGTTCAGGAATAAAGCCTTTAACTAACTGCTCTAATTTTTCGCCTATCGACAGAGCCACGCCATCAGTGTCGAGTAATGATATTTCTGGCAAACGAGATACTATCAAATTACTGTGTTCTCTCAGTATTAATTGAGAAATCATTTCTTGTTCTGAGTCAAGAGTCCAACTTTCCACAAGCATCGCAGTTTCGGGATCGATATTCGGTCGAAGTAGCTTTAAAAGAATGTTACTATCGGGAATTTCTCTGCTGTCAATGACAAAAGATTTAAACCCTGGTAAGATGTGCACTATTTGTTTATCAGAATGATTCATAATATTAAATAACAATTAAAGTTTGACCTAGAGCTAATCAAATAGATTAACTCTGGGTATTTTACTATTCAAACGAGACAAATACGCTTCGCTCTTGAATCACATCAGAGTAGTACTTGTGCATGGTCTGAGGGTCATGACCAGCCGCCGCCGCTACTTCTATGTAGGAAGCACCACTCTTCAAGCTGAGAGTAATGGCGGTCTTTCTGGTGGTGTAAGGCTTGCGATATTTAACCCCCACCTCAGCTAGTACCGTCTTCCACGCCCGTCTACAAAAGTTACGATCGTCGATCGCTAACCCCTCTGGACTTTTGAACACTAACTCATCATCAGAAATGGGTTTCAATCGATCGCGTCTGGCTTGGAGCATGGCAGAGATTGAAGGGTTTAGGGGAACCGTTCGCGCCTTCTTCGTTTTGGTACTGCCAGTGACACCCCGCGAGAAAGATTCCCCAATCCAAGCCGAACTAAAATCCGCCGATATGTGTTTCCACTTTAGGGCTGAAGCTTCCCCGCCCCTGGTGCCCATGCTCAACCGAAACACGACAAAATCGGCATAGTGGGAGTAGTAGCGGCTATTCCTAAAACCCTCGATAATCTTCGTCGCTCATCTTTGGTGAATGCAGCGACGGGCTGAACTGGTATTGATTTAAACCGTGTGGCAATCCCCACCCACGGATTCTCATCCGCTAACTGATATCGTCCCTTGCCCCAATCCCAAGCAGACTTCAACAGCATGATTCGGGCTTTGGCAGTACCAGGGGTGAGAGTATCGCCGCAAACATCCGCAAAGCTTACCGCCCGTCGTCAATCGACACTAGCCGCCCGAATGTTCAGATGTTTCTCTAACATCCGCTTAACTGGCTGGTAGCGGGATTTAATCGAAGATTTCATTACCCCTTCACTTTTGAATTGGTGTTGGGTGAAGCGATCGAATAGTTCGACGGTGGTTATCTCGCTGGCATTCTTGCCGATGGTTCTGAGGCGGTATTTCAGTAGAGTGGGATCGTAGTGACTGTACCCAATATTTTCGATATCTTTCTCGATCCGATCCTTAATTGTCGATGAGAAACCTCTACCAGCCTCTGAGTCTTCCAAGCCCAAAGCTAGAGTCTTGCGCTTGCCCGTCTCTGGACAAGTCCAGCGCAACCGTAATTTATTCTGGTGTGATTCTATGGTCACTTTCATAGGGGTAAATGTGTCATGTCTAAACACCCCTAACCACCCTTTCATTGTCAATAAGACAAACGAAAAGAGTTTCAACAAAGTCGATAGACCTTGCCGAAACCCTTTTCTAGTGCTGTTTTTTCCCAAGTCGGAACGAGAGGATTTGAACCTCCGACCCCTACTACCCCAAAGTAGTAAGCATTGCCTCTAAACTGCTGATGGGGTATTCACTTCAGCCATTTGCAATAAGTGAGCAGGGTAAAAAACAGGGTAAAAGGTGGTTTCGGTGTCGGTCTTACAGCTTGGGTAGTTCTGTCGGTAGGATTGGAAATAAGTACTTAACAAAAATGGCGGTCAATGCTGCCAGTGCTGCCAGTGCGGTACCTCGAAAGATAAATCCCCAGAAACCAAGCTTAGTTCGCTCATCTAGCTTGTCTATCTTCCCCTCTAGCTTGGCTTCGGACGTATTGACCTGTCCCTTGAGTTCTGCAAAGCCTACGCGCATTTCTAGGGTCAGATCGGCGATCGCTTTTGTGTTGGCTTCCGTAGCCTTAGCGATCGATTCTACCGCTGTCTTAATTTCTCTGATGTCTGAATCGGTAGCTTGGGTCATAATATTCAGTAAGTAACTTGTTTGCTTCGATCGCGCTGCTGGTAACAGTCTTTCGATCGATCTAGCCCTCGCCTTCACTGGTGGGGGCTATTTCGATTATAAGGCTCGTTTGTGGTTCTCTAACAATGACAATGCTAGAACCTGTGGAGTGCATGAGTTTTAGACTGAAGTAATATCATTGCGCTACCAAGTGTAACTTTAGTGGTTGCTATAGTGGCGAATAAAAATGGTACAAACAGAGTTCAATCGTTATTTTCATCTAAAACAGTGAAATAAAGATTGAGAGCTTCACAAATTACAAAGCTTTTCGGTCTGAGTTTCTTTTTCGCAATAGCGCGTAATCGCTCATTCACTGCTTTCGTAGCTCTGAATTGAATTTTCTCGATTAATTGGTTTTCGATTGAGATTAGTTTTCTAGGCATGGTAATACTTTTTTGAATTAAATTACTAGTTTGGTATCAAGGACTTTGATAATAGCTATCTTTGTTATTGAGTAATGCGTTGCTGAGGTAGTCGATCGCTTCCTGATAAGTCATTAGTTTAACTTTCCAGATAAATCGATAGCTAATTGCTCAAGAGCAATTGACTCTCTTCCTGATTTTGAAGTCTGTATGTACAAGCCTAAGCCACGACCTTTGGAAAACTCCAGCAAACCTTTTGAGAATAAATCGTTATAGCTTGCCGCGTTAATGGCTTCTGTCTGCAAACACATTACATGTTGTTTGGTAGAGAAATAAGTTAATAACTGGATTGAGTGAAAAGACAAGTTTTCGTTAACTAGTAATTTAGTTGACATTTCTGGGTATCCTGGGAATAGATTTTATTTTAGCGGGTCGGGTTCATCCTCGATCCTTTTTACGGCGTCACCCTTTCGTGGTTCAAGGTACAGGCGGTGTCTGTCCGATTCCTTTCCACTACTATGGCTCTGTGTAGAGTTATTGACTGTGACTCATATCACAATATTGGTACTCATAGCTGATAGGCTGGTATCAGTACTTTAGGGGCTTTATGGCAGAATACACCGATCCACAATTGGCAAAGCTCAAGAGCGACTACAGCCTCAAATTAATAACAGTTAGCGGGTATATTATCGGAGCTGTTCAAGTTTTAGAACTGACAGAAATAAATTTAAAGTGGTTTGCAGAATTGCTAGGCATACCATATAAAACTCTAACTACCGCTCTAGCTAGATTGCGTAAGGATGGAGTAATAACGATTCCTAATGCAAGTAGAAAAATAAAATAGACAATGACAATGAAAACACGACTACCAATAAAAGTAAATCGTGTTTAATATTTAGCATTAAGTTTTAATCTAATTCAAGTTTTAATACTCTCTTTTTTGATAATAGCTAATTGCCTCTCTACCATTCCTTTATCTAGTCCCAACATAGTTGCAATCACTCTAATAGATTTTCCTTCCTCACTCAACAATTTAATATTATTGCGGTACTTATCGGCTTTGCTTCCAGGCTTTCTACCGAATACTTTCCCTTTGGATCTTGCCAGTGCTACCCCTGATTTGACCCTTTCAGAGAACAGATCGCGCTCGAACTCTGCCAGCGTCGCCATAATCCCTAGAATCATTTTCCCGTGAGGTGTAGAAAGGTCACACTGGAAGCCATTCTGAGCAATGAGAGGTACTTTCCAGCTATGCAGTTCATTTAATGTGTTGATCAAGTCTGTGGTCGATCTACCCCAACGAGTCAACTCAGTTACCAACACTCCATCAATATCACGCGCCCTAGCTAATCTCATTACTTCTTTTCGCTGGACGCGATCGGTTTTCATCCCTGACATCGTTTCACTGTATATTCCGAATACTTCATAATCACACTTTGCAGCATATTCGGTTAGATCTTTGATTTGACGTTCGCAGTTCTGATCGTGAGTACTGACCCGTGCATAAATAGCTACTTTCATCTGTCTTAACTTACCCCTTGAATTTTATCGGCTGAAACACTGATTCTGTGGTGCCCTAATTGACTGCCCTATAATTGAGCAATTGTTAGGACGCTTATCCGATAGTATAACTTGTTTACCGGATAGATTACCGGATAGATTGACGTTTACCACTTACCGGATATAGTGGAATAGTTACCGGATAAAAGTGAGTATTATCGGATATGGGTAGATCGGGCGAGTCAGTGACAAGGTTAGATATCAGGTTCCCCAATGAGATGTACGAAAAGCTTCAACAGATAGCCGTCAAGGATGGAGCTAGAACCCATCATATTAGTCAAAAGGTGGAAGTATCCCCAACGGTTATTAAGTTGGTACAGTTGGGTCTAGATGCCCTTAATGGAAGACTACCGGATACCATTAGTAATGTATCGGACAACTTACCGGATAAGATATTAAATACATTATCGGATAAGAATAATGACATATCCGATATATCCGATAAAAGGATAGAAGCTATTGTAGACAGACGATTAGCTGAATTGGGAATATTACCCGATTGCCAAACAGAGGATAATCCTACCCTTCACTCTTTACCGGATAAAGTTGATGCTGTACCGGATAGCTTACCGGATAATGATGCTATAATATCGGATAAGGGTGCATTATTACCGGATAGCTTACCGGATACTAAAAATACCCCCTCAGACGATTCGAGTAATTCTGAATCCGTAGCTGAGGACGTGCAAGTTCCATCATCATTCTCGTTCGGAGAGTTCCATGATTGGCTAGGATTGACCCGCACGACTCGAAATAAGGTTAATGGCGATAGTGCTATTGACTTTGCGAGAAGCCAGGGGCGAGGAGAATGGGTGATGTCTAAATCTTACAAGTTTACTAAATTAACTGAGAGTAATTAATCATGACAGACGAAACACAAGGCTTTAAATTTGAATCACACGAATATTATGGAGAACAGCTTAAACGTTGTCAGATACAGATAGAAGGGCTTAGAGCAAGTCTAATTAGTAAATACGCCAAATCCTCAGCAAAGGAAGCTAAACAACTGGAGCAAGCAATTGAGAAGATTAGATTAGTTCAAGTTTCACTTCATGGCAGATTATCAATAGAATATGGTGAAAAGTCTGATGATGAACTGTTACCCGTTTACTTGGGACGATTAAACAAGTAAATAGTAATCTACAAATAAAATCCCCTTCATTCAATTAAGAGTGAGGGGGAATTGTTTATTTATGTCATTCGGCAAACGTGGTTAGACTTACGCTCCAGCATCAATTAGTTGTTGCATTGTGGTGGCAATAGCGGTTAGTCCATTGTGCATATCCCGTCTCACAGTCTGTAACAGATTGATGCGGGTAAGGCTGTGAGTTGGATCTACTTGAAGATCGAATGTGCTGATAGTTTCTCTCATGGCAATCAGTTGTTCTGGGAAACCCGCTAAACTATCTAATTCGGATTGGGTAAATTTCATTTTCTATTATTACTAGTAATTTATATAATTATACCTCATAATGCTGCTCCTGGCTTGTTAATTATTTGTTGCTGTGACTCACTTATGGCGGATATTGAACAATCTTGTCGCTTCTATGAAAATAGAATAAAGGGCGGTATAAATGGGCGTTAAGCAACTAATAATTCCCACTTGAACTATCTACAGCTTAGTGGGGGAATCACTTTCTACGTGGCATCCTGAATGTAGTAGTGAGCAAAATCACATACTACTAGTGACATCCTTTAGTTCTTATTAGCTTGTCAATTTTTGAAAATAGGTTAGTTCTTACCCGTAACGACTGTATGGCAATCAGCACAGGGAATATTACCTAATAGTTTAGAGTCGAAAGATTCCCCAAAACTAGAACGTAAAACTTCTGTGAGAACGATCTGAGGGGAGATAGACCAGCGTGGCAGGGAGGCGATCGATACTTGGGATATGCTACAGGGCTAGTCGATCGAAGGTGATTCTCTAATCTCAGTGACCCTAGACGATATCCCAGAATTATCGATGTGAGTTGGTGGGGATTTACCGATATGGATGCGATCGACTCACAATCTCACACAGTTTAAGGTTATCCACCGAATATCTCCCAACATACCCGTCTGACTTCCATCTAACGTGATAATCCCCAAAGCTATCGACTAACTCGATTATCCCCACATCAGCCCCGTAGCAGTGGTAGAGGTCGGTATGAGTGACACAATCACCAATGGTAAATATTCCACCATCAGGAAGGTTATTCGGCGGCGGGGAATCGGTGGGAACCCACAAACCATACTTACCTTCACTGCCATCATTCCCTATTGCCTCAAACTCTACAGGGCTGAGTTCTGACAGCGATCGCCGGATAAATGTACCAAAGAAGATTTCAAGGTCAAGGGAAGCTTCATATATAGAGTTCACATTGAAGTCTAAGGTAATGGCGGTTAGTTGCTGTGTCGCCTCTTGCTTGCCCACTGAAGCGATCGAAAGCAAGCGATCGAGTAAAGATAGCGGTTCTACCTTGACTACCCTAGATATTGAGATTTTCCCTTCCCCTTTGCTGGTTTTGATCGTTAGGGTATCCCCATCGACTGCCAAAACCTTGCATCCCACCCCCGCCGATCCGTAAACAGTGGAACCAATTAATATTCTAGAATTCACCTTCGGGTACCTCTGGTGTGATTTCAATATTTTTAGTTGCAATGGCTGGGAAGTCTTGTTTTTGCTTGGGTACCTTGGGTACTTCGGGTACTAATGGCTGTAACGCTTTCTCTGTAAAGCTTTCGCTGGTACCCAAATCGTACCCGACACCTTTTTTTGCTTGGGTACCTTGGGTACCTTCTTTATTTTCAGGTTTGACACCCAAGGTACCCAAAGTACCCAAGATGTTTTTGTCGTTGGGTACCTTCTTGTTTTCTTGAAACTCTGTCACTGCTTGAGTTTCGGGAGAGGTACCCAGAGTACCCAAGGTACCCAAGGCTTTTTCATGATTTCCGAATCCAGCCGCTAATAAAATATAAAATCGCTTCTTTTGCTTGTTGATTTTCACTTGACGATCGAAGCGTCCATCTGTTTCAGGCTCTGCTATCTGACCTCTCGAATAAAGTTCTTTAAGCAGCTCTACTTTGTTAACACCCTTGCAAAATTCATCATCAAACACGGGAGGCGGTACTAGAAAATCTTGCGTTTGTCCGTCTGAATCTAGTCGGCGAATGGCTAGTAAATTCCGGATCGTCTTGGTGTTTCCATCGCGTGGATCTATCATGCGGTCACTAAATTCATTCGTAACAAGCAAGTGTTCGATTCTCTTGATTGCCTGCTTGATTTCGATCGAGCCATCCCCGCCCCTAGAAGCCAACCAAGCGTCAAAACACTCAGAGATAGCCCAATCTATCTGTTCAGCATCAAAGGGCAGTAGATCGTATTTATGAGCCAGTCCAAGCGATATCTGTAGTAGTGCGAACCGTTTAGCTACCCGTCCGATCGCACTATCTTTATTGCCTTCGGATAATTTGGCGGCGGTGAGGTGGAGCTGTTTCGACAAATTGCCAGCAAACGAGGGATCGGCGATATTAATGACTAATCGAGACAGAAAAGTATCTAAAGCCGTGCCCCGATTCTCGATTACCGCCGCCTCTAGTGCCGATGCGAACTGAAAACCGCTTTCCGCCCCGTGAATCGTTTCAAAGCAACCGTATTTAGAACCGTCAGGAATAGCGGGTACATCAGGTAATCGAACCTCTTGACCGCCTTTTTGTATCACGTTAGCTTGAGCCATGAAGTTACCCAAGCTGACTTCACCGGATGACAAAAATATCAACTTCCAAGTTTTGGGCTTGCGGTTGGTAAGGTTCTTAGTCATCCGCGCCTTACCTTGCCCGTTACCTAGCATGTAAGCGATATTCCCCACATCTTTGGGATCGGCTTGACCGATTTCATCCAGTGGTAAGCAGAGGTGGTTAAAAGCGGTGGCAACACTCTCTAAACCGTTGCTGGTAGTTCTCCAGTGGGGGATGTCCTTGATGCCAGTCACAGAAGCGGCTACCGACAAAATAATGGTTTTACCTTGGGAGGTACCCCCAACTAAATGAAATCCACCCGACTCAATATCTAGGATCGGGAGCAATGGCGCGGCAAAGCTGGCACCCAAGCCCAAAATTAATCGAGAATTACCCGCACATCGAGCCGCTACATTATCCTTCCAGCCTTGTAACGTGCCTTTGACTTCGGTTATAACGTCTGGACTAGGTTCTACATCTCTAAACCTCAAATTTTCATCACCGTGGGTCTTGTGGGGAAGCACGAATGATTTGTTTACCCAACCGCTTGAATCTGTGATGATATATTCTTGCTCGATCGAACCGCCAAGTGTGGACAAGTAATCGAGTAGCATTGACTTTTTATCACGAACAAATGAATATTTTCGCTTGTATAATTCTTGGATTAATAGGCTACCATCCCCCGCCATATACTCGCGGGGCATAGTCCAACTACCGATCGTACCCTTGAAAGTTTTGAATTCGAGTAAGAACGCCGATCCATTGCCATCTGGATTGTCTAGCGTAGCAATAACAATTAAATGATTGCCGATTAATTCAGTTTTTGGTTTACCATCTTTATCAGGTAGTTCCTTTCCATCTTCACCTAATGCTACCGCTACTAATCCAGTTTCAATCGAACTACTGAACCCAAAGCTTGCGGGTTTAGGCTCTTTCTGTGGTTTTAGCTTGACTTCAGCTTTTATCTTGTAGGCTTTATCGAAGGCTTTAACACCTTCAGCCGCAATCAAATCATCTACACCTTTATGACCTTTCCATTTAACTTGTGTGACTGTTTTGGCAATGCCTTCTACTGCCAATCGGAATCGAGCTTTAGCCCCATCAACTTTCTTTTTAGTACTGGGATTGTCATCGACATCGAATGCTAATATCACGTCTCTACCATTTGTCAGCCGCTCTAGCTCTGGGAGAAAAGTTTTGATGTTATTTCCATCAGCATCTTGTTTACAGACCTTTTTATCACCATCCTCGTAGGGGTTCTTTTCCATGAGAATTTCACCATTCTCATTTTTCAGGTAGACATTATTACCGTACCCGTCAACACCATTTAGGGCGATAGCAGCATAACCAGCGGATATTAATGCACAAGCTTTCTTAGCACCTTCAGTGATGATTAGTGGGCACTGTTTCTGATATTCAAATAGCTCCCAAAACATAGGGTTAATATCTTCATCCTTTGCAATTTTAGCCGCGTCGGAATTGAATAACTTAACCTCTAATCCTAAGCTGGTATAAATTTGGGATTGAATCCGCTTGGACGTGCCGAACGTTACATGGGGGAGGAATAGCTGTTGATTGCCACTACCTCTTGGTGATTCATATTTAATAGTTTTCGGCGTTCCATCCTCCTCACACTCATATTCGTATTTGACCTTGCCATCCTCTTTCACGTTATTGCCATCCTTATCCTTAACCGCAATCTTACGTTTGCGCGGTGAATCTAGCTTCACAGATGTACCTACCTGACCCCTGAATAGCCATCCACCGCCGTAGATAGCATTAATTAGTTCTTGTTGAGATGTGCCTGAAGGAATGCCATTATTATTGCGCTTTGGATCTTCGATTAGTAGACTGAATACTTCGTCTAATTCGTTCTCATCGCTGCCATCGAAAGACGAAAAATTGAGATTGGCAATGTTATCATCGATCGCACTATCTCGAAATTCTTTTATGTGTTCTGGCTGAAAATTGGTTAAAGATTGACTGTAGCTGGTTTGTTGAGAGTTAGTCATGTTAGATTGTAGGTAAGTATTAAACCAAGTCAGTAGAACCCCCAACGCAACTGTCAACCGCGTTAGGGGTTCTTTGTATCTAGCTAGAAAGGAATCCAGTCAATGTCATCAGTGTCTGCCACGGGGGAAACCAGCTTTTCAAGATCCATCCCAATTCGACCAAATTCATCAGCTATAATCTCTGGTAGTCCAACGCCCAAACCAGACAAGTAGACTAGAATCGATGCTTGATGCTCTAAATCGTAGTGATATCCCCGCGCTAATAAACTCGCGAATATTTTCTCACCCCCGCGACTAACGAGATCCTCGCGACGGATGAGGCAGCGTTTGATATTCCCATTCATCAACTCGAACTCAAGTACCAAAGCGGCGTTATCCCCTTGAGCATCCTGAACAGATGCAATCGCTACTAGATGCTTGCCGATACAAACTTGCGATCGGCAATTTTTTTCGATTTGGTAGAAACGTAAACCATTGGCGATGGAACTATCGAATCGCAGCGGGGAATAGGGGGGAAAAGAACTGGATTTACCTGACAGTGAATCTCTCATGTTAAGTTTGGAGTAAGTTTTATTTTGAATTGGGTGGTTGTAGTGGTTCGCCCGCTCCCATCTTTTTTTATGGCTGTCAATCTCGATCCGTAGATTTTCGCTACTATAGGCGCGAAAAAATATTAGATGCGCTCGATCGTCATTAATCTCGATCCGTAAAATTTGGGCACTCAAGTAGCCAAAAAAACATTGACGCGATCGAATGGGAGGTTCCCTTATACAGCGGTAGGGTGATAATCATTAGAACTTGGCAAACTAGCTAGGTATCTCTCGATCGCCTTTCGATGAGCTGGTGAGTCTTTGCCAGTCACGAACCAGTCACGAACCAAATCCTTATTCCAAAAAATGCGACTAGGAATGTGAGGAAAGCTAGTCCAGTACAAACCTTTTTCTAGTACTCCAGCGACGCGCCAATCCTTGAGGGTATCGGCGGACACTCCCAATTGAAGACACATTTCGCCTGTGGGGATGAATGCCCATTGAATCGGTGGACGTTTCACAGCGGTGGTCATAATTTATTTCCTTGAGTAGTATCGTTTACAGGTTTGGGCTTGGTAGCTTTGGGGGTGAGAGAGCAGCGGTTAGAGAAGGGCTAAGAGGTGCTGAGTAACAATATATACGGACATACTCAAGATTCAAAGCTCAAAAATGTAGGGGGTTCACCAAGCTGTAATAGTTACCCACTAACTGTTTGAGATGTAGCACTTCAAACAACTACTAAACGTATTTATTTTTATTTTCAGAGATTCACAACCGCCGCCACATTTTCCAGTCCCAATAGGTACCCAACTACCGCGATCTATCCTTCTACTCACCTTTTTCTGTTCAGCCGATCTGTTCTTGCATGGATTGCATATCTTGATGCTTGGTCGCTTCTTACTCTCAAAGTGGACATTGCATTTGGTACAGACGTTAATACATGTTTTGTCCTTTATGCCTTCTGTAAGCTTGAATCCCTCGTATATAAGTTGATAAATTTGATACTCGAAAGATAGCATCAGCGAGTTGTACTGTAATATCAAACAGATTTGTTCCTGAAATGATTCAAACAGCATTCTAGCAGTCACATATTCTGGACATTCCTTCTCTCGTGAGGTTAACGGTTCTAGCTTTACATTTTTATACTTTTCGATAGGTTTACTACGATTGTGAACGCATTCCAGCGTATTACCTAACATCTTTCGCAGCTTCTGGGTGTCATGGTCAAAGCCCCCCAGCATACCTTCAAACCAGTTCTTGATAAAACTATTTCGAGCTATACCTCTACCATCTAATCCAGCTATACAGGCTTGATGCAGCATGATTACTGTCAATTTTTTGTCCAGATTATACTTGCGATCTCGATCTGTTTTCTCAACTCGATACTCGATAGTGCAGACCCAATCATCAAAGAAACTATCTGGAATATCAAGACATTGACTATGAAGTTCTACCAATTCATTAGAGCGTTCACATATCTTTCGCTTGTTTCTCTTATCAGGGATTTTAACTAGAACAGATTCAATCGAAGTGCGAGTGGGAAGGTAGCATCCAAATATATTGGCTCGAGTAAAATATAATCCAGATACTTCTATTGTCTTTTCGTTCATAATGATAGTTAATATTTTAAGTTTTTGTCCCAATATTAATCGACTAAATTAATGTTGGGTATTTTATTGCTCGATCGATACGAATACGCTTTGCTCTTGAATCACGTCTGAATAGTGCTTGTGCATCGTATTCGGGTCATGACCACAAGCGGCGGCAACTTCAAGATATGAATGACCATCCTTTAAACTCAGGGTAATGGCGGTCTTTCTGGTGGTATATGGTCTTCGATAGGGTACCCCAACTTCGGCTAAAACTGTCTTCCAAGCCCTTCGACAAAAGTTACGATCGTCAATTGGTAAACCCTCTGGACTTTTGAATACTAATTCATCGCATGAATCGGGCTTCAATCGATCGCGCCTAGATTGAAGCATATTAGCCACCGACTGACTCAGTGGGACAGTTCTAGCCTTCTTGGTCTTGGTACTGCCAGTGACACCCCGCGAGAATGATTCACCAATCCAGACGGAATCTAAATCGATCGATAGATGCTTCCATTTCAGGGCTGAAGCTTCCCCGCCCCTGGTGCCCATCCCCAACCGAAACGCCACAAAATCGGCGTAGTGGGAGTAGTAACGGTTATTCCTGAATCCTTCAATAATCCGCCTTGCTTCATCTAGTGTGAACGCCGCAACTGGCTGGACTGGTATCGATTTGAAACGAGAGGCAATCCCCACCCAAGGGTTTTCATCCGCTAGTTGATATCGCCCCCGTCCCCACTCCCAAGCAGACTTCAACAGCATGATTCGGGCTTTGGCAGTACCAGGGGTGAGAGTATCAGCACAAGCGTCCGCAAAGCCTACCGCCCGTCGCTTATCAACACTAGCCGCCTGAATGTTCAGATGCTTCTCTAACATCCGCTTCAGTGGCTCATAGCGCGAGTTAATTGATGATTTGGCTAGTCCTTGACTTTTGAATTGGTGCTGGGTGAATCGGTCAAATAACTCAACGGTGGTGATCTCACTGGCATTCTTACCGATGGTCAAAGGTCGGTATTTCAGTAGACTCGAATCGTAGTATCCATGTTTGGCATCGTTCTCGATCCGATCCTTAATTGTGGCGGCGAAAGCTCTCCCAGTAGTTGAGTCATCCACCGCTAACGCTAAGTTTTTCCGCTTGCCAGTGTCTGGACAAGTCCATCGTAGTCGCAGTCTACCTTCAAGGTTCTCGATCGTGACTTTCATAGCAGGGTAAAAAACAGGGTAAAAGTGTCATGTCTAAACACCCCTAACCACCCTTTGATTGTCAATAAGACAAACGAAAAAGGCTCCAACAAAGTCGTAAAACCTTGCCGAAACCCTTTTCTAGTGCTGTTTTTCTCCTAGTCGGAACGAGAGGATTTGAACCTCCGACCCCTACTACCCCAAAGTAGGCAGCATTTTAAAAAAACCTTTGACCACGTAAGCTTTTGAAGTGTTCTCGAAAAATGGCGGTGGTAAATATGGTGGTAAAAGGGCAATTCATGCTATGAATGCGTCTTTTGCTCTACCCGCGTATTCTCGAACGTAGTAAAATTTTTGGCTGGCTAATAACTGTAACTCTAGTCTTCGACATGTTAACCTCGTAGTTGTTATGTTTAACTTCGATCGCGCTGCTGATAACAGTCCATCGATCGATCTAGCCCTTGCCTTTACTGGTGGGGGTTATTTCGATCATTATATGCGTTAATGAGCCAATAATTCACGTTTTGTTTTAGATTTACAGTAAAATCTAAAACAACAGCTCCAGCTATTTTAGATTTAAAGTGAAAGATTTTCAGTCTGGTTACTATGTCCAACAGGGACATTACAAAAGCTTCCAACCCAGTGAGATCGATCGACTGTGGTCGCTGGATAATATGGAGCTGATTCAGCTACTGGGACGGGCAGATCGCGAACTGGGCAGATTGGATATGTACTCCGATTACATTCCCAACATCGATCTGTTTATCAGTATGCACGTCCTCAAAGAGGCGACTCAATCGAGCAAGATCGAGGGCACTCAGACGAACATGGCAGAAGCACTCCTGAATAGGGAGGATGTTGCTCCAGAAAACAGAGATGACTGGGAGGAAGTCCAAAACTATGTCGCCGCGATGAAAGAGGCAATTGCTAACTTGGAGAAGTTGCCCTTTTCTTCGCGATTAATTCGTGAGACTCACAGCACTTTACTTCAGGGCGTGCGGGGCAAGAATAAACAGCCTAGTGAATTCAGACAAAGCCAAAACTGGATCGGCGGAGCTACCATCGATGATGCCATCTTCGTGCCACCCACGCACAACTCAATTGGCGAGTTAATGAGCGATATCGAGAAATTCGTCCATAACGACACGCAATATTTTCCAGAACTGCTCAAGATTGCACTAGTACATTACCAGTTTGAAACTATTCACCCATTTCTAGACGGGAATGGCAGAGTAGGGCGGTTACTCATTACGTTGTACTTAGTCGATCGAGGGATATTAAAGCAGCCAGTATTGTACTTGTCGGACTTCTTCGAGCGCAACCGCACCAACTATTATGACAACCTGATGAGGGCGAGAGAGAAAAATGACCTATTGCAGTGGTTTAAGTTTTTCCTAGTTGGAATTATCGAAACAGCTAGTAGTAGTGTGGCTACTTTTGACAATATCCTGAAGTTGCAGAAGCAGGTAGAGAGTCAGATTCAGACACTTGGCAGTCGATCTGTAAATGCTCAAAAGGTGATTCATTACTTGTATCAACGTCCAATTATCGACGCGGCGAAGGTGGGAGCGGTAACAAACACATCTCCAGCATCGGCTTACAAGCTGATTGCGGATTTGGTGCAGTTTGAAATCCTAGAGGAAATTACTGGTGGTAAGCGGGGTAAGCAGTATATGTTTATGGCATATTTGCGCCTGTTCAATTAACATGCGAACTCTGTGCTCGGAAACAGCTTTCTTAGTGTCTGAACAGAAGGGCTAGTAATGTTACCTACGATGCTCTGCGGGGAAGAATATAAGTAATTACCTCGATCTGGCTCGAAGATGACTACATCAGTACTGACCAAGTTTTTGTCGATTTTTTCACTTGCTTCGATTTCAACAACTATCCCCATAAATCCTGCTTTTGCTGAACCCGTAGTTTATTATGGTGCAAAAGGTACATACACGGTGGATTATGAAGCTGGTACGTGGGTGCCTCAATAATGGCGGGTGTATTACTTTGGGAAGAAAGTATCTCCTCCCATGTAGATTGAAGAAACCTGAATATTGCGGAGGAATTGGTTGGAAAAAAGGTCAATACCAATATGGTATCGATGAAGGCATGATAGTTGTAAGTAAAAATGGTCAAACAATATTTCAAGATGGTGCATCAATTACTAAATAAGTAGATGTTTTCTTTTGTCTCCAGTAGAAAGTTATTTTGAATATCTATTGACTTGCGATCGATATCACTAGTCATATCAGATCTGGACACAACGATCTATATTCCCTCGCGAGTAGACTAGTCAATGACTCCCTCAAACTAAGGTGAAAGATCGTGTTGCGGAAAATAATTGTACTAATGCTCGTGGTTACAATTGCATTTACTGGAATCATCAAACCTGCTTACGCTGATTCAAGCAATTTAGGATTCACTTCCAATAATCAAGAAGAGAATAACTCTATCAATGAGGACGGTTTTACCGATCTTGTCAGCAATGTGGAAGATGCTGTAAATAATGTCAAAGATGCTGTAAATAATGTCAAAGATATAGGAAAATGGACGCTCGCTGGAGTAGCTGGTTGGAATGGATTGAGTGAATTGAGCGGTGGAGCTGCCATGATGACGGGGCTAGCTGGAGCAGGTGGAGTTGTGGGAGGAGGTGCTGTCGCTGGCATTGGGGTATTAGGTACTGCCCCAGTAATTGCGGCTCAAGCAGTAATGGATAAAGTTCTTAGAGATGACGATCGATTACCGTCTGGAGAGCGCGAAGCGCGTGGGGTGGGTAGAGCGATGATAGCGGTAGGTACTATCGCTGGAACTACAGGAACAGTTGGGACAATCGCTGCGGCTGGTAGCGTAGCTGGACTAAGTGGAGCTGGGATTACTTCTGGTTTAGCAGCAATCGGATCGGTTGTCGGTGGTGGCATGAGTGCTGGAATAGCAGTCACTGTTGCGGCTCCAGCGGTAGCAACTATCGCAATCAGCTATGGAGTTTACAAAATCTGGCAGTATGTAACTAAATAGGTCTCATCATTCTTCCAGCCACAACTCGAATCCCAAAAATTATTTTTGTCCTGATAGGCTACATAACATTCAGAAGTATATGAATATGATACTCAACTGAATCCATGAAAAAGATACTGTCTATTCTTTCACTTGCTGCCATCTCCACAACCGTTATCGTAGCTCCTGCTTGTGCAGAATTCACAATTCGTGGTCATAAAGGCACATACACCCTAAACGAAGGTACTTACCGTGGATGTCTTAATAGTGGAGGCTGTGTTACTTTAGGTCCGAAGTATCAAATTCCCTGTAATTCACCAGAAGCTGATGCCTGTGAAGTTGTTTCCTGGAAAAAAGGTCAATATGTATACTCAGTACATGACGACAATATCTATGTTTCCAAAAACGGTCGGACAATATTTCAAGACAGAGGAAAATAATAAAAGTAGACTAAACTGGAGATCGGCTTATTACAGGTTATCTTAATAATTACAAAAAATTATCATTTTCTCGATAGCTTACTTAGCTAAGCATAAAAAAAGCAGGCTTGAAACTAGTTTCAAGCCTGCTTTTATCATCTACAGGGTTTACATGTCTTACGCAAAGTAATCCATATATGTAGCGACCCGCAATCATAAATCATCAAACCCACAATCATCGCAAAATTGAACCCACATTAACTGCAACTATCCGACGACTCAAACCCACATTAACTGCAACTGAACCCGAATTAATTGCAACCAACCCACAATCATCCGTTCC
>NZ_JBGSPA010000189.1:0-18105 GCF_041738855.1 Chamaesiphon sp. | reverse complement strand
TCTAACAGCGTGTAGAGTATTAATTGGGCGTAAGGGAGAATGGTGTTCACTGTTCTCATCAATGTTTTTCCACGCCCTTTTTCTCATATTTTCAACCCCTTGAATAGTAGAGCTAATATACTAGTGCAAGATGTGAGTATTACTAATATTCTAGCAAATTGGCACAAAGACAAGATTTATATCATATTTTTAAAATGTTACATGAAATCTAATTCGATCTAAATCGCCCGATTCAATTTAATTTCAGATCGTCCCAGTCCAAACAATGTTGGCTGCAACAAGTAGGGCAATAATGGGATCGAGTACATACCAGCCTGTAACGCTCACTAGCCCAATTCCCAGCACCACTCCTACCGATGTCCACACGTCCGTGAGCAAGTGATGGGCATCTGCTCTCAGGGTGATGGAGCGCAACCGTCGGCTAGCTCGGAGCAAAATCCAGGCAACTCCACCATTAATCGCCGTTGCCACCAGTGCTAATACTAAACCCAATCCAGCTTGCTCGATCGGCTGAGGAGCTAATAGACGCTGCCCTGCGGCAACAGCGATGCTACCATAGGCTCCAAACTTCAGCACAATCGTAATGATGGCTGCACCGATGGATAAAGCTGCGTAGGAACGAGCAGAAGGACGATGTTCGATCGATGGATTCATACTTTTTGCGATTCTCTAGGTACAGTTTCCTGCTCTAACTTTAACCGCTTCTGAAGTGAAACGATTTTAGTGATTGCCCCGAGATGGATGATAACATTGTTTTTTTAGAATATTTTTATTTGATTAAATATGAGAATAAAATGAAATTAAAATGAATAAAATATGACTTTTACGATTAAATTCTCTACGTTTTTATTGCATTTAAAGATAACTTAGATTAGGATGACATAGCCATTAATAAAGTTTTTCAGTATATAGTTAAATTTTTAGATCTACATTTCTGGCACGCTGGAAACCATTGTTCAACTTAATTAAGTGTCGTAATCAAATACCATGATGTTCTGGGAAGTTCTTTTATTTGCGGTTGTTCTGAGTATTGACTCCTTTTCTGCTGCCTTTGCGATGGGGTTCCGTCACTTTTCCGCAAAGAGAGCATTTTCCTTTGCTTTTAGTTCTGCTTTCGCCGAGGGAATGGCAACTGCAATCGGCTTCTTACTGGGTAGCGGAGCAAAAGACCTAATCGTGAACTACGACCATTGGGTTGCTTTTGGGTTACTAGTTGCAGTTGGCACCCATATGTGTTGGGAGGCATATCATCATGTTGGCGGCGAGGAAGAAGATTCTGAAGACCCTAGAACTCATGGGATAATCAAGATTCTTTTTATCTCAACTGTAACCAGCATTGACTCACTGAGTGTTGGTGTATCTCTCGGTCTTGCTGGAAAACCAATTCATACTTACTCACTGGCGATCGCTTTTGCCGCTTTTGCTGCTACTTATCTCGGTCTATTCTTAGCCAAGCGAATACCCTCTGCATTCGGTTCTCGATTGGAGATGTTTGGCGGAGCAGTATTAATTACGATTGGATTTAAAATGCTTTCCATCTGATTGCACAATGGGTTATTTTGTCAAAGTCGATCTTGCTGTTGATAGGCTTGGGTTCGTCCCATGAGCGGGAAACCCGCTCTGCTGGGGCAGATGCGAACGCGAACGGACGAACTTCTCAAAATTTATAATGGTATGCGCTCCTGCTACTTGCAATTTAGGTACCCGATCGCTAGTAAACAATTTACATCAGGTGGTAAATAAATCCGCACCACCTCCATACTTTTATTTGCAACTAGCTGAAATCTCTGACTATAGCTAGGAACATTACGGCGAGACATCTTCACCGCATTCATCTGCCAGGTATGAAAGAGCGCGGAAGCGCAAACCGACAGTTTGGTCGTAGAGCGGATTTAGCTTACACATCGGCGAGTCTCCATCAGTCAAACAGATGAAGTTATTTGTTTGACTGATGGTCAGACAATCATTGTCTAGCAGTAGAATTTCAATATTTCTTTAGAAATGGCTCAAGTTTGCTACCGATCGCTATGCTTTACTTTCAGTAACTATCGGACAGCCACGGTAACTGACTTGTGCTCGATCGAGTCTTGATGAACAATTGGTGCATAGCCATCAATCTCGATCGATTCACACTATGGTCAGTTCAATAATTCACGATCGATACTATCGGTTCGCCAGCGGTTCGCTACTAGTGATGTCAAGTCCGTCTTCTCTGCGAGACGCTACGCGAAAGTAGACTAACTAATTTGAGGAGTATTGCATTCACTAAGAGGTATTGCCATGAGCAATCGCTCGATACGCCGCTGGGAAAGTACCCATCCCAGTATTTTAGATACCCATCATCCAGAATTCTTTGCCCGTTTGGAGCAATGCGCAATCGCTAATCAAAAAATTGCAAAAATCTCCACTAGCAATCATTGTCTAGCGATTCAATTGGGTCAAAAACTACCCTGGTTTGCGATAATTATGTGGCAGTTGCTACGTCTTTATTTACTAACAATTATTAACGCTGAAAATTTCAAATCTAAAATCTATTAGGAGCCATGACGATGAGCAATCTATCGACTAGTCTACGTGAAGGCACCCAACAATCCCATACGGCTGCCGAGAATACGTCATTTATGAAATGTTTGATAAAAGGGATTGTCGAGCGGGAACCCTTGCGTAAGTTATTTGCCGATTTATACTTTGTTTACGACGCATTAGAGACAGCTTTGAGAAGTAATCTCGACCATCCGAGCATCGGTGCTATTTATTTTCCAGAGTTAAATCGGGCAGAAAGTCTGGCTCAGGATCTCGCGTTTTATTATGGTGAAAATTGGCAGAAACAAATTGTAGCTTCACCAGCAGGACGTGTGTATTGCGATCGGCTACAAAACTTGTCCAAAGCCGATCCAGTGTTGCTAATTGCCCATGCCTATACACGCTATATGGGCGATTTATCTGGTGGGCAAAGCTTGAAAAAGGTGATTCGATCGGCGTTGGCTTTGTCTGGAGCGCAAGGGACTAGTTTCTATGAATTCGACCAAATAACGGACGTTCAAGGAGCATTATCGCCAGGCTCTGGATGAGTTATCGCTACATGCTGCGACGATCGATCGGATTGTTGCCGAAGCGAATACGGCGTTTCTGTTCAATCGCGATATGGTGCATGAACTGGAAGCCGATGTGAAGGCGGCAATTGGGGAACATACGTTTGATTTGCTGACGCGACAAGATCGCGTTGGTAGCACAGAACGTCATCCTCGTGGAGTCGATCGAGAACCTGTCGCGAAATAAATAATAAGTAACCCAATTTGCTACCCAGAACCCAAGCGGTTTCTAACCGCTCCTCAGAATGCAAAGTCCGCCTACGCGGACTAGAACCCACATTCCGCACTTCAATTTTTGGTAGCACCAATCCTCGTCTAACGGTGCGTTACCCTTACGGGATAACACACCCTACGTTCACGAAAAATAAGGCTTTTTACCGATCGATTTTATGAAGTGCGGAATGTCGGCTAGAAGATTTAGTCCGCGTAGGCGGACTTCGCAACACTAGCACCGATTTCAATCGAGTGCGGTGCCTAAACGAAGCCAATATTTTAACCCGATCTCAAATGATAACTACGATTACTACACATTTTACTTCTGTTTATGGCCCAGTGCAATCTTGGCGGTTTGGTCGATCGCTCGGTATCGATCCGATCGGTTCTTGCTCTTGTTGTTCGTTTAACTGCGTGTATTGTCAGTTAGGCAAGATTGAGCGTCAAAGTTGCACCCGTCAGATTTTTGTCCCAACCGAGCAAATTCGCCAAGATCTCCAATCATTCATGCTGTGCGATGTGGACACCATCACCCTCAGCGGTAGTGGTGAGCCAACTCTGGCGCAGAATTTAGATGAAATCCTGATGATGGCGAAGGAGACGATCGCCAAACCGATCGGCGTATTGACCAATGGTAGCTTGTTGCCCGATCCCCAAGTGCGGGAAGAACTGGCGATCGCTGATTGGGTTGCTGTCAAAATTGATGCGATCGATTCTGACTCATTTCGTCGGATCGATCGTCCCCTGTCCACCATCAACCTTGAGGAAATCTGGGCAGGTTTACTCCAATTTCGCCAGATCTATTCAGGACAACTGGCAATTCAAACAATGCTCCTAACTGCCTGGAGCGATCGCCAACAAACAGACTATTTCCACCGGATGCAAGCATTACAACCAGACGAAATCCAACTCAACACGCCCACCCGCCCTCAGCCGCTAATCCATCAATTAGCCGCACGCGGCAATCAGCCACCAACAGATCGCGCCTATCCAACCAAGCAACTCAAGCAAGTTGATAGTGAGATATTACAGGCATTTGCCGATCGACTGGAAACCGCAATGGGAATTCCGGTGCGTTATCCGACGCAGACATAAGCGAGCTAACGGAGTAATCAGCGATTGAAATCGCTGCTAGTGTTGCAAAGTCTGCCTACGCAGGTTGGAACTCTCAGTCCGCGAAGGCGAAATACGGTTCCCTATTAGTCCGCGTAGGCGGACTTTGCATCACTAGCGGCGACTTCAGTCGCTGGCTAACCTGACTTATCATCATGAAACTTTCATCCAAAATATGACTTTATCAATCACTTCCACCACCGCAAAACAACCATTGATCGATCCTCAACCCAACTTTAAACTCAAAGACATCATTAAAACTTTACCCAAACAAGTTTTTCTCAAAAACCCGCGCAAAGCTTGGCAACAAGTGATCCTCAGCGTCGCGATGGTAGGTTTAGGTTATTTCGGTTTAGCGATTTCCCCGTGGTATTTACTTCCCATCATCTGGATTTTCACCGGAACTGCACTCACCGGATTTTTTGTAATTGGACATGATGCCGCTCATCATTCATTCTCTAATAGTCGCCGAGTTAACGATATTGTGGGACACATTTTGATGTTGCCACTACTTTACCCCTTCCACGGCTGGCGCATCCTCCACAACCATCACCACAAACACACCAATAAACTCAGCGTAGACAACGCTTGGCAGCCCTGGAAGCCAGAAGATTACAACAATGCTGGATGGTTGATGCAACTGGTTTATCGTGCCATGCGGGGGCGATTATGGTGGCTGGCATCGATCGTTCACTGGGCGGGGCTACACTTCCAATGGAATCGGTTTGCCGGCAAACAACGGGAACAAGTAAAATTCTCGGCTTTATTAGTAATTATTGGTGGTGGGATTGGTTTAACGCTACTAACATTAACTACTGGTTGGTGGGGATTAGTCAAATTCTGGTTGATACCTTGGTTGATATATCACTTTTGGATGAGTACTTTTACCCTCGTCCACCATACCGCTGTAGATGTTCAGTTTCAACCAGCGAGTGAGTGGAATGAAGCCACGGCGCAGTTAGCTGGCACGATTCATTGTGATTATCCGTGGTGGGTAGAAATCCTCTGTCATGATATTAATGTTCATGTCCCCCACCATATCTCAACCGCAATTCCTGCGTACAATCTCCGCGCAGCACACGAGATCATCCAAGCTAATTGGGGCAAATATGTCAAAGAACGTCAATTTAATTGGGGTTTGCTCCTAGAAATTACCGATAATTGTCATCTCTACGACCCGGAAAATTGTTATCAAACTTTTGATGATTTTCATTCATAAATTCTCCACCAAATTGCATCATGCAATCTCATCGAGATCGAGTGATTATCGATCGAGTGGACTCACAACACCTCGCCCACCCCGATTTAGCACATGGGTATAAATCATCGTGGTTTTGACATCTTTATGACCTAGTAGTTCTTGAATAGTGCGAATGTCATAACCATTTTGAAGCAGGTGGGTAGCAAATGAATGACGGAATGTATGGCAACTAACCCGCTTTGAGATCTTAGCTAGCCGCACGGCTTGTTTGAGAGCTTTCTGCAAGCCACTTTCATGGAGATGAAACCGGACAATCCCGCTACCTCTGGGATCTTGACAGCGAGTTGACGCGGGAAAGGCATATTGCCAAACCCATTGACGGGGAGCATTGGGATCTTTGCGATGGAAAGCAAAAGGCAATATGGTTGCCCCATAGCCGATTTCTAAATCTTGCTGATGGATGAGGCGAACTTGTTGAATGTGAATTTGCAGTGGTTCGATGACGCTTTGCGGTAGCAATGTAACTCGATCCTTACCACCTTTGCCGCAGCGGATGACCATTTGAGACTGGGCAAAGTCGATGTCTTTGATTCGTAGCTCCATACATTCGCGCAAGCGCAGCCCACTACCGTAAAGTAGTTGCAGCATCAGCCGATGAACTCCGGTCGTTTTGTTGAATGATGGCATTTTCAGTCTATCTACCCGAATTTGGGTGGATAGGTGGAAAGTTTCCGCCTAATAATAGTTACACTGCTATAGCCTCCATGGGAAGTTCTGATGCTGCTATGATTCGAGAAACTCCTGATTAGAAGAAACATCGTAAATATGTCGCGTACCCACCCATATCAGCCTGTTTTACTACGAATATTGCATGGTATTGCTGCGGCACTACTTGTTTTAGCCTTGCTTTCAGGTTTTTTGATTTACAACACGTATGACAAGCGTTGGGGTAGTCTTGCTCTATCCACGATAGGAGATATTCAGGGTATTCATGGCACAATTGCGCTAGCGTTTCTATTATTTCTACCAGTTTTTGCTCTATACAGTTTTCATATTGGCTATCGTCGTCTAGTACAAGAGCAATCTTTCAGTCAATTAAAACAGCTTGGCAAGCCAGTGTGGTGGATATCAATACATCGGTTGGCAAATACGTTAATGTTGCTTGCGGCAACGTTTGCTGTGGTAACTGGTCGAATGATGAAAGAAGAATGGCTTCCTGCTGGAGAAATTCATCGTCCATGGTATCTGGCGCATTTGATAGCGTGGGTATGTGTGTTCATTAGTCTTGCGTTACATCTACTGATGGGAGCCAAAGTCGGTGGATTTCCCTTGCTAGTATCAATGTTTAATTGGACAATACGAGACGAGGATACGCCACTTCCCTGGCTTCAAGAGGTCAAAATTAAACACTCTAGTTTGGTCTTGAAGGTTCTTGAAGGTATTGTGATTGGAGGCATTATTATGGCATTTCTTCTTCCAGTCTTTAATTCCTAAAATGTAATAATCGTATAACAATCCCGTTGCACACCGACTGTATGAAGTGTCTGGTGAGTTCGAAAGGCTACTAGCGGCGGGTGAACGGGGTCGTTGGGCTGCTTCATCTTCCGGTAAGGACGGTACAGCAAAGCTATCTGTTATATTGTCTCATTCAGGCTCTGAGCAAAGCCGCCCAAGGCGATATCGATCGGGGGTTAATGTTTTCTGGTGGTGCGGTAAAACCTGTGGCAAAGATCCTACCTGTCGCCGAATTGATGGCATCGCTCACCTAAACTTTAGGATCGATTAGACCGAGCTTAATTATTTCTTTAGAATTGCCTCAACACTCGATCTTCACCCAATCTTTTACTGTTGGTAACTATAGGGGGAAAATGTAACCATCTTGCGATCCCGATGGGGATCTCTAGGATGGAGATATAGACCCAAACAGATGTTACGCAGGAGCATTGAGCATGATTCGTTTACTAGTTGGTGTGCTGGTATTTGTGATTAATACAGTTTACCCTAGATCGACCTATTCCCCGATTTTATGTACTGGAAACCGTAGCGCGGGTACCTTATTTTTCCTACCTATCTGTACTCCACTTTTATGAAACCCTGGGATGGTGGCGGAAATCGGATTGGTTGAAAATACATTTTGCCGAATCCTGGAATGAACTGCACCACCTATTAATTATGGAAGAATTGGGCGGCGATAAAGTGTGGATCGATTCACCATAGGCGACGCTTCGCGAACGATTCCTCGCCCGCTCCGTTGCCTTACTTTACTACTGGATTGCTGTTGTATTATATGTAATTCAGCCCAAAGCAGCCTATAACTTCATGGAATTGGTCGAAGGTCATGCCTACGATAGCTACAACAAATATTCAACAGAAAATGCCGCCGAACTGAAAGCACAACCCGCACCACAAATCGCGATTCAATATTATCGAAATGGTGATTTATATATGTTTGATGAGTTCCAAACTGGACAAAAATTCGAACCCCGTCGGCCATCAGTCAACAACTTATATGACGTATTTGTAAATATTCGCGACGACGAACAAGAGCATGTCAAAACAATGACAGCTTGCCAACGAGCTAATGCTCAACTCACCTTCAAAAGTCCTCACAGTCAGGCTCAATTAGAAGCTACCAGATCATAGTTCGTTCGCGTTGGCGAAGCCTGCCATTAGGCACAGCGTGGGCTTTGCCCAATCGCCTAGCACCTGCACCACACATCAAGATTACAGTTCAATCGGAGTCATCAGATGAATTCACAATCTTTACAACCAACCCTCAATCTGCCCCAAATTCCCGCTGGTTATTTAAACCTCATGGGCTACGTCAATGAATCGGCAGTAAACGGCCCAGGTTGCCGTGCTGTTGTGTGGGTGCAGGGCTGCTCGCGCCATTGCCCCGATTGCTTTAATCCCGAATCGTGGTCATTCGAGCTTAATCAACTGATTTCGATCGAAGATCTTGCTCTCAAAATCCTCAGCAACCCACGCGATACTGGCGTAACCTTCTCAGGTGGCGAACCGTTTTGGCAAGCCCCTGGACTGGCAAAACTAGCCCGTCAGGTGAAGGCGGCTGGATTAACTGTGATGGCATTTACGGGGTTCACTTTAGAAAAGCTGCAAGCTCCCGATGCGCCTGCGGGGGCAGCAGAATTGCTCGAAGAACTCGATCTCCTAATTGATGGCTCATACATCCAAGAACTAGCGGTGCATTCACCAAATTCTCCGGTGTCATCTAGTAATCAGCGGCTGCATATTTTCAATCCTCAATTACAAGACCAAATTACCTGGGCAAGTGACCAAATCGAGATCCATGTATCGAATAATGGCGATCGATTGGTAACTGGATATCGCAGATACGAGGAATAGTTAACGGGAGCACGTTCGCCAATTGATTTGTGACCATTCCACATTATTCAGTTTGTTAACTGGATATGTTTTAGACATTTAACTCTATTTGGTAGCTTTTCCGTTTAAATCACCGTCCAGAAGTGGGCAGATCTAAAACATTACATTTTAGCCTTGGCTTTTTCTGAAATCCTGTCTCATTTAGCATCCGGTTAGCACCTACTCAAAAAGAGAGCTAAAATGAGATTACTTCGTTCCTGATGTTGATTGGTTGTACCTTTAGATGTCCCTAATAAACCGAGTCAAATTGGAAGTGTTGTTGAATGCTGCAAAATCATTCAACCTCTGACTATTGCCTTTTGGCTCCAGCGATTCAGCCTGATTGCGCTGGTTGGCTTTGACGGTCTTTTGGAAAGGATTCCTGTTCGTCATCATGGGTACTTGCTTGCTCGCCACCATCTTAGGCTGACAGTTTGAGAGCTTTTATCCCTGCTTTACGGGTTGAGGACTAGTCGCGACCGTAAGGGATATGCTTTCACTAGAACACTCTCTAGGAGAGGGCTTTCACCTCTATCAGCATCAAGTTGTCAAGATTCCTAAGAATCTAGCTAACTATCCTTCAAACCCTTAGATTGGGCTGATTTCAGTTAAACGAATCGCACTATGCAAATAACCCCATAATTGGATTCATGGAAAACCAACTTTTCAAGGACGAGAACTGAGAGATCTAATCCGCAAATTATTAGATATTCCTTGACTAAATGGCTGTCTCTGCATAGAGCCTAGATTTAATTGATGACACGCCTTATCCGTTAGATTCGATCCGATAGAGGTAGCCTTGTTCAGATAGAAACAATTGGCGGTGTCGGGCGAAATCCTCCTCACAGGTACGGAGTGAAACTAAGGTATAAAATTGCGCTGCTCGACCATCAGATTTAGGCCGCAATACCCGCCCCAACCGTTGGGCTTCCTCCTGACGTGAGCCATATTTCCCAGAGACTTGAATCAACACATCGGCATCAGGCAGATCCAAGGCAAAGTTACCCACCCGTGAGAGGATTAAACCTGTAATCTTCCCAGCCCGAAATTCATCATACAGTCGATCGCGTTCCGGTTGGGAGGTTTTGCCTGTTACTAGTGGTAAACCAGTTAGCTTGGCTAACGCATTTAATTGGTCTAAATACTCGCCGATGATTAAAATGCGATGTCCGGGTAATTTTGCCAAGAGAGACTGCACTACCGTATTTTTGCGCGGATTTTCGGCAGCGATGCGAAATTGATGTCTTTTGGCAGCGAGGGCATATTCCATTTGTCCAGCCGGATCTTGGGCGACTCGAATTTCTGTACATTCTGCTGGAGCAATAAACCCCTGCCCTTCAAGTTCCCGCCAGGGGACATCATAGCGTTTCGGGCCGATTAGGGCAAAGACATCGCCTTCTTTTCCATCTTCCCGAATTAGTGTTGCAGTCAATCCCAATCGCCGCCGAGCTTGCAATTGGGCGGTAATCCGAAAAATTGGTGCTGGGAGTAAATGTACCTCATCGTAGATAATCAAGCCCCAAGCTCTGGCACTAAAGAGTTGAAAATGGGGAAATTCATCGGTTTTACTTGAGCGATAGCTCAAAATCTGATAGGTAGCCAGGGTAATCGGGGCAGTTTGTTTGCTCTCGCCGCTATATTCAGCGATCGAGTCGGGTGCTAAATTGGTCTTATCCAGCAATTCTCGCTGCCACTGGCGCACGGAGGTTAAGCTACTCGTCAAGATGAGCGTATTTTCCTGGATCGTGGCGATCGCCGCCAATCCTACCATCGTTTTCCCCGCCCCACAAGGTAAAACGATCGTGCCACTCCCACCCCGTGCCAATCCTGCCTGGTAAAATGCAGCTACAGCTTCAGTTTGATAGTCACGTAACCCAAACGGTTGTCCCGATCGACAAGTCTCTCGTAATTCAACTTCCAGCCTGTCACCATCGACATATCCCGCCAAATCTTCTGCCGGATATCCGGCAATTAACAAGGCTTGCTTGAGTACCCCCCGATGGGCGGGATCGACTTCAAATACCAGATCGCTGCGCCGCTGGGCAAGGAACTGGGAAACATCTCGATCTCGACTGAGTAATTCCGCCAGGGGTAAATCTACCATCGTCAGTAGGAGTGTATCGTCTACCCGATCGATTGTCGTCAATCCATACCGATTCCCCAACGTCTCCAACTCCTGCGCGATCGCTTCCGGCATGGGATACTTGCTATGCGATCGCAATGCAGCAATCATCTCCACCACAGGCATCCCCGCCGCCCTAGCATTCCAAATGCTCAAGGGTGAAATTTGATAAGTATGAATATGTTCGGGACTTTTGACTAATTCTGCAAATGGAGCAATCGCATCTCGCGCTGCATTTGCCTTGGGTGAATGAACTTCGAGCAATACAGATCGATCGCTTTGAATAATTAAGGCATTATCTGGAATGTAGGACATAATTTATTAATTGGGCAAACTATATCCAATCTTCTTGAGTGCGTTGCGAAACTTAGTTTCGGTTTCTGTCGGGACGACTAAATAACAGGCGGCTCCCGCCATCATCGCCGTCGGTCGATCTGCGAGGAAACAAAACGCCTTCGTGCGAGTATCATTAGCAATCAGGACAGCCAAAGCGGGATCTACACATCGAATCAATCTAGCCGCACCGAGATCTTGCAAACTGGTGGTACGAGTTTGGAGATCTGCGAGAAACTGGAGCACAGTTTGGGGCAGAATTTCACCACTATTAGCCACCAAAAAAGTTTTCAGTTCTTCAACACTTCGCCCTTGAGCAATTGCTTCTAATAATTTACCTCGATCGAATGTCCACACCGAATCAGAAACATTCTGCAAACTACTATCGAGCATCAATCGATCTGCACGAGATAATTCACCCACCGCGACAACCTCTAAATTCGGCAAAATTCGCAGAATTTGTTTCTGAGATAATTCTTTGGGAATATATAGATCGCTAATGCCTAATAAATAAGCACCCAAAGGCGTAATCCGAAAATATGCCAACCCATCATAACTGCTTAAAGGATTGTCAATATAATAATCATTACCATCATTTTTAAAGTTTGCCAGACTATCATCAGGATGAAGAAACGACACATCAATTATGCCCAATGTCGCGATATATTCAAACAAACAACAGACTATATACCGAGCTTCGACGATATTGAAATTAGCATCATAGTAACTACCACTTTCCCCATCGATCGTCAAATTTTCGAGGCTGCGACAGACGACTAGATCGTATCCCGCCGCTAAAATATAACGAAAGAATTCAGTAATTCTGATCCATTCTCCGACTGGACAATCTTTCAAGGCTGCCACAAGTTGGGTACGTCTTCCAGCAACAGCAGTCAGGGAACGTTTGCCTTTCCCAGTTTGTCCTTTAATCCCATCTACTCGCCGCAGTTCATCGAATAACGTAGTTTTTTGCCAATTTTTCCAGATAATTTGCAGTGTTTTTTCGGCTGGTTCGATTAAAGCTTTTTGTCCAGCTTTTGTTAGTCTGAGATTTTTACCACTCAACTCTACCAGTTTCCCTGCTTGTAATAACATCACCCAAGCAAAGGGTTTAATCTGACCGATCGAGTAATTATAACGCCAACCTTCTGGCGATTTGTCGAATTTCCATTCGCTATAATAGTCGCCTTCTTCTAAGACTTGTTCGATCGCTTTTAGTGTCGCAGTGGAAGGATTAAAAGTTTTGTCGCTAACCGCAACTTTCCCCAAATCCACTAATCTCAATACCGTTAGCAACTCCCGCCTTGCCACTTGCTCGGTTTCCCGCATTTGCATCGGGAACTCCACCTCATAAGGTGTCCGCGTCCGAGTTTGGCGATCGAACTCCATTCTCGTCACTGACAGTGTAGCTGAAATCGTCTCCTGACTGGCAATCTGAGTAGATGCTGGCGGCGGTACAAACCCGCGCAGCCGCTGTTTCAAGTCTTGCGGCATGATGGAATTATAGAAGAACAAATCCAACGCCGTCGGCTTAAAATCATGGCTATAACCATACCTCCCCGCACCCCAGCTAGGAGCTTCATTATACTTACTCACAAACCTAATTTTTTCGTATCGATCGCTGGTGCTAGAATAGACAGTCTCAGCAATTGCCGCTTGCTGAAGTCGATCGCACTGTCCCCACAATCTTATCAACGTCGAGCCTTCCAGCGATTGATGGATGTATTCAACTAGTTCGGCTTTGCGAGTTGGAGATTTCCCACCAAGTAACAAACCCGCCAGTTTCTTGAGCACGTCAACCGTGTGGATGTTGAGTGCCTCTAATAAAGTGGGGATGCGATCGATCTGGCTGTAGTAGGGCATTCTTTTCTCAAAAATGATTCAGGGGCTGATGATGGTAATTGAGACTCGTTGGCGCAGCCTTTTTGCTAAGGCAAACGCTACGCGTTGGCAACGTCTGCGCTTTGCGCTTACGGAACGAAAATCGATCTCCAACAAGTATTATATTTTACTGTTTTGATGAGAATTAAATCCGTAGGATCTCCGCTGTCTCTGTCAAACCCACAGATTCCCGTAAGATCGATCGTATTTTAGAGTATTTCTCGCACAATCCAAACCTGCTTTGTCTCGTAGAATTCACCACGCTGTTCGATCTTAAACCCATTCAGTAGCAAACCAAGCCAAACTTGCACCAGGGGCATCTCAATCGATCTCTGTAACTCCAATAATGGCACTGACTCATTATCCCACTCATCCAATCCCACAGACGGCATAAATCTCACCCAGCCTACGGATTGCTTCTCCGGCTGCTTCTAGTCTGTCTGCTGGAAGTAACCGATCGATCGATTCATCAACTTCGGTCAACAGCCCCAAGAAGTCTGCTCCAACTGAGTTAGTTGTAGCTAGATCCAATCTGTCCCAGATAGTTAACTGAATTATTTCTGGCATAGATAACATGGACGAATCGGGCATTGGCTGGGATGGATTAGTTCTTGAGATGCCAACTTTTTAAATCCATACTCCGTCCCTAACACTTCTAAAACTTGCCGGAGATACTCGTGAACTTGAGATGGCAACCATCCCGCACAATGGACTGGCTGCACCACTGCTAACTTATTATGCCCATCCCAGACCTCGACCCCGATTGCATGAATCGGTGAATCCTCCCGCATCTCCCGCCACACCTGCAAGACTCCATAAGTCACTTGGGGCACATCTACCTGATCCACCTGCTCGATCCTCATTCATGCCCGCTTCTGATTGATTTTGTCGCGGTTACGCGCATAAGAACGCCGCGAATGGCACAACCGATCGTCCCAACAACTAGGGTGACGCGATCGCGCCTCCGCAGCACCTAGCAGAGCGCAACGGCGACACTTCTCAGGAATTTGTTTGGACTTAACCATCGCCACCTTCCTTCAACTCAATCGCACCTAATTCCGCCTCCAACTCCGCGATCGAAGGTAGTTTCGATACCAGGGGATCTGGTAACGATTTAGTCAAAGCCTGAGTCCACTGGGCTACCCCCATTGGCTTATTAATATCCCGCAGCGCATATTCCGCCACCACCCCATTTTTAGACCGACACAACAATATCCCAATCGTCGGTTTATCCTGAGGATGGCGCAACAAATCGTCCACCGCTGACAGGTAAAAATTCAGCTTTCCCACATACTCTGGTTTGAACTCATCCACCTTCAATTCAATCACCACATAGCAGCGCAGTTTGAGATGGTAGAACAGCAAATCCAGGCGAAAATCTTGACCCCCTACCTCCAGGGGAAACTGTTTGCCTACGAACGCAAAACCCGCCCCCAGTTCCAATAAAAACTTCTCGATATGTTGGACTAAAGCATTCTCAAGCTCTCGTTCCTGGGCTTCCATTCCCAAACAAAGAAAATCCAGGACATACGGGTCTTTCAGCGTTGCCCTCGCTAGATCCGTTGGCGAAGCCTCTCCTTTGGAGAAGCGGTCTGGAGGTAAAGTTGCTTCAAAATTGGTTACAGCTTGACCCTGGCGTTGATATAGCTGGCTCTCAATCTGTATTGACAATATATTCCGCGACCAACCATTAGTCGTCACCTGTTGGGCATACCAAAGTCTAGGTTGAGACTGTCTCAACAGAATTTCTCGCCCAATTTGCCAGTAGAGGAGAATCAACTCCCGATTAACCGCCAGAGCCGCCCGAATTTGGCTGGTGCGAATCCGCTGTTTGAGACTGCTGAGGAGTTCTTGGTATTCAGTACTGAGTTAAAGTTTGAGAACTAACTCGATCGTGGGGCGTTTGGCGTGAAGTCCCCAGCAGTTGGGCAACTTGGCTGGCACTAAGGACGGTATCGAGGAGCTGACGGCGGTGCTGGAAATGTCGGGCGAGGGTTTCCATTTCCAGTTGAATGCGTTCGGTGCGGGTATATGTCTTCCCTGCGATCGATTCGGCTAAGGTCGTTGCAGCAGGAGCGACAGTTTCGGTATCGGTAAATTGCTTGAGGGTCTGGGTAAGCTGAAAATGCTGGCCATCATGCCAACCAGTTCCAGCGGATGGTGTCAATAATTTTGGTGAAGAAGAGGAGTAAGATAATGTTTGAATTAGAATATAGTACGTACATTCTAGTGCAAGATGTGAGTAACTCCAATTTCTAATCGCCATCTGTCATCATCGCCATTCCCGTCAACTCGAACTGAACTGTCTAGCAATCAGCGTCATCGGTAGGTACAGTCGAAACGGCTGACCCACAAACGAAACAAAGTTATGATATTCGTAAAAAGCCCGCGCCGCGTCATCCTTGGCATCGACGACAACCGCCGCCGCCACGATTTCATTCATTAAACTCCGTCGCAGGGCATCGACGAGCAAAAACGCTCCTAGTCCCTGCCCTTGGTAGCGTTCGTCTATGGCAAGTCTGCCCAGTAGAATCGCCGGAACCATCGGATACCGAGGCAGCTTCTTTCGCATCGCTTCTGGTAGATCTTCAAACTGAATTCCTGTAGCAGCCAAGGTGTAATAGCCAGCAATTTTTTCTGCATCTAGGTCATAGAGAACGAAGGGCGTGGCAACATATCGCTTGAAATCTTGATTGGCGCGTTCGCGTAAATATCGATCTAGGGGTTCGCTACCAGAGCAAAAATCGGCGCGGTCGTGTTCTGCTCCCAACTGCGCTATTTGGTGGGCGAAAGGCGGAAAGCTCATCCCAGCCCCTGACTTTGTTTGTAACGCGAAATCGCCCGTGCCAATGGTGCATCCTCACTCAGTTCTGGCGAAGATTGCAAAGATTCGGCAAAAGCGATGCTATCAGCGCGATTGAGTTTGATGACAGTATGCTCTGAAATGGTCTGTACGGCGGCATTTTGAGCGTGAGAGACCACAAAATCGGTCAAACTTCTGCCTTCTAAATCTGCCGCCCATTGTAATAATTCCTTCTGTTCGCGGCTCAGACGTGCTTCCAACCGCTCTGATTTACTAGTTTTTTCTGCCTGGTGCGCGGCTGCGAATTCTGGTCGAGACATAGGGCGAGATCCTGCATTGAGCGAGACTTTCTTTCTTATATAGTACGTCTTTTTGCCGTACAGATCGAGTGGGCAATCTCGATCGATTACTCATTCCCATCCCTGAGAATGCCAACCCAGATCGGATAAGATTGTTCTATTGGCGAACTGAGGAGATCGATCGTGGTTTCTACCTGGTAAAAACATCGCTAAGATCTACTCCGACAGCATACTTGGCTCGGACTAATGGTGGACATTTCACGACCGCCTTGGCGGCGCGCTTCGCGTTCGACTTCTCGATCCCAATCTTTAGCCATTAGCGTTGCTCGAACCGAGTATTTCAAAACTAGCTGCTCTCTCCATGATTAACTTGCCAGCAATTAAGATTGTCCGCACTACTCCACCAAGATGCGGCGGGACTTAGAGACTTTTTTCGCCGTGAATTCCAAGTATCGGTTTCTCCAGAGACGATTCTAGCCTTTCTCAACTTGTCCGAACGCGAGGCGATCGGTCATGTTATTGCCTACCCTTGGACATTTGCTCGAAGCTCAGTTATCATCAGGGACTGTGAATGCGCGGCTGGCTGCGTTGAAGTCGTTTGTCACTCATGCTGCCAAGCGTAAACTGTGTGTTTTTAGATTGGACGATATTAAGTCGGTGAAGGCTCAGACTTACAAAGATACGAGGGGGATTTCGATCGACCAATTTCAGTTGTTAATCGATAGGATCGATCGAACGACAGTCATGGGTAAGCGGGATTATGCGATGTTGCGGTTGCTCTGGGATAATGATCTAAGGCGGGCTGAGGTATGTGGACTCGATCGATGTTGAATACTTCAATCTCACGATAGCGAAGCCGTTTAGATGGACTTACAAGCGTAAACCGTTAGCGGCTTAAATAGTAACTCTATTTAAGCCGCTCAGTACTAGTAGTAGATATCCAGAAATTACCACATTACAGTTAATAGAGAAATTAAGGTGCGATCGATATCAAGTGTAATCATAGTTTACGACTACCTTCTTAAAATATACTTGGGTCGGGTCACAACAGTTAAATACTAGATATCTTCCGGTCAGATAGTTAATAATTGAAATATCTTCCTATTGATAGATACTCAGTTTGTAAGATATATTTTGAAATCTATCTATTTACCGATCTATTTGTTAGCTGTACGATTGCCATATTCAACAAATCTTAAAAAATGTAGATTGAAATTATAACCTCTCCATAGTAATAATTTACGATCGTACTTTCCTCACAAGATACTCACAGTCTTGTCCTAATATGTGGCTAAGTATTTAGGGGAAAGATCTTGAGTAATATAATTAGCAGCCCTTCAAAACAACTTTATACAAATTCAGTATCGGCAGATTTGCATACCGATCTAAATATTCGGTCTAACATCAGAACATCCAAAGTTGAAACCCTCGCCAAACTCTATCTAGACAGCAAACCTGCCCAAATTGACGATGCAACGCTGGTCGAATTATGTGATTGGCTGTGGGGTGAGTTTCAAGCTACTCCACTCAACCTCGAATTCTCATGGTACGAGCGTTACCAGAATGCCGCCGAAATGTTTGCCGATATCAAGCAAAGTCATCTGTGGGTGTCTGCTGAAAATTACGATACCAGTCTGGGTATCAATCCGATTTATAACTTCATC
>NZ_JBGSPA010000178.1:0-11527 GCF_041738855.1 Chamaesiphon sp. | reverse complement strand
GACACTGCCACCAAAGCGAATCAGATTGGTATTGTTAATATTAATGTCAGTCTGTGCTAGCGCATTTCCAGCAAAAATCAGGCAAATAGTAGCTATAACAGCCAGAATTAATTGTTGCCATTTCATGAGTTGTATCCTCGTGAATCATCAGAAAATTTACTACTTCTGATGATATCAAAACAAGATGAGGAACTTGTGAGGAAAGCTCGTCAAAATCCCATGTTATGGCAATATAATTATTCTCGCTCAGAAGAGGCTATAATAACGCACTAATTAAGGAGTTTGTGTAATTCTCCAACTTTGTCCCGCGACATTACTACATGTAGCCATCGTCAGTTTATTATTTCGACCGTCATTGATAATTTTTAAACACTTATCCGCGCCAGTAAGCTCATTTCGTAAACTAGAATAGCCAGAATAACCAGGATTCGCATTGCTAGGTGTAATGCTCCAAAGTTGCCCAGGAGCATTGCTACATTGAGCGATCGTTAGTCGATTATTATTGCCATCATCGATTGTCGCTAAACAGTTATCAGTGCCTGTAAGTGGAGTCTGCAACCGATAAGCTTGAGGATTTGTCTCACTAGCTGTCAAGCTCCAACGTTGTCCAGAAACGTTAGCACATCTAGCCATAGTCAGTTTGTTATTATCCCCATCATTGATGATATCTAAACAATATCCCGATCCTGTCAATGTATTTCGCAAGCGATTTTGCTTGACCTGAGCATTGACTTCTTGAGCTAGCAGACTAACTAAAACTAGTGGTAAAGCGATCGCAAGTTTTTTAAATTGCACAACAAAAATTTAGATATGTATTTTATTATATTCTATCAGTAGCGATCGAGAAGTTTCATCTCCCAGAATAGCGATTTTTTAGCTACTAATCGAGTCAATGTATACAGAAAGTCTAAAATTAAAAAGTTATGCTAAAAATAAATATATTTGACAGGTTGTAGCAACCAACTTAACTGAGATGTTATTACTTGTTTTATTAAAAATAAACAAATACTTGGAGATTAAATTATAAGTTTTAAATTACAAATTATCCAGATTTTGTGATTATTTATCCTGCTCGACAATGACCCCATCCACCATCCGAATGATCCGCTTTGTTCTAGCGGCAACATTGGCATCATGAGTGACGATTCTCATTCTGAGAGGCTACGCCAACGCGATCGTCGTACCTTGTTGATTTAAATCTGTCAGCAGATTCATAATCTCCTCAGAAGTGGTGGAATCTAACGCGCCAGTCGGTTCATCAGCCAGCACTAGCGCAGGATGATTTACTAAAGCACGGCGATTCTCGTTCCGAGAGGCTTCGCCAACGATTCCAAGTGATAGGTTTTAGTAATATCTTCGAGCGAAATCATGCTTGCCATAGTTATAAGATGCCAACGATTGAAATCGTGGCTCATGTTGCGAAGTCCGCCTTCGCGGACTGAGATTTCTAACCCGCGTAGGCGGGTTTTGCAGCACTAGCGGCGATTTCAATCGCTGTGCTGCACTGCCATAATTATTTAATCCCCACGTAGTGCCAAGATCGGGTCTAGTTTTGCCGCATTACGAGCAGGAATACCGCCCGCCAGTACCCCAACAATCAGCGAAAGGACAAAACCCACCACCACTGACAATAGCGACACCACAAACGGAAATTTGAAGATCGTAGCGGTAGCGAAAGCGAGGGCGATACCCAATCCGATCCCAATTCCACCGCCAATACTCGAAATGACGATCGATTCCATCAGAAATTGGTTGAGGATCGCGCCGCTAGTTGCACCCACCGCTTTTCTCAAGCCGATTTCCCGCGTCCGTTCCATCACTGAAACTAGCATAATATTCGCGATGCCAATCCCGCCAACAACGAGCGAAATTCCGGCGATCGCACCAACCATCAGCGTCAACGACCCCGTAATATCAGTGAAAGTTTTAATCAAATCCGCTTGATTGGTGACGCGAAAATCATCTTCCTTGGGCGGGCGAATATTATGGCGCAGTCGGAGGACATTCGTCACCTGAAATTGTGCGGCTTCGAGCTGGTCGGCATTGCTGGATTGAACCACAAAACCATTAATAGACGTGCCTGTGAGCGAATTATTCCCCACAATCTCGGCAGACATATTAGTCAGCGGTATATAAATAATATCATCGGCATCTTGCGCGCCGACCGACCCTTTCGTCTCCATTACACCCATGACACTATAGCGATTGCCCCGAATCCGAATATCAGCCCCGATCGGATTTTCAGAGGTTGCGAACAAGTCATCTCGAACTTTGGAACCAAGGATCGCGACTGGTTTGGCGATATCCAAATCTTGCTGGCGGAAAAATGTCCCCAGTTGTGGCTGGACATTTCTCACCGCTGGATAGTTTAAATCCGTACCGATGACAGTTGTGGCAATGTTGACATTGCCCCGCACTACCTGAATATTCGGGCGTTGTAGAAATGCTGTAACCGCCGTAGCGGCTGGGACTTGCTTGGCGATCGCCTGAGCATCTTCCCAAGTGAGCGTACTAGCAGAACCAGCCCCCTGACTGATCCCACCCGTTCGCGCCGACGCTGCTGAGACTGTAAGAATATTGGTACCCAATGCTGAAATGCTCGACTCGGTGGATTTTTGGACACCTTGACCGATCGAAGTAATCGCAATCACAGAAGATATCCCAATAATTACCCCCAGCATCGTCAATCCACTGCGGATTCGATTACTCCACAGGGTTTCCACTGCCATCAGAAATATTTCCAGCAGCGAAATTTTGCGCTTACTACGGCGAGACGGACGCAAAAGAGACTTGTCAGTCTGCTTTGTTTTTATAGAACTAGAATTTGGGCGGGAAAATCCCCTCTTGGGAGAGGTGCCCGTAGGGCGGGGTGGGTTAGATCTACGCATAAATTCAAGTATCCATAAATGGTAGTTTCTGAGAGTGCTGGGGCTATCTACCGTCTACGCCCACCCCCAGGAGGTGTAATCGGAGTAACCTTACGGGTTCCAGGTGGAAAACTGAGTAAAACCCGTTCGTTCCCAGTCAAACCAGACTTAACCTCAGTCTTGTCATTAACAGTCGTCCCCACCACGATCGGCGTAAAGACCGGATCGCCGCCTGGTTTCGACACATATACACCCTGCGCTGTCTTCTCTTGAACGATCGCCGCCGTCGGCACGATTAGCACCTGGTTCAGCTCTCCAGCTCTAAAATCGATCGTCACATTCATCCCCTGACTGAGTAGTTTTTCGGGGTCAGCAACCGCTACTTTCACCTCAAAACTGGTCACATTTTGTTGTACCAATGACTGAGTAGCCACTTGTGTCACCTTGCCCGTAAAAGTTTTGCCAGAATAAGCATCAACTTTAATCGTCGCAACTTGTCCGATGCGGATTTGAGCAATGCTGGCTTCGGCTACCTGTGCCACAATTTCATTAGTGGATGCTAAAGCCAGAATCGAAGATGAGGTAGCCGAAGTCACTGCACTACCCGCCGTTGTCGGGGTGACGAAGGCACCAGGATCGGCATATTTACGCGCGATAATCCCCGCGAAGGGGGCGCGGATCGTGGTGTCGTCGATATTCCGTTGAGCGATCGCGACTGCACCCTGAGCCGCCATGACTTGGGCGCGGGCTTGGGCGATATCTTCGGGACGAGAGCCAGCTTTGAGGAGGTTTAATGCCTGTTGGCGTTGGTTGAGGACGCTTCTAGCTTGGGCGATATCTTCAGGGCGCGATCCGACTTTGAGGAGATTTAGGGCTTGCTGGGCTTGTTCTACTTGCGCTTTGGCACTATCACTAGTCGATCGAGCCAGACTCAAAGCCTGCTGAGAAATCGCTCCCTGCGATCGTAATTCTTGGTTGCGGCGCAGATCTTCGGCTGCTTGCCTATAGGTGGCTTGGACGCTATTCAGGTTGGCGATCGATCCAGCGATATCTTGCGATCGATTTCCGGCGATCAGCTTTTGTAAATTAGCGTTAGCTTCAGCTACCTGCGCTGTCGATCCGGCGATATCTTGCGATCGATTCCCCGCGATCAGCTTATTTAAATTCGCCTGAGCGGCGGCAACGTTTCCCCGTGCCTGGAGCAATTGCCCTTGAAGGTTTGAATTGTCCATATAGGCGACAATCTGCCCTGGTTTGACAAAATCGCCTTCTTTAACCAGCAGCCGTTTCAAAACACCGGAGGTTTTGGGGCTGACATTGACCGAACTTTCAGGTTGCACAGTACCATTGGCAGATACCAAAACTGTCAGATTACCTCGCGTGACTGCGGCTGTCTGAATCTTGCTCTGCGCTCGTTGTTGGGGAACTGTCACCAATTGATGATAACCAGCATAGCTACCGATACCGACGATCGGAATTGCCACTAGCAACCACATTAGTCGCTTGTCGATCTTTGGATGACGGAGATTCTCTACCAAAGAATCTACGCCCTTCTTTAAATTCAGAGTAATACTCAACAAAGGTTGCCTCAAATTATGGTGTCAGGACATCTTTTTAATTGAATTGGTTTAGCGATTGCGGTCGTATCGACCATCACGGTTGTATCGATCGCCATAGTTATATCGACCATCACGGTTGTATTGGCGACGTTCCCAACGTCTTTGTTGCCTCAAGTCGCGGCGATACTGCCATTGTTCGCGGCGAGAGTAACCTCTATCGCCAGTTCGGAAAATAATTTGGGAGTGGAGGTTTGCGGCTGGTTGTTGTAAGGACGACGGTTGAATATTTGTAGTTATCGCTTCAGATTTAGGGGCAATGGAGATTACTGTTAATAATCCGATTATCGTTCCGATAGGCTTCGCCAACGCTAGTGAAATAAGTTTTGACATGGGTAATTATGCTTGAGTAGCAAAAATAAATGTTCTTACCTTCAATCGAATTGAGTAGACCGATAAAATTCTCTCTCTAATAACATCGACAAAAATGCTTTAAAGCGGAAAAGAATAACAATTCAAATTTGGTATCGATTTAAGTTCCCAAAATTATTGTCATCGCTAATTTTGGTGTCAGGCGTTGGCGTAGTCTCTGCCTGCATAGAAACCAACGCCTTCAATTGCAGATATTAGCCTCGATTCCCACGATTGACTTCTCGACTGAGTTGAACGTAGGTTTGATACCCACGCCGCTCCAGTCGATTGGCAGCACGTCGGGCATCGCGACGATTGTAGTGGTTACTCTCAAAAGTCCACTGCCGATCGTTACGGTTGCGATAATAAACTGAAAACTGGCGATCGCGATATTGGTTGTTAGGATACTGGTAGTCGCGATATTGGTTGTTAGGATACTGGTTATCACGATATTGGTCGCGCTCGTACTGGGCGATTTTGTCTGAATCTAGTGCCTGTGCTGTAAGGGGCGTGGTTACTGCGAATCCCGTACATACCAGTGCTAGTAAAATTAGCTTTTTCATAAGATTAGTTTTAAAGTGGAATATTTGGGTCGATTGCTCAAATTTGGAACTTAATTAATCGACCATGTATTAAAGTTAATCGATCGAATAAGTAAAGTACTCTGCCTAAAGGAGTAGATAAAAATGTCTTAACAAAACAGAATAATGTAAAGCTAGTTTTGTATTCATTCTATAAATAAATCGCACTTAAAATTACTCTATCTTAAGATGTGAAACTAGCTTTCAAAGAAGCTTTGAGCCACTAATCTTATTGAGTTAAATATGAGTAAGTTGTCAATAACTCACGATTTACTCACATTTGAAAAATATGACAAGGATAACTATCTTCGTGCAAAATAAAGTGACTTTATTGTTTATCCACATATATTTAATTAGAAAATTAAGCGATCCCTGCTTGCTGCCTAAACTACTTTAGTCCCCTCCAGATCGGCCAAGACAAACCAATCCTCTTCAAACCATTCCCAGTGGGTAGCCATATTATTCCCATCATTGCTAAACTTATATGTGGTGCGGTAGTCTGTTTCGCTATGCGACCACACACCATCACGGATCATCCGCTGACCGAGATCGATTCTGCCATAGTTGTCAAACATCTGGGAGGGATAGGTTTGGCTTGCGGCATCATAGCCGATTACCTCTATCCCACTTGTCGCTACGTTGCCGATTTGCCCCTTCCAGGAGCGAATGAGAAAAAACCCGCCTGGTAGCCACTCATAGGTTTCCTCCCCAATCCACCGGACGGGTGAGTCGTAGGGGTTTTCCTTTGACTGTCCCGATCCGTAAGACAGCCCTTGTGTATGCCACTTGCCAACAAATACATTCAGAAGTTGGAGTTCGGCACTGGGGGTGGTTGGTGGCTGTAGAGTCTGAGATTTTGTTACTGTTGCTTTTCGTGACATGGTTGAGCTTCCCAATATTTGATGGTAGATGCTTCGATGCTCTTGAGGAGAAAATCGCCGCATCCGTTGTAATCGATCGCTTAAAATACTTTCGTCAATTTCACATCCATCCAAGGGAGCCAATTCAAGCCATCGCTTGACTGCTCCCATTGACCTGTCAAAGTGTTGCCAATGCTGTTGAATACGCCTGTGAACCGCGATGATTTTCCCTCAATCGTCCAAGTGTGGTCGCGGAGGTTCGCGCGGAATAAGTCGGCGTTGCCGCGATTATCAAAGCTGTGACAGGTGTACGTCTGACTCGACGCATCGTAACCGATGAATTCGATCGTGTTAATTTCCTCATTCCCAATGTGTCCGTTCGCACGATGAACCAGGAAAAACTTACCCGACATCCACTCATAGGTGTCCACGAAGGCTACCTTGACGGCTGAGACATCCGCGCTGGCGCAAATTTCGCCTTCTGTGTTCCACATCCCTACAAATAGCTCCAGACGCTGGATTTCAGCACTGGGGGCGATCTGTTGCCCTGAAAACTGAAGTTTTACGTCAATCGTTTGTTGAGTCATTTTTATCTTCCTATATTCGATTGAAAGGTATCGGCGATTTCTTGGCATCGCCTTCCCTTGGGGAAAGCGATGCGCCGATCGATCTATGCGCGATTACCTGCTTCGTAAGCGCAAAGCGCAAGCTACGCTAACGCGAAGCGTTTGCCTCCGCAAAAGCGCGGCTACGCCAACGATTGCAATTCCTAGATAGATTAGTTGTGTTATCAAAACTTTTTCAGTATTCGACCGATCGGTATTTAGTTCGCGCTCTTTGTAGTGATTCGAGCGTAAAATAATTTGACTTTCAAGCAGGCTCTGACGACATTAAAATAGCTACCTTAAAACCTAAAAATCGCGCTATTAAAATGCTCGTACTATTTAACAAATTGTCGATCGCCTACAGTAGGCTACTCGCACTGAGCAGAGCTAGAGTGCGCCGTTTGTGAAACGTCTGCCTGTGCCTACCGTAGGAGATCGCCAACGCAGAAGTGCGTCAACACAATTTTCTTTCCATACCTTCATTTTACAAGACTCACCAAATTCAAACACTCAAGGATCGGTAGTTAATCTTTAGTTTTAATCTTTCGATCTAAACTAGATAAAAATATCAATTTTTAACCCGATCGTTTACCAATAAGGACAGTATCTCACCCTTCTTGTTAGCTGACTGACGCTACCAACTATTAACTAATTCTTTAAGTTTAGATATCGCTCTGTGTTGCGAAGTTTCCACCGCTCTTTGATTAGTATCCACTTTACCTCGCTCCAACCTAGATGGGAGGCTGGACTTATGCCAACCACTTCTGCACCGCTCCACTCTGCTAACTTCGCAATCCGTGTATTCGCGCTCACTGTAGAACCAGAGATCTTGCCCAGCTTTAGTTCGCTAAAACCAAAGTCAAGCAAAGCACTACCAACTTCGATCGCAATCCTCAACAACGGCAACAGTCGCGCCTGCCACATCTTCGCGATCGAGTTGGAGTGGCACGATGCCGTCGAGAAAAGTCTCAACATCGGCCACTGTTAACTCATGGACATTAGCAGCCGCACGGATGGTGGTCAACGGCACAGTCGGCACAGGCGGCACTAGTCCGAACGCGATTAATGCAAGCATCAAGCCGATCGGTCATTTCAGTGTCTCCTTACTCCATGTACATTGCCTAGCTGAGTGCATGAGCTTATTGACTAATTTGGTTTCTGACAAAGAGATTTTCTACACTCAGAAAGATGATTGGTAGACCCAAAGCCGCACTTGCAAGTGTCTCAATCGCCCAGTTGCGATTGAGCACATCGGCGATCGCTGAAACGAGCACTGATGCAATTACCAGCCAAGGTGCGATCGCCACAAAGTTTCGTTGCCAAGCGGGTTTATCGCGCAGTCTCGCTTGAGACCGTTGTACAGATTGATGCCAAAACGGAAAGGTCGTAAATACAGCACAAAGATATAGAAGTCCTGCGGACGCTAATAGGCTGGTCTTAGCGTTCGGAATCATGTCAGGGTACTGAAGGGCGATCGCGGTTAGGCAGATTCCCGTCGCTAGATAGAGGAGCGTAAACAGGGTAAATCGTTTCATGGTTTTTCCTTGTGTTCTGTGTAAAATCTGGAACACTACAAATTCGAGGGGATTGTCTTAAACGCCTGAACTTTTGGCATGAACTACTTGTTTCGGAATGCGGTCTCAAAGAGATATCTGCCAGAGCAGATCGCGGTTTATCCTACTGTGATTCCACCATCGACAACTAAAGGCTGTCCCGTGATGTAGCTCGCAGCATCAGAACATAAGAACACAACCGTTGCAGCAATTTCTTCAGGTTGACCCCTACGCCCCATCGGGACGCTCGACGACAACATCGAATCAAACTGCTCTAAAGTCATACCCATCTCTTGGAGACTCTTAGGAGTAACTAGTTCTGTGCCGCGAATATAGCCAGGATTGACGGCATTAATCCGAATCCCTTGCTTGGCATAATCGAGCGCAGCAGAACGAGTGAGACCCATCACAGCATGTTTGCTCGCAGTATAAGGACCCATTCCAGGTGCCCCGATCGATCCCCATACTGAAGAGTTGTTGATAATGACTCCTGCTCCTTGAGCTTGCTCAACGCAGCAGCCGGAGCCTCCTCCGGCTGACCGTTGAGTCAGCATCTGCTGAATTTCATATTTCATGCACAAGAACACACCCCGCAGGTTAGTCGCCATCGTGCTGTCAAAGTCTTCAATAGACTGCTCGTGTAGTGGCTTTGGGACTGTACCAAACCCAGCGTTATTGAAGGCAAAATCTAGCCTTCCGTAAGTTGCGACTGTCTTTTGCACTAATGCTTTGATGTCTTCCTCGTTCGAGACATCTGAATGGACATACAAACATTCAACACCCGTTTCACGAATCAGTTTGGCGGTTTTTTCTCCTTCTACATCCCGTCTGCCTGAGAACACTACTTTTGCGCCAGCAGCACCGAAAGCGATCGCGGTAGCTCGACCAATGCCCGATGTTCCGCCAGTCACTAAAGCCACCTTATTTTTAAGCATCATGATATTTACCTTTTATTGTGAAATTAGTTGGATTGCCCGATCGTGAATCGGCTCCATGTATATCCTTGCCCAAGCCATAATTCCGTTGCGTAAGCCAGCAACGGAAACACCACGCAAATTTAGTGCCGATCCAGACGTGTGCGTACCTTGCCAGTGCCATTCAGCCCAGGCGAGGTCGCCGTCGATCGCTGAGGCGACCAAAGTTGCACGTAAATCTGGAACCTGAGCAAACAAGCCAGTCCAGTTCTCCCTGACTTGGGCTACTCCGATGAAGGCAATCTCAGGATGCAGCGGTTGTTCGCCCTGGTAATCATGAGTGAGGCAGCTCACGAACGCGTCAACATCGTGTGCGTTGATGGCATCAGACATTCGTTGCAGCACTGTTGGCATTTCAGATTGGACTGGTGCGATCGTGTTTTCTGTTGTGTTAAGCATATTTCGATCGAGGATTGTAGAAGTTGGTAAGAAGGCTGTTCGGCGCGTTGGTATTTGTTTAATCATTTTTATAGCAATAGCCAAGATCGTTAGGACATTTTTTCAATTAGTCCGCGTAGGCGGACTTTGCATTCTGAGCGGCGATTTCAATCGCTGTTCCGTCCTAACAGCCTTGGCGGTTGCTATACTAACCCAGCGATGAACGAGCCTACACAATGGCGTTGATGATGAGATAGGCGCGAAAATTGGTGCGAATGATCCCGAAGGGTTTGCGAAGAAATCGCAAGTGTTTCACTCCATAATTTGGGTGAAGACAATAAATTGACTTATACCCTCAACTAGTTCAGGCACAACTGGCAGCGTTGGCTCAGAATAGGAAGCATTTTGCTGTTTAGGGTCTAATGGAACAGCTTTTAAGACGTGATTCATCCCCTCAATAATTCTAAGCCCCGCATCCGGCTTAGCCATCTTCAGGGCTTGCGCCTCACTGACAGGCACTTGAATATCAGTTGTTCCTTGAACAATTAGAACAGGTACAGTTAGACGCTTAATCTCTTGAGCAGGGGTATAGCGAAACCAGGAAATGAGGTAGGGTTGAACGCTTGATCTGTAGAACATGTTGAGTTCTGGTGGAACAGAGGTCACTGTGTTACCTTGCTCTAGAGCAGTAAGAATCTGCTCATTCTGTTGCCATAATGCGTCCGGCAATCTAGGTCGCAGTTGATCTCGGATGACTTGTGATGCAGTTTGGGCAGGTCCGGCTATTGATACAAAAGCATCTGCTCCAGTTTTTTGGGTCGCCAGCATTCCAATCAGAGAGCCTTCACTGTGACCAATCACGGTGACGCTTGAGAAACGAGAATCTGCCTGCAATTGCTGAATCCAAAGTGCAGCATCTTCAACTAAGGTATCGAAATGCAAATCAACTTCTTCAGGCCCTGCGGCTGAGCTTTCTCCAATACCGCGCTTGTCGTATCGTGTCGAGGCAATGCCGTGACCAGCTAACCCTTCAGCTAGTAGTTTGAGGCTGTTGTTCTGCCCAGCTAGAGGATTGTTTCCATCGCGATCGGTCGGACCTGAACCCGCAATGATCAGCACCACTGGCTCTGGCACATTAGACGTTGGAATAATCTGTGTGCCATAGAGAGTGCCTGTTGATGTTGTAATGTGAACCTCAACAGACTTTGAGGATTGTGTTGTATAACCCAAGAACAGCAGTGAAAAAGGTAGAGCTATTAGACAGGCAAACAGACCTACAGAACGGCGAGAATTGGGGGACATAAAAGTGAGGCAGTTTATATTGAATTAGTCAAATGTTCTAATTTGATGAGATAAGGGAGGTTTCGACCAGACCCACGCACTCAATGCCCAACACGCGGGGCAACTGCACATCAGGAGAGTGTCCCTGACGTGTAAGCATCTCAGACCGGTTGAGACCAAACGCTTTGACCTTGATCAGTACCCATCCCGTTCGCGTAGCGTCAGCTGTGTCGAATCGTGGTAATGGTTTGGCAATCTCTTGGAGCTGAAGGGCTATGGGGTCGCTGGGGGGTAGAGCGATCCACAGATTTGAGACACTACTTGATTGGTCGATAAATTAATTCACTGCGAGTCCACCATCAACCAATCGCAGGACAATCTTGCCTCGCATTCCTCCCTTCTCTGAACGTTGATGAGCTTGAACGATGTTGCTCCAAGGCAAAACTGAATCAATGACGGGT
>NZ_JBGSPA010000163.1:0-6487 GCF_041738855.1 Chamaesiphon sp. | reverse complement strand
TGTTGCCGTTCTGGATTTGTTTCATGCTGCTGGTCATCACGGGCAGTGGCTACTGATGCTTTGTTTGAATCTCCTCGCTCTGTTGCTGCTAGAGCCTGGTTTGGTCGCTGGCGGCATCTACTTCGTCATGGGCAACATCATCAAGTCTTGGCTTCTTTGACGTTACTGATTAACACAAATTTGTTTTCTGGTAAGTCTTTGACTACTCTGCTCCAAGTCCAAGCCTATTTTCAACGTCATCATCGCCACATCCACTATCAACACTTTGAGCAGCAACAACTTCCACTCGGTTCTGGCATGATTGAGAGTGCCTGTAAGTGGTTAATACAACAACGGTTTAAGGGTGTTGGGATGCGTTGGAGTGAGTCGGGTTTCAATCATTTACTGATCCTTCGCGTTGCTTGGGTCAATCAACGTTTTGACTCTCTTTTTCCTCATGTCACTCTTCCAGTACACAAACACTCCCCCATCCCTTAACTACGCCCGTTGTAGTTGGTTTGGGAGTTACGACCACCATCCCAGTTGAAGCTGAAGTCTGGCGTTGCTGTTGTTCGACTGCTTTAAGTTCATTGCCATAACTACTGAAGACTTTTTCTAAGGTTTCTTCTAAGTTTTGCACCAGATGAAATCTGTCAGCGACTTGGATGGCTGCTGGTGCCCCTTTATCCATCGCACTTTTATAGGTCTTCGATCGATCTCGTGAGAGTATTTCTACCCCAGGATGTTGCATTAACCAATCTGTTAAAGTTTCTGCTTTCCGGTCTGCAAGTAGGGCAATCGGTTGATTGCGCTCTAAATCGACTAATATTGTCCCGTATCGCTGACCCTTGCAAAAAGCAAAATCATCCACTCCCAGAATTTTGGGTACCGCGAATTCAGGCAGGGATATCTTTTTGAGGTGATTTAAGAGTGTACTTCCACAAGCTACAATCCCGATTTGATGACAGAGGTGAGCACCTGCCGCACCGCCTAATGCCAATCCAATTATCTGGAGCTTTTGACCTAATCTCCTTGTCTTTCTTCCCCAAGGAGTGGTCACTTCTGGTATCCGTTCTGTGAACACCCGTCGAATGCAGTCTGCATTATCACAAAAGAACTTACACACTTGCATTACTAGGGTCAAGCTGTAGTTGACGCAGGGCAAGTCCAAGAGCGTTCGCTCGTAACGGCTATGGATGCGTGTAGTTGGATAAGCACACAGTGGACACTGAACTAATGTTTGGGTTGAAGATACGTTTACAGTGATGTGATAGTTTTCTGTGTCGATCTCCTCGTGTTCCAACCGCAGCAGGTTGAAACCAGGGAGCAGGCATTGGCAAAATTGTGTGGTCATATTGTCATGTTACTGACAGCCTCATTTTTTCTCCAGAATCTCCCGATCGTCTATTTTCACCAAAAGCTCGGAAGAACCCTAACCACTTGACATTTAACAGATGGAGCAGGCTTTCTGCTGTTAGCGTACTATTTTCCCGATTTGGCGCGTTCGTGTGAAAAGATATACTGGATAATGGTTTTAAGCTTAACCCTGTTTTCAGTTCGGCTGTTGTTCACTCTTTACTAAGCTATTCGACATACATAGAATCTCAAAAAGAGATATAATATCTAGGCTAGGGTATTTAATAGTAAATGCACATCATCAGCCGTAAAAGACTAGTTTTATTCGCGTTGACTCATGCAGATTCAGAAGTTGCGCTCGATACTTGGGATAGAACTGCCAAATCTGCCGAATGGCAAAATCTAGTCGAACTTAGGGAAGCCTATCCATCTGCCGATCTGGTAGACATTTATACGGTCTTCAACATCAAAGGCAACCACTATCGATTAATTGCCGAAATCAACTATCGTATCGGGACGATTTTTGTCCGAAATATCCTCACCCATGCAGAGTACGACAAGGAGCAATGGAAATCATGACAGTCTCATTGGATCGAGAATATGCGGCATTGTTGGCAGAAGTTCAACCCAAGGCGATCGAAACTGAAATAGAGAACGAACTATACTTAGCCGAAGTTACGAAATTAATGCGGCTAGGCGAGACATTATCCCCAGCACAAGAGCGGTTGCTCAAACTACTGGTGAATTTGATTGAAAGCTTTGAAGATAAACACTATCAGCTCAAGCGGGCTACTCCTTTGGAAATTCTGACCGAACTGATGAGTCAGCGCGGGCTAAAGCAGAAAGATTTAGTATCAGTCTTTGGTTCTCAAGGAATAGCTTCAGAGGTGCTTAATGGGAAGCGTGAAATCAGTAAAGCAATGGCTAAGGCTCTGGGAGAATTTTTCAATGTTTCACCAGCATTGTTTTTCGATACTGGCGATCATCGTTAGACGACGCGCTTTTTTTCGATAGATATGTGGGTTGAGACTGATAATTTAGTAATTGAGGTTAGATATGGTTGCAGCATCAGCGCATTTGCCCCGACTTACCCCCCAAGAGTACTTTGCTTGGGAGGAGCAGCAAGAAGTTAAGCATGAATACTTCGATGGCGAGGTCTTTGCCATGAGTGGTGGGACAGTCAATCATGGCAGGATCGGCGGTAGGATATTCTCTCTAATTGACGATCGCCTCAGCGAATCGGATAAGTGCATCGCGCTTAACTCAGATGTAAAAATTAAGATTCAGGCATCTGAAAAATACGTTTACCCCGATGCCAGTGCGACTTGTGACGAACGAGATCGACAGACGACTCAATTTATCAGCCATCCATCTCTAATCGTCGAAGTACTCTCCCCCAGTACAGAAGCATACGACCGAGGCAAGAAATTCAAGCTCTACCAGCGATCCACCAGCTTAATTGAATACGTCCTCGTCAGTGCTGAAGAAATCGAAATTGAAGTATTCCGCAAGAACGAACGTGACAAGTGGGAAGTAACCAATTACGCTGCTGGAGATACGATCGAACTAGAAAGCATCGGACTCACTTTTGCGATCGAACGAGTCTATCGTGGCATTGAGTTTTGAGGAACTGCTAAATTTATTACCCTTTACCCAATCCCTCACCATGTATCAGTACGAGTTACCTAGATACTTACCGACTGCTGACGAACTGCCCTGCTCCGACGATGCCCCTGTGGATAAAGAACTTCAAGAACTGATCCCCAGCCTGCTTAAATCGATCCTCCTTATCCTGTGGGCAGACCACATGGACTGGTTTTTTGGGATCGACATGGGCATCTACACCGACCCAGAACAACCCGCTATCGCCCCCGATGGTTTCTTGAGCCTCAGAGGGTGTCTGAAAAGTCAGGCAAGACGACGAAGGGATAAACGAATCATGGCAATGTAAAGAAAAGCCTCAGAAGTGTCAGTCAAAATCTCATAATCTTTGCTTAAACGACGAGACCAATTGAACCAACCAAAAGTGCGTTCAACCACCCAGCGTTGTGGCAAAGGAACAAAACCAACAGCTTTGTCCGTGCGTTTGACGGTTTCCCAAATCCAATGATATGTATCCATCACCCATTGAAGTAGCGGAGCACCATCATATCCAGCATCAGCCAAAATCTTGAATAGCCTGGGGTAATGTGTTTGAGACTTGGCTAAAATTAATTTGGCTCCCTCCCGTTCAGCCATGTTAGCTGCTGTAACCACGACCACCATCAATAAACCCCATGTGTCAACTAAAATATGTCGTTTGCGACCCTTCACCTTCTTCCCGCCATCACACCCAACTGCTTGAGGCTCAGATTGTGTACTCCCAATTTGCACTGACTGACTATCTGTAATTGCCATGCTGGGGGTCGGTTCTTTGACATTGCTGACTCTGACCCACTGATTAAACTGGCGATTGATTGATTCCCAAATCTTATAGATTCGCCAATTCCGAAAATACTCGTAAACCGTCTGCCAGACTGGAAAATCATGGGGTAGCATCCGCCACGGACAGCCAGCACTCAAGATATAAAAAATTGCATTGACTACTTCTCTAACCTCTACTTTTCTGGGTCTGCCGCCTGTTTTGGCTGCTGGGATAAATTCTTTGAGCAACTCCCATTGTTCATCTGTTATGTCGCTCATGTATGATTTTCTTGCTGCTCTCATGATTTTCTGTCCGACTTTTTTCTTTAAAGACAGATTCTCATAATCTTGGGAGCTTTTCTACCCCCTTTTCAGACACCCTCTCACTGTTCATATCAGGGATTGGATGGGTTTTCTTTTTCACCCTCATTCTCTCCCTTACGGTAGCCCACGGATCGCCGAGGCTGCCGTTCTCTCGTTTTTAGTCTAAACTCCAGTTAGAAGAGATTTTGTGGCTAAATAAAACCAACCCATAAACACAGGAGTAAGCAGAAATGACCATATACAACCGAATGCTACAACAGTAAAAATAATTATCGTCAAACTAACTTTATAGTAGTTAAGAATAAAGCGACGAACTTTTCTTTCAATAATTTCGTCAGTTATAATTCGTCCCTTTCCATAAATACCCAAAGGAAAAAAGAGTGTGTTTCCATGATTATCCTTTATAAAACTTGCATCTGTTAGGTAATTAAAATATTTTGAAAGCATATTATTATTGCAATCGATAATTATATCCGCAAGTTTGTCGAGCAACCTTAACGATCGAGTTGTCGATCTATTATGCCCAATTGTTCGATCGATATTGACACTCGATCGATCCTGGTACGATTCGTGATGATATTAATGTTGATTTCTTTAGTTGGGATCGGGTAGTGTAGGTAAAGCTCGTTGGCGTAGCCTACCGTAGGTAATCGATTTGGGGTTGGTGCGAGCGCGTAGAGTAGGCAAAGCCTAATCGATCTGTTTTGATTCGATCGCTGTGTCTGTGGATTGATATAATAGACATAGCGACTAAAGTAGAGTATCTGATATGAGTACTAGATTAGAAGTGCAGTCAGCGATCGAACAATTACCAAAAGGCGAAATTCGCAATCTGTCAAAGTGGCTGCAAGAATATCTCGATGAAGAGTGGGATCGAGATATTGAGTCAGACTTCGGAGCGGGAAAACTCGATCGTTTAATTGCCAGAGCAGAGTCAGATATTGCTAATAAAAACGTAAGGAATCTAGATGAAGTCCTCGACAACCTCTGATTTTTGGCAAGCATATAGAGACTTGTCGCCAGTTATGAAAAGGCGGGCAAAGAAAGCTTACAAACTGTGGCAAGAAAACTCACTTCATCCGTCCTTGCATTTTAAGAAAGTTGGTAAAAAGCTTTGGTCTGTTCGGATTAGTGGTGGATGCCGTGCCTTAGCGTTGAAAGAAGGTGATGACTATTATTGGATCTGGATTGGCGAACATGACGAATACGAGCGATTTTTGAACTAATAAGTTTTTACCCACCAGTTCTAACGATTCCCTAGCGGGACGCTCCGCGAACGAGTTGTCGAGCGATTATGCTGAATTGTTCGTTGGCGAAGCCTCTCCTTGGAGAATCGATATTGATACTCGATCGATATTAACGGCAGTTGTCTGTTTATAAATCTTCGCCATCATCGAGATCGGTCAAAGAACAGTCTAAAACACGACATAGCAAAACTACCTGTCTAATGGTTAGCCTTGGTTCACTACGCGCTTGCTCCCAATTACTAACTGTTTGGTCTGTTATCCCTAATGCCTGAGCGATATCAATACGGTTCGGTTAGCTAGTTAGGTAGCGGTTGAAACCGCCGCTAGTGATGCAAAGTCCGCCTTCGCGGACTGACAATATCTAAGAAAATGGACTTAACCGAACCGTATTGTGAGCGATATCCCTTTGAAATAAATTGCGCTGTTTGCGGAAACTGACGTTTAGTGCGTAAATTCAGGGAAGACTAAATACATAACAGGCTAAATTATCACCTGAAATCTAGTGGTGGGCATTGCCCACCCTACATTTACAGGGGCACATTTAGTGAAAAAATAGAATTCAAATTATGAGGAAAACACCATTAAAATTCCGGTTGATAGCAGCTGGATTTTATGTAATTTTGGCAATGGTGTTAATTTCGATGCCCTTTGCCTCAATACCGATTTTTGGGTTACTGTGGCCGAATACAAAAACTACCCATCCTTTGATAGATCGATCCGGTAGAGACGCTCTTAACTATGCCTTGAATCATTCTCTTAGTATGTTAGTTGTTGTTTCGTTTTTTGTGATTCTTTCAATCACTTGTTCTGTCAATTGTCAAGATAAATCATTTGATAATTTAACACTTTCCATACTCGGATTAGTTCAAGCGACTTATCTTATTAGCTCTATTATTGCTGGAATATTTGCACTAAGAGGCTATCATTTTGATAATATGTTAATTTATCATTTCGTCCTCGATGAATAATTAAATATCTCAAATCGATATTGACACTCGATTGCCGATGGCACGCTACGCGAAAGATTTTGGGATGATCAATAGTCCGGACAAATTTATGGAGTCAAAGAGCCATACTGGAGCAGGAGATCGTAGTTAGGATGAGATTTAATCAAAGTCGGGTCAAGTCCTAACATGGAAATAAACCGCTCAAGTAGATGTCCATTGAGTGCTAGCCGC
>NZ_JBGSPA010000134.1:0-9427 GCF_041738855.1 Chamaesiphon sp. | reverse complement strand
GTTAATGCCACAGACTGCTGTGAGTCTACTTTTATTAGAAATCGAGCGTCAGCGAGAATTTCTGTTGTCACAGGGGCTGGCATTCGAGTTAGTTTCACTGGAAATTTAGTGCCTATATACTAGTGCAAGATGTGAGTAAATGTATTTACCAGGAGCATTGAACGCGATCGCACAGGCGCGATCGCAAGCTCCCAGACACTCATTCGGTGCGATGGTAAATGATGCTAGTGGTGAGGCTTGGTAGCTAGTTTGCAACTGTGCCAAGAGGCGTTCGCCACCGCTGCGGCGGATGGCTTGCTTCATGCGGTGGGCACTAGCACAGCTCGTACAAACGGACATGACGTGTTGATTCATGATATTGAGGTACCGATCTTCTGAAGCTTTTCTAACATCTTGCGGGCGTATTGATGCTGTTTGAGATTTCCTTGCTCTAGATAGAGGGCTGCGGCGCGGTGGCAATCAGCGATCGCACCGAGGCGATCCCCAGTTTGATGGCGGGCGACACAGCGATGACCGTAGGCATCTGCACAGTCTGGATCTAGCTGTAATACCCGATCGAATGTGTCGATTGCTTCCGCGCGATTGCCTTGGCGCAACTGCTCCACACCCGCTGCAAAAATCGACATTTTAGATCTCCCCTAGTTATTTTTCAGCAACTACACATTTGGTAAATCCTTCAGTAAACTCATGTCGATCGAGGTTCCGACCGATCGCGACAAACTGGGTCAGCTTGGGTTCATCGTCTTTCCACAGCCTGTCACGGCTCATGGAGGTGAGCATTCGGACACTCTGAAATAGCACTCGCTCTGGAAATCCTTGCGCGTAAAACAATCCCTTCGTCCGGTATAAATCTTCACCTTTTTCCTGAGCCAGCTCATTCATCCATAGCATGAATTTGTTCATGTCAATCGGACGTTCGGAAGTTAGGGCAAAAGAACCGATCGCCGCATCGTGTTCGTGTTCGATATCGTCTAAAAATAATGGATCTACTTCTAACTTAGCTGCTAAATCGAAAGCTTTAGTACCCAAGATTAATGGTAGATCGATGATACTATATTCGGTATGGTAAATTTTGGCGATCGGATTGAAACTCCGAATTTTCTGTTCGATTTGGATGATATCATCTGAGGAGACAAGATCGGTTTTATTAATTAAGATAATATCTGCAAAAGCCAACTGTTCTTGTGCTTCGTGACTATCTTTGAGATTTCGATCCAAATTTCGAGCATCAATAATGGTGACAAAAGCGTCTAAACTAAATTTAGATTTAATTTCATCTGCAACGATAAATGTCGAAGCAACTGGAGCCGGATCGGCAAGTCCAGTAGTCTCGATCAAGACAGCATCGAGGTCGGCTCGTTGGGTTAACTCTTCGAGAGTGCGCACCAGATCGCCTCGAACCGTACAACACAGACAGCCATTATTGAACTCGACGATTTGTTCTTCATCATCAGCGATTGTAATTTGTCCGTCGATGCCAATTTCACCAAATTCATTGACAATTACGGCGACTTTGCGATCTTGTTGTCCGGTGAGGATATGGTTGATAAGAGTGGTTTTGCCGGAACCGAGGAATCCGGTGACGATGGTAACTGGAATTTTTTGCTTGATATTGTGCTTGGTGCTTTCTGGAAAAACTTGTGGCATGACCATCGCTGCAACTCCCGATCGCTAATTTGGACGTAAATTTTCTCACCTAAAGTTAAAGATGCTGGGTGGGCAGTGCCCACCCCATCGATTACACTCGATCGCCAATGCTAGAGTGCTTGTACTGCTTGAGCAGAAGCGGGAATTGGTACGACAGTTCCGGTCATCGGGGCAATTCCCTTCGCCAAGATATCCCGACGGTTGACAGGTACTGGCGCATCACCGCGTAGTTGGTCGTAAGGCACGACAATCCAACAAGCACAGCCCCAGAGACATTCACCCGCCATCCCTTCAAAGCGGATTGCTGGCTCCGACATCATCACGCCGAGATCCATCAGCCAAGAGTGGTGGAGGAGTTTTTCGTCCCAGCTGAGGGTGTCATAGAGATCGCGGCTTTTGAAGAACTCCACGAAGTCTACTTTGGCAACGCCTGGGAGCATAATGTCCGCAAAGGCAGTGAGGTGGTCGAAGAATTCGCGGTGAGTGATGTTGAGGGCTGAGTCTTCGGAGTCGAGGAGGAAGGTGGAGACGACTGATTTGAACTTGTCATCGAGCTTGTCATTCCACATTTCGCGTGGTGCATGGATGATGCACTCGGCATAGTCAGTCTTAAAGCCTGGTTTCAATCCAGCATAGTCGGGGATATGCTCGATCCACTCGCTGATGACGTTACGCCACTTGCTCAACGGTTCGCCAGGTAGGACTTGCACTGCGGGGTGAGTGAATTTGGCGATGTCGTAGAGTGTCCAGTTGCGGGCTTTGGTGCTAATTGCTTCGTGGGGTGCTGTGGTCTGTCCGACTAGTCGCAGTGCTTTGAAGATGGTGCGTCCGTAGTCATCGAGGGCGATCCGCATGAAAGCATCAGCGACAAATTTGTGGGTGACTTGGAGCCGCATCCGATCGCGTTCGCTGGGGACGCCTGTATCGGTATACTTGGAGAGCCGCTGGTAGGAGTTTTCGGTCGCAAGGGCGAAGAAGCCGCCTGTAAAGGGGTTGCGGTAGAGGTCGCCCCAGACGGTAGTGACACCCGCATTTTTGTCGTCATCGAGCATACAGTCGATCTCGTTCATGGTAGCGAACAGGCTACCATCGCGGAAGGCTGCGGGGTCGCCGCTACAGGGCAACTCACCGACACCAATGACTGGAATCCGTCGTCCGAGCTTGACATTTGAGAGGTGACGTGCTAAGTCTACGACGATGCCGCTACCCGTGCCGTCGCCGATGCCGAAGCAGCAGAGTACCATTGACGGTAGTTTGGTTTTGTCGATGCTTTTGGCAAAGTCATCGAGTTCTTTGTTGAGAGGGCGATCGCCGTCGTAGTATGCTTTGCCGTAGATGCCTTTGGCGATCGCGCGGGGGAAGTATTCACCTGCTTTGGGAATTTCGACATTATCTGGTAACCAGGGTTCGTAGTTGGGGTTCCAGTAGTAGCGTGGATATTCGAGTTTGAGAAATTCACGGTAGCGACGAAGGGAGGTGAACAGGTCGTCGCGGGTGGGAACTTCTAGGGATGCGAAGCGGATTTGGGCGCGATCGGGTGGGATATTCCGCTCTTCTAGGCGTTTGAGGAAGCCTTCGGCGTAGTCTTTGGCTTGGAACATGTCTTGGTCGCCAATGTCTACCAGCAGGGCGGTGAAGCGGGCGCGGGGGTCTTCGAGCTGGTCTTCGAGGTCGCCTTGGCGGAGCATGGCGTCGAGCATGTTGGCTCCGGTTTTACCGATGCCGAGGAAGTGGATGCAGTGGGGGGATTGGGAGCCGGAGGCACTGTGATACATGGATTTTGACATTGTTCTGGTTCCTATGTGTGGGTTGATAAAAGTTGATTTGAATATTCCCCTCCTCGGAGCGACGTTTTTATTCGTGGGGTTCCCCCAGAATAAAAAAACGTCAAGACAGCGACTGAAATCACGCGGAGGTCTCCTCCGCATGTGTTTAAGTCAAGACAGGGGTGCCCGCAGGGTGGGGTGGATAGATCTCCGCTGGGTTTCTAGTTATGTAGGGTGAACACTCCCCACCATCTAGGTTTCACTGTTTACAGATACTATCTGGCTGCTGTCGGAAGGCTAGTAATAAGCCGATCGGCAAACGATCGATACTTGCACGGCAAACATTTCTGGTGTGGGCAGTTCTGTAAGGTGGGCACTGCCCACCATCTAGGTTTCAGTGCTTGCAAATAAGATCTAAAAGTTGTCGGAAGGCTAGTAAAGTGAATTGAGATATTGATGTTTTTATGTAAACTATCCACCATCCACCATCCACCACTCACTACCCTCTACTCTCTACCCCCTACCCTCAACAAGTGGGATAGTAACCGCGATCTTCGGTGAGGAAGCCGAGGTCTTTGAGGATGTGGGCAGCGGAGGTGGCGCGTTCGTCGGCGACGTAGATTTTGTAGTCTTCGACGAATTGCCCTGGTTGGCGATCGATTATGCCTTCTTCGATGAGTTCCACGCCTTTTTCAAGGTTGGCTCGGCTCAGGCTGGCGACCCAGAGTGGAGATTTGATGTGGATCTTTTCTTCATCGACTCCAACGATTTGGAGGATCTTGTTCCCCGCAACGGTGGGCACCTGTGCGCCGTTGCCGTACCTTTGGCTGACTACAGCCCAATCTAGTGGCATAATTTACCTCGTTAAACAGTTGACGGTTGACAGTTGACATACCCAATCTCCAACTAGGATTTGACGACTTCTTCCAGCTTTAGCCGTAGTGCTTCCAAGTCCTCACCGCGAATGGCACTATACGGAACGACTACCCAACAAGCGCAGCCCCACAAACATTCACCTGCCATCCCTTCAAACCGAATTGCTGGTTCGGAGAGCATCACACCGAGTTCGAGTAGCCAGGAGTGTTGAAGTAGTTTCTCATCCCAGGTCTGCTGGTCGTATGCTAGCCGTGCTTCGTAGAAGATATCGAGGGCGGTTTTGGTGGCACCAGGAATCACGAACTGCAAGTAGGGGGCGGTACTCATTGCCGAAGATGAGCCTTCGCGAAAGGAATGTGCGATCTCTGGTGCGAGAATGGGTGCGAAAGCGGCGTTCATTTTAGCTGCCAGGTCGTCGAGTTCGGCGCGGAGGGCACTAGTTGGCGGCGTAGAAGCGCGAATCTCGAAGAAGTCAGGATTGAAGGTGCCCGATCGCACGCCAAGTCGAGCGGGTACATTACTGTTGTCTGACTCTAGGGTGGTAAAGCCAAATAAGTGTGCCCAGCGCGCTCCATACTGGCTGCGGGCAGCCATGTGTTGGCTGGGTGGTGCGCCGACCCAATTGAGTAAGCGGAGGGTTTCATAGAGATCTAGCCCTGCATCGCGGGTGAAGAAGGAAGCTAGTTCTCGATCGACTCGCTGGTTGGTCGCACTCAAATCGCCTGTTTCTTGCCAGGCTGACTTTTGGGGCACCATCAGGAATCCCGCAGTGAAGGGGTTGCGATAGAGATCGCCCCAGACTTGGACTACGCCCTGATTCTTTTCTTGGTCGAGCATACAATCTAGCTCATTGAGCGTCGGGAAGATGCTCCCGCTCTGGTGTGCGGCGAGATCGCCTTCACAAGGAGCGATGCCAACGCCCAGTACCAATGCCCGTCGCCCAAATTTGACATTGGTGAGATGTCGGGCTAGATCCATGACGATGCCGCTACCCGTACCGCCACCCAAGCCGAAGACAACACAGACAATCGATTGACAGGTGGTCGCATCGACGCTGTTGACAAATAGCTCCAACTCGCGATCGAGTGGTCTGTCACCTTCGTAGTAAGCTTTACCATAAATGGCTTTGGCGATCGCTCGGGGAAAGTGTTCGCCTGCTTGGGGAATGGCGATCGAGTCTGGCAACCACGGCTCGTAATTGGGGTTCCAATAGTAGCGGGGATACTCTAGCTTGAGATATTCCCGATATCGGCGTAATGAGCCGAATAACTCATCCCGGCTGGGTACTGCTAGGGCGAGTGTGCGTACCTGCGCTTTGTCGCTGGGTAAGCTGTCAGCGACAGCTCGCACTCCGGCTAAGTCGTCATCACCGATGTCTACTGCTAGAGCTGTAAATCGCTGACGATCGTCACTCAAGAAATCGGCTGGAGCCTGCTCGATCGTTGACGCGATAAATTCGGCTCCTGCCTTGCCAATGCCAATAATATGGACAGACGAGGGCATCGGATCTCGATCTTTGACGCGATGGACTCCGCCTCGCTTGAGGGCTTCCAATCGCTTCCTGATGCGAATTGCTACCTGTGGATCTTCCACGATCGATCCTCCTCAGTTAGAGTTGACAGTTGACAGTTGCGGCGCGCGCTCTTGGTTGGGTTGCCAACCCAACCAGGTTCCCTCCAGGTATAGCGCGACAAGACAGACAGCGAAGTTTTCAGGGTGGGGATTTAAGCCCCACCCTAAAAACAATCCCCCACCTAATGGTGGATTTAAACCCCTGCGCTTGGTTAACAATTATTCAGAGGTGTCTGCGGTCAAGATTTAGCAGTAACCATCACCTTTTCAGCTTCCGGCGTTTCAACTACTGGTGTAGTAATCTTCTGATTTGGAATACCCTCGATCGGGCATTCTGCCGTGCCAATCGTCGATCGAGTCATCGCCTCCACTTTTTCCTTTACCTTGTGGGGATCGGCAACCCAGTCTCGGTAAAACTCAAACGGGCACTCAGCCATCCCCTCAGCACCATCACCGGAATTGAGCATCCCAGTGTAGCCCCGATGCAACAGCTTGAAGATGTGGTTTTGCGACTGAGCATTCTTGCGGAAGTCGCGGATCGCGAACTTCGATAGAGCCGCGTACTGAATGCCGTTTTCTTCTTCGCCGCACTCACCCAGCGTCCGCCCGTCAAATCCGACGATCGCCGAATGCCCAAAGTAGCTATAGACGCCATCAAAACCAGCCGCATTAGCTACCGCCACATAGGTATTATTCATCCACGCCATCGCCTTCGAGACGACGATCTGTTGCTCTTTGGCAGGATACATATACCCCTGACAGCGTACGACCAATTCGGCACCCCGCATCACGCAATCTCGCCAGATTTCGGGATAATTACCGTCATCGCAGATAATCAAACTAATCTTCAAGCCCTTCGGCCCATCCGATACATAAGTGCAGTCACCAGGATACCAACCTTCTATCGGTGTCCACGGCATAATCTTCCGGTATTTCTGCACGATCTCACCGCGATCGTTCATCAGAATTAACGTATTGTAAGGCACTTTGTGCGGGTGAGCTTCATGCTTTTCACCTGTAATTGAAAAGACGCCCCAAACTTTGTTGCGGATGCAGGCTTGAGCAAAGATCGCGGTTTCTTCCCCAGGGATCTCGGCTGCTGTCGCCATCATTTCTTGTGAATCGTACATGATGCCATGAGTGGAATATTCTGGAAAGATAACCAGATCCATTCCTGGTAATCCCAATTTCATACCATCGATCGTCGAGGCAATCTTGTTACAGTTTTCAATTACTTCTACTTTTGTATGTAGACGTGGCATTTTGTAATTGACAACTGCAACTCCTACTGAGTCTTCACTCGAAGATATATCGCCATGATAAGACATGATAATTCTCCACTAATTAGGTTTATTGGAATTGACGTCTAACGGCTGAAGTTTTTAATTGAGCTACTCAACTACTCGATTTTTATCACATGACTGTAATTTTTCTAATCCTTGGCAAGTACGGATAAACATCGCTGTCTATCTTCAGTAGCAAGCTAGTAATGTTTGTCTTACTTTATTACAGACAATCGGAATTCCTAATCTCTTGATTTTAGATTAAAGCATTGAAAATATCAAAAATGTATCACTAGTTACCTGGTGCTTATTATCTTAAATATTTGATTATTACCTCCAGCATTTATATTCTTATCGAATAATAAAATCGGTTTTAATTGATTGTCGAGCGATTGCCGATAGTTGCTATATTTAGAAAAAATTTGATGTCGATCGACTTTGGAAATCTCTACCCCCTACCCTCTAACCTCTTCTATCCATCATGGTAGGCTAGAGGAGATAGCATCTTGACACCACACTTTATGGCAATCGCGATCGACTTTGGGACTAGTAATACTGTCATTAGCCGTTGGAATGCAGCGACAAAACAAGCTGAAACGGTGACATTACCAGGTATCTCCTTAGTTGGGGGGATGAATCCACCGTTGATTCCGAGTTTGGTATATGTCGAAGATGGTAGTACCGAGCGCGTCTTACTAGGTCAAATGGTACGCGATCGGGGGTTGGATCTCCAGAGCGACAATCGGTATTTTCGCGGTTTCAAGCGGGGGATTGGGGCAGAGATTCAGGGCTTTTTGCCTGAGTTGGATGGGGTGTCGATGACTTTTGAGCGGGTGGGGGAGCTATTCCTCACTGGCATCATCAAGCAATTGCAGCAGTCTCTAACTGTGGGCGAATCCTTGGTATTGACAGTGCCTGTCGATAGCTTTGAGGTCTATCGCCGCTGGTTGAGTAGTGTCTGCGATCTGCTTCCAGTCGAGCGGATTCGCCTCTTGGACGAGCCGACAGCGGCGGCTTTGGGGTATGGGATGACAGCAGCAGAGACGTTGCTGGTGGTCGATTTTGGTGGGGGAACGCTGGATTTGTCGCTGGTGCAACTCACCCAGCAAGTCCAGCAGGGCAAAAAGCCGCTCGGCTTCTTGTTAAAGTGGGGCGACAAGTCCCTGGGAGCAGCTACTCAACAGCCACAGTTGGCGCGGGTGATTGCCAAGGCGGGGCAAAATTTGGGGGGGACGGATATTGATAATTGGGTGGCGCAGGAGTTGGCGCAGGAGCAAGGGGTAAACGTCACACCTTTAATTACCCGATTGGCAGAGAAGTTAAAAATTCAGCTCTCGTTGCAAACTAGCGCGACAGAAGTATATTTTGACGATCGCACGTTTGATAGTTACGAGTTTAACTTGACTCGCGAAAGGTTCGATCGCCTCCTCACCGCTCATCAATTTTTTGACAGGTTGGATGAATCGATGACGCAGGTACTCCAGCAAGCTAGACGCCAAGGGATTGAAACTAATGATATTGATGGCGTGCTATTGGTGGGCGGTAGCGTGCAAATTCCCGCCGTGCAAACTTGGGTACGTCAATATTTTGATGAGACTAAACTGCGTCAATCTAAACCATTTGAAGCGATCGCGCATGGTGCCTTACAATTGCTTCAAGGCATTGAAGTCCAAGATTTTCTCTATCATAGTTATGGCGTCCGCTATTGGGATAAACGCCGAAACGCGCACAATTGGCATCCGATTATTCAATCAGGGCAAGCTTATCCGATGTCCGAACCCGTCGAACTCACGCTCGGCGCATCACGGGACAATCAACCCAGTATCGAACTCATCATTGGCGAACTCGGTGCCACTACTGGCGGTACCGAAGTCTATTTTGATGGAGATCGGTTGATTACCCGCTGTCTGACTGGTGGTATTAAAGATGTCAAAGCTCTAAACGATCGCGATGGCGGTAGGAGTATCGCTAGTCTAACGCCAGTCGGATCGCCAGGAGTCGATCGCGTCAAGGTGTTATTTAGTGTCGATCGCGATCGTCAACTTCGCATTACGGTGGCAGATCTACTAACCGATCGGATTTTACTAGCTGATGGGATCGTCGCCGAATTAAGTTGATTGCCGCTGCTAACTGACGATTATTGATAAACTCACATCTTGCACTAGTATATTAGCTCTACTATTCAAGGGGTTGAAAATATGAGAAAAAGGGCGTGGAAAAACATTGATGAGAACAGTGAACACCATTCTCCCTTACGCCCAATTAATACTCTACACGCTGTTA
>NZ_JBGSPA010000128.1:0-2542 GCF_041738855.1 Chamaesiphon sp. | reverse complement strand
ATTTAAATCAATGTTTTTTCAACTATTAATGATATTGATGGTGGATTTTAATGTGCCAAAAATTGAAAAAATTCTGCTGTTAGCCTAAAAGTGTTGAAATGCCTGAGTTTGAGGAGACAAAACTTCATCGAACTCAGGTTGAGACGATCGACCGTTTTCTCGATCGATATATCGATCGCGATGACAATGAAGATTGCGGCAACGAACAACTTACATCTAAAAACTTAGTAAAGGCAAGAGAGTTGCTGTCTTCACTGGGAGAGGATTTTGGCGGTCATCGAGGACTGATTGTGGTGGATGAGCCGCCGCCAGAAAATGAAGAAGTGTTTCAGAGAATCAGAGTAGAATCATACCGTTTATGTCTGTATTCTTGCGTATGGCATAAATAGTGAAAATATCACGATCGCCTAAATAAGTATGCCACGAATCGATCGTTCTAATTTAGATCTCATTTTACTCGAAGATACTGTATGGGTATTAGTTGGTAAGGTCGATTTGCCGAGTTATGACTTCAATCTAACTCAGTTTTTTAGCTGTCGTCGTCCGTGGCAGCGTCCAGAGCAGATTACTGCAATCGGTCGATTTGGAGCAGTATCGAATTATGCTAAGTTGTATGCTCAATTAGCAGCCGAAGGAATCTTGTTGATTCACTCGCCAGCACAATATTTACTTGCAAGTGAATTAACACATTGGTATCCATTAATTGAGGGCTTGACGCCCAAAAGTTTGTGGTTCTCGACACCACCTAGCTTTGAATCGGTAGCACAGATCCTCGGATTACCATTATTTCTCAAAGGTAGTCGGCAAACTAGCCGTCATCGTGCATCACTGTCTATTATCCACACTGCGGCAGAATACGATCGAGCGACCGAGATTTATGCGGAAGATCCGATCTTACAGTGGCAAGATCTCGTCTGTCGCGAATTTGTCAAATTGCGTCCGGTACCATCGCCACCTAGCGAAAAAATTCCCGCATCATTCGAGTTTCGCTCTTTTTGGTGGTACGGAAATTGTGTCGGTGCGGGTCAATATTGGTCAACTAATTATGACTGGAATCGGGATGAACAAACAGCGGCATTAGCAATCGCTAAAGCCGCAGCATTGCGGTTGAATTTACCATTTGTGGTAATTGATATCGCTCAAACAATAACTGGAGAGTGGATTGCGATCGAATGCAATGATGCTCAAGAAAGTGGATATGGAGCAGTTTCTCCCTTTGCTGTGTGGCAAAATATTATCACTCTGGAGTCAAGTCGATCTGCATCGATCTGAGGAGTGTCAACTTACACGCTCTTCAAGGACATGAGTCGCACTAATCCATTCGCCTTTATCGTTGTAACTACGAATCAATCTTTGACGGTGGTTGTCTGACAATAACCACCCCGCTTCCACCACAAATGCTTGTCGGTGACTGACTCGCACCGGAATATTGCTCGATACCCCATCTGGTAACAATAATACCTGCCGAGGCGTAGCTCCGTCGTCAAAATGCAGCCGTGGGAAATCGATTCGAGCTATTGAAGCGATCGTTCTCCCGCCGAAAGATAATTGCTGATGTAACGAGTCGCCAATTTTCCTAATTTCTAGACTCGTAGTGTACGTCGTTGGCTCCTGCCAGTCAGCATAAACCGTCTGCGCTGTACCTGTCCACTTACCTACCAACTGTTCTACCGTCAGATCTGGGCGCAACTGAGCATCCGTACCCTCGCGAATCTCGCGAATGAGCGTCTGAGAGCTAAAATTTCCGTCCTTGTCAAATAATTGCACCAAACGCGATCGCCGATTTCCCGCCACAAAGCCATACTCCGCGCCAAATTCTGCAAACGGAGCCACCTGGAGCGAACCTTTAGAAAAAGCACCAGTATCGAAAAATACCGCTTGTCTACCCAAGGAGCGATACTCTTGAACGCGATCGGATGTTGGCTGTTCGTTAATATTGCTGGCAAAACGGCGCAATCGAAACTTGACAAGCTGGTTGTCTTCCAACGCTGCGAGCGTCAGGATCGAAGGTGTCGAGCCGAGGACTTCGCCATCAGTGGAGATCTGCGTAAAAGTCCCCACCCATTCCCCAGCATTTTTCAGAAAATTGTTCCAGTTACTTTCCATACCCACCCGCTCGACTTTTGGAGATTGGATTCAGCGCGATCGGCATCCTCTCAACCTAGCCTAGCAGATCCAGCAAAGTCTAGTGGTGTGGTGTCGATCGTCGATCCCCAATTGGCGCGATCTTCACACTGATAAAGGTGGAATCTTGGCTAGCACTCGCTGTTTGAGCAGTTCGGGGCATTTGAGATAAGAAATAGTGCCATCGGGTTTGGCATGATACTGGGTGGCAAACTGCATCACCGCAGTAGCGGTGGATTCCAACTGTGCGTCGTCTACAGGCAGATCGCCAAATAGGTAAACTCACATCTTGCACTAGTATATTAGCTCTACTATTCAAGGGGTTGAAAATATGAGAAAAAGGGCGTGGAAAAACATTGATGAGAACAGTGAACACCATTCTCCCTTACGCCCAATTAATACTCTACACGCTGTTAGA
>NZ_JBGSPA010000101.1:0-14398 GCF_041738855.1 Chamaesiphon sp. | reverse complement strand
AGTCCAAAGGTGAGACAATCCAGAATATTCAGGTGAGAAACGATGAAGATCTAGAAATCGATTTCATGTTTGTCGCTCAGGCAGATAAATTTGGCTGGGAGCAAGAAGATTTAGGACTATTCGATGCCTTGATGAAGGTTCACCCGACGATTATTATCGAGCATTACAGCAGCTATGTTCAGGAAAAGCACATCCATAAATCTATTACCCGCAAGAACTTATATTGGGAGCCGAAACAAGCAGAATTAGCTCAAACTCTCAAGCAAGCACAACAGACAGCCAAATATCAACAACTATCGCCCGAATCGCTCCAGCTCATCGATAACCAAAACCCGTTTACCTGGATTTTGACTGTCAATTGTAGTCCCGAACTATTAGAGCTATACTTTGCACGGTCATAATTTGAGGTTAGGGTGTGGGGTGTGGGCTGTCGGGTATGGGGACATTATCGATAGATCGTGTTTTTATCAAAAGCGCAAGCTTTGACCGTGCCAAGTATATGTGGAGCCAAACCCCATCCAGAATTCGGTGTCGGCGTGTACGAAACAGTCAAACTTTTGCGGATGGGCATAGTCGTCATCGAGCAATTGGAATATAGCTCGGCAACGATGTGGTTAAAGCTACTAGGAAATAAGGAATCTGCTCGACGAGCGTTTGGGGGCATCGAACAGTTGTCGCCAGAGCGACGGGAGAAAAATGATACAATACGAGCAAGCCTCAAATATTGCGTATATCTCCAAGACTTCCCAACAACCAGTTTAAGTGCAGAGGAGCAAGAGTTTATGAGAACGATGGCAGAAATCGATGCTTGGTATGATGCTGAAATGGATAAGGCAGAACGGAAGGGCGAGCTAAGAGGCAAACTGGAATCAGCCACTAGAGTTATTGGTGTGAAGTTTCAGGGATATGTACCCTCGGAGCAGGTGACGAGTCAACTCGCTGCTTTGAATGCGCAGCAACTCGACGATTTGATTGTGGGGATGTTTAGTTGGCAGACGGTGGCTCAGATGGAAGAGTGGCTTAATTCAGTTGAAAGTTGACAGTTGGAAGATCGAAATTGAGTTTCATCCTTTCAATTAGGTGGCTATGTATAAATATTTGCTAAATAAAGATCGCGCAGAAACTAGATAGTGGGCACTGCCCACCATACTTTTCTTTTCTTAAAGCTAGTTCGTCAGATCTATTTCAATATCGTACTTATCTAAAAGTCCTGCTACACCCGATCTCGAAAACTTAGCTTTCTTGATACGGTTTAATTCTGGATCGATCGAGTAGTTAAAAGAATTCCGAAAATCGGCTTTTTCTAAAATCGTGTATTCAAAGATAGTTCTGGTCAGGTCGCAGAGATCGAAGACAGAAGAGCTTAGATCGCATTCAGTAAAATTAACTTCATGAAGTTGAGAGTTTTTGAATACTGTCTGCTTGAACTTTACTCGTTTCTTTATGGGATCAGCCGTACCAGAAAATGATGAATGATTGAGGATACAAGTATCAAATGAAACTACAAATCCAAATTCATTACAGTCTCCGAAATTTAGACCTAGCATTTTACAATCTTTGAATTTAATCTCCTTTAACGATGTCCGGCCTAAATCGACCAAACTAAGATTGCAACCTAAAAACTCACATTCTAAAAATTTAATACCTGAAAGGTCGGATTCTAAAAAGTTACAGTTGACAAAGTTACAATACTCATACTCACCTTTAATTAATGGGTTTTGAGTAAAGTCTATGCGATCGAAAGTTTTTTCTTCGATGAATACCTGTTTCATATGCTCTATCCTAACTTATAGGCTGCAATAAGTTTTCGGGTACTGGACGATCGGAATTCAATCGCGCTCTCTTGACAGGAGTATTTCAATCAGGTAACTTATACCGATCGACAATCTTCTTCGCAAACTCTGGTACGTGTTGCTCTAACTTTTCAGGATAATTGCGCTTGGTAAATAGATAATTGCGGGTAAAGTGAGAATCGATCGAGAACCGCGCATATTCCAATCCTTTGGGGCCGATCTTATCGATGACGACACCCATAATTTTCGCTACCCACATTGGTAATGTTACTGCTTTATCGTAGGCGGGAATGCTTTGCTGAACTGCGGCTGTGCGATCGCCTTTGGACATTACAGCTTGAGTCTCGATCGCATCATTTACTAAATCTAACATCTGTTGACCGCGATCGTTTCTGACGACGATCCATTGCCAGCCAAAGGGTGCGCCCATATACCCGACGACTAAATCGGCAAGGGAATTCACATAGTCAAAACAACTCAAACAAGATGGTGCGAAAACGTCTTTTAATTCTTTGGTATTCAATCCGAAGAATGGGACTAATTCTGTCGAACCGTCTTCATGCTTGAAGTGGACGTTAAAGTCCTGCATGAACTCATAATAAACTACTGTTTCAGGCGATCGACTGGTGGTTTCTAAAAACTTCTGCAAGCCTGCGCGGGTAACGTTATCGGTACAGGGCGTGCCGAGGACATATAGTTGCTCCAAGCCTAATTCTTTTTCGACGGCGCGTAAGGCTTGAATCTGACAGCCGACACCGATGACTAGGAGCTTCTTCAAACCTGATGCGGCGATTTGTTCGAGGATCGATAGGTTGGGTGAGAGGGTGGGCTTGTTTACCTTAGCCGCGAGAATTTCCGCTCTAGTCCGCGCAATTATCGGCATGGGTGTAAACCTGTCTTCGGGTGTATTTTGGACGCAGACAACGCCTTCTACCAGCCCCTGCTCCAACATTTCGATCGCGATCGTACTGACGATTCCCGTCCACTGGGCACCTGGGATCGGCTCAATTTTGCGCGCCGCCATCATCTGCTGATGCACGCCAAAATACAAGTCGTCTTCTTTGTCTAAATCCCGACTGCGCCCGTGGGTTTGAGTCTCCAATGTGGGAATCTGCTGGTTGAGGAAAGCACAAGCCGTTTTGACGTAGTGGATATAGTGGGTATCGCACAATCCACATTCACTACACAGTTCTTTAGCAGGGCGTTTGCTGTTGGGTTTGAGGGCTTTGGCTTTCTGATGTTTGGGCGCAGCAGTCATGGGGACACTCGATCGATTGTCTTGTTATTTTATACGGAAATTCCAGGTTCTCGATCGAACTGGATTAGATCGATATTTAACTTACAGTTACTAGCGATAACCCAAGCGGTTAGAAACCGCTCCTCATGCTGCAAAGTCCGCCTAAAGCTGTACTACTTCAATTTATAACGTTGCTGAATCCAGGGATGATTTGTCTCGATTAGGCAAATCATACCCCACATCAACAATGCCCAATTTATTTAGTCCGCGTAGCGAAAAGTGCGGTCTTGGGGTTTCCCCGTCTTGTCGTTTTCTTATTCGGGGGGAACCCCCGAATAAAAACGCCGCAAGTAGAGCACCTTTTCAATACAGGCGGACTTCGCATCACTAGCCGCGATTTCAATCGCTGGCACCTAATCAATCGTAACTTGGGTGATTTAATTAGTCTTTGCAGGTACGGGCGTATTTGACTGCTTTGGTTTCTGGGGATTGAGACTGCGGAAATACATCCCCCCGATCGAAATCAGAAATCCGACGTAAGCTATTGCTGGCACTAAATATAATTTATCTGTATATCCAAATAACGCACTTAGTAACAATCCAGGAAACTTATCTTCTGGTAGTACTTTGCTCGTATTCCAGACTAACGCACCCAAATTACAAGAATGCACCTTGGTAAATTTTTCATAAAAAACGCACATACCCGCCGACTGTCGATCGCTTTGAGCGAGTGTGGCGATCGCCGTATCGAGATGTCCCAATGACGATACCACTAAACCTGAAACAATCAGTAGTAACAACACACCCATCACCTGGAAAAAGCGACGAATGTTAATTTTCACTCCCCACTTAAATAACAACGCCCCAATCCCAGCCGCGACACTCAATCCCGCCACCGAACCCAGGGACGGAATTAAACCTTGTTGAAACTTTGCCGCGATAAATAAAACAGTTTCAAATCCTTCACGCAAAATCGCGACAAATACCAGCGTAAATACTCCCCAACCAGCATTTGTCGCCATTGCCTGCTCGATGGCTCCTTCTACCTGCGCCTTCATAAATCTGGCTTGCTTGGTCATCCAGATTAACATCCAACTGAGCATCACGATCGCGATTAGCCCAAAAATCGCTTCTAGAAATAGTTCCAGTGTCGCCGCATAAGGATTTTGGGATTGCGACAGTGCTTGCGCCGCTTGGGATAAGACTACCCCCACAATCCCACTCGCGGCAATCCCCGCAGCGACGGCTGCATACACCCATATTTTCAAGTGCCCCTGTTTGGCTTTCTTGAGACAAGCAAGCACGATCCCCACCACTAGGGCGGCTTCTACCCCTTCTCTAAGAGTAATTACAAAGGTCGGTATAGCTGAACTAAAATCCACAATCTTTAATTAGGGGGTAGAGGGTAGATCGGGAAAATCCCCTCCTCGGAGGGGTGCCCTTAGGGCTACTGGTCGGGTCACCCGCCCAGTGGGGTGGGTAGATCTCCGCCGTAATTTTGAAGATTAAAATTCGATTATTTACTAGCAATAGTAGCAATGACTTTCTGAGTACTTTGCTCGATCGTGGTTACTAATTTACCAACTTCTTGAGTTGTTTTTACCGGAGTTGCTGGAGGCATCGCGGCTGGCCATGCAGTTGTGAGTTGCTTGAGATTTTCGGTAATTACTTTATGCTCTTCGGGACGCTCTTTGGCCATTGTCGTAGCAATTTCTTTGTACAACATATTAGCATAGACAATAAATCCCCTAGAGTCTTGATACTCGATCGCGGCTTTGATTTTACCGTCAGTTATCGCTGCACCATATTCAGAATTGGCAGTATCTAATAGTCCGTTGATTACTTGCAATACAAACGCTGGAGATTTGCGTTGAGTCTCTGGTAATGCGGCAATTGCGCCATCGATCGCCACCATTGATTCTTTGAAATTAGTGGTAACTTTACTATTATCTTTGGCTCCAGCTTTTACCAAGTCTTCAAGTGTAATCAGAGTAGTCTTGAATTCTTTGACTTTACGCTCATTTAGTTGGTCTACCACGTCTGTGTATATCTCTTCAACTGGATGACCGATATGGGGTTCGGCATCTTTAGGCTTATTTAGATCGAGCAGTTCTTTCGCTACAAAAAGATGTCCTTTCATCAGTCCCAATTTGACCATGTAGTCAGCATCTTTCTCGACTCCAGTCAGGACGATATCTTCAATTGTAACTAAATCTTTGATCTGGTCGAATTGCTTTTGATCGATAACTTTCTTAGCTACCAGATCTTCAGGTGTCTTATAGGGACGTTCGGCTTGAATTTTATTAGATAGAGCTGGAACACCTAATTTAGCTTCGAGTTTATCGAGTTCTGATAAAATCGCACTGTTAATATTAATTTTTTTACCGCCACCATGTTTCATACCTGCCATATCTGGTGATGCTGTTGTGGTAGCTGGAGTTGCAGGGCTAGTACTAGTCTCGGTTTTAGTTGTAGTCGTGGTGGTATTGTTGCAGGCACTAATTACAATTGAAGCTGCAAAAGCAATAATGGATATTGTAATATATTCTTTTATGGTTTTCATAAAGATGATTTTAAATATTGAATCTTCGTTGGTGTAGCCTCTCGGAACGAGAATCGAGGCGATTGCCAGCTAATTAAATCGCATTACAATTTAGATCGAAAGCACACACTCTCGGTCTAAAGTAGAACAGTCTAGTTATTGGCAAAGTCACTGGCACAATATTGATTCCAACTATGGATGTAAGAATCGCCACTGTTTAATCATCTTAATTGTGTACTTAATGATAACTAATGTCAACTTATTTGCGATTAATTTCTATTAAGTGGCTGGGATAACCTTAAATGCGCCCATACAGCCGCTTTCAGCGATCGAATCTTGGTGGGGATGAAACATAAATTCGCCAGTATACTTAAACTCAAACTCTAAAATATGCCGTTCTGCCGTGCCCATCGTAATTACATCGGTGCTATGAGTGGGTTTTAGCGTCATCCCCGTTGGATACACCCGAAACATATTCGCATGGAGATGAAATGTCACAGCGGGATCGATTTCAATCATATTTAGGACATATAGCCGAATTAGTTGATGCTGATAAATCTCGATCGGGTGCATCATATAGTAATCTGGCACACCATTAAAAGCATATAGCTCATTTTTGCCATCATCATTGGTATCATAGCCACCCATGAGCAGCACCATTTCATCAGCAACCGGGCGAGGTTCGGGGGGATCGATAATCAACATCCCATACAAACCCTTCCCAACATGCCGCGTCACTGGTGCGACATGACAGTGATAGAGATGCACCCCATAAGGTTCCGCCTCGAACTCATAAATCGTCCCCGTACCATTGCGAATCGGTTTGATCCCATCCATCGCCGCTGGGTGAAAACCATGAAAATGCAGCGAGTGAGCGTGCCCAGCTCGATTGAGAAATGATACGCGAATCAGTTCGCCAGCTTTAGCTCTCAATGTCGGCGCAGGTACTCGCCCATTAAAGTTCCAACTGTTGAATGACACGGCGGTATTTAACTGAAGCGTCGTATTTCCGGCTACCAATCTAAACTCCCGCACAGTCCGTCCATTCTCCTGTTTGACGGTACCATAGTCAAAATCCCGCAAAGTCTGCATCGGACTAAACGAATTACCCATCATCGGGCTATTGGCGGGGACTACAGGGATTCTAGCCGTCGCTTGGGGTTTGAGCGATTGCCAAGCGAGTGCAGCGGTTGTCAGCCCCAATCCAGTTAAGCCGTATTTGAGCAACTGACGGCGGTGCAGGAGCGGGTTGTGAATGAATCGTTGGCGGAGCCTCTCCAAGGGAGAATCGAGATTAGACATCAATGTTGATGGTAAATTGCAATACTTATTGAGAAAGTATCTTAACTAGTTATTATAGCTAGTAGGCTGGAGCGGAAGTTAGGTTAGTATTAGGGGGTACTGGTTGATAGGAGAACGAGACAGTGCCCAGACTAGCCCCAACAGCACTGAAATTGACAACACAGGAAAGAGAAAAATTAGGGCAGATGCTCAATCGCCATAGCACCCCGCAACAAATTGCACTCAGAGCAAAGATAGTTTTGCTGGCAGACGAGGGGAGAAATCATCATGAGATTGGACGGGAATTAGAAATTAGTCTGAAGATGGCAAGGCTGTGGCGAAAAAGATGGATGGAGGGACAGGAAAAAGAAATCCCAGTGGCAGAGCGATTGTGCGATGGACAGCGGAGTGGAACACCAGCCAAATTTGAGTTAGAGCAAATCTTACACCTATTCAAACTAGATTGTGATGACCCAAATGAGTACAATCGTCCAATCAGTCAGTGGACAAACCGAGAATTAGCGGCAGAAATGGTCGAACAAAAGATCGTCATCGAGATTTCACCACGTCATGTCGGTCGATTATTGGCAGAAGCCGAGCTGAAACCCCATCAGTCTGGCTACTGGCTCAATCCCCCCCGACCAAAATTTTGATGTCAAGGTAACAGATATTTGTGATGTTTACCTCCAGGCGATTGAACGAGCCAAGTTGGGAGAACGCAGCATTAGTTTGGATGAAATGACCGGAATTCAATCCCACATTCCGCACTTCAATTTTTACGACACATACTAGTCACGAAGACTCGACAGTTTGACGATGCTACCGATCGAGAATTCAATAGCAAATTCAATAATGGTCGTAATAGTGAAATTGAGTCAGCTTCATCCTACTGGCTATACTTTGCACGGTCATAATTTGAGGTTAGGGTGTGGGGTGTGGGCTGTCGGGTATGGGGACATTATCGATAGATCGTGTTTTTATCAAAAGCGCAAGCTTTGACCGTGCCAAGTATATCTCGCATAACTTTGATCGTCAAAGAATTCTTCTCTCAAACAGAAGTTAAAGTCAGAAGCAATGTAATTAAAAACTTGACGTGAGTTACTGCCTGAATTCTTAGCACCTCGCTTAATATCAATACCATTATTACCAAGAGATCCACTATAGCTATAGTATTGTGATTGTCTGCCATTACTATTTTTTCCGCTCGTTGCAATTGGACTAACTACTACTGTTAAGTCCATATCACTACATAAGCTGTCGAACATTTAAACCACACTATTTGCGGTCTATATCGCTTGCTGCAAGGGATTCAGTCAAAAGATTTAAATGTAAAACAGCTTACACTCGATTGATACTTCAACACCAATCCGATCTCCTGAGACTGATTTAAGGATAAAAACTCTCTGACAATCTCAATGCTGGCGTGGACGGATGCCAACCGCCAAAAGAAATCATCGAGACATTGGGTGTAAGTACGGCGGGTATTGGGACTGACTTTGAGTTGGAGAAATTCAGCCAAGAAATCACTATTCTGTACGCTGTCAGCGATCGAAGATAAACGATTGCCAGCACTGGCTAAAATTCCCACCGCGACAGCCGCGATCGGATCGTGGCGATCTGCATTCGGCGGATCGATTAACATAGTAAATAAGTATTAAAATTTGGCGGCGATACCGAAAAGGTTTATTAGCGGTATCGATGAAGGTAATTAATTACTGTTTTCATGAAATAACTAAAACATGATTACCAGATTTCACTCATGCTCAAGATAAATCCTGGCATGACTTCACTACAGTCGATCTCTGTGGGAGAAACACGGATCTCTAGCTCTTGCCCTGGTCGATAGATTTCTACCTGCTTATTTTTGGGATTGATGAGTAAGCCTAGTCGCACCCCATTCGATCTATACTCCTCCATCTTTTCTTGCAGTGGCGGTAGTCGATCGGTTGCACTTTGCAGTTCGATGACGAAATCTGGTGCCAAGGGTGGAAATTTTGTACGTTGCTCTGGGGTCAAAGTCTCCCAGCGGGGTAACTCCACCCAAGCGGCATCTGGAGAGCGTTGGGCACCATTGGGTAAAACAAAAACGGTGGAAGAGCTAAAAATTTTACCTAGTCTAGTTTGGCGATTCCAAACGAATAACTCGCCGCCTAGCTCTAATTCAGAGTTTCCACTCTCTCCACCAACTGGGGGCATGACGATTAATTCTCCGCTGGCTGTCAATTCAAACGATCGATCCCGATTGTCTTGGCATAGCTTTTCAAACTCTTCAGGGGTGACACGAAGAGTAATGCTATGAACATCTAATAACAATGGCTTGGTTTCTAGTGATTGCATAATTTACTTGATACTTTTCTTGAAAGTATGAATTAATGAATTCAAGAGTTCACCGATGCAGTAATGTGATGCAAGATGATGTCAAGATAGACATCTTGAGAGGTAGTAGCTATGATTCGTTATTTTTCATGAAATCATCAAAGCAGAAATTCAATAATTCATTAAGCTTCATGTCTCGATTGAGTGCTTCCTGTTTGAAGGCGCGGACGAATTCAGGCGGCATCCGAAACTGAAGGGGGATGAGTTCGGACGAGGGGACGGAGCCACGCTGACGAACTGCACTTTGAGTCTTGGGCTTTTCAGGTTTGAGATCGGCAGAAGATAGAGAGATCGCTTTAGCCATGTGAACTAGTACTTAGTATTTGCTATTTTCATTAAAACATGATTTAATCTCGATCCACAAGGCAGCAATTTCTTTAGCGGCTGGACTCTTGGCGGCTAGTTCTGGGGCGGTTTGTCCGCCCGTCATCGCGGTGGCATAGGGTACCCGATCGCCAAGAAAGGATTGGGCGACTCTACCATACTGGGACAGCGCGGCGATATAGTTAGATCTGTATTTCTAGCCCCAACAGATGAGGCTGGCTAGTGGTGAAGGTTACAGATTAAAATGGCGGGTGGTCTGAATGAATATCGTTGTCACGATATCCTTAACCTGTGCTGGTTCTAGCTCGATCTCGGTTGGCATCTGAGTATAGGGCAGATGCTCAATCGCCATAGCACCCCGCAACAAATTGCACTCAGAGCAAAGATAGTTTTGCTGGTTATTGATGCCAGTGTTGGCAAAACCCGCACCGAAATGGACTATCTCACTCATGTTCAACAGACCATTGCCACGGATCTTGGTGCGGTTAAATGGCACTTGATTATGGGTTGTTTAAACACCCATCAATCAGCCTATGCGAGTTCGATATGTGGCTATGAGCGAGGGTTTAGACATCGATTTAGGGATTAAGGGTAAGAGTGGTATTCTCCAATCGATGAAAACCAGAATCCGTGTTTTTAACTGACCACAGCCATCGGATTGTGTTTCACTTCACCCCCAAGCATTGTTCTTGGCTCAATCAAATTGAAATGTGGTTTGGGATTTTGATGCAGAAGTTACTCAAACGTGGCAATTTCCTCAGTCAGGCTGATTTAAAAACACGGATTCTGGACTTCATCGACTATTTTAACCGCACGATGGCAAAGCCGTTTCAGTGGAATTACAAGGGTAAAGCACTTGCTGTTTGAAATAGTACCTTAACTTCCGCTCCAGCCTACTAGCGATCGAAGCGGATACTTATGCCGAACTCGTGCAGGCGGGTCGATTAGATCGACAACTATCGCTGTTGATGGAAGTGGATACAAGGGAAGATTAGTCATCACAATATCCCATGATGTCCTGTTCTAGCCTAGATTATTCAACCTATTCGAGTTCTAAATCACAGGTTTGGTAGACCCATTTTTGAAGTGTTTCGACATAAAGTTTTTTGGGCTTCAAGCCAACGATCTTTTCAAGCAGTCGATCGCCTTTAAATAACACTACTGTCGGAACACTACGAATGCCTAGTTCGATCGCCAGATCTGGTTCTTCGGTCATATCGATTTCAACTAGATCGAAGTTACCATTTTGTTCGGTAGCTAGTTGGTGTAACACTGGTCTGAGTGTATCGCAAGAGCTACAGTGAGGCGCACTTACTTCGACTAGAATCAATTTAGTTGATTCACTTTTCAATTGTTCAAAAGCGGAACGACCTTGGAAAATAGTTAATCCTGACATCTTAATTACCTCTAAATTATCTTTGAATTAATCAATTTAGAAAATAAATAACTAACCGAAAAACCATTGCATTCCAGTAACTAGATAGTAAATCCCTGCCAAAATTAGAGCCGCACTACCAAATTTAGTAATGCTTTCTGAATATTTCAGCAGGAGTTTCGCTTGCTTGGCAAAACCAGTTAGTAAACTAGCTAAAAAGATAATAATCGTATAACCAAAGGCATAACTTGCCATTGTCAGTATCGCGAGTAATTCTGAACCACTGGCACCTGCGGCGGCGAGAACGGCAAATAAAACCGGACTCGCACAAGGTGAACTGACTAAGGCAAAGGTCAAACCAACACCAAAGGGGCCAAAATTAGAGCCATCGACATTGATTTGGGGCAAGGGGATTTTAATCAATCCTAATAAGCCAAAGCCCATAATTAGAATAATTGCACCGACGACCACATTAATATGACCGCGATATTCCACCATGACTGCGCCAGCAAATGATGATACTAGCCCAAATAAACCGAGAATGATGACATTTCCTAATACAAACAATCCCGCTTTAACAAAAGCATCACTGCGAGAAGTAATGTTGCGAGTGCCAATATAGCTCAAATTAAGTGGCAACAGTGCTAGAATGCAGGGAGAAACACTAGCGATTAAACCACCAATAAAAGCTAGCGGCATTAGGACCAAAGGATTAGCAGTATCCTGTTTGGAGAACCATTCTTGATAGCGGTTTTCTGTAAATGAAATTAGGTGTTCGAGTCCCTGAGAGATCGGGCCAGTAATGAGTAAAGCTAATACTAAACCCAGCAGTGCTAGTCCAGCAAATAATAACCATTTCCTTATTGGTTTTCGGATATTTTGTTCGCGCCCTTTTGATTGTGAATTAATGTCAACAATATTATTTTCTTGTTCTATCTTCATGAGCTTTTTGTAATATTTACGATCGATACTACCTATTTATTGGGTAATAGCAGCACCTAATACTTTGGTATAAGCAGTTATGTCAGGATTATTGCGGTGTTGTACCAAAATATTTCCGGTCGCTGGGAAGATGAGTAGGAGTAAATGGAATAACATCGTTGGCGTTCGCCAACGAGAATCGAGTATCCATTTACTCACATGAGTATCTATTTTTTAGCGATCGCTGAATCTAGTACGGTAGAATAAGCAGTTAGTTCAGCGTTATTACGTTGCTGTCCTAAGATATTTCCGGTTGCTGGATCGATGATAGTTAGAGAACCAGTTTGAGTTTTGTTAGCTGCAAAAAACTTACTCAGACCTAATTGTTTGGCTGTGGCTTCAGCTTTAGTAGAACTAGCTTTATCAGACACATCTAATGTCACAAAAGTGATTTTGTTACTATACTGCTGCTTGATTTTGGAAACAGTGGGGGCAATATTTCTGCAAGCAGGGCACCAACTAGCATAGATATCCACAACTACTGGTTTACCTTGTAATTGTTGAGCCAATCGACCACCAACAGAATTAGAAGCCTTAACCTTCCCAGCGCATGGGTTTGGTTTAGAAGCGCAGGGATTGGCGACTGCGGTAGTTGTGCCAAAGAAGATCGTGGGGGCAATCGTACCAATGCTCAGTAGGGAAATAGCCGCAAATGTAGCAAGAAATTTAACTTTCATTAGATGCTCTCGTTCAAAAATAGTGAAAATCGATCGGTGCGTCCAATGTTTTGGACTTGCCTATCATTAAAATCCAGCAAGATGAGTGTCAGATGAAGAACACATGGAGATTAGATAAATCATTTGAGATCGATCGAATAGTATCGCTTGAAGCTCTTGACTACAGACAGTTAGAGTATTATTGACATATACTCGAATTCTTGAAGAAACCTTTGTAGATGTTCTACCAGGTTAAAAAAATTATCATCTTCAGCAAAAATTCATCTTGCCATTAGCTAAGAATCACCTAGATCGCGAATACTTCTCTTAAACTTGAGATCGGGCACTAGGGCAGCAAATATGTTGGAACAAGATTGGTTGGTTACAGATGAAGGGCGTTGCATTCCTGGTGAGAGTGGCGAATATGAGGATTGGATCGATCGACCTTATCGGCTCTATCGCTTCCTTACCGATGTTGAAGATATCGTCGATCGAGAAAGTGACGATCGAATTCGCTTACAACAGATTTGCCCCCTAGTGCGGCGGCTGCTGAATAGTTGCGAGTGGTTGCAACTGAACTTTTTACCACCAGATCCCGAAACGGGTTGGTCGGTGCAAATGCTCTACGACGAGCCAGATTTCCCCCTGACGATTCAAACGGTGGTTTGGTCGCCAGGAACGGCTTCCCCAGTTCACAATCACGCTACCTGGGGGATTGTGGCACTGCTAGATGGACAAGAAAAAAATACCTTTTGGCAGCGATCGCCAACCACCGAATTTCCCAATCTCATCAAAGCCACAGGCGATCGAATTCTCACCCCTGGCGACATTCTCGGTTTGATGCCCGATGCTATTCATCAAATTGAAGCCATCGGCGACGAACCAACGATTAGCTTCAATCTCTATGGTGCGACAGATTACGATCGCCGCTTTGAATTCGATCCCCTTCGCGCTACCGCTGAGATTTTTTAATTCTTTCCACTAATTCCCGATCGACTAATGCCCAGCCAGAACTTCATCCCAAAACCGATCCGTAACTTTTTCAGAATGCGAGTTTCACCGACTTCGTTACAGTTTCGGTTGACGCTGGAGCTAGTAACTCTCTCCGCCATTGGGGTAAGTGCTGTCGCATTCTGGGCGGGATGGCAGATGGAGCAAAATTTAGTTACCTCTCATAAGCAATTGCTAGAATATGTGGCAATGCGCTTTCCCGAACAAGCCGAAATGTACAGTGAAGGGAAAACTGTTGAAGTTAGTTTGGAACGGACGATCGATAAACTTTCGACATCGGGAGTATCGATCTGGGTGCAAGAGCCTGACGGTAAAATTTTAAGCAAGTCTTCAGGGATAAATATGCCATCAACTGAGATTGTTAATGCTATTACCCAAACAGAAGCACCTGCCAAACCAAGAATTTTTCAATTTGGCGATCGCTATATAGTTTTATGCGGGAATCCGCTCACAGTCAGTGGTAAGCTGGTGGGTAAAGTATATCTTTCCAGCAATTCCAAATTCAAAAATCTAGGAGGAGTTGGTTGCCAGATTAGGTTTTGAGCCATAAATCATGAAATCAATCAAGGATGGCCAACTCTCAAAGAGCAAATATTTGGTAAGACTGAGGATATCTTGGAAAAAACCTTTACGAGTACCCCGCTTGTGACGAATCAGTTGGTAGGCAAGATCTGTTAAGTGTAGAACAGTATGAAATAGGAACGCTAACAGGTTAAGCGTCAGTAGACAAGATGCTAAATGCTCTTGTCCATGACCAAAATTATGCTCAAGATGATATCCCTTCGTTTTGAGAACATTGTGATTTTCATTTTCTGTTTTCCA
>NZ_JBGSPA010000098.1:0-5007 GCF_041738855.1 Chamaesiphon sp. | reverse complement strand
GGGGTACGATCGAGTTTTAGTCCGTCAATGTCATTGCGATAGACATCTAAGAGCGTTTCGACTAGTTGTAAGCTAGTTTGGTGACTGCGGATGGCGATCTCTAATACGCTTTTTTGCTTGGGTTGGACGGAGCCGAATTGTTCTTGGTAAAATGCGTTGAGGGTTTCGATACTACCGAGTAACGGTGTTTTCAAGTCATGTGCCAGTGTCGAGGCAAAATCTTCGCGCAGACTTACTAGTTTTGCTTGAATTTGGAGTTTGGCTTGCTGCTGCGCCAAAGTTTGCTGAATGTGACGATTGCGATCGCTCAAAATTCCCGTTACTACCAGCGCAAGTACAGTGATCGATCGATTTGCTACCATTGCCGGATGAATTGTTTCACCACCTGGAATCCAGATATTCGCTAGTGTCAATGTTACTGCGATCGCTGTTATTTGTAAGGTGAAAGTGCGATTGAGCTGGGGTTTGGCAAATAAGATCGGCATGATGTAGAGATAGCCCATCACATAGTCAGGCGGTGTCAGCATCTCTAGGGTGAATAATAGCCCAAATAACCCGACGGTTGCCCAAAATAATGAGGATTGCTCGATGTCAAGGCGGAGCCAACGCCAATGTGGGAAGTTTAATTGAGTCCGCAGTGGCATAAGGCATAACGGTGAAGGCTGGATTCATCTAGTCTAGCGATTAACAGTTGACAGTTAAACAGTTGATAGTTATTTGCCCTTGGGCTTCTGCGGTAAGTGCGGGAGTCGCAGGCTCGCGGCAATGGGGATGTCGATGAGAAAGGTCTCTAAGTGTATGTTGTCGGCGTGAGTGCTAAAATTCAGCAACGAGCGATTCGGTTGTTTTCTGCTATTTCTCCTTGTTTTTATTACAACAAACCATGTTTTTGAACAACACCCTTACTTTATGGAGTGCTGCCAGCGCACCCCCACTATTGGCGACAATAGCAGCAGAATATTCGCCGATTATTCTATCTGGAGTCTTACTAACTATAGTGACGATCTTTATCGCCAGTAAAGTTGGCTCAGAAGTAGCCAAGCGACTAGATTTTCCGCCAGTGCTGGGGGAATTGGTGGCAGGTGTAGTTGTGGGAGTTTCTGCCCTACATCTGGTAATTTTTCCTGAAGGTGGATTAGCGGCAGCGGATTCCCTATTGATGTCGGCACTGCAAGCTCTCAATCACCTTTCGCCAGAGGGACTTGAGACTGTATTTGAGTCCCAGAGCGAAGTTATCTCTGTGCTCGCAGAACTCGGCGTGATTATCCTCCTGTTTGAAATCGGGCTGGAGTCTGACTTGCGCCAACTTAAAGCGGTCGGAATTCAGGCTGTTGTGGTTGCCTGTGTGGGTGTAGCTGCGCCCTTTGTTGCTGGTACGGCTGGATTGATGCTGTTGTTTCATGTCGCGGCAATTCCAGCGATTTTTGCTGGGGCAGCATTGACGGCAACCAGTATCGGGATTACGTCAAAGGTACTGTCGGAGTTGGGGCAATTAAAGTCTAAGGAAGGTCAAATCATTGTCGGTGCGGCGGTAATTGATGATGTGCTGGGAATTATTGTGCTGGCGGTAGTTGCCAGTCTTGCCAAAACTGGTGAGATTGATGTTACTAATGTGATTTATTTAATCGTCAGTGCCACCGTATTTTTGATCGGTTCGATTTTGTTGGGCGGTTTTTTCAATCAAGCATTTACAGGGATTGTCAAGAAACTCGAAACTCGCGGCAACATCATTATTCCGGCATTTGTTTTTGCCTTCTTCATGGCATTTTTGGGCAACGCAATTCATCTAGAGGCAATTTTGGGCGCGTTTGCTGCCGGATTGGTGTTAGATGAAAGCGATGCGCGGGATGAGTTGGATGAACTGATTAAACCGATCGCCGATCTGTTCGTACCGATCTTTTTCGTGACTGTTGGCGCACGGGCAGATCTGGGCGTTTTGAACCCGACAGTACCGGAAAATCGCGCCGGATTGTTAATTGCCGTCTTTTTAATCCTGGTGGCAGTAATCGGTAAATTGGTGACGGGTTGGGCGGTATTTGGCATCCCTGGCATTAACCGTTGGGCGATCGGCGTGGGTATGATTCCCCGTGGTGAGGTTGGCTTGGTGTTTGCCGGAATCGGTGCGGCAAGCGGTATTATAGATAAGCCGTTGCAGGTGTCGATTATTATTATGGTGATTTTGACGACTTTTGTAGCTCCACCATTTCTCCGCGTCGCCTTTGGTGAATCTGTCGAAACCGATACTCCGGTTGAACCGACTAGCGAGTAATCCGCTTTAATTGTAAGATGTGTTGACAATCGAACAACGTGCCTGACGATCTCTAACCAGCAAAAAATCATTTAATAATTAATAATCATTAATTATTAATTATTAATTATTAATTAATTCAAATGACAGTTTCTCGTACTATTTGCCTGGGTTTTCTTGCCATCATATTGACTGGCGCAATGCTGCTAATGCTGCCGTTCTCGACGACGAGCGGGCAGTGGAATGACCCGATCGTGTCATTGTTTACATCTACCTCTGCCGTCTGCGTTACAGGGCATGTGGTAGTCGATACCGCCACTCATTTTTCCCGATTTGGACAGTTGATAATTATGCTGCTAATCCAGATCGGCGGTTTGGGCTATATGACAGTGACAACTTTTTTATTGCTGTTGCTAGGCAGGAGATTTGGGCTAAAGGACAAAATTGCCATTCAACAATCACTCGATCGCCGCGTACTTCAGGGTAGTAACCAAATTCTCCAATCGATTGTTGCCACAACGCTGCTGTTTGAACTAACAGGAGTTTTTTTACTGCTGCTAGTATTTGTCCCCGATCTCGGTTGGGCAAAGGGGCTGTGGTTTGCCATTTTCCATAGTGTTAGTGCCTGGAACAATGCTGGCTTTGGCTTGTTTTCGGATAATTTGGTGGGATATCGAGGTTCCCTGTTAGTCAACGCGGTAATTACCGGATTGATTATCTTTGGGGGGATTGGTTATGAGGTGATTTTGGAGTTCTATGTGATGCTGCGAGAGCGGCGGCAAAAGATGAAGACAGCACGCACATTGAATTTTCAGGTAGCTGTGAGCACAACCCTATTTTTACTATTTGGAGGTACTTTAGTGATTTGGGCGATCGAAACTAGAAATCCCCAAACATTAGGATCGCTGAATATTTTCGAGCAGCTACTCGCCGCATGGTTTCAATCTGTCACTGCCCGCACTGCTGGCTTTAATACGATCGATCAATCCAAACTAACGATCGCGGGGCTGTTTGTGACGGTTGCGCTCATGTTCGTAGGGGGTAGTCCGGGCGGCACTGCTGGTGGACTTAAAACCAGTACCGCACGGGTGCTAGCAAGCTGCACTTATGCGGTTTTGCAAGGGAAAGAGTCGGTCATTCTCTATCGCCGTCAGGTGCCAAATACACTGCTGCTCAAGGCGACTGCTGTCTCTTTTGGCTCGCTGGTGACAGTCCTCTGTGGGACGATTGCCATTTCGATCGCCGAGCCACGGCTAAACTTTATCACCATCCTGTTTGAAGTAGTTTCCGCCTTTGCCACCGTCGGACTTTCGACTGGGATTACCGCAGGGCTGACATCTTTTAGTAAACTAGTGTTGATCGCGACCATGTATATTGGACGAGTCGGAATTTTGTTACTGATTTCCTCAGTATTGGGCGATCCTCAACCCAGTACTGTCAGTTATCCAGAAGAATCCCTGCTAGTTGGGTAGGGGAATAAGTAATTAGGTGATGAGTAGTTAACTAACAAAAATAAAGGGTATAAATAACCCTCTCTTGGGCTAATTATTTTTACGACGAGGTTCAAATCCTTTCCCTAAAAACCTAGCTGTCTTGTCTTGCTAAACCCTCGGCAAAGCCGAGGAGCGCAAGCCGCTATCAATTATCAATTATCAATTATCAAAATTATGTCCAATCCAATAGAACGTCCTGCTTTCAGCTTTTTTCGTAACTTGAGACCGAACAAGGCTCGCCAATTTGCCGTAATTGGTTTAGGTAGATTTGGGCGGGCGGTATGCGAAACGCTCCACCAGTCTGGTTATGAGGTATTGGGTACAGATGTTAATGAAGGACGAGTCGCTGATATTTTAAGTGCTGGAATTTCTGCCCACGCAGTAGTCTTAGATTCTACTAATCCGCTAGCACTCAGGGAGGCGGGAATCTTCGAGTTTGATACTGTAATTGTGGCGATCGGTAACTACTTACAAGAAAGTATTATTACCACCCTAAATCTCAAAGAAGCTGGCGTTACATATGTAATCGCAAAAGCTTCTTCAGATATTCATGCTAAACTGCTTCAAAAAGTTGGAGCCGATCGAGTAGTACTACCAGAATATGAAGCAGGTTGCAATTTAGCGCAGACACTGACTAAGCCTGGAATTTTAGATCGCTTCGATTTAGATCCCGAGCATAGTATTGTCGAAATCAAAGTGCCAGAGTCTTTTTATGGCAAAACCATCCTAGAACTGCGACTGCGGAGCGATTATGGACTCAATGTTTTAGCGATCGGACAGTTTCAACATTTTGATATTAACCCAAAACCCGATCGGCGGCTCTGTCAGGAAGATGTGTTAGTGGTGATCGGGACTAAATCGGATTTAGACAGATTGCCACTGTAATATAAAACCCATTTGAGATCTTTTGGGCGATCGCCTCAACTTATTAATAATAAATATCTCTTTAGATAGAGGCTTAAAGCCAAGACCTAATGTTTATATTTCCAGCCTAAAATCTACGTACTAAACAAAATCTAAACAATTAAATCTTCACGATGCCTTAAACCCAAATAGAGATGGAGCAAACCGAGCTAAACAAAAAATATACCTTTTCAATTTGCTCGAGTTACGGCACGATTATAGTTGAAGCAGCCAACATCAGTGGTAGATTCAAAGCTTCAATAATTAAGCTCGATCGCCGATGCAGATGAGGAATATTTATACATGCTACAGGGATGGATTCAAATTGGATTAACGCTGGTTATCATTCTGGCGATTACGCCA
>NZ_JBGSPA010000050.1:0-13354 GCF_041738855.1 Chamaesiphon sp. | reverse complement strand
CGTTCCCAGATGTTTGCGCTCTGGGTGCGTTGTAAGGTTGTGGTCATTGTATGATTGCTGGTGTTCTGTGCAGAACGGGATGTGTTGGATGGATATGTACTTAATCTAACTTGATTGTTAACGTTTGTAAAGTATTCTCAGGTTTAGAGAACTAATGAGGGTGATTAGTTTTGGTTATGTGTGAGATTTAACCTAACATGGTTCGCTGAGTCAGCGGTTAAAACCGCCGCTGGTGATGCAAAGTCCGCCTGCGCGGACTAACACTAGCGAAGATCCAAGTCTACCCGAACTATATTGAAGAGTTATCTAGGCTGGGTATACTTCTCTAAAGAGCTAATCGAGTGGAAATTATGAACTATCCAGACATCGAATGCCCAGAACTGGGAACATTGCGTTACGAAGAAAACTATGACTGGTACGAGGGGCAGCTAATAGTCCAACAATCAAAACTCTCGATCCAGCTTCTAACCGATGAAGACGGAGCAGTAGCATCTGCACTTAAAAGAGCTACTGATTTTGTGAAGGAGTTGGAAAAACATGCCCAGTCTGCGCGGGATTATGCGGCTGAGGGGCTGCTAGCAATAAAAAATGAGACTTGGATTGAGGATGAAGACGAAGAACCATTGACACCCGAACAGTTTAAAGAGCGGATGGTACTTGATTCTATCTCGATCGACTCAGATGCTGCCGTGTCTTTCTACCATAACGATGGCGATTTATTTTGGGGACATTGTATTTTGGTGACGATGGATAGTGAAAATAATTTTACTGGTGCTGAGATTGCGGGTTGATTAGTTACTCGATCGCACACGCATCAGTATGACTAGAAGATCGCATCCAACAACACGTCAGCACCAAACCGGACGGCATCCGTACAGGGCAAACCCGTCGCGGCGGTGACTAGATCGATCTCGGCTCTGACCACATCATCAGGGAGCTTGCCACCATTAAGAGCGATCGCGACCACTTTTACATCCCCAAATGCGCCCGCACAGCTAGCTACTGCCTCATACAACCGCACGACTTCTAATAAGGGGGGAATTTTGACATCGGGACAATTGCGGATGGTTTCCTGACCGATCTTGTGGAGCAGAATCAGATGTGTGGGTTGGGAGCCACGAATCAATGGGAGAGTCGCTGTCGAACCTGGATGCAGGAGCGAACCCTGTCCCTCGATTATTAGCAGCTCATAATCATTGCCATGACGCAGCACTACTTGTTCGATCGCACCTGCTGCATAGTCTACCCGCACGGCATCGAGCGCGACACCCTCACCACTAATCATCATCCCCGCTTGTCCAGTGGCGATAAACCTAGACTTTATCCCCCGCAGCTCGCAGGTGCGTTGCAATTCCAGTGCTGCGGACATTTTACCGATCGCCATATCAGTACCTACCATCAGTACTCGCTGACAAAGTAAGGACTTGGCTGCACCAGTACCGATCTTCAATCCTTTCGGTTCCTGGCGGACATCCCAAATCCATTGCCCTGGTTTTAATAAATTTATAAGTTGCGGATGATTTGCTAGAGGTGTATGCAAGCCGTTGACGATCGACAAACCAGCCGCTACCGCCGTTTGTAACTCATCCAGCCAACTGTCGGGGATGATGCCTCCCGATGGGGCGATCCCGATTGCCAGTACATCTGGCTGATATTGTAAAGCTGTGGCAATCTCAGCGACGATCGGGACATCACGATCGATCCCTGTCAAATCTGCCAAAGACTGCCCTGCTACCTCCCGATCGATCGCACACACCACCTGCGCGGGACTATATCTCAACAGCGTCAATCCCGTCTTCCCCTGAACTCCAGTAATTCCGCCATGTAACAATACTGCTAGACGATGTGATGATTTGAGCATGAAGGCGATGGGAGATGTGATGGGCTGTCTACTCCTGTCCCAATGTTAAATTAGATCTCTGGATTAGGGGGATAGTGGATGGTGAACAGTGAATTTCTTGGGTAAGACGGGAGGATGACAAGCGATGGAGAGCTTGTTAGTCACCTAGCTTATCCCAAGCTGGATGTGATAGTAGAGCAGATATTACTCGTACGCCCCGCAACTGATTGGATAGGGGCAAGTGACCTCTGGGCGCAGTCAGGTTCCAGGTAAATGAGCCAGGATAGCGCGTCCAATTATTCCCCTCTTTCCAGCCGATTTTGGGCCAGAGCTTGTCCCAATTTTTGCTCATCCCCAGCCACATTTCCCGCTGCACGGAGAACCCAAATTTACCTTCGGAATGCAGCAGCCACAAAGCATCAATCGTGTGCAGATCGATCGAGGGTAGTTGTTCGACTTCGGTAAAATAAATCCACTTGCGTCCCATCGCACTAGCACCTGCTAGTTCGCAGAGCTTTTCGGTGGTGAGTTTGTCAGCGGCTTGAAATTCTTGTTGGGCCAATAATTTCTGTAAACTTGTGTAATCAATCTCCGCACTCGATTGTAAGGGTACGATGCCGAGCGGCAATTCTCGATCGAGATACTCTTTGGCAGCAGGAACCTCGCTGTGATATAGAGCTTGATACACGGCTCCAGTAACGATCGTCGGCTTCATATCCTGCTGTTGACGGAGCCAATTAATTAAAATTTCAATGCCTGCTTGCCCCACAGCAACGATTTGAGGGAGCATCTGCAACTGATTTTTGGTGGTGCTAGTTACAAATTTATCCTGCAACTCGGCGACATCCGAAGGGATCGGTTGTGAAGTAGTACTGAGATCGGGCATGGTTGAGGATCGGCTGTGGCGTGGGGTAGTCCGAATTGATATTTTACCAAAAATAACCTGCATTATTATTGCCGACCGCGATCCGTCGTTTACTTGGTGTTGCTGAATTGATGTGTGAGATGGGGGGATGGGGGGACTGCGGGACGGGGAAACGGGGAGACTGGGGGATCGTTGAGTTATTTGTCAATCACTCTATTTTCTATCCACCATCCACCATCCACCATCCACCATCAAGCAACTAGCTCTTCAACAATAGATAATAAAGCTGTCCTGGCCCACCAGTCACACCAGCGCGATCGCCAGCGACCTTACCAGTACCCATGAAATAGTCTACACGCCCTGGGCCAGTAATCGCACTCCCCGTATCTTGATCCAAAACATAACGACTGACTAGTTTTTGCTGGATCGATCGACCGTTGATGACATAGGGCAGTTGGGTATAAACCAGAGCCAGTGCGCCTGGTGGCATCATTGATTTGTCGGTGGCGATCGATCGCTCGGGTGTTACTGGCACATTGATGCTACCCATCGCTTCACCGTTGAAGGTTTCCTTCATGAACACAAATCGCTTGTAGCGCGGGATGTAGACATCTAATTCCTGCGGATTTTCTCGGAAGTAACGAATAATCCCTGGGAGGGTGAGCTGACTGGCGGTAACTTTACCATCTTTAGCAAGTTCTTTGCCGATGCTGTTGTAGGCAAAATTTGTACCACCAGCAAAGCCGACAGTAGTTTTGCTGCCATCGATCAGATTGAATTCGGCTGAACCTTGAATCTGCACGAGGATCGCTTCAAATCGATCGCGCATCCAAAAGATCTCGTTACCTGCTAGCGCACTCATACTGCCTTGTAGCCCATCTGCGCCCTCTAGCTGGACGCGTTCGGGATGGGGATCTTGCCAACTACTGAAGTTGGCAGGTAGCTTATAAAGTGGGTACTTAAATTCGGGTGTCTGGGTGCGACTGGCTTGATATATTGGCTCATAATAGCCTGTAAACTGGACGGTACCTTTATTGTCTTTACCGATCGATTGGTAGAAGACAAATTCCTGCTTGACAGCAGCTTGGAGTTGAGCAGCGTTACGACTAGTACTGACTAGTTGCCGAAATCTCACTAGGGAACGCCGCACTCGATCGCGATTGATGCTCGGAATGGGATACTTTTGATACACGGCGATCGCTGTCGGTGTATTTAGATAACTCAGACTCCGATCGATCGATTTGAGCATGGCTGCTTTATCGCCAGATTTGCCCCACAGTTGCTCGTCAAAACCTAGGGAGGTTTCCTCATAATTGGGAGTACTCTGATTGGCTTGGAGATTGGCGTCAGGTTGAGCATTTAGCCGCAAGGGTAATTGCTGGTTGAATCCTAGCGCAATACCTAGATTCAAAGAGAGTAAAACCAGTGTTTTCATCATGAAGTAATTCTTAAATAACGCTTGGACATTGCGATGGTGACGAGAGTTACGGAAATCATGTTTCCCACACAGCACCCATTCGATTGTTGTCAATTTTTTGCAGGAAGCTATCAAATTTCTCCAGCCTAAAGCCTCCAACCCGAGCTAGTATTCTCGATCGATACTTGATGCAAACACAGGTTCGACGCGAATTGCTTCTACACAGCTAGGACGAATTACCATGTACTCACCTTGACTATTTTTGAGGGGTACTGTGATGAAGTCGCTGGAGCTGGATTTGGGCATGAGTTCACCACTATACCATTTTTGAAACTCCTGCACTGTGGGAAAGCGGATTTCCTCCCGATGACCGCCTGATAGTAGCAGATGGACTGCATACTCGGTTGCTACTCTAGCCATACTCGATCGCACTTGGTGAAGGTTATCAGTTTGAGTATGCCCAAATTTTGCTAAACAATTGATGTGTGGTGTTAGGAAACATCGTATAGCAACCGCCAATGCGATTAGGACAGCGATTGAAATCGCTGCTCGGAATGCAAAGTCCGCCTTCGCGGACTAATAAACCAGTCCGCGAAGGCGGACTTTGCAACATTAGCCACGATTTGCGAAAAGTGCGGTCTTGGGGTTTCCCCTGTCTTGTCGTTTTCTTATTCGGGGGGAACCCCCGAATAAAAACGCCGCAAGTGGAGCACCTTTTCAAGACACAATCGTCGGCGTTCTCTGTAGGTAGTAACTTGGGTTATTTACGAGCTAATTTCATCCAATTTGGCTCGAATCGCCTGAATATCTTGCCACATCAACCATTTGGGTTTACCCACATCAGGAGCGGGATTACGTAATAAATATGCAGGGTGAAAAATGGGCATACACCATCTACCTTCCCATTCGATCCAAGTGCCGCGAATTTTGGTAATCCCGTCTTTTTTGCCTGTAATCGCTTTTACTGCTGTCGCGCCAGTTAGGAGGATAATCTTTGGATTTACCAATCGAATTTGTTCGAGCAGATAGGGCTTGCAAGCAGCCACTTCAGCGGGAGTAGGAACGCGATTTTCGGGCGGACGACAGCGGACGACATTGCAGATGTAGACATCCTGCTCGATCGATAGTTTAACAGCCGCCAAAATCTTTTCGAGCAGTTGACCCGATCGACCGACAAATGGTAACCCTTGTTCGTCTTCATTTTGCCCAGGTCCCTCACCCACAATCAAGATCGGTGCGTGTTCGCTCCCTCTACCGACGACGGCATTGATCCTCGTATTACCCAATTCGCACCGATGGCATGCCTGACAATGGGTAGATAGTTGGCTGATGCTGCTATATGTACCTGGTGGGATCGGAATGCTGCTACTAGTCGGAATCAGCTCGAAGCTATTTGCTTGCAATGATTCCACCTGTGGGATCGCTTCTTCAAGTTGACCGAATAGGTTGAGTTGAGATTCTGGAGACATGATGCGGGGTAGAGGGTAGGGTAGAAGTTATGTAGGTTGGGTAGAGCGTAGCGAAACCCAACATTTCTAGCGGATATAATTTTATCGGTTGGGTAGCAGAACGTAGCGAAAGCCGACTAAATCTTGTCTTTTTTCCGTGCCAATAGATCCCAAGCCAACTTAGCAGCTCCCGTAATTCCGGCTTGATTACCCAATTCTGCTGCGATGAGCTGAAATCCTGGGCGAGAAGTCGCCATCACCCGCCGCTCGATTTCCCGTTTGGCTGCGGGCAAAAAGTACTCGCCACTGGCACTAATTCCCCCACCGATAATCGCGACTTCTGGAGTCAGGATATAGAGAATACTTGTCAAACCCACCCCCAAATTTCGACCGTAATCTTCCCAAAATTTTAACGCATCTCGATCGCCTGCTGCTGCCAATCTCCCCAGATCTTTTGGCTCTTTCCCAGTCATCCGCCGGATTGCTTGTCCAGAGAGGAACTGCTCCAATGAACCATTATTACCACTCTTGCAATCATGTCCATCTGGATCGATCGCAATCAATCCCAATTCCCCCGAACTCCCAGCATGTCCAGTAAATAGTGCCCCGTTGATAAATACCGCACCACCAACCCCAGTGCCTAAAGTTAGGAGTACCGAATTACGATAGTTGCGTCCCGCACCCAGCCAATTTTCACCCAATCCCGCACAGTTACCATCATTTCCTACTACTGTCGGTACGCCAGTCTTGGACTGAATCAGCGTCGCTACCGGAATATCAATCCATCCCTCCAAATTAATCGCAATTTTTGCCACCCGTCCCGCAAAATCCGCAGGCCCTGGCGTCCCCACCCCGATCGCGTTAATATTTACCATGCCGGGAGCTAATTTGGCGATCGCATATAGCATCATCTCGATCGTCGCGTCGGGATAGGCTGGTTGGGGTGTCGGTACTGACAATGACTGAAGACAAGTCCCATCTTCAGTAAATCGTCCTAATTTAATCGCCGTACCACCAAGATCGATCCCGATTACTTCTGTCATGACTTACAACTCCTATCTTTGTCTATCCCTGGGATTTATCAACTCGCTCAAACCTTCACCCAACAACGACAAACCCGTCACCATCAACGTCAACGCCAAACCTGGAAATAACGTCGTCCACCAAATCCCCGTCGAAAGTGCGGGTAAAGCTTGCTTGAGATCGTGCCCCCATTCGGCGATTTCGTCGGGTAAACCCAAACCAAGGAACCCCAAACCACCCAAAACGAGGATCGCATCAGCAGCATTGAGCGTAAATAGTACGGGTACGCTTTGCACCACATTGGCAAATAGATATTTTGTCAACACATGGCGGGTAGATGCCCCTAGAGCCTGAGCCGCTTCGACAAACATTTGCGTCTTCAAACTGGCTGTCTGATTCCGCACCACTCGAAAATACTGCGGAATGTAGGAAATACTTAACGCGATCGCCGCATTAAACACGCCTTTACCCACAATAAATGCCAGCGTCACCGATAACAATAATCCTGGCAACGTATAAATCGTATCCATGACAAACAGCAGGACGCGATCGAGATTGCCACCTAAATAGCCGCTCACCATCCCCAACGGCACCCCAATCAGCAAACTCATCAAAGTTGCCAGTATCACTACTTGCAGAGCCGCCTGAGTACCAAACAGTGTCCGTGAAAAGACATCATAACCCTCCCGACTAGTCCCAAACCAATGCTGCCAAGAGGGAGCTTGATTAATTGGGTTGTAGGGTGGCATCGGAGAGCCGAGTAAATCTTGCGGATCTTGTAATAAACCGATCGCCTGTAATAATGGCGCGAATAATGCGATCGCGACAAAACTGACGGTAATTATCAATCCTAATGCTAATAACTGCGTAGACAGCCGATCTCGGCGGTTGTTGAAAAGTTGTTTGACAGATCCAAAGGGAATTTTACTGACAGCCATAGGGCAGTTTGCGGCGATCGACGAACGGTTCAATTACTATAAGGCGATCGGTACTCTAAAATTTATTAAATTAACCCAAGTTGTTACTTATAGAGAACGCCGACGATTGAAATCGTGGCTCATGATGCAAAGTCCGCCTACGCGGACTAGTTTATTAGTCCGCGTAGGCGGACTTTGCAGCATTAGCAGCGGTTTTAACCGCTGAGGCTATCGGTAGCAACTTGGGTTAAATTAATAGATCCCAACTCCAGCCTCCACATGAACATCGAACTTTATCCCTACACTGTCAACAAACGGTTTGCACTGACAATCAGTCGTGGTACCAGTAGTCAAAATCAGAATTTAGCCGTAGGGATAACAGCCGACAATATTACTGGCTGGGGCGAAGCGGTACCATTTACGATCGGTAGTCAAGTCCAATCATGCGAACTGATTACGACTGCTCTAAACCAAATTATTCCCCACTTAGCAGCTTATCATCCCCTGCAACGCCAAGCGATCGAGAGTCTGATGAATGCCTGCCAATTACCCTCCTCAGCCAGAGCCGCGATCGATCTTGCCCTATATGATTGGCTAGGGAAGAGTGTCGGATTACCCCTGTGGAAATTGTGGGGATTGGAGCGCGAAAAAATTGTCCCGATTTCGGTGACGGTGGGGATTAATCCGCCCGACGGTGCCAGAGCGCGAATTCGCGGGTGGTTGGAAGTATTCGAGGCGCGGTTTTTAAAAATAAAACTGGGGAATCCCTTGGGAATTGGTGCCGATCGCGAGATGATGTTGGCAATTAAGGATGAGATGCCCACTGCTAAATTAACTGTCGATGCCAATGGCGGTTGGAGTCTCGCCGATGCGATTTACATGAGTCAGTGGTTGGCAGATTTGGGCGTGGAATATCTGGAACAACCACTATCACGAGGCAATGAAGGGCAATTGGTAGAACTAAAGCAAGCATCCCCGTTACCAATTTTTGCCGATGAAAGTTGTTTTACCAGTCGAGATATCCCTGGATTAGTAGATAAAGTAGATGGAATTAATATCAAGCTGATGAAGTCTGGCGGATTGACAGAAGCGATGCGGATGATTCATACCGCCCGCGCTCACGATTTGCAGGTGATGTTTGGTTGTTATTCAGATACGGTGCTGGCAAATACCGCCGCAGCGCAGTTGTCACCGTTGGCAGATTATTTAGATTTGGATAGTCATCTAAATTTACTAGACGATCCATTTACAGGTGCTAAATTAATCGATGGGCGTTTAATACCAGGAGATTTACCAGGATTGGGAATCGATCGTATCTCTCAGTTTTAAATAGTAAGTAACTGGGCGGGAATATTTATTTAGATGAAAATTGCCTGAGAGGGTGTCTGAAAAGGGGGTAGAAAAGCTCCCAAGATTATGAGAATCTGTCTGTAAAGAAAAAACTGAGACAGAAAATCATGAGAGCAGTAAGGAAATCATACTTGAGTGACATCACAGATGAACAATGGGAATTACTCAAAGGATTTATTCCAGTAGCCAAACCAGGCGGCAGACCTCGAAAAGTAGATCCCAGAGAAATAGTGAATTCTATCTTCTATATTCTGAGTGCGGGATGTCCGTGGAGACTACTGCTAATATTGCCGAACGAGAGGGGGCAAAACTCGTTTTAGCCAAATCCCAACAGCATTACCCACGATTGTTCAAGATTTTGGCTGATGCTGGTGATGATGGTGCTCCGTTGTTGCAATGGGTGATGGATACCTATCATTGGATTTGGGAGACTGTTAAACGTACTGATAAGGCTGTTGGTTTTGTCCCATTGCCACAGCGATGGGTTGTCGTTGGCGAAGCCTGCCGTAGGCATACGGACTTGTGGTTGGTTTAACTGGTCTCGTCGCTTGAGTAAAGATTATGAGATTTTGACTGACACTTCTGAAGCTTTTCTCTATGTTGCGATGATTCGCTTATCCCTCCGTCGTCTCGCCTAACTTTTCAGACACCCTCTAACACTCGATCGCTAAATCATACCCTAATCCAGCAACGCCAAATATTTAAATGCGTTTCCCCTACCCCGTCGCCTCCGTGTGTTCGCAAGTCTTGCGAAATACAGTATCTTAGTACATAGGGTTTTAGGGGAAACGAACCATTTGAATGCCCCCTTTTTATTCACAGCTTTTAAGCTTTTGTCTCGTACACATCATCATCCATGACATATCAAGCTGTTGATTCGACCAATTGCGATCGCGAACAAATTCACATTCCAGGGCTAATTCAACCGCATGGTGTACTTTTGGTGCTGCAAGAGCCGGACTTGACGATCGTTCAGGTCAGTAGCAACACGCTTGAGTCAATCGGTCATCCTCCGAAAGACCTATTAGGTAAACCGCTATTAGCCTTGCTCACTGCCAAGCAAATTGCTAACATCCGGCAGTGTTTGAGCGAAGACTTTGAGTCTGTGAATCCGTTAGATATCTCGATTAAACGTGCAGCCAAATTGCTGAAGTTTGATGGGATTGTGCATCGCCAGAAGGCACTAATTATTTTGGAACTAGAACCCAAACAGAAAAGCCAGAAGGCGGATTTTGTTGAGTTTTACCAGCGGGTTAAAGGCGCAATTACGAAGATTCAAAAGGCTTCCACCTTGCTAGAGATGTCTGAGGCGGTGGTCAAAGAAGTGCGAAAAGTCACCGGGTTCGATCGCGTCATGGTCTACCAGTTTGACGCAGAAGGAGCCGGACGAGTGATCGCCGAAGCTCGGGCACACGCGCTGACTCCTTATCTGGGCTTACACTACCCTTCGACTGACATTCCCAAGCAAGCAAAGGAGCTTTATACCCTCAACTGGCTGCGGTTGATTCCTGACTCTACCTATGAGTCTGTGGCATTAGTCCCGGCGCACAATCTTTTAGACGATCGCCCCACAGATTTGAGTTTATCGGTGCTGCGGAGTGTATCACCTTTACATCTGGAATATCTCAGTAACATGGGAGTCGGAGCTTCCATGTCAATTTCGCTGATCCAAGACCAAAAGCTGTGGGGGCTGATTGCCTGTCATCATTCGACCCCTCGCCATGTGCCTTATAACGTGCGAACGATTTGTGAGTTTGTGGGGCAGGTGATGTCAGTCGAACTGACCAACAAGGAAAATCATGAAGACTTAGATTACAAGATGAGCTTGAAATCGCTGCAAGGCAAGCTAGTCGAATCGCTGTCTCAGTCAGAACGGTTTTTGGATGGGTTGATCCAACTCGACTCACATTTGCTCGATCTCGTCAGCGCATCAGGGGCGGCAATTTGTGCGGGAGATCGAATCATTTGTGTCGGTCAAACGCCACCAGAAACCGAATTGCCAGCCCTGCGAGATTGGGTCAAAACTCAGATTCAGCACAACCTATTTGAGACGCGCTCGCTCGCTCAGCTTTACCCAGCCGCAGCATCCTTTAAGGCAGTTGCCAGTGGCGTGTTGGTGCTAGAGATCTCTCAGTTCCATCAAAATTACATTCTCTGGTTTCGTCCAGAGGTGATTCAAACGGTGAACTGGGGCGGCAACCCTAACAAACCTGTAGAAGTCACAGACGATGGAGAAACACGGCTATCGCCGCGCAAATCCTTTGAAAGGTGGCAAGAAACCGTGCAGGGTTGCTCTTTGCTCTGGAGAGCTTGTGAGATCGAAATTGTCACCGAGCTGCGGAGCCTAATTGTGGGCGTGATTCTCAAGCAGGCAGACGATTTGGCCGAAATTAACCTGGAGCTAGAGCGCAGCAACAGCGAACTCGATTCATTTGCCTACATTGCATCTCACGATCTCAAAGAGCCACTGCGCGGGATTCACAATTACTCCAATTTCTTGATGGAAGATTATGCCCAAGTGTTGGATGCTGATGGAGTTACCAAGCTAAATACCGTCGTGCGTTTGACGCAGCGGATGGAAGATCTGATTAATTCGCTGCTGCACTATTCTCGACTCGGACGTGCCGAACTCTCTCGCCAACCCACCAACCTCAATGAAGTGGCAAGGCTAGCCATCGACACCTTGAGAATCAGCCAGCCGCAAAGCTCGATCGAGTTTCGGTTGCCGCGCTCCTTGCCGACGATTTCCTGCGATCGCACCCAAATCAGCGAGCTATTCACCAACCTGCTGACCAATGCCATCAAGTACAACGACAAAGCTGAGAAATGGGTAGAAATCGGCTTCACTCAATCAGACAGCGGCGATCCTCAAGACCCGTCACTTTACACCTTTTATGTCCGCGATAATGGCATTGGCATTCCACCTCAGCATTTGGAGCGGGTGTTTCAAATTTTCAAGCGGCTGCATACTCAAGACCAGTATGGCGGCGGTACGGGGGCAGGGTTGACAATTGTGCAAAAGATCGTCGAGCGACACGGTGGAAAAATTTGGGTGGAATCAACCCTTGATGAAGGCAGCACTTTTTACTTCACGTTGGCAGCAAGAGGGCAATCATGAGCGAAGCACCCGTAACCTCGATCGAGAAACCCCCGCTCTTGTTAGTGATTGAAGACAGCAATGAAGATTTTGAAGCATTTCAACGCTATGTTCGTCGATCGCCGTTGACGATCCCGATTTATCGCTGTGTAAATGGCGATGACGCGCTGGCATTTCTGTATCGCACCGATCGCTACGCCGATCCTCAAAGCGCGCCGCGTCCGGGGCTAATTTTGCTCGATCTCAACTTACCTGGAACGGACGGACGCGAAGTATTGCGAAAAATTAAACAAGATGACACACTAAAGTTGGTTCCGGTCGTTATCTTTACAACTTCCAACAATCCTAAAGATATTGAAGCCTGTTATCGACAGGGGGTTAACAGCTACATTGTCAAACCGATGAATTTTGCTCGATTGAAGCACAGTATTGAAAGTTTAATCGACTACTGGTTTAATACTACAGTTTTGCCTATTGATGCGATGGAGCAACGCTAATGAACACTCAACCTTGTCGCACTGTCTTGATTGTGGAGGATTGTCCAGAAGACCGCGAGATGTATCGACGATATTTGCTGCGAGATCGCGACTATGACTACACGATCGTCGAGGCGAGCTTTGGCAAAGAAGGATTGAATCTTTGGCGACAGCACCAGCCCGATGCAGTGTTGCTCGATTATCAACTGCCCGACCTGGACGGGCTAGAATTTCTTGCTGCCCTGCAAACTCAGCAGCCGCTCCCGATCGTGATGATGACGGGCGTTGGCAGCGAAACGATCGCCGTCCAAGCGATTAAAGCGGGCGCACAAGATTATCTGGTTAAGGAACAAATTACGCCAGAGAGTCTAAAGGTGGCACTGGATGGAACGATTAAGACCGTGCAGTTGCAAACTCAACTCCAAGAGCGGATCGATCGAGAGCGAGTCATCGCCCAGATTGCTCAGAAAGTCTCTCGATCGCTCGACTTAAACGAGATTTTGCACACCACTGTTACAGAAGTGCGGCAATTTCTTCAGACCGATCGAGTGGTTGTGTTCCAGGTGGAGGCAGGCGACAACGGCAGGGTGGTCGCAGAATCTGTGGGAGCAGAGTGGCAATCGATTCTGTCCGAGCAGATCTACGATCCCTGTTTTGCCGAGAGCTATGTCGATCCCCAGCGTCAAGGAAGAGTGACCGTCAAAGCCGATATTTACGATGGCAGCATCGAGCCATGTCACGTCCAACTCTTGGCTGGGTATCAAGTGAGAGCAAACCTAGTGACCTGAGTTCGATGAGGCTAGCCTCATCATCAAATCAATTACCTGACTGTGTTTGAGCCAATCACTACCAATCCTCAAAAACTAAGTGTTTCATAAATTATTATCAATAAGCTCTGCTTGTTGATAATTAGCGGTCATT
>NZ_JBGSPA010000048.1:0-4812 GCF_041738855.1 Chamaesiphon sp. | reverse complement strand
CCGCTAATTATCAACAAGCAGAGCTTATTGATAATAATTTATGAAACACTTAGTTTTTGAGGATTGGTAGTGATTGGCTCAAACACAGTCAGGTAATTGATTTGATGATGAGGCTAGCCTCATCGAACTCAGGTTAGTAGGATCTGCAATATCGCTTTCCATCCCCTAAGGGGAATTTTAATAATGGTCGATCTCAGCCAGAATTACCCGCACGTTCCACCCCAAACCGAACTTCTGGGGATCGCTATTACCCTCCAGCCACAATCCGACTTCTACCTGCGTCCCCAGTATGCCACCGCCCTCCACGGTTGGTTCCTCGATCGAGTTCGCAGCACCAACCCCACCCTCTCCCAACAACTCCACGACGGACAAGAGGAAAAACCCTTTACTATCTCTGGCTTCGCTGGCGATATCCCGACGATCGATCGACAATTATTGCTGAGTAAAAATCGATCGTACCAGTGGCAAATTACCGCTCTTTCCATCCCCTTATGCGACTGGTGCCGCGAGTGGTTAGCCGCACCCCCTACCACTCTTCGCCTCAATTCCACTACTTGCCGGATTACCGATTGGCAGCTTGTCTTACCACCGACGACCTACACCAAGATTTGGCAGCAAGCGGCTACCGATAATCGCCCCCTGGAACTCACCTTTACCAGCCCCACCAGTTTCCGCAAGCGCAAAAATCACATGCCCTTGCCGATTCCCGAAAACATATTCCAGAGCTATCTCCGCCGCTGGAACTACTTTTCCCCGCAACCGTTCGACCAAGATGAATTTTTGGATTGGGTTAATGACTGTATCGTCATTCTCCGCCACGACATTCGATCGAGCAAAGTTCAAGCAGGTAAGATTGGCTCGGTTACGGGTTTTATCGGTTCGATCCAATTAGGATTAACTACCCAAGCCCAGCGACACCTCGAATACTCTCAATTAGCCCGCGCTCTCGTCGCCTGCGCGCCCTATTTTCAAACCGGACACAAGGTTACTTTTGGTTTGGGGCAAACTCGATTGGGTTGGAGTGAAGCATTCGGTTCGCCTATTGGTATCACCTCTGGGCATAAAATAACTGACAAAACTGCCATTGTCGCCGCCAGAGCCGAACTCATTATTGTTAGAGAGCAAGAATTAGAACCCATTTTCCTCGATCTCAAGATCCGCCAGGGCGGACAACGTGCCAGTAAATCGGCTAAATTGTGGGCGCAGATTATCGCTCGGCAGGAAATGGGCGATAGCTTGAGATCGATCGCCGCCGATCTGAAAATGCCCTATGATACAGTCAAAAAGTATGCCCAACTTGCTAAAAAGAATTTGATGTCGTCGATCTCCGCTGAAACCTAAACTTCTATCATGTATTCGCCTACAGTCGCCAATGCGACAGACCTTGAAACAATAATACAATACGATATTGAAATCAAACAATTACAGAGCTTGGCTCGCAATATCAGGTTATGGTTAGATCGTTATCCGATTCCGCTGTTGAGAGCGTACTTAGAAACCCAGGGGCGATGTTTCCATCTCCAGAAGACTGGCGAGATTGTTGGATTTACTTTTTACTGGTCGATCGATTCAATCATCCCGTCAACCCACCCCGCTCGACCGCGCTTGACTTTCTGCCCTACCAAGGCGGTAATTTTGAGGGCATCAGACAGCAATTGCCCTACTTGCAACAATTGGGAGTGAAGGCGATCTGGCTCTCGCCCGTATCGATGAACCCCCAATGGTTTACCGACTATTATGGCGGTTATGCTACTTTAGATTTTTTGCGAATCGAGCCGCGCTTCTGCACCGATATCAATGCAGCAATAAACGATCCGACTGTGGCAGATCGCGAATTTCGCACATTGGTCGATGCCGCCCACGCTTTAGGAATCTACGTCATTCTCGATATCGTCATCAACCACGTCGGCGACTTGTTTAATTATGAGGGGATGAAAGATTCCTTACCGTGGAAAGCGCAACTGCCCGAATATCAAATTTTTTGGCGGGATGCGAGCGGGCGGGCGCGGGGCGAGCGACCGGATATCGGCAATATCCCTGGCTTGCTACCGACAGAGGGGGTGTGGCCGCAAGAGCTTCAGCGCAACGATTATTTTCGTCGTCGCGGCGATAATAACCCCAACGATCTCACCCAAGGCGATTTCGGTCGGCTCAAGGAAATCGTTAGCGCATATTTAGACACAACCAATAATAATTATCCAGTCAGAAATCATCTCATTCGCGCCTGCCAATATTTAATTGCCAAGTTCGATCTCGATGGGTTTCGGATCGATACCTTGCAATATGTCGAACCCGACTTCGCTCGCGTGTTTGGGAACGCGATGCGCGAATACGCACTGTCGATCGGTAAGAAAAACTTCTTCACCTTTGGGGAGATTTGGAGTGATGACGAGGCTCAAATCGCCCGCTTTGTCGGGCGCAACACTCAAATTAATGATGATGCGATCGGGGTCGATGCGGCGATCGACTTCCCCATGCGGCAACGCTTGGTCGATGCGGTTAAAGGCTTTGCTTCGCCGAGCGCGTTGGCAGGCCATTTTGACTACCGCCAGCAGGTACTCAGACGAATTATTAGCTCTCGCGGGGATGCGGGTCGCTACTACGTCACCTTTCTCGACAATCACGATCTCAACGAACGTTTCCATAACAGTGCTTTTCCCGCACAAACTCAAGTCGCGCTGACTTGCTTGTTATCGATGCAGGGCGTACCTTGCATTTATTACGGTACCGAGCAGGGATTAGAAGGACGCGGCGGTGTGCGCGAGTTTTCCCGTGGCACCCTTTGGGGCAGACCCGCTGCTTTTTCGACTAGTAATGACTTGTTTAGAACCATTTCCCAATTGAGCCAACTACGCGATCGCCAACCAGCACTCCGCTACGGTCGTCAATATTTTCGAGTTTGTAGCGGCGATGGCATTGATTTTGGCTATTCTAACAATCCTGGAGGGATAATCGCCTTCTCGCGGATTCTCAACGATCGCGAGGTGCTGGTCGTAGCTAATACCGATACTCGGAATCCCATCAACATTTTTGTGGCGGTAGATGCTAATTTGCACCAAGATGGCAAACGATGGGACGTGCTGTTTTCCACCGCTAGCTCCCCGACCGCTCCCGACCCCACTACCTCGCGGAATCGTTTCCGCAGGGTCAGAGTCAATCTTCAACCGATGGAAGCTCAGATCTTGGGCTGAGACTCGGAATTTTAACCAGCCAGAGCGATCGGCGAGCGATCTCTCTGGTTATCTAGAATTAGGCAAATGGAACCGAGCCAGCAATCGGTCGATTGGGCGGGCCGAATAAGTCTGCGGGAGTTTTACCTGGTAGTGGTAGGATTTGAAATAGTGCCTGGACTCTATTTGAATCGATCGCTACATAAGCTTCAAATGCCGGAAAAGGCTCGACTTTTCCCGCGAACGAGATCTTTTCTGCTACAAAATCAACAATGATTTCTCCTTTGACATCGATATCGGGAGAGCCGAAAAAGCAAGGATTGTTGGCGGCTAGATCGACAGAAATTATTGCTTTATTATCAGCGATCGTTGATGTCATTAATGACAGGTTCATTCTGCTAGTGTCTGCACTTTGCTTGCATTCTTCACTGCCATCTTCGCAATCTATTTCTACAGTCGGATCGCAACGATGCGACTGATTTAAGAGCAGATTATCGCCATCAATATATAGTACGCCTTCACTATGAAGGCGTGAAGATGCCCGACGACCGCTATCGAAACTTCTTTGGTCTGTCAAAAAGCAATCGCTAATAGCCAAAGGGCCAGCGATTTTTGTTTGGTTGGCATATTGACCGCTGGCTACCGTACTTGTTAAGCCAAAAATGTCGCGAGGAATAAAAGCATTAATCCAAAAAGCTATAATAGTTGGACGAGTCATAAGAATAGTAAATGCTGCACCGATCGAATAAGATCGATATTATCTTGTTTTTGTATTTTTAAGTAATATTTTCAATAGATCTTAACTTAAAGATTGACATTTAATCATCCAAACCAGATTGCAGAGCCTTTTAGTCGCAAAATGTGATTTAGATCCGCTGAAAGCCAACAATTGCAATCGATCTCAGTCAATCTATAGTCTTATGGCGGGAAGGGAGTATGCCTAAAGCCACCAGTCGGAAGTGGCTCATGCGATCGATTCTTCTATGCTAATAAAAATTGTGTGAAGAAAACGATGAATTCGGGTGCGAGATATTGTGGGCATATCTAAAGTTAGGTCTATTAAACTCTTTTTTGTGAGTTCGATTTCTCTAGTATCTTTTGGTGAAATTCCAAATTTCTGCATGGACAACCTTTTAATGTCTCGATATTCATACTTGTCTCCATTTAAGCTGTTAAGGTAATATTCATTGTCAACTATGAAAAAATGAGTGTTAAATACTTTGATAATCTTAGTGGATAATCGATCGTATCCGCTATTAATATGCCAATAATAGATTGGTATGTCCAGCCTGTCGATCTCGATATTCTCAATCCAATTCTCAAAGTGCAAATTATCATAAGCTGGAATTTTAATAATTGCGGTAACTCCACAGTCTGAAATTTCGATCAGGCGATCCGCCTCGATACTATGACAATCGAATCTAAGATTGAAATTGCGATTGAGGCTTGGATTATAAATTTCTCCTACTGACTTATCGGCACTAGCATCGAGCATTACTACTGACCTGAGTTCGATGAGGCTAGCCTCATCATCAAATCAATTACCTGACTGTGTTTGAGCCAATCACTACCAATCCTCAAAAACTAAGTGTTTCATAAATTATTATCAATAAGCTCTGCTTGTTGATAATTAGCGGTCATT
>NZ_JBGSPA010000047.1:0-27365 GCF_041738855.1 Chamaesiphon sp. | reverse complement strand
AATGACCGCTAATTATCAACAAGCAGAGCTTATTGATAATAATTTATGAAACACTTAGTTTTTGAGGATTGGTAGTGATTGGCTCAAACACAGTCAGGTAATTGATTTGATGATGAGGCTAGCCTCATCGAACTCAGGTTTAACCCGTTGGCGTAGCCTCTCCGACAGGAGATACTCACGTTAACTAGTTACTTGCGAGGCTAGATCCCCGACTTCTCCAAGAAGCGGCTCGCGCTCGTCGGGTTTCCCGACGGTTTAGCGAGACAAGACAGTCGGGGATCCGATCTGTCCTAACCACCTGGCTACACGGGTGGATCTTCAGGTGCAGGGGTGGGTAATAACTCATCCCGCAAGCGGGCGATAATCGTGGCATCATCAATGCGATCGAGTATTTCGCGGATGACGGTATTTGCTCCCAATTGACCCCAGGTAGCACCTGTGGATAGATAAGTCTGAGCAGCTTTGCCGACCATATAAGCACCATAACCAGCGATCGCACCTTGGACTGCACCTGCACCGAGATAGCCAGGTAGAGCAGCAACATTGAACGTACCACTGATGATGAGTGCAGTGGTTTTGCCGACGCCAAAGACGACGCCAGTGGCTAGCTCACCTAGCAATAAACTGGCACTACTAAACACAACACCACTGAGCAGCTTGCGAATCTCATACTTGGTCATCGGGAGATTGTATAACTTCGCCAGCGATCCGATCAGGATCGCATCGACAACTACGCCACCCAAGACATCAAAAATGGCGATCGGATTGGCAGCAACGGCGATCGCCTTATACTGAGCAAATCGCCACACTAGAGTATTAGCCTCTGACTGCATCCCATCGAGGGTGATTTTTGCCAAATTACCTTCAGCTAAGCGCGCTTGAACCAGTGCATTGATTGCCAATAACGATCGACCCTCCCGTGCGAGTAGCTCTTGAATTTTTTGCTGGAGGGGGGCGATTTGGGGGGTGGGCTGTTCCCACTCATATTTTTTGGTGCCATCGGGATATTCGATCCGCACTTGGATGGGTGCGGGATCTGCGGCTACCATTACTACTTCATCCGCCGATAGCAATCGTTGCAATAATTCATCGCTGACGGTATCGCCGCTCAAGTTTTGTAACTGCTGATAGATAGTTTGACGTTCTTGTTCGGGATAGAGATCGGATTTATTAAATACTAACAATAATGGTTTTTGGGCGAGGCGCAATTCGCGTAAGGCTTGATATTCTAACTGCGTGATATCACCTGCAATAATAAACAAGATCAGGTCGGCTTGGCGGACGACTTCGGCAGCCATTGTCGCGCGGGCTTCGCCGTCGATCTCATCCAAACCAGGAGTATCGATGAGGTCAATCTGGGTAGTACCATCTGGCGACCAGCGGATCGATCGCGGAAATCGGGTGACGCCGTTGAGTGGCCCAGTTTCTAAGACTTTTTCTCCGATCAAGGCGTTGAGGACTGCTGATTTGCCGCGACTGACCAATCCAAATACGGCGATGCTGTAACTAGTCTGTTCGAGCTTGGTTAATGTGTACGCTAAGGCGTCTAAATCGCTCTGCAAGCTGGGAGAAACTGTACCGACTTTTTCGGCGGCATAACGAGACAAACTTTGCTGTAAACTCGCTCTAGCGCGATCGAGATCTAATGATGTAGGTGCGGGAGAATTGGTACTTGTCTCAAGATTGCTCATGTTCTAGCTGCACGGCGGACTTATTCACTAGGCTAGCATCAAATTAGGTTCTAACGGATAGTTGATAGTTATTCATCATTTATGTCTTTATGTCGATCTCTGTACTCCTACTGCCCTCCCACCCAAGAAGTAAACAACCGTGCCATTCACCATTCACCATTCACCATCCACCATCCACCCTAGATCGCTTCAACTTGACAATGAGGACAATAGTGCGTTCCCCTACCGCCTAACCTGATTTTAACTATTGGGGTACCGCACACCCGACAGGGTTGTTTGGTGCGATTGTATACCCACGCCATGCCGCCATAATTGCCATTGGTACCCTGAACGCTGAGATAATTGCTAAAGGTAGTACCGCCTTGGTCGATCGAGGTTTGGAGGACATTTATCGCCGACTCATGCAACAGTTCGATCTGGGCAATCGTCAACTTATTTGCAGGCGTGCTAGGATGAATTTTGCTCATAAATAGAGCTTCATCGGCGTAGATATTCCCCAATCCGGCGACTAAGCTTTGATCGAGGATGACGGTTTTGATATTGCGCTGGGACTTCTGGAGTTTGGCAGCAAAATACTCGACACTAAACGCCAGATCGAATGGTTCTGGCCCCAATTTTGTCAGCCCTGTCATCACTTGCTCTAGCTGCTTGCTGGGGGGAATCCACCACATTTGTCCGAATGTGCGCTGATCGACAAATCGAATCTCCCAATCTTTGCCCAGAAACAATCTCACGCGGGTATGCTGGTGCAGCTCTGTCTGGCTCTGTACCCACAGCAATTGCCCTGTCATGCGTAAGTGTACCCCCAACCAGCCAGCCGCCTGCTGTGTCTTGGTTGAGATCAGTTGGGCGGACAAATATTTGCCTCGGCGGTGCCAACTCTGGATCTGAGTGTGTTGCAAACCAAAGTCAAACTCTTGAGGTGTTTCGGGATGAGCGATCGTCCGTGCTAATAATATCTCAGTGCCAGTAATCCCGCGATCGAGTGTATACCGATCCAAACCTCGACGCACTGTTTCGACTTCAGGTAATTCTGGCATTAGTGGTTAGACTAGTAACTAGGGTCTATCCTAACCGAGATTAGAAATGCTTCGACAAATTGGTGAATGGTGAATGGTGGATAGTGGATGGTGAATAGTGAGCATCCTTACCACTTTCAGTCCCCCACTTCATAGCTAGTGCAAATTGTGAAAAGTGACACAAGTATCCCCTCGTCCCCTCGTCCCCTCTACCCTCGCCTGTGAACTCCAGCTTCGACTCCGAACACTTACTATTTACGCCTGCTACACCCGATCGAGATGCGATTTCGACGATCTTTGCGTTTCCCAATACCTATACAGTGGGGATTACGAGCTTGGGTTATCAGGTGGTGTGGGCGACTTTAGCCATGCGATCGGATGTAGATATTTATCGATTATTTACGGATGTGCGGGAGTCCTTACCGCGATCGCCTGAACTGGTCGGATTTTCACTGTCTTGGGAACTGGATTATGTGAATATTCTCAACTTATTGGAGTCTCTAGAAATCCCCTTGCGGAGTGGCGATCGCGGTGACAACGATCCATTAACATTTGGTGGTGGGCCAGTTTTAAGTGCCAATCCCGAGCCGTTTGCTGACTTCTTTGATGTGATTTTAGTAGGCGACGGAGAAGATTTGTTAGGAAATTTTATTAGTGCTTATCAACAGGTACGGACAGCCGATCGACTTACCAAACTCAAACATCTGGCTCAAGTACCTGGAATTTATATTCCTAGCTTATATCGAGTTGAATATGACGAGCATCTGATTACCAGTATCATCCCGATCGATAGTAGCATCCCACCAACTATTACCAAACAAACCTATCGCGGTAATACCCTTTCTGTCTCCAGCGTCGTAACTGAAAAAGCCGCCTGGGAAAGTATTTTCATGGTCGAAGTCGTCCGCAGTTGCCCAGAGATGTGTCGATTCTGTTTGGCAAGCTATCTGACCTTACCATTTCGGGTCGCTAGTGTCGAAGAATCGCTAATTCCGGCGATCGACAATGGCTTGAAGGTGACAAATCGGCTCGGATTGCTCGGTGCGTCGGTGACTCAACATCCAGAGTTTCCAGCATTACTAGAACACCTAGCCCATCCCCAGTATGATGATGTCCGGTTGAGTGTCTCTTCAGTACGAACGAATACCGTCACGGTGCGACTGGCTCAAATCCTTGCTCAACGGGATAGCAAATCACTGACGATCGCCGTCGAAAGCGGCTCAGAACGCATTAGAAATATCGTTAATAAGAAATTAGCAACCGATGAGATTTTTCAAGCTGCTAGCAATGCTAAAGCGGGTGGATTGAAAGGATTGAAACTGTATGGAATGGCGGGGGTACCTGGTGAAGAAGATAGCGATATCGATGAAACAGTGACGATGCTGCGATCGCTCAAAAAAGCTGTACCAGGATTGCGACTAACATTTGGGTGCAGCACTTTTGTACCGAAAGCTCATACGCCCTTTCAATGGTTCGGAGTAGATAAAGCAGCAGATAAAAGAATGAAGTTACTGCAAAAACAACTTACACCAAATGGGATCGAATTTCGTCCTGAGAGTTATAATTGGTCGGTGATTCAGGCGATAATTTCTAGAGGCGATCGTCGGTTGTCATCTCTACTCGAACTCACTCGTAATTATGGAGACTCGATCGGGAGTTTTCGACGAGCATTTAAAGAGTTGCGAGGCAAAGTACCGGAGCTGGATTTTTATGTCCACCAAACTTGGGATCTGGGTCAAATCTTGCCGTGGCAACATATCATCGGACCCTTACCGCAACCGACGCTGATCAAACATTTGGAATCGGCAACATCACAGTTTCGAGCGAGCCAGCATCAGCCACCAACAAAGCGAGTAAAATAGCTGACACGATCGACTTATTTACCTACAGTATATTCACTAGAATTATTGGATTGTCATCGAGCCGATTGCAGTATTGCAGTACTCAACCTAAAATTTTACTGCCATGCCTTTCTGAACTGCTGGACGTTGACCAACTAGCTCGAACCAACGCTGAAGATGGGGATATGCCACTAATGTCAGACCGCCGATCTCGGCGTTAGCAATCCAGGGAAAGGTGGCGATATCAGCGATCGAGTAGTCACCCGCAATATATTCATGGTGTGCTAACTGAGCATCTAAGACACCATAGAGTCGGAAAATTTCTTTTTCATAACGCTCGATCGCGTAGGGTATTTTTTCAAGGGCATGTTGTTTGAAATGATTGAATTGTCCAAATATCGGGCCAATACCACCGATTTGAAACATCAACCATTCCAATACTTGAAAATGCTCTTTTTGAGTAGTTGGTAGCAGTTTCCCCGACTGCTGAGCTAGATAAATTAAGATCGCTGCTGACTCAAAAATGGTCAGTCCCGTCTCTCGATCGATTATCGCTGGAATCTTGCTATTAGGATTAATCGCTACATATTCTGGCTGGAATTGGTCGCCTTTAGTAATATCTACAACATGGACGGTATAGGGAAGATCGATTTCTTCCAGCATGATTATGGGTTTACGTCCATTGGGGGTTGTGAATGTGTAAAGATCGATCGTCTTTCGGGACATTTTTTGGCTTCCTAGATGTGATTTGCTAAGGCTTCCACTAGGGCGGGATGCCGTCAGACTCGTAACCTACCAAAGGCTGTCCCGTAACGTGGCTGGCGGCATCAGCGCACAGCAAAACGATCGCCGTCACAGATCGGGAAGCAGGTCATCCATTATTACAAATCGATTTTGGCGTGTTCGGTCGAGTTTTCCTGCTCGCCAGTGGTCGCCGCTTTGACATAGCCCACAGCTTTAGCAACCCAACTTGCCGGAGCATCCCAGTACTCTGCTGTAGTGGCATTCACTTTCAGGAGTGCGATATCGGGTTCGTCGAGTTCTTGAGGGAACCAGGCTTTGAGTTCTGGTTGCCAGCGTTCCTGCATTTTAGCGCGGTCTGTGACCAGTTCGGCGGTGCCCGAGAGGGAGACATAGCACTGCTTGTCAGGTGCGGCAAAGCTGACGTTGACCTGCTCGTGGCGATCGACTTCGGTCACTTTGTGCGAACTACCATAGGTAAAAAACCACAGATCGCCATTGGCTTCGACTTCGCCATTGACAGACATCGGACGACTCCGTAAGGAGCCATCGTCATCGATGGTGGTCAACATACAGAAGTTAATATCTTTAATCAGGTCGCGAATTTTCGCCAGAGAGCGGTCGAGATCGGTTGCGGTTGTCATAATTTAGCTGCTACAAACATCCAGACGCGATCGAGCTGCGCTCAATGAGATCGATCGATTCCATACATATTGTAAACATCTCTACCAAGCGTGTGACATCTGTCGATCGAGGGATGTATCGCTCGATTGCAGGATGAGATCGAAAACTTGCCCTGGTGGGATTTACCACACAGGGCGGAGCAAATCGGTGAGCGATCGGCAGTGACGGGTTACATACTAAAATAGGTAGCCTGATGCCAACGGGCGGCGAGTAATGAGGATAAGTTTTCGACAGTGAGATTGGTTAAGTCAGGCACGATCAGATCGGCAGCATAAAAATCTCGATCGGCGACTGTGGCTCCAGGAGTGGCAATAGTCGTGAGTCCGGCAGTTTTGGCGGCACTGAGGCTGACGGGAGTATCCTCGATCGCGATCGCCTCATCGGCGGTGATGCCGAGCTGTGCGAGACAATAAACATAGGCATCAGGGGCGGGTTTGGGCTGAGCGACTCGATCGATCGTGACGACTTGGGCAAAGCGATCGAATGGCAACAATCCAGACAATGCGGCACCGATCGCATTGACATGTTCGCGGCTAGTAGAGGTACAAAATGCCACTTGGATATTGTCTTTTTTACAGGTATCGATTAGCTCGACTACGCCTGGTCGGGGACTGAGGGGGATATTTGCCAGTAATTCTTCAAACTGCGCGGTTTTGGCTTGGTGGAGCTGGGAAATCAGCTCATCTGTGACGTCTGCGCGGGCTGGGTCGGCATCGCGATAGGCGCGGATGCGGTTTTGACCGCCATTGATCGTGAGGAGGTCATGGTAGGTGGCGATGTCCCAGTGCCAATCGAGTCCGGCTTCGGCAAAGGCTTTATTGAATGCTTGCCGTTGGATGTCCGAGGTTTCGGCGATCGTGCCGATCGCCCCGAAGATTACTGCTTTGAGTTGAGCCATGTTGTTAGTTAATCGTTGATAGTTGGGCGATCGCTGTTTGTGGTAGTTAGTGGGGAAGCACCAAAGTAAGCCTTTGGTACTGCTTGCAGCGTGATTATTTGCGAGAGATGCTACTTCATTGCTAGATTGGCGGGGAGCGTAGTGGATTGATATCGATCGTTATTATGCGGCTTAGTTGTCATCGGTGTGTGACGACTTCTCCGTGAGAGATAAATGCCTCTTTGAGAGCAGTTGCGGCATCTGCTAAGGCGTGCGCGCATCGCCCCTCAAACTCCCCTGCACATATTGGTTGTCTGTAATGGACAGGGCATATGGGTTGCACTGACCTAGTGGCTACGGGGTAGGGTTTGGCTGGTGCTTGGTTGAGTGGGTTGGGTACTGTACCCTCCCCTACACATAGAAACCATGTTTTGCGGAGTCAATCTACCTAACCCCTAGAGCCTAAGACCTAAGACCTAAGACATAAGAACTAAAGCCTAGACCCTCAACAACACTGGTTCGGCGTCGATTTTAATCCGAAAGAGGGTGTAGGGTTTTTGGCGGAGGTCTTGACCTTTTTGGTATTTGGGTTGGCGGTGGAGTTGGTTGGCGATGATGTAGAGGTAGCCGTCGGTGGCGATCGACATGGTGTCTGTCCACATCAGGCGGGGGTCTTGGATCACGGTTTCCCATGCACCAACGGCTGCCATGCGGCGGAGGATGGCTTGTTGCTCGAAGTTGGTGGCGTAGACGTATCCTTCTGCATCGGATTCGAGTCCGTCGGCGCAGCCGCCTTTGTCGCCTTCGTTGGTGACGGTGGCGGAGACGGTTTCGGCGTCCATGTCTCGATCGACGAGGGATTCGATCGGGATGCTATAGAGGCGACGACTGATGAGGGGGCAGTAGTAGATGCGGGAGCCTTCGGCGTTGATGGCGATGCCGTCTGCGCCCATTTTCATCGGTGTGGTGGTGCCGTCGGCTTGGCGTTCCATCAGGGGTTGACCTTCGACAATCGGCATACAGTCGAGCAGGATCTCGGCTTTGGTGGAGGGGTCGTCGTGGAGTTTGCGCCAGCTCTCACCGGAGCCGAGATCGACGATGATGATGCCATTGGGACCTGTATCGGAGGAATCGGTGATGAAGGCGATACCGTCATCACCCTGGCGTAGATCGAAGCGGATGTCGTTGAGGTAGGTGGTGGGGAGGGCGACATCCTGGGGGAAGAGAATGGTGTTAATGACGCGATCGGTTGTCAAGTCTACACAGACCAATTTGGGGCCGCCATGTTGAGTGGGTTGGAACATCGGGCTACCTGTATCGAGCAGCCACAGGCGATCGAGTGGATCGATGACGACGCTTTGGACGGAGACGAGGGCGGCGGCGAGGTTGTCGGGTTGAGTCTGATTAAATTCCAGGCTGGGATAGGGGACGGCTTTACCGTCACGAATTTCGGCGACGGTGAATTCAACTTCATCGCCCCATTTAGGAAAATTGACAAAGATCCGCCCTTGGTGGGAGACGGTAACACCTGTGGGCATGGCACCATCGAATTGAGCGACGGTTTCAAGGGTGGCGGTGGGTGCGGCGACTGGTAATTTTTGTAATTGACTGACCATGGTGATTATTTGCTTGACGATCGAATATCGGTCGAATTGGTTACTATCAGGGCTGGGGGGCTAGCGGAAGGCGATCGAGTCATAGGTGCCGCTAAATAAGTTGCCGCGCACCATTTCACTATCCAAAAAGTCATGGGGAAAGCCTCGCTCGATCTGACTGGTGCGATTGAGTGAGGCTAACTGTTCTGGTGATAATGTCACGTCCAAGCACTTGAGATTGTCTTGGAGTTGCTCCAATTTACTCGCACCCAAAATCGGTATCATCTGGGGACTCTGCGCGAGAATCCAGGCGAGGGCAACGGCAGCGGAGGAGCATTCTAACTCTTTGGCAATTTCGCCCACAGTTTGGGCGATCTGGAAACTGCGATCGGGGATATTTTGACCGCGTGAGGTGGCTTTTCCGTCGCCATTTTGGGCATATTTACCCGACAGGACGCCGCCAGCTAGTGGCGACCACGGTGTGACAGCGAGATCGAAGGCAGTTGCCATCGGGATGAGGTCGCGTTCGGGGGTGCGTTCGATGAGGCTGTATTCAATTTGCAGAGCGATAAATTGCGTCCAGCCGTGCGCTTGGGCGAGAGTATTGGCTTGAGAGACGATCCAGGCGGGAGTATCAGAGATGCCAATATACATGACTTTGCCTTGGCGTACCAGGTCATCGAAGGCGCGCATCACTTCCTCGACGGGAGTAGTAAAGTCCCACGCGTGCAGCCACAACAGATCGATATAGTCGGTATTCAGGCGTTTCAAACTGCCTTCGAGCGATCGCATCATATTTTTGCGATGATTGCCAGCACCATTAGGATTTTTGTCACCTTGCCATTGACCTGTTAATGAATACTTGGTAGCTACAACAAACCGATCGCGATCGCTTGCAATCAGTTCGCCGACTATTTTTTCGCTGCTACCATTGGTATACAGATTGGCGGTATCGATAAAGTTGCCACCTGCTGCGACAAACGCATCAAACATTTGGTGGCTGGTATCTTTGGGCGCACCCCAACCCCAATCTTCACCAAAGGTCATCGTCCCGAGGCACAATTCGGAAACTCGCAGTCCACTTTTACCGAGTAGTTTATATCGCATGTTTGATGCTCCTGAGCTGTGTGTCTTGATGTGTCTGACCGATCGCTATTTGTGCGCGAATATGATTATTTATCTGCCGCACCAGGTTCGCTCACCTGACGGTACAGCTCGGCTTTGAGCGGATCGGGGAGGATTTTGCTGACGGTACCTGCAACCTTGGTCAAGAGGGATTCTGCCAAAACGCTATCTTTGCCATCCATGAGGGCTTCAAAGCCCATTCTGGCGACCTCTGCGGGGTCATCTTTGGGAGCCTTGTTAACTTTGGTATCTTCTAATCCTGCTCGATCGAAGAAGTTGGTGTCGGTGGCTCCTGGCATCAGAGCTGTCACAGTGACACCGCTGTCTTTTAATTCGTTGCGGAGGGCTTGGGAGAAGGAGTGAACGAAGGCTTTGGAGGCGGCGTAGACGGCTTGAAATGGCCCTGGCATCTGGGACGCGATCGAGGATGTAAACAAAATCCGCCCCTGGTGGCGTGCGACCATATCGGGGACGATACGTTTGGCAAGATGGACGGATGAGGCGATATTGAGTTCGATAACATTGAGTTCGGCTTGGAGGTCGGTTTCGATAAATGCGCCACCGACGCCGACTCCGGCATTAATCGCGATCGCGTCAATGGGTGTGCCAGCAGCCTGAATCTGCTGGTAGAGGCTCTCTACGCCTTCGTAGGTGGCGAGATCTGCTTGGACGGTTTCGACTTTGGCTCCCAACTGCTCGCAGGCTGCGGCTACGGCTTCGATCCGTTCTCCAGTTGATGTGACAATCAGATCGAAGCCGTTTTTGGCAAACTGTTTGGCTAGTTCATAACCGATACCGCTAGAGGCACCCGTTACTACCGCCAGCGGTCTAGTTGCAGCATCTGTGGTGGCATAATTTGTCATAACTATCCAAACTTTTAATTAATTTGATGGTTGACAGTTGAATGTAGATGATATCGGTCATAAATCTGAAAGGAGTTGCGATTGCAACTCCTTTTGGCTCCACAAAATTTAATTGTTCTCGATACTTTTTTCGAGTTCGTTCGCGCTGCGTTTGGCAACATCTGGATACATTTGACCGAACTCTTTGACGGCATCTGCTGATTGCTCGGCGATGCGTTCGAGTCTTTCACCTGGGTTGCCTTTGACTTCCCGTGCCTGTTTTTGCCATTCTCTGGTTGTTTTGGGTCGATCGGGATCTTCTTGATTTACTAGCCGATCGAGTTTATCGACTGTAGCTTTGCTAACTCGCTCTGGTGCCACTGTGGTGTTTAGCAGGATAAAACCGATCGCGATGACCGATAAGAACTGCCGTACTTGCAACTGCTTAAACCAGTCGCCGAGTTGAATTATTGTCCGCGCGATCGTCTTCATCATAATTATTGCCTCAATTACAGTTTCAAAATTTATGCTAGCTATGCTGCTCTTTATCTCTTATTAAGACTAACTACAATTGTGTCTAAAGCTTCTCTACCCAAAGGCAGAGATTAACTATAACTAATAGTGAAGTAAAGATTCAAAAAATTAAATTAATGTTGCGCTAAATCTAGTGCATAATCGATCGCCAGTTAGGTACCGATCGGTTCGGTATATCCTTGGATATTTTCTGGCTCGAACTGGCGCAAGATCCGATTGGCACGGTCTACAAGCTCGTTTGTACCTTGGACAATGACGAGATATTTACCAGCATTGAGTCGATTGCGATAGGGCAATGCGTCGCCACTCCCGATCGTCAAACCGACAGCACCGCCAGAAAAATAAGCACCCATAGCACCAGCCGCAGCACCAAAAATACCACCGATAATGTGATTGCCAATCGGGGCAATTGCTGGCAAAATCTCGATCGCGGTCAACCAATTAAATGCAAATCCAGCAATAAAGCCAAATCCCACCAGCCAGTAAAATTCGCGTTTGATTTCTTTACTAGCTGCAAGATTGGGATCGATTAATCCATAGTCATCAGCACTTTGATAACCATCACCTAAAATATTAATACCATCATTTGGTAAACCTTCTTGTTGGAGAGCAGAATAGGCGGCTTCTGCTTGAGATCGATCGGGCAAAACTGCAACGAGATAATTCATATCAAGTAGGGAGAGTAATGGGAGTGGGGAGAAGAGGTATCAGTAGTTCTTTTACCCTTCCCCCTAAAGCCTGCAAGGTTGCGCTGTCTTGACCCAAACACATGCGGAGGGAACCTCCGCGTGATTTGGGTCGCTAAACCCTCGGCAAAGCCTACGTATCGCGCATCCGCTAAAGCCTAAAACCTAATTCAACATTCCTGGCTTCAGCACGACCTTGATACAACTCTCTTTCTTGTGCTTGAAAATTTCGTAGGCGTGGGGGGCTTGTTCTAGTGGCAGCGTATGAGTGACGATAAATGTTGGATCGATCTCACCTTTTTGAACTCGATCGAGTAGGGGTTGCAAATACTTATGAACGTGTGTCTGTCCCGACTTCATCGTCAAGCCTTTATTCATAAACGCACCCATCGGGATTTTGTCAACGAAGGCATTATAACCACCAGGTACCGAAACACTACCACCTTTACGGACGGCGACGATCGCCTGACGTAGTGCTGTCGGGTTATCGGTTTCGAGCTTGACTGCCATCATCGCTTTGTCGTAGAAGCCTTCTAATCCCATCCCGTGGGCTTCCATGCCGACGGCATCCATTGCCGAATCGGGGCCGCGTCCGCCCGTCATTTCTTTGAGGGCTTCGCCGACTTCAACTTCTTCGTAGTTGAGCACCTCCGCCCCGCCAGCCTTCGCCATTGCCAGCCGTTCGGGGACGCGATCGATCGCAATTACTCGTTCGGCACCAAGCATGAAGGCACTCCGAATCGCAAATTGACCCACGGGGCCACAACCCCAGATCGCCACGGTGTCTCCTGGCACGATATTACAGTTTTCGGCTGCCATATAGCCAGTGGGGAAGATATCGGTGAAAAATACTACCTGCTCGTCAGTCAAGCCGTCAGGAATCTTAAATAAACCGACATCAGCAAAGGGGACGCGGGCATACTCAGCTTGACCGCCAGCGTAGCCACCCAACAGATGCGAGTAGCCCATTAGACCTGCTGGCGAGTGACCCATCACTTTTTCAGCCAACCAACCGTTGGGATTGGAGTTATCGCACAACGACCATAGATCGCGATGACAAAAGAAGCAGGAGCCGCAGGAAATCGTAAATGGGACGACCACGCGATCGCCAATTTTGACATTAGTGACTCTACTCCCTAGCTCGACCACCTCGCCCATGAATTCATGACCGAGGATATCCCCTTTTTGCATCGTCGGGTTCATGCCGTTGTATAAGTGTAGATCGGAGCCACAAATCGCGGTGGTGGTGATGCGGATAATCGCATCGCGCGGATTGAGGATTTTGGGATCTGGTACTGTTTCTACTTGGACTTTATTCGTACCTTGCCAGCAAACTGCTTTCATCGTTAGTAGTCCTTAATGGTGGTTGGTAGTTCTGATGGATAAACTCGATCTTCCTTTGCGCTCAGGCGTCAAATCTGGACTTCGGCGGGGATCTTTACCCCCAACCCCCCCTCATAAAGGGGGAGGCTCTTGCTCCCTTCCCACAAGGGAGGACTAGGGTGGGGTAGAGATCTCCGCAACTCAATTCCTAACTCCGCTTCCCACACGACTGACCCTCAGTCGTCGCCAGTTCGCCAGTCTCCATCAGCATCTTGAAGCGGCGTAAATCGTCGCCGATCTGTTGTTCGGGATTTTCGCCAAATACAGAAGCGATTGCGGCTGTCAGTGCGCCACCAGGGACGCGATACTCCAACACGACTTTGACCTCCACCCCGCGCCCAGGAGGTGCTGGTGTGAACCGGACAAAACCTGAGTTCTCAACATCTGCACCAGGAATAGAAGCCCAGCTTAGGAGTTGATTGGGACGATCGGTAATGATATCGGCATCCCACTCGACACTATTACCTAGAGGGGCATTGGCGACCCAGTGCGATCGCGTTTCATTGATGGTAGTCACTGATTTGAGGTGCTTCATAAATGTCGGCAATTGCTCGAAGTTGTGCCAGAACTGATATAGTTCCTCAACTGACTTATTCTGAATCGTCACTGTCTTTTCGACCCGCATTCCTTTATCCACCCCAGTTGCTTCGGTAACTTTTTCCTGAATGCTTTTCTCAGATGTGGCACCGTGATATGCCAGTGTGCCACCTGCGACCGCCATCAAGGCACCACGCAAAGATCGCTGGCTCAATCCCGCCAATACCATCGCGCCACCTGTAATCAGCGATCCCCAGCGTTCGGTATCGCCGATCTGTTCGGGAGTTTTATTACTAGTTGTTTTGATTTCCATAGTTTTTAGGTTTGAGGTTTGAGGTTTTAGGGGTGAATGGTGGATGGTGAAATGAAGAGAAGCACTGCCTACCACATCGGTTTCAGATAACTTACGATCGATCGGTATTTGCACTCAGTCACCGCTCGTTCGTTCCTCGTCTCCTTACTCTCATCCATCGATAGGAACGCCCAAGGATCGCTATTCCATGTCCCGCATCAGATTGGCGGCGATGAAGGCAATTGCGCCCAAGCCGACGGCGGTAGACCATTTGGCGACTGGATGAAAATCGAACCAATCCAAGAAACTGGGAATGGTTTTGTCGGTAAAGTCGCCTGTGGTAGTGTTGTATCCGTCGATCGGTTCAAATAGATTGTTGGGATCGTCGGTGGCTTTGATGGTATCAGTGCGCTGTCCGGGGATCGCGATCGCCCCAACGATCGTATCGACTAGATCGGGCGCGATCTTTTGAAGGAAGTCAGCGGCGCGTCCGACGTCGCCAACGATGATGTCGCGGGTGGGATGTTCGGCGACGTGGAGGATCGCTTCAGCGACGAGACTAGGCTGATAGTAAGGCGGTACTCCAGTGGGTTTGACGCCGAGTTTTGTCCGCGCTTTGTTGTAGAAAGGCGTATTGATGACCGAGGGCATGACATTGGTGATGCTGATGGGAAATCCTTCGTACTTCAGCTCCGATCGCAACGCATCTAGAAAGCCTTCGATCCCATGTTTGGAGGCAGAGTACGAGCTTTGCAAGGGCATCGAGCGTCGCGCTTCCACTGAAGAGATCGTGATGATGGCACCTCGTCCTGTCCGGCGCAGGTGCGGCATGGCAACCATCGCCCCATAAACTGCCCCCATCAGATTGACATCGATCACGCGCTTGAACTCTTCGGGTGTAACTTGCTCGAAGGGGGCAATCACCGCAGTTGCTGCCGCATGTACCCACGTATCCAACCGTCCGTAGTGTTCGACGGTTTTGTCAGCAATGTTTTGTACCTGTGCGAAATCCGATACATCAGCAGGCACTGCGATCGCATCCCCCCCCAGGGCGGTAATTTCGGCGACCAATGATGCCAATCCTGATTCGCTCCGCGCCGAAACTACGACTTTGGCTTGGCGTTTGGCAAACTGGAGCGCAGTTTCGCGACCAATGCCACTAGAGGCTCCAACAACTGCAACGACTTGTTGGGCGATAGGTTTGAGTTTCATTTGGAGTTAGTTGGGCTTTGCTACTTTTGGTATCCTAACAATGCCAATCTGGAGTGTCTTCTCTCTCAGGGGGGAGATCCGGCGTACCTCTTTAGGTAGATTGAATTAGGATTTATCTTTGTTATTAATAAAGTTACGAGTCAGGCTCCCCAGCGAGTGACTTTACCAACTGAACGGAGATATAAAACATGGGCGCGGATAGTCCCGATTTAGGCAGTCAGGCATTGAGTAAAGTCGTAGAAATTGGTCTTGCTAGTCAACTAGATGCAAGTGAAGAAATCGCAGTCGATCTGCGTACCAATCCTGGTAATTTTATCCAAGGAAAGTTAGATTCTGTCGAGATTTCTGGTAAGGGATTGGTGGTCAAGCAAGATCTGCGGCTGGAAACCATCCACATCACTACCGATGAGGTCGCGATCGATCCTCTTCGTGCTGTTTTTGGTAATATCGAACTCACTCATCCCACCGATGCCGAAGCCCAGATCGTGCTGACTGAAGCCGATATCAATCGGGCTTTTAGTTGCAACTATATTCGATCGAAGTTACAGGGTTTGAAGCTAGAGATGGACGGAAATCCGGTCACTGTCGATGTTCGATCGGCTAGCTTGGATCTCCCTGGTGAGAATAAGTTTGTCATTGCCGCAGCTTTTGTGCTGCGGGAGCAAAACGAAATCAAAAAGTTTTCAGCAACTGCAATTCCTCAAGTTCATGAAAACGGTAACCAAATTTCTTTGGAGATTTTAGCGGCTGAGGGTCAAGGTTTGACGCTCAAGCTAGTGATGGTGATCTTCGAGCAAATGACGGCTCTATTGGATTTGAGAAACTTTGATATTCCTGGAATTGCCCTCAAGTTACATCGCATCGAAGCTCAAGTAGGTAAGTTAGTAATTCATGCCAAAACTCAGATTACTCAATTACCAACGCTGTAGACTTTCGCATTCACAACCCCTCACAGTAGCAATCCCAAATGAGCAGCTACTCCCTTCCCACCCAAGAAATAGACAGTGTTGATTCACCATCCACCATCTACTATTCACCTCTACACTAGGTGTCTAATTCTTCACTGGGAAGGGAGTAGATTGATGTATTGCGTTAAGGTTGTCGCCTAACGCACCAGTATTCTAAACATTCACTAACAGGTAAAAATCATGGCTCAAACTCCTAGTATTCCTCCATTCATCGAAAGCAATGAAAGCGAATACCGTGATAGCGGCATCCCTAGCACCGTAGCGATCGCCAAGCACCCGCTCCATCCCCTCCTCGTCACATTTCCGATCGCGTTCCTCTCTGGGGCTGCGGGAGCCGATCTGGGGTATCTACTCACTCACGATCCTTTCTGGGCTAGAGCGGCGATTTGGTTGATTGGCGCGGGGTTTGTGTCGGGGCTGGTTGCCGCCGTGGCTGGAATGTCGGACTTTCTACGGATCGATCGCGTCCGCAAGCGCAGCGCAGGCTGGATTCACATGACTGGCAACATCGCCGCGATGGCTCTGACGTTGGTCAACTGGCTGTTGCGCTGGAATAATGTTGAAGGCGCGATCTTACCCATCGGCTTGATTATCTCCACCATCGTCGCCTCACTACTAGCAGTCACAGGCTGGTTTGGTGCCGAACTGATTTACCGCCACAAGATTTCAGTCATCGGTGACAGTAGTCGCTACGAGCCATAGCTCACAATAAATCCCATCCGATCGAAAATCCCCTCCCTGGAGCGAAAAGTGCGGTCTTGGGGTTTCCCCAAGTAGAGCACCTTTTCAAGACAGGGGTGCCCGTAGGGTGGGGTGGGTAGATCTGTGCAACCAATCCAATCATGAATAAATTCGATTACACCCTCGATTTTAAGACGATCGATTTTCGCCAACATCCCGAACTCTATCGCATCGGCAAAGGGGAACAAGGCGTTTTACTTGTCGAACCTTATAAAAGCGAAATCCTCCCCCATTGGCGATTTAGAACGCCAGCGATCGCGAGTGAATCGGCACAAAAAATTTATACCCTGTTTCTTGAATATAAGCAACAGGGTGATTTTGTCGGGATGGATATGGCGCGAAAGTTCTTGCAAATGGGGTACACCCGATCGCGTCGGTATGCCAATCATAAAACGGGACGCAAATACGCTCAGGATTCTCAAACTATTCTCCCAAATCAGGAAGATCCAATCAAGGCTGAATCCGCCAAAATATTTTATGCCGTGTGGCAATTAGTCAAGGCAGATCCAGAGTACCTAGTAATGCTCGATCGACATCGGAAGTAGGAGCTTATCGAAACCAACAGTAGGGGCAATTCAGGAATTGCTCCTACCTTGAAGATCGGTAAATAAAAGTAAAGTGGGCACACAACCCAGGCATTTTCCACTAAGATGAGGTCGCTCTATTTGAAGCAGTCGTAATGTCAGGAGTCTTACCAAATTGCTGAATCACAGATGTGACGATCGCAATTAATACAATTACGCCTAAATCTCGGCGAAAGTAAGTAGCCCCTTGAGTGATTTCAAGGAATGACCAGTAAAGAATCGAACCAAAAGCTAATAGATCTAAAGCGATCTTAACTTTACCTGTTTTAAACACCAACTTGAGCAAAGTAGCTGAGATCCAGAGCAGAATCGGGATATTAGGAGCTTGAGCGATGACAATCTCTCCAGTATTATCTCGAAACAATCGATCGACTAAGTTATTATTCATTACTTGATAGGATATGAATTAAAATACTGGGTTTAACAATAGCTATTTATGAAGCAACAAAAGTCCACTCCAGCGAACTTATGGGCGCATGTTTGAGCGATTGAATCAACTCCTCATCGCTCTCGAATTCGATCTGAGTCAGATGTGCGGCATCGACGCGGACGGTAAATTTGTCATCTTTAAATGGCCAAGGCTTGACAGTGAGCGTCTTCTCACCGCGCTGGATGATGTCATGTTGCTCGCCTGTCGGCCCTTTGCCGATTTCGAGCCAGCGTTCGCCATCAGGAATCTGCTGTTGACACAAGATCAGCGATAACCTGTCGCAACACTGCATTTTGGCATAAGTTTTTTCGGCGTCAGCTTCACTAATACCTAGACTTTGACGCCAGGTTTGGCGGAGTTCGATTTGCTTGTCCAGAAACTCATCGAGTTCGGGCATTTCCCCCCGCTTACCTTCACTCAAAAAGCTCATGTGCATCGACACCAGTAGCGCAACCCACCGCCCACGATAGAGCGCGTTTTCCACATGCTCATAAAGTGGAGCCACCGCCAAAACCTCGCCACCTTGTGTAAAGTCCAGCGGGGCACCTGCCTTGGTCAGATGACCGCCTTGCCATTCGCGCTCTAGGTCATCGTGATGAGCGATCGCCGCGATCGTATCGACCAACCGTGATGTATCATCAGGTGTCTCCCAATACCCTGCAATCTGCGCCGCTAGCAGTGCATGAGCGCGGTGATAAATAATTTCCCAGCCGTCATCAGTAAGGTTGACTATCATGAAACTCGATCGATCTGAAAGTGTGCAATTAGTTGTTGATACTTGGTGAGAGCTGCCTGCGCTACAGTGCTGACTGCGGCGGAGATCTTTACCCCCAAACCCCCCTTATCAAGGGGGGGCTTTTGCTCCCTGCCATGGGCAGCGGCGGCTCTTGCTCCCTCCCCTTTATAGCAGGGCTGGGGTGGGGTAAAGATCTCCGCACCACCTCAAACAGATGCCAACTGTCAACTGTCAACTGTCAACTGTCAACTGTCAACTACTCATTCGCGTGTTGTGCCTTCCCTGCTGCCTTAGTATCGTGGTCTTCCTTGAGGCGCGAGACGACATTAAATGCGTCTGCTGTTGGGGGCGAGGCATCCTCCTCGACACCTTCGGTTGGGCCGCCAATTTCATGCCAAGCGGCTAGCCCGCCCATCACATGAGTGACGGCTTCAAAACCATCGGCTCTGAACATCTCGGCTGCTTGATGCGCTTGCTCGTCAGTATCACCGTAGATGTAGATGTCATGCTCAGGCTGAAGTGTGGACTTGAGTTCTGCCAACTGCTCCAGCGGCATCGATATCGCCCCAGTAATGCGTCCTTGGTTGAAAGATTCATGTGCGCGGATATCCACGATCGATAGGGCAGGTTCGCCCCACTCTAGCCGCTTTTTGAGGTCGTAGGCGGTGGATTCTTCTTGGAGGATAACTGGTGTGGGTGTCAGATTGCCCAAAGCGTCTTGCACGCCTTCAACGAGGTCATTTAAACTTGCCATGTAAATATATTTCGATACTACCCCTTCAGCATCGCAGGATCGACTCCAAACCACTTCTACCTAAAGATAGATCGTTGAATCGAGTGGCGGATTTTGGAGTGATTCGTCAAAATAGCAACTAAAAATCTTACTACTTATTAAGTTGTTTTGTCACCAAATAATAGGAAATAAATATTGAAATTGGCTCTCATAACGGCTTGAACTAGCTCGATCGATTCAAAAATGCCAGCTAGAAAAAATAATTACTTTTTGATAAACTAGAGGAAATTTCAAAATCAACAGTCGAGCGACAGATCTGGAAGATCGATCTAAATTAAGTGCTTCATTCATACCGTGATGATGATGCTCCGATCCAAAGGCTCCGCCACCGAGTCTGATTCCAGCCTTGAATCAGCAGATTTTGCTACCGAGCCGCTGCATTTGCACATAGCTGTGTGTGACGTGTGACCACACGACAACAGCGATCCCATCCACACTCAACCGATCGATCCTGGTCATCCCCTGCCGTAAAGCTCCCTGTTGCTCTCGCTACTGCCTGCCGAAAATTACAGCTCCAGCACAATTATCCAGCTCGACATGCAGCAATCACCATCATTTATCCGTCTAAATCGGAGTACCTCCCAGCCAGAGCGTCACGGGAAGCAGATCGCTCGGATCGCTAGTAGCATCACGATCGCTACAGGTATGCTGGTATTGGTTGGATGGCAACTAGATCTTGAAGTACTCAGGAGTGTTGTGCCTGGGTTGGTAGCGATGAAGGTCAATGCGGCGATTTGTTTTATCTTAACGGGGATCTCGCTGGGGCTACAAACCCGCACAGATCGAAGTTCTCGGGGATCGCGGATTGCCAACGGCTGTGCGTTCGCCGTCATCGTCATCGCTCTACTTACTATCTGTCAATATCTATCTGGGTGGAATCTAGGCATTGACGAACTCCTGTTTCGAGATCTAGATAGTGTCGGCACAGTCGCCCCTGGTCGGATGGGCATCAATACTGCGGTCAATTTTTGCTTGACAGGTGTCGCACTATGGCTGATAAATTGCCCCGAGCAGCGATCGTCAAGCCAACCCCAATACCAAGTCCAGATCGATCGGATTGCCATCGCCCAAATTATGACCGTAGTTGCGGCTCTGATCGCTCTCCAGACGATCTTTAGTTATGCCTATGATGTGTCACACCGCCTGATGACGACTTCGATGGCAGTGCATACTACCATTGCTTTCCAGAGCTTGTGTGCAGGGATTTTGGGACTGAAGAGCGATCGCGGCTTCATGCGATCGTTTACTACGCCGCTGATTGGTGGCAATGTGGCGCGACGATTTTTGCCGACGGCGGTCATCGTACCATTAGCGGTCGGTTGGTTGGTGTTTCATGGGCTACGCGCCGATCTATACGACCCGAATGTCGCCTTGTCGCTGTTATCGATCTCGATGGTAGCGATTTGGCTGGGGCAGATTAGGATCAATGCTGGTATACTCAATCGGATCGATTACGATCGCATTCGATCGGACGATCGAATGCGATCGAGTGAGGAACGGCTCAAGCTTGCGCTCCAAAGCGCAAGACAAGGAGCTTGGGACTTTGATGTCCAGACGCAGACTTTGAACTGGGATGAGGGTTGCAAAGCCATGTTCGGACTCTCACCCGCCACCCAAGTGACAGCTACCAGCTATCTTGATGCGGTGCATCCTGAAGATCGCCAGCGCGTAGCCGCTGCGATAGAGATCGCCCTGCGCGATTGTGATGAGTATGCCCAAGAATACCGGACGATCTGGGCAAATGGTACAGTTCGCTGGATACTCACCCAGGGACAGGTTTATTGCGACCCGACTGGAGAGCCGTGCCGGATGTCGGGGACGATGATGGATATCACCGAGCGCAAACACGTCCAACTTAACGAGCGATTTTTATACGAACTGACCCGACGACTACGGTACATCACCGATGCGGACGCGATGCAAGATGAAGCTGCTAGAAGTGTAGGCGAATACCTGGATGTCGATCGCGTCACCTGGGTGGGGATCGATTGGGGCAAACGGCTATCGATAGTCGATCGTGACTGGCATCGGGCGGGGCTGGAGAGTCATGCAGGCGTCTATGCGATCGCCGATTTCTTGCCACCAGCCATGCAGGTTGCCCTGTTTGCCGGCGACGCAGTAGTCATTGGCGATGTCCAGACCGATCCGTCACTCGTGCCGTATCTGGCAGCCTATCAGCAGTTGGGACTCCAAGCATTTGCCCATATTCCCTGTTTCAATGAAAGCCAGTGGGTGGCAAGCTTACATCTCAATACCGATCGCGTGCGACACTGGCGCGATGATGAAGTTGCCCTGCTCCAAGCCGTCGCCGCCCAGATCTGGCCGACGATCGAGCAGACTCGCGCCGTCCAAGCACTCAGAGCGCAAGCAGCGCAGACCCGCGCCGCTCAAGCTACCATCCGACAGCAACTGGGTGAAATCGAAGGGATTTATCAAACAGCTCCGATCGGGTTGTCCTTTGTCAGTAGCGATCTGCGATTCATCCGCGTCAACGAGCAGTTGGCGCAAATCAATGGCTTACCTGCATCCGCGCATATCGGGCGGACGATCCGCGAAGTGTTGCCAGACATGGCTGAGACGATCGAGCCACTCTATCTTCAAGTCATCGAGTCAGGGAAACCGATCCTCGATCTCGAACTAAGTGGCTCCACTCCTGCCCAACCAGGCATACACCGCTATTGGCTAGCATCTTACTATCCCCAACAGGATAGCCAAGGTCGGGTGGTCGCCGTCAGTGGGGTCATCAAAGAAATCACCGATCGCAAACTGCAAGAAGCAGCACGCGAACGCACACTAGCTGCACTGCGGGTGAGCGAACGCAAGTTTAGTGCCATTTTCAATCAGACTTTCGAGCTGATTGGATTGCTCGATCCCAATGGGGTGGTGTTAGAAGTCAATCAAGCCGCACTGGACTCGTTGATGCAGCCGCTACCGTGGCGAATCCAGCCTCGGATCGACGAGATCGTCGGTACAGAGCTATGGCAAACGCCGTGGTGGAGATATTTTCCGCCGCTCCAGCAGCAACTGAGAGCAGCGATCGATCGGGCAAAAGGTGGTGAATTTGTCCGCTACGAGATCGAATTCCCCGCGCAGATCGGCACATCCAATCCCACCATCGACTTTTCGATCAAACCCGTATGTGACGAACGTGGTGAAGTCACAACGTTGATCGCCGAAGGACGCGACATCACCGAGTTTAAGCAGACAGCAGCCCAACTGCGATCGAGCGAACGCAAATTTAGTGCGATTTTCAACCAGACGTTCGAGCTAATGGGGATCGTCAGCTTGGAAGGCATATTGCTAGAAGTCAATCAAGCCGCTCTAGACTCGATCGAGGCTCAAGCCGACGCAATTGTCGGAAACAGCTTTTGGGATGCTCCCTGGTGGCATACAGAGCAGCTTCAGCAGCAACTCAAAGACGCGATCGCCGCCGCTGCCAGCGGTCAATTTGTCCGCTACGAAGTCGAGTTTCCCAACCCCCGTGGCGGGATGAGTATCACCGACTTTTCGCTCAAACCCGTATTGGATGACGCCCATCGCGTCACCACGATCCTTGCCGAAGCCCGCGACATCACCGAGCGCAAGCAAGCCGAAGCCGCTCTGCGCGAGAGTGAAGAGCGATTCCGCACCTTGGCAGACAATATGTCTCAGTTTGCCTGGATGGCAGACGCTAGCGGCTGGATTTTTTGGTACAATCAGCGATGGTTTGACTACACTGGTACGACGCTAGCACAGATGCAGGGCTGGGGCTGGCAACAGGTACATCATCCCGAACATGTCGATCTAGTCGTCGCCCATTTTAGTCACTGTTTAGAGACAGGTACAGAATGGGAAGATACCTTCCCGCTCAGAGGTCGCGATGGCACCTACCGCTGGTTCCTCTCCCGCGCCATTCCGATCCGTGGCTCGTCAGGGGAGATCGTCCGCTGGTTTGGTACCAATACTGACATCACCGCCCAGCAAACCGCACTCCGCGAACTCGACAAGTCTCAAGCCGCCCTCACCGAGCGCAACCGAGAGCTAGACTCCTTTGTCCATGTCGTCGCCCACGATCTCAAAGCCCCCCTGCGCGGCATCACCAACCTCTCCCAGTGGATCGAAGACGACCTCGAAGGAGTAATGGCGACCGAGATCCAAAAACATACGATCTTACTCCGCAGCCGCGTCAAGCGGATGGAAGCGACGATCGATGGATTGCTTGACTATGCCCGCGTGGGTCGCCTGGATATGCGCCACGAGCCTGTCGCCGTGACTCAACTACTAGCTGAGGCGATCGATTCGATCGATCCACCACCCACATTTACGATCGCCATTGACCCACAGCTCCCCACCCTCAACACCAGTCGGCTGTTGCTGTCCCAGGTATTTACCAACCTCATCAGCAACGCGGTCAGACATCACGACCGATCCGACGGCTCCATCCACATTTTCGGTCGCGATCTCGGCGATGTCTACGAATTTGTCGTCGCCGATGATGGCCCAGGCATCGCCCCCGAGCATCACGAGCAGATTTTTACCCTCTTCCGAGCAGTCAACCCCCAAAAGCGATCGGACAGTACGGGTATCGGTCTCAGTATTGTCAAAAAAATTATTGAAACCGCAGGCGGCACCATTCGCCTAGAGTCCCAACTGGGTAAAGGCACGACATTTTACTTCACTTGGCCCCAGCAATCTTGACAGCCAAAACTAGCGCGTCAAAATCAATTTAGCACTACATTTATAATCTTGCAGCATTGGCTAAAAATGACATCTGTCGGAAGGTAGAGCATTTAAATTTAATATTTTCTAAAGATGTATTGCGATCGATTAATCAACCATAATGGTAATCGTTCATGGGGTTTGGAAAAAGTGAGCTGGAAAAATCATCCAGCTCTTGTAGGCTGATGAAATCCTCGATCGGGACATCAAGTCAATCGATTTTCTTGACAGAGATAACTGGGATCGGACACCACAGCGCGTCAAGACATCGATCGGATCTTCGATTGGGCAGAGCCTACACTTGGAGATCGAGCGGATAATACTTCAGATTGAAGAGCGATAACAACCCGAACAATTAAATAGAGATTCACTATGCAGCGTTCTCACTCATTCACACGCCTAAAAAGCTGGTTTGCACCCCCAGATCGTCTCGATCTACAGGTAGCGCGGATTACCAGCGGCGTGGTCATGTTGGCTGGTTGCTTGGTCTTAATTGGCTGGAAATTGGATCTGGCGATCCTCACTAGCGTGATTCCCGGCGCGGCGACGATGAAAGCCAATACCGCCGTTTGTTTCCTGTTGGCAGGAATATCACTAAGTTTCCAAACTGGCAAACGCACCAGGCTAGCGACTCGAATTGCCAATGGCTGTGCGATCGCGGTCAGTACGATCGGACTCCTAACCCTATCTCAATATATGTTTGGGTGGCATCTGGGCATCGATGAACTGCTAGTTCGCGATCCGGCAGCGACGATCGCCTCAGATCCAGGTCGGATGGGCATTAATGCGGCGATCGACTTTGGCTTGGTGGGGATCGCACTGTGGCTGGCAAATCGGCAGGAGCCGCAACCGGAACGGCAACACCGCATCAAGCTAGACCCGATCGCCATCTCGCAAAGTCTGGCAACAGTAGCGGGTTTTATCGCGCTGCAAGCTGTAGTTAGCTACGCCAATAACGATCGGGTATTTTATCAACTGAGTATTTTTGCGACGGAAATGACGCTCCAGACGGCGATCGTGTTTGTGGTCTTGTGTGGGGGAATTTTGGCACTCCGTAGCGTTGGCGTAGCCTCTCAGAATGAGAATCGCGGCTGGATGCGATCTTTTACAAGCGATTTAGTCGGTGGTGATGTCGTCCGTCGATTTGTGCCGATCGCGATCGTCGTACCTTTAGTGCTGGGTTGGGTGATCTTGCGCGGTTATCAAGCCAAATTGTATGACACCAATTTTGCGTTTTCGCTGATGTCGATCTCGCTGGTGGCGATTTTGTTGGGACTAATCTTGCTCAATGCTGGTATTCTCGATCGAGTGGACTACGATCGAATCCGATCGGACGATCGGATTCGATCGCGCGAGGAACGGCTCCAGCTTGCCCTTGAGGGCGCGAATCAGGGGATTTGGGATCTCGATCTCCAGACGCAGGTTGTGACTTGGGACGATCGCTGCAAAGCAATTTTTGGACTCTCCCCCGATGTACCATTGACTTATGCACAGCGAATCGACATGCTGCATCCCGACGATCGCCAGCGAGTGGCTGATGCGCTAACGATTGCCGCCCGTGAGGGTGGTGAATTTGTCAAGGAGTACCGGACTATTTACCCAAATGGCACGATCCGCTGGGTACTCTCCCAAGGACGTAGTTACTGTGATGCCGCAGGGAGACCGACTCGCATGTCGGGAACGATGATGGATATCACCGATCGCAAACAAGCAGAAGCGGCACTACAGCAGAGCAATCGGAAGTTTAGTGCCGTTTTTGACCAAACATTCGAGCTAATCGGGCTAGTGAGTGTGGCGGGGGTGGTGCTAGAAGTCAATCAAACCGCCTTAGCATCGATTGATGCTCGTAAGTCTGAAATTGTCGGCAAATGGCTTTGGGAAACTCCCTGGTGGCATACGGAGCAACTACAGCAGCAACTTAAAGACGCGATCGTCACCGCAGCTAGTGGGCAACTCGTGCGCTATGAGATCCAATTTCTCCATACAAGTGGGATTTTAACCACGCTCGACTTTTCCCTCAAACCTGTGCTTGATGAGCAAGATCGAGTGATGATGCTCGTAGCGGAAGGGGGTGATGTCACCGAGCGCAAACAGGCAGAAGCTGCTCTGCGTGAAGGTGAAGAGCGATTCCGCACTTTGGCAGACAATATGTCTCAGTTAGCGTGGATGGCAAATTCAGATGGGGGGATTTTTTGGTACAACCGTCGTTGCTTTGATTATACAGGGCTGACATTGGCACAGATGCAGGAATGGGGCTGGCAGCAGATACATCATCCCGAACATGTCGATCGAGTCGTCGCGCATTTTCAGCACTGTTTAGCAACGGGCATAGAATGGGAAGATACCTTCCCGCTCCGAGGTCATGATGGTGAGTATCGGTGGTTTCTCTCGCGGGCAATCCCGATCTTTGATGGATTGGGGCAAGTCGTCCGCTGGTTTGGTACTAATACTGACATTACCGAACGACAAACCGCACTCCGCGAAATCGAACAAGCCCAAGCAAATCTGGAACGGCGCAATCAAGAGCTAGACGCTTTCGGATATATTGTCGCTCACGATCTCAAAGCACCCCTGCGCGCGATTTCCAATCTATCCCAGTGGATCGAAGACGACCTCGAAGGAGTGCTCACCGCAGATACCCAGTCGCAAATGACACTACTGCGGAGCCGCGTCCGGCGGATGGGAGCGACGATCGATGGACTACTCGACTACGCCCGCGTCGGTCGCACCGATGCTAAAATCGAGTCTGTCTCGGTAGCTCAACTGCTGGCTGAAGTCATTGACTCGATCGATCCGCCGCCAACATTTACAATTACCATCGCGCCAGATTTACCGACTCTCAACACCAAGTGGCTGAGTTTGTTCCAGGTATTTACCAATCTGATAAGTAACGCCATCAAGCATCATCATCGAGCGGACGGCTCACTCCACATTTCCGGTCGAGATTTGGGCGAGTTCTATGAATTTGTGGTCGCCGACGATGGCTCAGGAATTGCGCCAGAGCAACACGAGCGGATCTTTGAGATCTTCCAAGCGGTCAACCCCCAAAAGCGATCGGACAGTACCGGAATCGGTCTTAGTATCGTCAAAAAAATTATCGAAACCGCAGGCGGCACCATTCGCCTAGAGTCCCAACTGGGCAAAGGCACAACATTTTACTTCACCTGGCCCCAACGCTAATCGCCAATGGTGGATGGTGGATGGTGGATGGTGGATCTAGTAACCTGAGTTCGATGAAGTTTTGTCTCCTCAAACTCAGGCATTTCAACACTTTTAGGCTAACAGCAGAATTTTTTCAATTTTTGGCACATTAAAATCCACCATCAATATCATTAATAGTTGAAAAAACATTGATT
>NZ_JBGSPA010000030.1:0-41381 GCF_041738855.1 Chamaesiphon sp. | reverse complement strand
GCTGATGCGCTGTCTTGACCCAAACACATGCGGAGGGAACCTCCGCGTGATTTGGGTCGCTAAACCCTCGGCAAAGCCTACGTATCGCGCATCGCTACGCGGACTGAGATCTAGAGTGTCTTAACCGATGTGGCGACTGCTATCATACCGATTTAACTAGTTGGAATCACAGATATTTAACGGATTAAGTGTCAACTGTCGGAATAGTAATTAGTATCATCATTGCCATAACATTTTTGAACGATCTATTTTAATCAGATAGCTCTATCTTACTGATTTTCAGCACAAATCGATGCTGTAAAAATTAACATCCTAGTTGTCATTATCCTAACGTAGTTGTTTTATACTTAAAATGGAGTTAGTAATCGATCGACTATGCTCATCCATAACAATGACTCAAATCTAAGTCCTCTTGACCCAATCGCATCGACGACTGATGCTGATGCCAATGCACCAGTAATTCCATCTGCATTGTCACCATCCCACATGACTGTATATCGGATACTGCAACTAATTATCGATCGACAAGAGAAGGCAAAAAGTATTCGTAGTCCAGGGTGGCGGGGCGATCGATTGTCTGTTAAAACTCGTGATGGCAAGGATCTATCAATTGAATATAGCAATCAAGTCTGGCAGTGCGACCACACAGAAGCAGATATTTTGTTGGTAGATTCAGAGGGTAAATTACTAGCTCGTCCTTGGCTAACAACGGTGATTGATAGTTATTCCCGCTGCATCGTAGGAATTAATTTGGGATATAACGCACCGAGTTCTCAACTTATTGCATTGGCATTACGTCATGCAATTTTACCCAAGCAGTATGGCGAAGAATACGGACTTCATAAAGAATGGGGAACTTATGGTTTACCAAAGCATTTTTATACCGATGGTGGATCTGATTTTAAATCGAATCATCTTCAACAATGCGATTTTAAATCATTTGAAGTATAAAGTGACAAGAGAGAGACGAATCGCAGAAATGCGCGATCGAACGATACATGTGATTAAAGGTTGTCAGGTGGAGATGTTGATTATTGATGAAGCAGATCGTCTTAAACCGAAAACTTTTGCGGAGGTGCGGGATATATTTGATAATTTACAGATCTCGGTAATTTTGGTGGGTACCGATCGCTTGGATGCAGTGATTAAGCGAGATGAACAAGTTTACAATCGGTTTCGGGCTTGTTATCGGTTTGGGAAGTTGTCGGGGGAAGATTTTGAGCGGACGGTGAAGATTTGGGAGCAGCAGGTGTTACGGTTGCCTACTCCATCAAATCTGACGGGGAAGACGATGATAAAGACTCTGGGTGAGGCTACTGGCGGTTATATCGGGTTGATGGATATGATTCTGCGAGAGGCGGCAATTCGATCGCTCAAGAAGGGTTTGGTAAAGATCGATGTGAATACGTTGAAGGAAGTGTCAGCGGAGTATAGATAATGGAAGTTGAGGAGATTCAAGCTTGGTTATTTCAGATCGAACCTTTACCTGGAGAGAGTTTGAGTCATTTTTTAGGTCGGTTTCGTCGATCGAATGATTTGACTCCAAGTGGACTAGCTAGCGCGGCGGGGTTTGGTGTTACAGTAATTTCCCGATGGGAAAAGTTTCGGTTTAATCCGCCACCATCTCCGAGTCAATTGGCTGCTTTAGCGGTGGTTGTGGGTGTTGAGGTTGAGAGATTGATGGAGATGCTGCCACCAGAGGGAATGGGGATGAAAATGGAACCGATTCGGTTATGTGGGGCTTGTTATGGCGAATCGCCCTATCATCGAATTGAGTGGCAGTTGAAGAGTGTCGATCGATGTCATCAGCATCAATTGAGGTTGTTATCTGAATGTCCCAAGTGTGGAGCGCGGTTTAAAGTTCCGGCTTTATGGGTGGATGGTTGGTGCCAGCGGTGTTTTACGTCCTTTGGGGAGATAAAAGAATGTCAGAAGTCGATTTAGATCTGACAATTCTCCTTTAGACTGTAGATCTTTGAGACTTTTCAACCCACAATAGACCAAGGTGAGATTGGTTTAAGGGAAAAAGCATCATGCTGTTGTCAATTTTAGATACTTGTACTCCACGAACAGAAATATTATCGGGAGAGCTGTCTCTGGATTTGTTTGCAGCCAAGCTCAAGCTGGTTGTTGATGGTAATGCGCCGCCAGTTTATCAGAACCCAGAACTTTTCTTTGCTAACACTTTTCCCACAGCGGGTTTAAAGACTTTAATTGCGGAAGTCTTTGGCAGACTAACTGGTACAACGGTAGGATCGCCAGTGATTCGGTTAGAAACTAGCTTCGGTGGTGGGAAAACCCACGATGAAATTGCGCTCTGGCATCTGGCACGGCAAGGGAGACAAATTCCAGGGTTAGATCGATTTACCGATCGATTGGAACAGATTCCGATTAGCCCGATGCAGATTGCGGCGATTTCAGGGCAGGATTTAGACCCGACGAATGGTGACTTTCACGCTGATACAGGTATCTCGACTTATACGCTTTGGGGTGAGATTGCTTATCAAATTGGGGGAATTGATGGCTATCAATTATTACGGGGTTCGGACGAACAAAAAGTTAGTCCTGGCACTAGTGTATTGCAAAGATTGATTGGCGATCGACCGACGCTGATCGTACTTGATGAAATTGCTCAGTATCTTCGTAAAGCCAAGGCGGTAAAGGTCGGTAATAGCGATCTAGCCGGACAAGTGGTGGCATTTTTGTTCGCGCTGATGGATTTAGCAGGTTCCTGTCAGAATCTAGTATTTGTCTATTCCCTAGCTTCTGCAAGTGATAGTTTTGCCGATGACACCACGGAATTACAAGAAGCGATCAAGGCTTCGGCGCGACAGGAAAAAATTCTGACTCCTAGCACCGATCTGGAAATTTACAACATTGTTAAACAGCGGCTGTTTAGTAGCGTCGATGATAAAGCTGCTAAAAAAGCTGCTCAGGAATATCTGCAAGCCTATCGATCGAGTCGTGCCCATCTCCCCGATGGCTGTAAAGATGCAGCTTATACTCAAACGATCGAAGCTAGCTATCCGATTCATCCCGAACTATTTAATTTATTAACCAAAAAGATTGCCTCAATTCCCAACTTCAATCGGACGCGAGGGGCACTGCGACTATTTGCGATCGCGACTCGCTATCTGTGGCGAGAGGGAATTGCTTTGCCGATGATTCACCCTCATCATTTACCTGTAGGTATCGATGATGAGATTACCAATGAACTGACTTCGCGGCTACAACGTCCACTGATGCGCCTACCGATTCAGGCAGATTTGTATAATGCCAGTGGGCGCGAGGCTCATGCCCAAATCCAGGATCGGGAGTGGTTAGCCGCCGGAAAGTCTCCTTTTTCTACTTGGGTAGGGCGAACGATTTTTCTCCATTCGATCAATCAAGGGATTGTTGCTGGGATTCGCCAAGCCGAGTTAAATTTATCATTGCTAATGCCAGGAGGCGATACTAATTTCGTCGATCGAGCATTGGAACGATTGACAGAGGTAGCTTGGTATCTGGACTTCGATCCAGTTTTAACGATCGCTCGATTCAAGGAAGAACCATCGATCAATAAGATTGTGGCGGAGGAGAAAGAACAAGTTGGACGTGGTGAGGCAAAGGAGGAACTGCGAAAACGTCGAGATTCGATCTTCTCTACCCGCTATTTCCGCCTCGTACCAGCCCCTACTAGTCCAGGTGATGTAGATGATAACGCCGATGAAATTACCCTGTCTATCATCGATTTTCAGGAGGCGATGGTCACATCTTCGATCGATCCTGCGCCAACAATTATCGAGCAGATTTTTCAGCAAACGGGAGAATCTGGGAAGTTTCGGATCTTTCGCAATCGGTTGTTGTTCCTAGTCGCTAATAAAGTTGACTTAGAACGAGCCAGCGAACTAGCGCGGGAGTTTCTAGCAATTAAGAATATTCTCAAATCAGAACACCGACTAGCCGATCTCTCGGAAAGTCAGCAGAAGCAACTGAAAAAGAAGGAAGGGGAATTAGATTTGGGAGTGCGGATTGCTCTATCGAATGCTTACCGCCATTTATTTTACCCAGCCCAAGATCTAATCAAAGCTCCTAAAGGGTTGATGCACTATACCTTACCCGTGCAGGATACTAGCGATCTCAAGGGTAAAAATAACCAAGATGTGATTCTCAAGGCGTTAAAAGATTGTCAGAAAATTCGGGCGGATGATGCGCCTAACTACGCCCCTGCTTACATTTTGCAGAAAGTCTGGTCGCCAGGATTGGAGTCAATTACCACCAAGGGTTTGAAGGAAGCTTTTGCTAAAGATTTGGGACTCAATTTCTTCGTGGAAAGCGAGATCCTCAAACTGCGATCGACTATTCGCGCTGGCTTAGAAGCTGGACAGTGGGATCTAAAAATGGGCGATCGCGTGTATATCAATACGCCCCAAGCCAAGGTGGTTATTCCCGATAATATTGAATTTTCCGATCGCCAGGTATTGTATCGACGTGGGATTCTCCAACTACCAGTCCCCCGTGAAATCGAACTTAGTGCCCAAACTTTACCAGGGGAGCCAGATAGTCAGAAAGTACCTGTCAGAGTCAAATGGCGAGCGATCGGCGCGATCGACGTACAGTTGTTTCAAGATGGGATCTTAGTTCCCAATAGTTTCCGTCCGGCGGATGAATATACGGGCGAGATTACCAGTACCAGCTTATTTAAACTGGTGGTTGATTATGGCGATGGGGAGGTGCTATCGCAGGAAGCTAAGGCAGTACAGTGGACTTCTTATCGCAGTGAGGGGGAAATCGGCGATCCTCTGGTAGCAACTCAATTGGGTGTCTATGCGGTCAAAATTAACCCTGTGGAGCTACCAGTGGGTAGTTTGAATAGTATTTTCAATGAGTGGCGCGATCGAGTCCACGATCGCAAAATTGCCGCCGTTGAGAGCTTAGAGTTAACAGTTTCCGAGATTGTAGACTACCGCAAGCTGACTACTGCCTTACCCTTATTGATGCGCTTCCCGATCGAAATCGACCAATTAGTCACCGTTCAAACTGGCAAGCGGTTTCTGCGGTTGGAATATCAGGGGGAGATTAAGGGCTTCCAAACCTTAGCTAGTTCGGTGAATACCTTTTTGACCGATCCAGAGATGCGGGCGGAGGTTTCACTGAAGATGCGGCTGAATTTTGCTACTCCAGTTTTACCGGAAGGAACGGAAATGCAATCGATCGAGCAGACACTGGGCAGAAATCCGATCGAACGGGGACATCTAGCGGTGACGGTGGTTTATGACTGAGGATGTGGATGACAGGCAAGATGCCTGTCCCACAATCATCTGTAAGACAGGCATCTTGCCTGTCTGAGTCAGGCTTAAATTTGTTTGCATTCCCCTAGACCAAAGGACGGGAAGGGGAGAGAATAGAAATGTTACCTGGAGAGTCTGTCGTGCAAGAGTTTCAACTGCGGGTTGTCCCGATCGACAATAATAATTTTGCGCTGGAGCTATACCAATGCGCCTACAAGCAAGCGGGGGAAAAACGTCGCCCTGCTGCCAAGCGAGTTGGGCGGCTGAAGGGACAATCTTTGGTACAAGCACGGCAAGCGGTGTATGACTGTCTCAAGGTTAATAACTACGATCCCAAGACATTAAAACACTCTCGCCAAAACGCCTATGTTCTCACAGAGTTATCGGGTGTCAATTTGGCGTTACTGTTTCAAGCTCTCCAACCCTTGTCGAAGTTAGAACGGATTGCCAATATTACAGCGGGTGTAATGGCGATGAGTAATGAGGAGGCGCACTACTGGTTTGCTAAAGTGAGTAATGGTGACAGGCATCGTGCTTTACGGGCAATTCGGGTATTATTGGGCGATTAACATTTCATGTACACAGAGTCAGATATTATCCAATGCTTCGACGCTGCCGCGTGGGACTACTTGGGTTACAAAAACCGAGGCGGGATTAATGCTCAGAAGGGCGGACGGTACGAAGATAGTTTTGCGATCTACAAATTAGTGACGCTGGCACAGGCTGTAATTGAGACGGGAGCGGTAATTCAGCTACATAGTCAGGTCAAAGCATTTGTAGACGATTTGATTATCGATTTAGACGGCATCAGAGAACACTATCAACTCAAGAATGTTCGGACGATTACTTGGGGCGGTGGCAAGAATTCGATCGAGCGTGATTTTCAATGCCAAAAACAGCTTAACGAGTATCTTTCGATCGACTGTAGATTATTTCTGGTTGTTTCGACTCAGGAGTTACAGCAAAGTCTCCAGACGACTATGCCCTCTGGCTTGCACAATTTCACAGAGGTCTTGTATTTTCCCTACGAACCAAATATAGTCAGACTGATTCAACAAAGCCCTGAGTTTCGCGCCGGATTATCGGATCTTTCTGCCTTCGAGCAGCCTGAACCAGACAAGCTAGAGTATTTAGCAACGTCCTTGCTCTCGATTTGGTTGACTTGTACCGATCCGTCAGTGCGCGGCATTCTCGAACAGTATCGGCGTTATCATCCCGTATATATTCGTATCTTCGATCGTGACATGGAGATCGATCCTCAAGTAAACTTGATATTAACTCAGATCTCAGACTTTAAATTTAGCTTTGCTAAAGGAGTGTTTGAGTGGGATTACTTCGATGGGTTGGAAACCGGACACTTGCCTTACAGTGTGGATTCTCCAGACTTTCGGAGATTTGAAGCACGGGTCAAACAATATCAACCTCAGAGTTTTGAAGATTTAGAGAAATTACTATGACTCGAATCTACTCAGATTTCACCGGAGCGGAAACTAAGCAATTACTCGATCGCATTGCCGATCGAGCAACTTCGCCTGATGATTATAAGCAGGCAATGTTATCCTTGGGGCGAAATTTGGGTGATGTTTTACTAGCTAAAATCGATCCGCAGCGATCGAGGGTTTATCTAGCGGCGACGGTGGAAGATGCCGATTTTCTTGCCCAAGGGATCTTGGAACGGTTAGAAGCTAAGGTTTCGCATCTTGATTTTGCTTGCTTTTGGAATCAGCGCGAAGTTTTTGACGATCTGAAGCTGACTGTGGCACCCATTCTCAAGAAGTACCAAGAACCGACGACAGAGCAGGTTAATTACTTAATTGTGGTTAAGTCGGTAATTTTTGGGGCTTGTGTCGTTCGGACTAATCTAGAAAATCTGATTCAAAAAATCGATCCTCAAGAAATCTTCATCGTTGCACCAGTTATTTATCATCAAGCCAAACAAAGTTTAGCCGAATCCTTTAGTCCCGATCTTGCCAATAAGTTTCAGTTTTTCTACTTTGCTGAAGACGACGATCGTAATGAGCAAGGAGAATTGATTCCTGGGATTGGGGGTTCGATCTACAATCGCTTGGGTTTTGCCGGACAGGATGAGAAAAATCAGTATTTACCTCAACTAGTCAAGACTAGACGCGATCGCATCGTCAAGCAGCGTCAGCTTATACATTAGAGGGGGTTTGATGAGGTTTGGTATTAGGCATGGTTAAGATGGGCAGGATGCCCATCCCACAAGAATTTTAGAATCTTGGCTATGAAAGATCTTTGTTGGTAGCAGATTGAGGGACATAGTTGCTGTCGAAGGTTATGATTCAGATAGGCTGAATTGCCTTTTTTCTGTGCCTTCTCGGATTCCCCATGACTAAACGTAAGCCTGTTTTCATCGAAAAGATTTTCCCGATTAAGTTGCTCAATGAGCAGGTGTATTACGAGAATGGGGGGAATCCCTTTAAGGGTTTGCATCGGTGGTATTCGCGGAAGCCGTTATCTTTCAGTCGGGCTTCGGTGTTGGGTTCGATTTTGCCTGCGGATGTGTCAATGGAGGAGTTTGAGTATCTATTGGGCTTGGAGAAGCGGGAATATCGCAACAAGGAGACGAAGCTATACAAAACGCCGCCTTCACCAGAGCGCATCAAACAGGTTCATGCTTTGTGCGAGGGGATGTGGGGAACTTCTACGCCAACGGTGTTGGATGCTTTTGCTGGGGGTGGGAGTATCCCGTTTGAGGCGGCGCGGTATGGGTTGAATGTGCTGGCTTTGGATTTGAATCCGGTGGCGGTGGTAACGATGAAAGCTGCTATCGAATTTCCGCTCAAGTTTGGCCCCGATTTACAGCACGATATCGATAAGTGGGTGAAGTGGGTTGGGGATGAGGCTGAGAAGCGGTTGGCGGAGTTTTTTCCCTCTGAGCCGAATGAGACGGTGCAGAATTATTTGTGGGCGCATACGGTGGTATGTCCGAGTTGTGAGTCGGTTGTGCCATTAAGTCCGAATTGGTGGTTGAGTAAAACGAGTAATTACGCTGGGAAGGGACAGGCTCGGAAAATTACTAGTGATTGGTATGCAGTGCGCCCGATTCCGAATCTTGAGCAGAAACGGGTGGATTTTGAATTGGTGAAAGGGAAGAAGGGGAAGGGTGATTCGATCGTGCTTGAGTCAGGAGAGGAATACGATCCGAGTACGACGACTACTATTAGTCGTGGGGTTGGGAAATGTCCTAATTGTGACAGTGTGATTGAAGATGGAGTAATTAAATCACAGGCGCAATCCGGTAATTTTGGACATCAACTTTATGCCACTGCATTTCATATAGGTAAAACTAGTCTCGATTTTAGAACTCCTACAAAGCTAGATATTAATGGAATTAAAAAAGCTGTTTCGACCTTAGAAACAAATGATAAATTACCTGAGACTCAAATCTCGATCGGTTCAAAAACAGATGAATTAATTAGGTATGGGATTTATAAATGGTCTAATTTGTTTAATCCCCGTCAGCTTTTGACATTGGTTACTTATGTAGGAATTATCAATGAGGCAAAGGAAAAACTGAGACTTGAATATGAACCCGATCGAGTGGATGCGATCGCAACTTATTTAGCATTGGTACTCGATCGATGTGCTGATATGAATTGTAGATTGGCTAGTTGGGATTCATCTAGGGCTGGTTCTAAGAGAGCATCAGCACAACATTCTCTCAATTTAATGTGGAATTATCCTGAAGTTAGTGGTGCTGGAGAATTATGGAATTGGTGTTCTGATGCTTTTACTTCAGATTATCAAAATCTCTGTTCCTTAGTTGGAGCAAATCAAAGTATTAATAACCTCCTGCAACCTGTGGGACAGGCTAGAAGCCTGTCCAACCCATCAAATTCAGCAACCATCTCAAATTTAACTGAAACAGATTTTGATTTATGTATTGATGATAATGCTGGGCAGGATGCCCAGCCCACAGGTGAGGATTTGAGGGGAGATCCTAATTTGAAGATTGGTTATAGCAACTGGGGAAAACTTCCTCATTGGGAATTGCATGGCTCTATCTATTTTATTACTTTTAATACCTTTGATCGGCTAGAGTTAACATCAGCCGCCAGACAAGTTATTTTAGATGCCTGTAAGTTTTTTGATGGGCAAAGATATCAGCTTTATACTGTGGTTATCATGCCAGATCATGTTCATCTGTTAATCCAACCACTGTCCAAATCACCAGAAGAGTATTGGTCGCTCAGTAGTATTTTACATAGTATCAAGAGTTATACTGCAAAGCAGGTTGCTAAGGTGATGACTCATATTGGTACAGTATGGCAGGATAGTCGATTCGATCGCATTATTAGAGATGAACGAGAGTTTTTAAACACTTGGGAATATATCAGACAAAATCCTGTCAAGGCTAATCTCTGCTCGGTAACTGAAGAATATCCATTCTTCTGGCAATTATCAGAAAAAGACAAGCAAATTGTGGAACAGGCTTCCAGCCTGTCAAACCTGTCAAACTCCTCAAATATATCAAATCTAAATATCTCTGATGAATTTGGATATCTTGGGCAGGATGCCCAAGCCACAGGTACAGATACAATTAGAAATTTGGAACCAGAGAAAATTAGTATTGTAATGGCTTCTGCTGATGCTCTATTTCATATTAATGATAGTTCTGTCGATGTTGTTATCACCGATCCACCTTATTATTCAACGATTCAATATGCCGAGCTTTCAGACTTTTTCTATGTTTGGCAAAAACGGACTTTAGGCGATATATTTCCTGACCTATTTTGGTCAGAACTAACCGATAAAGATCGGGAAGCCGTTGCTAATCCCTCTCGCTTTCGGGGCATGGGAAGCAGCCCCGAAGAACTTGCAAACCAAGATTATGAAGCAAAGATGGCTCTGGCTTTTGCTGAATACTATCGTGTCCTCCGAGATGATGGAGTAATGACCGTCCAATTCAACCACAAAGATTCTGGAGCGTGGGACATTCTTGCCAAATCCTTGATTGATGCGGGGTTTGAAATTACCGCGTCTTGGGCTGTCAGTACCGAAAATCCCCAAAACCTCCACCAAGCTCAGAAAAACTCGGTTTCTAGTACTGTCTTGCTCGTCTGTCGGAAACGCGATCCCAATGCTGGTAGCGCGTGGTGGGAGGATTTGCGCCCAGAGGTGGCTAATTTGGTCGAAGAACGTGCCCCCGAATTTGAAGCCAACGATATTGATGGAATCGACCTCTATCTGTCAGCATTTGGCCCCGCGCTGAATGTCTTTTCGCGCCATTACCCGATTCTCAATAGTAGCGGTGAGGAAGTCCGCCCAGAGGAGGCTTTTACCGAAGCGCGTAAAGCCGTGGCAAACTATCGCTTTCGCAAACTCGCCCACATCGATACCGCCGGATTCGATCCCCTGACGATTTGGTATCTACTGGCTTGGGATGCCTTCCGCGCCCGTGAATTTCCCTTTGATGATGCCCGTCAATTGGCACTCGCGATCGAGTCACTTTGAAAGTAATTCCCCTAATTCGAGATAGTAAAAAACGCATCCCCGAAGAACAAGCTCTCGCCGATCTGTGGCTGGCAATGGATGAGATTAAGGCGAAAGTAATCTACGTTCAACAGGAATTAGATTTGGGCACCGTTCAGCAATCCTTATTTTAATCATGTCTAATCCTCCTGCGCTCCGCGATTATCCTTGGCGAATTGGCTATGCCAGCGATACCCACAATCCGATCGTCGATTTTTATATTCCCGCTCTCGAACGTGCCAGTCAATACGATCGCAAGGCTGGATTCTTTAATAGTGCGATTCTCAGTAGTGTGGCACGGGGGATTGGAGCGATGCTTGCCCAGCAGGGCAAAATTCGGTTGATTATGGGCTGTCAATTTAGCCCCCAAGATATCATAGCGATCCGTCAAGGCTATAGCCTACGGGATGCTCTCAATGCGCCACTCGATCGAGCATTGACTCCACCTCAAAACTGGAGCCAACTCAAGCACTTCGAGTTACTCAGTTGGTTGATCGAACACAATTATCTCGATCTCCGCATTGCCATCCCCCTAAAATCTGATGGTTCCCCAGAAGATCCCATTACTCAGCTCGCACCAGAACGCTTATTCCACGAGAAAGTGGGGATTATCACCGATAGTTATGGCGATCGATTGGCGTTCAGCGGTTCCAATAATGAATCTCTCGGTGGTTGGTATGCCAATGTCGAATCCTTCCATGTCTATCTGGACTGGGAAGGCGGACGCGATCGGGAACGGGTGGAACTCGAAGCAGAACGATTCGATCGGTTGTGGGCGAACCAAACCCCCAATGTAGCGATATTTACTATCCCCGATGCCGTCCGCCAACGGTTGCTGAGATATACGCCCAAGCAAGCTCCGATTTGGCAGCAGGAACTAGAATTTGATGGACGCTCGATCGCGCCTAGTCAACTTCCTGCTGATGAAGTTAATTCAATCCCGCCAGTAATTGATGATAGTTTGGACTTTAAAGACAGGCAAGATGCCTGTCCCACAGTTGCTGAAATCGAAGATTTTCAACGGCTCCACAATCTCCATACCGATCCTGGTTGTCTTGCCTATGTTCTCCATTCCATCCCAATTCAACCTTGGCTGCATCAACTCAAAATCCTTTACCGCTACGTCGCCGAATTTCCCCGCAACTCGCTGATTGCTGATGAAGTAGGCTTGGGGAAAACGATCGAGACGGGCTTAATTCTCCGTTATCTCCTCGTCTCCCAAAAAGCCAAACGCATTCTGATTCTCGCACCTGCCAGCGTTCAACCCCAATGGCAAAGCGAACTCCGCGAAAAATTCAATCTCCATTTCCACAGCTTCAGCCAAGGCGAACTCCTCGATCCGTTTGGGCAATCCATCCCCCTCACAGAAAATCCTTGGGATAGTCATCATCTGATCCTAGCTTCCAGCCACCTCGTCCGTCGTCAAGATCGGATGCGAGAACTCCTAGCCTCTCAGCCGTGGGATTTAGTCATCCTCGATGAAGCCCACCACGCCCGTCGAAAATCCCCCCAAAACCGTCAAGATACGCCCAATCGACTCCTAGAGTTGATGCGCCAATTAAAAGATCGCACCCAAGCCTTACTCTTGCTTTCGGCTACCCCAATGCAGATCGATCCGATCGAGATTTTCGATTTACTGCACCTATTGGGATTAACCGGACATTGGCAATACGGCGATAACTTCTGCAACTATTTCCAATACCTAACCCAAAGCGGCGATCCACAAATTCTCGCCTTCTGGCAACAATTATCTGTCGATTACTTTACCAGCGGCGGTAAACCCTGTCCGCGCATTCAGCAATATTGGCAATCTCGCGATCGACTTTTAGCCAGTAAACTCTCCGATACCTGGCAACGTGGGCGCAAAATCACCAATCCCCGTCAACTGCTGGCTGATGAGACATTTATCACCGCCTCGCGCCAGTTCCTAACAGCCAATAACCCACTTAAAGATCTAATGTTTCGCCACACGCGAGATACTCTGCGCCAATACTATCGCCTGGGCGTACTGGCTAAAGACATCCCTCAACGGGAAGTCTGGGATGTGGCAATTACCCTCGAACCATTGCGTGAAGCAGATTTATATCGATCGGTTAGTAGTTATGTCCGCGACTTTTACCGTCTCGCCCAAAAGCAAAATCGTAAAGCCTTGGGCTTTCTGATGACGCTGTATCGCAAACGTTTAACTAGTTCCTTCTACGCAATTCAACAATCCCTCACCCGCCGTCTCAACGATCTGCTCACCGGAAAACCAACTAGTCTGAGCGTAGACGATCTATTAGAACTAGACGATTTAGATGATAGTGCGATCGATAGTTTGGCAGCACTAGCCGAATCAGTCCATCCCCAAGAAATCGAATATTTACAAGATTTACTCCGACAATTCGATCGCACGGGAGAAGATACTAAATGTGCCCAATTCCTAAAAGTACTCAGGTGTGAACTTCAAGCGCGAGATAGTGCGATCGTCTTCACCCAATACACCGACACAATGGACTATCTCCGAGACTTCCTCCAAGCCAGCTTTGGCACGACCGGAGTAGCCTGTTATTCTGGGCGAGGGGGAGAACTTTATCAGGATAGTCAATGGAAAATCGTCCCCAAAGAGAAGATCAAAAGTCTATTTCGCGATGGCAAAATTGATATTCTCCTCTGTACAGAATCTGCCAGCGAAGGCTTAAACCTCCAAACCTGCGGTATCTTGATTAACTACGATCTCGCCTGGAATCCCATGCGCGTAGAGCAACGGATCGGGCGGATCGATCGCATCGGACAGCGTTATCCCACCGTCCGTATCCACAATTTTTACTACGATGGCACCGTTGAAGCCAAAGTCTATCGCCGACTCCGCGAACGCATCGATGCCTTTGCCACCGTCGTGGGCAACCTCCAACCAATTCTTGCCCAAGTCCCCACTTTCATCGAACGCGCTGTCATGAGTACCGACCCTGAAGAAGAAGATGTACTATTATCCGAGTTTGAACAGATCTTAGACACTCCTCCACTCCGCCCTGCACTCGACGAAATGCTCGAAGCTGATGTCCGCGCCGATTTAGCTGAAACCAGCCGCCCTTTCGCCCCTATAACCCTAACTAACGATCGGATTGAGGCTCTATTTACCTCTTCTGTACTGCTCAAATCTCAAGGAGTTGAATTCAGCCCTCAAGGCGATCGATGTTGGCAACTTATTTTTCAAAATAAGCCCTATTTAGTTACTTTTCATCCCGAAGTATTTGAAGAGCGATCTTCTTCTCTCCGTCTACTAGCCTTTGGCGATCCCTTGTTCGATCGGCTACTTGCTCTTACCGCAACTCAAACTGATTCAATCGAGTCATAAGTCAAAATACTGAAATCTGAACTCGGAACTTTAAATGGCTATATTCAAGACTTACAAATAACGCGATCGGGGATTTTATCCAAGCTATGACTTCGGTATACTTGTCGTTGAAACTACTCAACCCCATTGCTCCAACCACAGAGGAATCACGACGCGCCTATCTGTCAACCACTCGATTGCTGTTTGCTCATTAAAATCGACCATCTCCAACCTCTGTTCGTACTCATTCCAGGAAAATAACCACGGTTGAGAGATGGTCTGAATTAGGTCTGTTGACTTTTCCTTTAACAACTTGAGGACAGCAGCAGCGATATCGAAGTTCAATCCCGATCGCAAACAATATTCCATCACCACCAATTCCACTACCTCCTTCGGACTGTAGTAGATACTCCGTCCCGTTCCCGTCGATCCGATCGTCGGTACGACAATCTCCTTCTCACGCCAATATTGCAATTGACGCAAGGTACAACCAGAAATCTCCGCTGCTTGTTTACTAGTGAAAAATGGCTCCTGCATAGAAATCGCTGTGAGATCCCATCAACTACCGATGAAGACACCCAAAAATTCCTCAAATATCGCAGTAAAATCGAGAATCAAGTCAAACGCCTCACCCAACAACTCGAAAACCGCCTGCCACAGGGAAGAGATTTCACTGGAGAGCGAATCCTTACAACATTAGAATCAGCAACTAAAAATGTTCCGATCGATAATGCGGAAGCCTCAAGATGGCAGTCCCAATTACTAGAAAGACCCGATCTAGCCCCATTTCCCATCACTCTAGAAAGCAATATGGACTTGATGTGGTTCCTTACCTCAGAAGGAAAGATCGGCTTATATATCGGCGGTATTAGCGAACACGAATTCACAATCGGCTGCGGTCAGAGGCAACTGCACTACTTCCAACGATTTTTGTCTGACTACCAAACCATGTTAGCTAGCAAGAAACAGCTGTGGAAACTATTCTTTGAAGCTACCGCGAACCTACAGCAAGGGTAACTTTTCTGGGAGGTTCGCGCTAAGTCTTCAAAACTAGATAAGCTATGGCTTCTGAATGATTTCGATCGACAGATCGATCTAATTTATATCTAGTACGGGAAGTCTGAGTGACCAGGTTCGCGATCGACACGCCTCAAATCTTTGCGGAGTATGGTCTATTTATACCCTTCCGTCGCAACCATTCTTCTTTGTGATGAGTGGTTGGAAGAAAACCTGGGGGATGTTAACTGGCACCGAGCAAGGGTCGCAACCATTCTTCTTTGTGATGAGTGGTTGGAAGTTAGTCTACCCACTTTATATTTCCTGGCTGGAAAGTCGCAACCATTCTTCTTTGTGATGAGTGGTTGGAAGGCGATCTTTTTACAGGTGTCGAGCTGATTCTTCGCAAGAAATGTTTATAATTAGTTACAATCTGAATAGTTGAAAGCAAGCTATTGATGTGGGATGTGAAGATCTCCCATGACGGTGAAAAAAGTCTGCAATTGATGACAGATATTTAGTTAAATTGACACTAATCTGTTAACAGTGACAAATAATTAGTTAATGTACAAATTTGATTTGGTATAAAATTAAGCGAGTGGTGGGAATCGAACCCACATCAATAGCTTGGAAGGCTATAGTTTTACCACTAAACTACACTCGCGCTTTAAACGGAATTAATTTACCGCTTAAACATAATAGCACACCTCAAGTAGTTTGCAACAGGGATGAGCGGAGAACAATGTCCTCAGTAATTGAATGCCGATCGTCATTCCCATTCGACAATTTGGTAGACTAATTTACGTCAGCTCACCTGCTGCCCAGATCCAGGCTACTCGTCAACAGTTACTGCTTCGACCAATTTAACCTTGGTAGCTAGACCAAACACCTGAAGTACCTGAATCGTCAGCCAGGTGATATCGAGTTCCCACCATTTCATCCCATGACGGGCAGAGTATTGGTAGGCATGGTGGTTGTTGTGCCAGCCTTCACCATAGGTAGTGAGTGCAACCCACCAGCAATTGGTAGAATTGTCGGTGGTTTCAAAATTGCGGTAACCAAATTTGTGAGTCGCGCTATTGACCAACCAAGTGCAGTGATAAACGAGCACCAATCTGGCAAATACACCCCAAAACACGAACGGCCAACTACCGATCGCATACAATACTATGCCCAACCCAACTTGTAAGGGGAAAAAGTAATTGTTCAAAAATTGATAAAAGCGATCGTTGGCAATGTCCTTGGTGAAACGGGGAATGTCACTCTCTGCGGGAATCTCAAAACACATCCAGCGGACGTGACTCCACAAGAAGCCTTTCTTAGAGTCATGATGGTCGACATCTTCGTCCGAGTGCAAATGATGGTGACGGTGCAAGCCCACCCACCAGATAATCCCACCTTGCAATGCTAGCGTGCCGCAAAAAGCAAAGAAATACTCCAACCACTTGGGAACCTGGAAACTGCGGTGAGAGAGCAGACGGTGCCAGCCGAGTGTAATCCCCAACCCACCTGTGATCCAGTGCAGCAATAGTGCTACGCCAACAGCGTTCCAGCTAAATAATCCCGGCAAAAAAGCACAGATCGCACCAATGTGAAAAATTACGAGTGCGATAATCATCGTCCAGTCCAGACGAAGTTTTGTTGATGCGGCAACAGTCATTGAGATAACCTATGGAGAGTTTGAATATCATGCCCGATCTGCGATCGGTTCCAGTCAACAAATAATTTACCCCATCGAATCATGAACGGCGAATTACTCATTCCAGCAGCAGAACAGGCACTATCACTGATTTTTAATGGTATTGACGGTCAAGTCAAGGGTAATCTCCGAAGAGTTTTGGAAATTTATGCGCGTTACCGCGTCGGGGTGAGACATTTTTGCAGTGTCAGCGGCTACGGACACGACGATTTGGGGCGAGAAACGCTCGATAAAGTTTTTGCCGAAATTGTGGGTGCTGAGGCGGCAGCGGTGCGAGTCCAGTTTGTATCGGGGACTCATGCGATCGCTTGTGCGTTATTTGGCGTGTTACGTCCAGGGGATGAACTACTATCTGTCGTTGGCGCGCCCTATGACACCTTGGAAGAAGTCATCGGCACTAGAGGTACAGGACAGGGATCGCTGCTGGAATTCGGCATCAAGTACCGTGAATTGGCACTTCAGAGCGACGGAGAGGTTGATTGGGATGCCTTGAGTCAGGCGATCGCACCGCACACCCGCATGGTCTTAATTCAGCGGTCTTGTGGCTACTCGTGGCGATCGTCACTATCGATCGCCCAAATCGGACGGATCGTGGAAGTCGTCAAGCGTCAAAATCCTGACACTGTGTGTTTTGTAGATAATTGCTATGGTGAATTTGTCGAAGATCGCGAACCGCCAGCAGTAGGTGCGGATCTGATTGCTGGTTCGCTGATCAAAAATCCTGGCGGCACGATCGTCACAGGTGGTGGCTATGTGGCAGGGAGAACCGATCTCGTAGAAGCGGCTGCCTGTCGGCTGACAGCACCAGGGATCGGTTCGTCAGGTGGTGCTACCTTCGACCAAAATCGCCTGCTGTTCCAAGGCTTATTTCTCGCTCCGCAAATGGTAGGGGAAGCGATGAAGGGCAATCATTTGACAGCTTATATCTTCGACAAATTGGGCTATCCCGTCAATCCGTTGCCGCTAGCACCGCGACGCGATGTGATTCAAGCGATTAAACTCGGCTCCAGGGAGAAATTAATCGCTTTTTGTCGATCGATTCAACAAAATTCACCCATCGATGCTTATGTCGATCCGGTACCTGGTACGCTCCACGGTTATGAGAGCGAGTTGATCATGGCGGGTGGGACATTTATCGACGGGAGTACGTCGGAATTTTCTGCCGATGGCCCCCTGCGCGAACCTTATACGGCTTTTTGCCAAGGTGGTACGCATTGGACGCATATCTCGATCGCCCTAGAAGCCGCAGTTAAAGCAATTGAGGCGATCGATTTGCACTAGTTCATCCAGGTGCAAATTATTTGTGATTAACGATCTACCAACAGCTAATGCACCATGAATCGAACATGGTGTACTAGCTTTTTGATTAATTAGAATCGATTAACGTTATGGCGATTCTAAATCATATCCCTGGGAGCGGATATTGGTGCTCATAAGGCTTGCGCTTAACACACCCTACGCCTAACCAACATCTACATTGTTGGCGGTAGCTCGGAAGTACAATGGCTGCATTTGCTGGCGGCGATCGGAATTACCGATAAGCAGTACGGACATTCTTTGGTATCTGAGGCTTCAATTTTTTCCTCTTTCCGCTTGAATTTTGCCATCGCTCTAACCATCAAAAAGATGACAAATGCAATCACGATGAAGGAAATAATATTTGATAAAAATAAGCCCAACTTAGCTGCGCCAACCGTCCATCCTTCCAAATCTTTTGCACCACTGGCTTTGATCGAGGGTTCGAGAATCGCTGGAGTAATCACATCCTTGACTAGGGAATCGATTACTTTACCAAAGGCTCCACCCATGACTACAGCGATCGCTAAGTCAAAAATATTGCCTTTGATCACGAAGTCTTGAAAGTCTTTAATAAATCCCGTTGCAGCCGCTCTAGAAGATCTAATTGTCATAGTTTAGATTGTGCCGATGTTGATATCGATCGAGATGTGATTCAAGAAAATATTGTAGCTCAAGACGAGCACCACTAATCTGCTGGACATCTTTCCGGTCGGAACACCTCACGTGAAGGAGATCCAATCAGCGGCATTTTCATCGCTCCGATCCTGGGAGCTACTGTGTTGCCGCACCGCTAACCCTTATAATAAAGGTTGATCGTCAAAATTATTTAAGATAGGTAATCATTGTGGCTGCTACTGTCCAATCGCCCGTTACAGCACGTCGAGTTGTATTTCCATTTACTGCCATTGTCGGGCAAGCGGAAATGAAATTGGCTCTGTTATTGAATGTCATCGACCCATTTATTGGTGGGGTGATGATCATGGGCGATCGCGGTACCGGGAAATCTACTACTATTCGGGCATTGGCAGATCTGCTCCCCGAAATTGATGTCGTCGCAGGCGATCCTTTCAATAGCCATCCGAGCGATCCAGATCTGATGAGTGAGGAGCTGCGTCAAGAATTTTTGACAACTCATGCCAGTTTTCCAGTCTCCACCAAAAAAGTACCGATGGTAGATTTGCCATTGGGGGCGACTGAAGATCGCGTCTGCGGGACGATCGATATTGAAAAAGCTCTTGCTGAGGGGGTAAAAGCCTTTGAACCTGGACTACTCGCCAAAGCCAATCGGGGCATATTGTATGTAGATGAGGTCAACCTCCTCGACGATCACCTCGTCGATGTCTTGCTTGATTCGGCGGCTTCTGGCTGGAATACCGTCGAGCGCGAAGGGATCTCGATCCGTCACCCCGCACGATTTGTGCTGGTAGGTTCGGGGAATCCTGAAGAAGGCGAACTGCGCCCTCAGTTACTCGATCGGTTTGGGATGCACGCCGAAATTCGGACTGTGAAAGAGCCAGAACTCCGCGTTCAAATCGTCGAACAGCGATCGGATTTCGACCAAAATCCACATCAATTTACAACTGAATATCAAGCCGAACAGGTTTCACTTCAACAGCAGATCGTTGACGCTCAAACCAGACTAGCCAGTGTCACTCTCGACTACGATCTGCGCGTGAAAATCTCCCAAGTCTGCTCCGAATGCGATGTAGATGGACTCCGAGGTGATATTGTGACCAACCGCGCTGCCAAAGCTTTAGCCGCCTTTGAAGGGCGGACAGAGGTGACTCTAGATGACATCAGCCGGATCATCGCACTCTGTCTGCGCCATCGCCTGCGGAAAGATCCACTTGAATCGATCGATTCCGGCTACAAGGTCAATAAAGTTTTTGCTCAAGTATTTGGAATAGAATTGGCGGCAAAATAAGGATCGCAAATTACCCAACATTTTCCGCATCAAGCCGCGATCGACGCATCTAATTTGGGAAGCTTTCATCATCGATTTTGTTAACCCAGCGGTAATAACCTAGTTTTAGCAGTCGCCAAATCACTGACAGCTAATGCTGATGGCAATCGAGCGATCGGGGTAAAATATAGCGGTTGCTAACGGTCTTCGGTCGAGACATATTAACAAAGAACAGGGGTGAAAATCCCCCACCTTTTAGGTGAATTGTTGTTAGAGTGGGGTCTGCTTGGTGCGTTTCCATCGCCCTAGAAACAAAGGCGGGAACGCATCCGCTCGCATCCCCATCCTAAAAACTTCGCTCTCTTGTCTTGACGCACACAACCTGTCTCGCCTTTGTCACCCGCCCAGTGAAGGATACACCTCCAGGTCGATGCCTTGCTGATTCGCTGTCTTGACCCAAACACATGCGGAGGGAACCTCCGCGTGATTTGGGTCGCTAGACCCTCTCCTTCGGAGACGCTGCGCGCAACCGAGAGCCTGCGCCTTGCGCTTACGGCAGAGCCTACGTATCGCGAATCGCTGTCTGTCTTGTCGCGCTATACCTGGAGGGAACCTGGTTGGGTTGGCAACCCAACCAAGAGCGCGCGCCGCAATTGTCAACTGTCAACTTTTTAAACTAATTTATCAATTAGTCCAGTAATTGATTTTTGAATTTTTTGCTTACGCTCCCAATTTTGAAAAGCACGTTGATAAGCTTGCCCGTGACGCTGAAAGAAGAACTTCCAGGCATCTAGCCCAAAACCCATCCCCCAAAAAATCAAAACGTATAAAGACCACGGGACTCCAAATCCAGTCAAGAAGTTTAATGCTACCAAACAAGTATTGGTAATCGTATATTTGCCTAATTTATCTTGAAATCTCGATTTGCGGTAGGTGTCAAATTCCTGAAACTTCGCACTATTGTTCTGTTGCACCAGCCACTTATTTTCAGCTAGTTGCAGTGTCTCAGGTGCAATCCGCAATTCATCAGCAATTTCCAATAACTGAGCGTAGGATAATGCAGTATCATTGCTAGGATGCTGTGCTAGCGCAATGTTCAGAATTTGTTGGACATCTTCCTGGCTATATGAGCGAGTTAAGGAGCGTGCTTCTGAAGAGTTCATATCCAATCTGTGGCGTAGTTGTAATGAGCGTCGTCGTTGGCGTAGCCTACCGTAGGCACAGTAGTCTCTCCAGTAAAGAGTCGCGCTAATTTATAGGTAGATAGACTCATATCCATGTCTCATTATGACATTTTAACTACTGGCGGTAGCGATCGATCGCTACCCTAATTACCGTACTCAGCAGACATCTAACCCACAAGTTGCCACCATCCAAAAGTTGGTCCAATCAAGCGCACTGTCACCCAGCCAAGCACCAGCAAGCCAATCCCAATCCAAGCAAATCGAGTGCTAACTCGCACAAATTCCGATGATTGATCTGTCGTTAGTGGCAACCACGAGACAATCCGTTTCGCTTCCGGCAGTCCGGTTTGTTTCCGTCGTTTGGCATCACCCATAATCTTATCTTCATACTCCGCTTACACTCAAAATCTAGATATAATTTGAGACTGTTGTCAACACGCTGCAACTTATTTTAATCAAGTCTCTGACGGCATCGCCACCAATTCATCATCAAATCAAAGGTACGTATGCCTACGGCAGCTTGTGCCAAAGATCGCCCGACTGAGCCGTTGGACACTTTGGCTAGCGATTTTTACCCACTTACCTAATTTTCAAACATCTTTTGAAAATTCAAGGAGGTATCCAATTTGATAGTTTCGATCGTAATCTCGGTTCATAATGGTACCAAAAGCTGTTGAATTGTACACGACGGATCGAATTTTTAGATGTTTGCGTCAATTCTCCCGACGAACACCACAATATGAAGAAAGTCGCTCTCAAATTGCCAAAGTGGCAGCGGGAGCAGGGAGAGCATAAAAACCGATCGCTTAATTTATGCCGTTCAGTACTGGCAGTTAGAATCCAAGGAGATCTGCAATTTGATAGTTTCGATCGTGATTCCGGTACACAATGGCGGCAAGAGTTTCCAAAAATGCCTATCTAGTCTCAAGCAGTTCATTTCGCCAGCGACTGAGGTCATTGTCGTTGTGGATGGAGGGACAGATAATTCCGAGCAACTAGCACGCTCTTTTGGGGCAAAAGTCTTCACATTTCCGACAGCAGGCGGGCCAGCACGAGCGCGAAATCGTGGTGCTAAAGTTGCCACAGGGGACATATTGTTATTTCTCGATGCTGATGTGACAATTCATGCTGACACACTGCCGCAGGTGATGAAATTCTTTGAAGACCGATCGGATATCGCTGCCTTAATTGGCTCTTATGATGATGCGCCTGGTGCGCTAAATTTTTTGTCACAATACAAAAATTTATTTCATCATTACACTCATCAAACTGGGTCTACAGAAGCTGCGACGTTCTGGGGCGCGTGTGGCGCAATTCGCCGCAATGTGTTCCTCGAACTGGGTGGCTTTGATGAGAATTATCGTTATCCGTCAGTCGAAGATATCGATCTGGGCTATCGGCTCAAAAAGGCAGGCTATCGAATTGAGTTATGTAAAACCATTTGGGTAAAACATCTCAAATGCTGGCAACCGCTTAATCTACTTAGAGCTGAGTTTTTTTATCGAGCATTACCTTGGACTGAGCTGATTTGGCGCGATCGCCAGTTTATTAACGATCTCAATCTCAAGATGTCTAGTCGGATCTCGATCGTCCTCGCTTACTGCTTAGCGATCGCCCTTGGATCTAGATTTTGGTGGAGCGGTGCTGTGGCGATCTCCGCTGGATTGGGAGGGGCTTTCCTCTGGCTGAACTTCCCCGTTTACCAATTTTTCTACTCCAAGCGTGGCTGGTGGTTTGCTTGTCAAACCATATTTTGGCACTGGTTATACTTTCTGTATGGTGGACTGGCATTTGCGATCGGTACGATTCGATATCACTCATTCAGCCGACATGCAAACATTGCGCCCAAGCTGTTGGAAATTTCCGAATCATGAAGCATCGGTCTAAAATCGTGCAGATTTATGTCAAAATATCTTATCTTCGTTTAAAGCTGAAATCACACCGATTACATAGTTATCACACATCCGCCAAATAGCGTATTGTGAGATCGATCGTGAGAGGCTACGTCGATCGTTCCTGATGTTGGCGATCGCCGGATTGCTTGCGTTGAGGGAAACATTTCGTTCGATCGAAGACGTAATCTACGCCATTTAGTGAAGCGGATCGCTCGTCCACTTTCACCAAAAGCTCGGAGGAACCCAAAAAGCTTAACATTTAACAGATGGCATTTACCGTTTCAGGAGTTTCCAGGCCCACGCGAAGAACATGACAATGCCATTGAGATAAATATATCTTAGATTGGTTCGACCATTAACTGCCAGGGTATCGCCACCGATTTCATAAGTCCGATAATTGTGGCTGGACAAGTAGGCTAAAAGTAATTGAATTCGGTCTGCTGGGATATGACGGGACTCAAAGTAGATAAGTGCTGGTTTAGTCAATTGCAGATTGGAAGCATAGATGACTGAGTCATCATGTCCCTCAGCATCAATCTGAAGAACATCAATAGGAATTTGCCAACTAAGCTCTAGCAGAATTGTTTCCAGTGCTTTTGATGGTACATCAAGAGCCACGATCGCTTCCTCTGGATTGATGTTTGGATGAGATGCCAGAGCTTGCTCGATATGCTCTCTACTTGCTGATGTTATTCCTGTTGACGCTCTATGTACGGGCCATCCCTTGGCATAATCAGGTTGAAAATCTTGCCAAAACTCTTCTTTAATTGCATAAAGAGTAAGTATCCCGTCTTTGCCAACCGCACAATTAGCAATTTTGTGACTGGGATGGGATGAGTAGTTTTCCCGCAGATATGGAATTAAAGTAGGGTTTGGCTCAATCAGACAAATACTCGATTTGTCTGAATTTTTCATGCAGAATTCATAGATCGGATCGTTAACCATGCCATCATTGGCTCCAACTACCACGATATCGATCTTATGCTTGATTCTAAGGAGTGCTTCTACTGCAATAGAGTATGGCTTCGACATCATAAATCCTAAATCTTAGCTGACTTAATGTTCTATTGTCAATGAAGTCTTGCGATGGAGTTATCCGCTGATACTATAGATTGTTTCAGCCGACTACACCCCGCGAACCCAATTTCCTAGAAATTTTGGAATCGTGAACCACACGCTGTGACAATATGCAGATGGATCTCAAAAAAACTGCTAACATATCAATCATGTATAAATCGAGAATCCGCTAAATAATTTAATCTATAGTTTGTATAGAACGCGCTCAAACAATCCTTACCAAGCAAATCAATTGGGGAAAATACATGACACGATACCCAGTCGCGATCGTCGGTGCTGGCCCAGCAGGACTCACAGCAGGCTATGAGTTAGTCAAACGTGGCATTGAAACAATTGTCCTAGAACAAGCCCCCCTCGTCGGAGGGATCTCTCGCACCGAGATGTACAAAGGGTATCGATTTGATATCGGCGGACATCGGTTTTTTACCAAAGTCCCGCAGGTCGATCGCTTTTGGCATGAAATTCTCGATACAGAATTCATTCAAGTCCCGCGCCTATCGCGGATTTATTATCAGGGCAAGTTTTATAACTACCCACTATCTGTATCCAATACCCTCGCAAATGTCGGCATCGCCAACAGCTTGTTGATGGTGATGAGCTATTTCCAAGCCAAGCTCAAGTCTACTCTCAAGCTGACACCCGAGCCAGAGACATTTGAAGAATGGGTAACCGATAAATTTGGCGAGCGTCTCTACCGGACTTTTTTCAAAACCTATACCGAAAAAGTGTGGGGGATTCCCTGCAACCAAATTCGCGCAGATTGGGCAGCACAGCGGATTAATGGTATGTCCCTGCGGCGAGTTGTCATCAATGCGGTGTTTGGTAGTCAAAATGCCAAAAGCTTGATTAAAAAATTTGATTACCCAATTTTAGGCCCAGGAATGATGTGGGAACGCACTCAGGAATTAATCGACCAAAAAGGCGGTGAGGTGCGACTGGATACAACGGTGAAGCGGATTGCGCGATCGGGTAACCAGATCGATAGTATCACGATCGAGCAAAATGGCGAACTCCAACAGATTGAAGCGGATGCGTTTATTTCGACGATGCCTGTAACTGCCTTGTTACAGTGTCTCGATCCGCTCCCGCCACCAGCAGTTATTGCCGCAGCCAAAGGCTTAAAATATCGAGATTTTCTGATTGTGGCTCTGATTATCGATCGCGACGATCTGTTTCCTGACAATTGGATTTATATTCACAGTCCAGAGTTTCAAGTCGGCAGAATTCAGAACTTCAAGAACTGGAGTCCAGCAATGGTACCTGAAGCAGGTAAAACTTGCTTGGGAATGGAATATTTTTGCAATGATAGCGATGAATTGTGGAATCGATCGACCGAAGAATTAATCGCGCTGGCAACCCAGGAAGCGATCGATCTGAATATCGGCGTTCTACCTGGTGATGTGCGTGATGGTACCGTCATCCGCCAACGCAAAGCATATCCAGTTTATGACGGTGAATATCGTCAGCATCTCCAGGTAATTCAGGACTATCTAGAGACATTTGAAAATCTCCAAACCGTCGGCAGAAATGGAATGCACCGTTATAATAATCAAGATCATTCGATGCTGACAGCCATGCTTGCCGTCCAGAATATTTTGGGCGAACAGCACGACCTGTGGAATGTAAATGTCGAACGGTCTTATCATGAAGAGTTTACTAAAGAACAGTGGACGACCGCCAAACAAAAGTTGACTGCCGAACAAAGTTTGCTCGAACGAGCAACCGCTGTGTAACTTGCACTGATTGGAGAATTTACCTCGATGACTGAAGTAACGATCGTCGTCGTTCCCCGCGAACGATTTAGCTATACTCGCGAATCACTAGAAAGTATCTTTGCGCATACCCACATGCCGTACAAGCTAGTGTATGTAGATGGCAATTCGCCGCCACAGGTACGGCAATATCTCGAAGCAGCAGCCCAGGCGCGAGGATTTACGTCGATCCGCACCGACTATTATCTGTCACCAAGTCGCGCGCACAATCTTGGTTTAGCTAGCGTTGACACCAAATATACTGTGTTTGTGGACAATGATGTCGTGGTGACACCAGGTTGGCTAGAGGCATTGGTGAACTGTGCGAATGAAACAGGCGCGGCGGTGGTGGGACCATTGATGTGTCAGTATTTGCCCCTGCATGAAGATATTCACTTTGCAGGTGGCGAGTTGCGAATCGTTCGTGATGTGCATGGCAAAAATCGTTTGCGCGAGAAGATGTATCGACAGGGGCAATCCTTGGTAAAAGTTCGATCGCAGCTTCAGCGCACTCAAACCGAGCTGTGCGAATTTCACTGTGCCCTAGTGCGCACCGATATTTTCGATCGGCTCGGCAAATTTGACGAAGCGATGCTCAACACCAAAGATCATGTGGATTTCTGTCTAGCAGTGGCGCAAGCAGGGGAGACTGTGTACTTTGAGCCAGACAGTCTGGCTACCTACGTACCCTCATCGCCCCTGGCATTAAGCGACTGGCACTTTTATATGTTGCGCTGGAGCGATGCTTGGGAACTAGCGAGCCTGAGTCGATTGCAACAAAAATGGGATTTGACCGAAAACAGTTATTTCAAACAGAAATATAAAGCACTAGGCTGGCGACGACGCAACACGATTTTAATGCCGATCGTCAAGCGATTGACCTTCGGCATTAGCAACCGTTGGCTGGAAAAAGTGGTGATGTACGGCTTGTTGGCTCCGATCGAAAAGCTGCTCAATCGCTATATTACAGATCGCTATGCCAAACAATATTTCACCCCTACACCCCGATCCGTACCCCCTTCAATCGCTCAGGAGCAGCATGAAAATATTATTGCTCAATGACATTGGCACAGCTACGGGGGGGGCGGAATTGCAAATGCTGTCGCTGCGTCAAGGACTTCGAGATCGCGGTCACGATGTCCGTTTATTAACCAGCCAAATTATTCCGGTGGCCGGGAGTGAACTGCTAGCTGACGATGCTTGTTTTGGTAGTAGTACACGCTTACAGGTTTTAACCCAAACGATTAACCCTTCCGCTTACTTCACACTCCGGCGAATCTTACGTGATTTTCAACCAGAGGTGGTTCATGTCCGCATTTTTATGGGACAACTTTCGCCGTTAATTTTACCACTACTGAGAGATGTGCCCTGTGTTTATCAGGCCGCTATGTATCGAGCTATTTGTCCGAAAGGGACAAAAACGCTACCCAACGGGGATTCATGCGAGATGATTGCAGGACTAGCTTGTTTGCAGCAGCACTGTCTAACCCCGCAATCCTGGGCTATGTTGATGGTGCAACGGCAGCTTTGGCTGCGCTGGCAACACGTCTTCGATCGCGTTATCGCGCTTAGCCATCGCATGAAAGCCCAACTCGAAGCTGAAGGGATTGCCCCAGTGGAAGTCATTCACAATGGCGTACCCGAACGTCCGCTGCGCCCGCCACTGCAAAATCCGCCCACTGTAGTTTTTGCAGGACGGCTCGTACCGGAAAAAGGCGTAGAAATCTTGCTGCGGGCGTTTGCCAGCGTTATACCACATGTGCCACAGGCGCGGCTGCTAATTGCTGGACAAGGCACTCAAGCAAGTTCGCTGCAAACCTTAGCGATCGAGCTGGGCGTGAGCCACGCTGTCACCTGGCTCGGACATCTACCCGTTGCCGAAATGGAACGGCAGTTTGCAGGGGCATGGGTACAGGTCGTACCGTCGCAGTGGGAGGAGCCGTTTGGCAATGTATCGACCGAGGCAATGATGCGGGGTACCGCCGTTATCGCCTGTGCGGTGGGCGGTCAAACCGAAATCGTCAGAGATAGACTCACCGGATTCTTGGTAGCACCAAAAGATGTCGCAGCGATCTCCGAGCCATTGTTGCAGCTATTGAGCGATCGACAACTGGCAGAAAAGATGGGGCAAGCAGGGCGAGAACGCGCTCTAACCCACTTTAGCGAAGCCAAACGTACCGATCGCTTTATCGAGATCTATCAGCAGATGCTCGCCAATTATCGCCATAGTACACACTCTTGCGAGGTGTTGACATAGATAGATGAGCATTAAAGAGAAGGCGATCGCGGGGATTTTTTGGTCTGTTTTACAGAATTGGGGATCTCAAGCTGGATCGCTAATCGTCTTTTTTGTGCTGGCGCGGTTGCTGACTCCCGAAGCCTTCGGGCTGGCGGCGATGGCAAATATTTTTCTGGCATTCTTGCAAATCTTCTTGCAGCAGGGATTCGCCCAAAGTTTAATTCAGATCGAGGAGTTGGAAGCGGAACACCTCGATACGGCGTTTTGGTCGAGTCTAGCTATCGGTCTGAGCTTGATGGCGATCGGCTGGTTTGGTGCAGATTGGGTCGCCACTGGATTTCGGCAGCCGCTCCTAACTCCGATCTTGCAAGTATGCTCTGTGCTATTTGTAATTAATGCCTGTAGTAACGTCCAGCAAGCCCTGCTCGAAAGGGCTTTTAATTTCAAAGCAACTGCAACTTGCGTGCTGTTTGGGACGTTCGCTGGCGGTGTCATCGGTATTACTATGGCATTATCTGGTTATGGGATTTGGACTTTGGTTGGTCAACAGCTCGGACAAGAGCTGGTCGCGGTTATGTGCTTGTGGAAAATGAGTGCGTGGCGACCGCAACTGAGATTTTCGGTAGCCCACTTTCGCGAACTATTTCAGATTGGATGGCCGATCGTCAGCTTTAATTTTTTGCAGTTCTTAAATAGTCGGGCTGACGATTTATTAATCGGTTATTTCCTGGGTTCGATCTCATTGGGCTACTACTCGATCGCCTATCGGATTCTCAGTGTCATGCAGCAATTACTCGTCCAAACAAGTCAAAAAGTTGCTCTACCAACTTTTGCACGGTTGCAAAATGATTTAGAGCAGTTTCGTCAGGCTTTTTATACGGCAACTCAACTCACCAGTTCGATCGCTTTTCCAGTTTTTGCAGGTGTGGGTGTGCTTGCGCCGGAACTAATCGTCCAAATTTTTGGCAACCAATGGCTACCTTCAATCCCCGTATTACAAGTGTTAATTATCGCTGGGATGATCCAGTCGATTAGCTTCTTCAAAAGCTCGGTGTTCATTGCCATGGGTAAATCGAGCTGGAGTCTATGGCTATCGCTGTTGTCTGCGGTGTTGAATTTAACTGGATTTGCGATCGCGATCCGTTGGGGGATTGTCGCTGTTGCCGCAGCTTTTGTGATTCGCAGTTGTCTAGTTTTTCCGATCGGTCAATGGGCTGTCAGCCGTTTAATTCACGTTCGGTTGCTAACTTACTTACAACAGTTTACCGTCCCTTTAGCTAGCAGTATCTTCATGTCAATTGTGATTTTATCTACTCGCCAGATTCTAATTTCGAGCTGGAGTTCGCCAATTTTAATAGTAGCAATAAATTCGGTGCTGGGAGCTATTATTTACATCGGATCGATTCGGTTATTGTCACCCAACTTATTTAAGCATCTCCTAAATATCGTGCGATTGTTTATGGCTCGACCGAATGCCAAAACATCAAACTAAATTACCGCTATTGTTTGTTAGGAATATTGAATTATGCCGCTGTGTCAATTCTCGATTGTCATTCCCACTTATAATCGTCCCGATCGACTCCAGATCTGTCTCGAAGCGATCGCTAAACTTGACTACCCCCACGCTGATTTTGAAGTAATTGTCGTTGATGATGGGAGTAAAACTCCCCTCGATCCGATCGTCGATCGATTCAAAACCGAGCTAGATCTGCAACTATTACGACAGTCAAATGCTGGCCCCGCGAGTGCCCGCAATGCTGGAGCCGCGATCGCCACGGGCAAATTCATCGCATTTACAGATGATGATTGTCGTCCGACGGCTAACTGGCTTACCGCCTTTGCCGATCGCTTTCGATCGAACCCCACCGCGCTCTTGGGCGGACAGACACTCAATGCACTGCCAGAAAATCTGTACTCGACCGCCAGCCAACTCGCGATCGATTATCTCTACGACTATTACAACCAAGGGGAGATGAAAGCCAATTTTTTTGCTTCTAATAACTTCGCCTTGCCCACAGCAGCCTTTAAATCAATCGGGGGGTTCGATCGCACATTTCCCCTAGCAGCCGCCGAAGATCGCGAGTTTTGCGACCGCTGGCTGGATCGCGGTGGTCGGATGGTTTATGTACCAGAGGCGCAGATTTATCACGCCCATCATCTCAGCTTGCCCACATTTTGGCGACAGCATTTTAACTATGGGCGAGGCGCATTTTGTTTTCATCAAATCCGCGCCGATCGCACTCAGGAGCGGATTGCCGTCGAGCCGCTAGCCTTTTATTTTCGACTGATTACTTATCCCTTTTCCAAAGTGCCATCCCACATCGCGATCTGTCTGAGTGCGCTGATCTTCTTGTCTCAAGCGGCTAATGCGATCGGTTTCTTTTCCGAACGGCAATCTGTACCTCAAGTGCCAAATCCTACCTAAACCACAGATGCGATCGATATGCTTTATTTCATCCTAGTATGGACGCTACTGCTAATTGGTTGCGGTGGCTGCGGATTCGGATTGTTGAATCTCTTGAAAATTCGATCGGTCGATCGAGTCGGAGATCGGGCGATAATTGCGGTGTGGTTGGGAATGCTGACGATCGCGATTGCACTCCTAGCGAGTGCGTTAGTCGTCCCATTATCACCGCAGTTCGGTGGTGGGCTGCTGATAATTTTTTTCCTACTCTCGATGAGATCGACGCGATTAGAGCTGTTTGCACTGTCCAAGCGCATTTCAAAACGGCAGATTTCGATCTATGTAAGTGCGGCAATCGCGATTGCTGCCTTGTTTGCTCAACCTGTAATCTGGGATGATTCGGGACTTTATCACTACAGTCTGGTTCACTGGTTCGCCAAGTTCGGGACGGTGCCAGGACTCGCATTACTCTTTCCCAATTTTGGCTTTACTTCTGCCTGGTTTGCCTTCTCTGCGCCGCTAAATCCTGAGTGGTTGAGCGATCGGACGATGGCGACTGCCAATGGGTTTGTCTTACTGTTGGCAATTTTACAGCTCTCGATCGGGATCGATCGATTACTGCGGCAGCAGGCACAACTGAGCGACTGGTTTATAACGATCTATTACAGTTGCGTACTGTCGTTGACAATGGGTGCCAATCTGATGCCCGCTATTTTGGTTTCTCCTTCCCCAGATATTCCCGCTTTGCTGATTGTGGCGATGACAGTCTGGGCGATTGTTGCTGTTGAGACCAATGCTGCGACAAAGTTTGCCCAAGAACGGCAGATCGTACCGTTAATACTGGCAGTTGGTGCTGTCTCGATCAAGTTAGTTACTCTACCGCTGCTACTCGTGACTGGGCTATGGTTTGTGTTTCGAGCTGGATTCGGTGTTAAGCTCGGACAGCGGATCGGAATCTTAGCAGTGGTGAGCCTATTGTTGATACCATTTTTGCTATCGAGTGTGACTACTTCTGGCTGTCCGCTCTATCCATCTTCAGCATTGTGCCTGGATTTACCTTGGACGATTGTCAACGATCGAGCGACGGCAAATTCTACCCATCACTGGATTAGCTGGTATGGTACACCAGATCCAGGCATCCATCCTTGGGTGTGGGCATTTCAACATTGGATTGTCTCTGGTGGTAATAAGTTCACCGCAGGGATGATTGCCATTTCCATTGGTTGTGCGATTTATTTGCTCAAAACCCGTTCGCACCGTCATGGCTCGATCGTCGCGATCGCCATCGCTGGAGTAGGAATTGGATTCTTCTTACTTACAGCCCCTTTCAATCGGTTTATGCTACCTTACTTATTTATCGTACCAGCCTTAGCCTTGGCTACCTATTGCCGATCGCATCTGGCGATCGACTCAATCTTTGTCAGACTGACACTTGCTCCCATCAAATTTGCGTCGCTCGGACTGTTATCGATCGCTTTAGTCCTTGCCATCATTAGGGTTCAGACAAGTTACTCGCTGCTATTGTTACCACCCGCGATCGCGCAAACTGCGACGATCGAGCGTCAAGTGAATGATGTTACTTATTTTGCACCTGCGAGTGGATTGCCGCGCTGCTGGACAAATAAACTGCCCTGTGCTTACGATCTGGCCCGAATCAGACTCCGCGATCCCGATCGCGGTATTCAGGCGGGTTTTATCCGTAATTAATCCTCTTGGTTTTTATCAATCTAAATCCCTCGATCGATCCCAGTTATAGACATCGATCGAGGGATAAATTTCAAATTTAGAGATTAATACTCCAAGACCGCAGCATCAACTTCCCGACTCCAAGCCTGGATCCCACCTTTGACATTCGTACCCTCAATTCCGGCTGCCTGGAGGATGGCGAGGGCTTTGGCCGATCGACCGCCCATTTTACAATGAGCGATGAGGCGATGACCGTTGAGGACTGCTTTTACCTGTTCGATCCCTTTTCCCTGCTCGATATCTGGGAGCGGAATCAAAATCGAGCCAGGAATCTTGGCAATATCATACTCATTGGGATTGCGGACATCGATGAGGACAAAATCATCAGCACCACTATCGATGAGTTGCTTGAGTTCCGTCACCGTCATTTCTGCCAACATACTTTGTTGCTCCGCTTCAGCCGCCTGTGCTTGCGGAATGCCACAAAACTGCTCGTAATCGATGAGTGTCTCAATAACTGGACGCACGGGATTAGGACGCAGTTTCAACTCGCGAAACTTCATCTCTAGTGCATTGTATAACACCAACCGACCGCTGAGAGTCGTCCCCTGCCCGAGGATAATCTTGACCGTCTCGGTCGCCTGAATCACCCCGATAATGCCTGGGAGGATGCCCAAAACACCACCCTCGGCACAGGAAGGTACCATTCCTGGTGGTGGTGGTTCTGGGTACAAATCCCGATAGTTTGGCCCACCCTGATAGTTGAAGACTGTCGCCTGTCCTTCAAACCGGAAAATCGACCCATACACATTGGGTTTATCTAATAAGACGCAAGCATCATTAACTAGATAGCGCGTGGGGAAGTTGTCTGTCCCATCGACAACGATATCGTAAGGACGAATGATATCTAGGGCATTGGTCGAACTTAATGCGGTCTCGTAGAGATCTACTTGACAATAAGGATTGATTTCCTGAATCCGGTCTTTCGCCGATTCAATTTTGGGCTTACCGACCCAGGAAGTACCATGAATGACTTGACGCTGGAGATTGGAGTGGTCTACCACGTCGAAATCAACGATGCCCAATCGACCAACGCCAGCCGCAGCCAGATACAGCAACAACGGCGAACCGAGTCCCCCCGTGCCAACACACAGAACGCTGGCGGCTTTGAGGCGTTTTTGACCGTCTAAGCCGACCTCTGGGAGGATCAGATGCCGCGAATAGCGGGCATATTCTTCAGGTAATAACTGGATTTCGTCCAGATTCGGATCGAGCATGACTAGTTTAGTTAAAGCTGATGATTGGTGAATTCAACAGCGATCGCCAAGAGGTGTGGTATCTAGAAACTAGCACTCTGACCGTCGCCGTTCATGTTGGCGTAAACCAAATCGTTCTAGAACAGGTGTTTCACAATTTAGACACTATCTGCCAGACTGATGCCTAATATTCTACCTCGTTTGGGCGGCATCTTCATAGCAGAATCGATCTGGTCTGAGCTTCCGGTCGATATTAGCGTTGACGATCGCTGCAAATAAAGTACGCAAGCAAAAATCGGGATATATCACGATGTATATCCCGATTTTTGTAATTAATCGCCGACCAATCCTAAGCTGCGACTGGAACGGGATAAACGCTAATTTTCTTACCGTTTTTGCCACGACGTTCAAAAGTCACCACACCATCGACTAAGGCATAGATGGTGTAATCTTTGCCCAAACCGACATTATTACCAACGTGAAAAGATGAACCGCGTTGACGCACGATGATGTTGCCAGCTCTGACAACTTCACCACCATACTTTTTGACACCCAATCTCTGGGCATTAGAGTCTCTGCCGTTTCTAGTACTACCTGTACCCTTCTTAGAAGCCATAATTACCTCAAATTACTAAAATTGTATTGCGACGACTAAACCTGATGCGATCGAGAATTTCTTACCACCATACCTCTTCAGATGGCTGAAGTTGAATTTCTAGACTGCGACAGCTTCTTCAACTTCAGCGATGACTGCACCGTTGACACTGATCGAGTCAATCATCAAGCGAGTAACTTCTTGACGGTGACCGCGTTTTTTACGGGTTTTCTTTTTGGGCTGCATTTTGTAGACGATGATCTTGCGTGCCCGATAGTGCCGCATGATAGTCCCTTCGACGGTGACACCAGCTACTAATGGTTGACCGATTTGGATGCTGCCATTGTTTTCAAGCAAAAATACTTTATCGATCGAGACGGTGCTATCAGGCGCGCCGGGTAACAATTCGATGTCATAAAAGCGACCTGGCTCGACTCGCATTTGCTTGCCACCAGTTTCGATAATTGCGTAAGTCATAGATTTTGATGATGTGATGCCGTACGGGTAGTCTCAATGTGCTGGCTGAGACATTTGAAGTTGTTTGCGACCCGATCCGAGCGTAGTTATAGACAGCCCCTTATTATGACAGATCGGACTCGATCGCGTCAATCATTTTAGTAGCGATCGACCTGCATCTGAGCAGTCTCGGAAAGTTGCGGAATCTCCGTATATTTGCCCAAAGCTGACATGACGATCCCATAAATCCCCGCCGCCCAAGTGCCGAAGAAGACAGTATTCATCAAGACTTGAGTCACAGGTCCCAACCCCAGAATCGGCAACAACACATACTGAAGCAGCAATCCACACAAAGAGAGCAAAATGCCGATCAGAATTGCCTGGAGCACATTAAACCTGATGAACCGACTAATCTTCGGATTGGCGACTACGCCGAGATATAACCCGAAGAATAAGACGAAGCCACCAATTTGATTGTTATCGATCGCGAGCAATGGTGCTAATGGTAGATATAATTCCTGGACGATCGGTAACTGTTGAAATACGAATACCCCAAACGAGAATACCCGCGCCAGTGGGAGCAAATAAACAATACTCCCAAAAAATCTGTCTGCTACTGTCTGCGAACCTTGTCCACTCATCCGTACCCCCAGACTTAACTACAACTCTCTGGTACCAGCATACCGCACTTACCTGGAGAGGACATTGCGCGGAAAAAACTCCGCCTTGGCAGATAGCTTCTGCTTCGCAGCAGCTACTTGAGCGATGTCCCCCGGATTGGTGGAAGTCTCAGAAGCTTGTCCAGCAGCATTGTACTTGGACTGTAGCTCGACTTTGACTCCTGCAATCATTTTCCAGTTGATGGGTGTTGGTGCTACAGTGCTATTGAAATTGAGCTTACAAATATATTGAGGTGCGTCCGCCGTTGCGGCTGCTGTTGTCGGTTGATCGGCAAATGGGGGTACATTTGGAGCTGTAGCAGCTACATTCGGACAGATATCTGTTGATAAGAAGTTTGATGGTGCAGCCGCTGGCGTCTTATTGACCGTCTTGTTGGTTGCATCGGTATAGGTCTTGGCTGAAACCCTAAAGTGGGCGATTTTTGACAACAAAGTTGTCGGAACACCGCCATTTACTGACAATTGGAAATTGCCTTGGTTGTCTAATGTATAAGTTCGTTCTTCAATTAAATAAATTGGGCTACCGACATTATAAGTTACATCGACCTGTCCATTACTATCAATATCATTGCTGGCAATCGCCGGATCTGCAGGATTGGCAAAGGTAGTATTTACCTCGATACCATATTTCCTTGGGCTATTATTGTATGTAGAACTGTTACTAGAATCGGCTTTTTCATCAAGCTGATTAAAAACGAGGATGCGTCCATTGCCATCAGATAAAGCTATTCTGACCTTTGGGAGCGGTGCTGTCAAACCAGTACAAAACTCTTTGTCCGCTGGCTGTGAGGGAGAGTTGTAGGGCATCGCCGGATTGGGATCGGCAAGCTGACATCGATAGTCCCGAGCTAATCTCAATGGTATGGGCAGGACTAATCCTAGGGATCCAGATGGGAGCGACGTTGCGGTGGCTAGCGGCGCAGTCGGTGGCGGTAATAACAAACCCGTTTGAGGGCGCGCCGCTGCCAATGGACTAGTCTGGGTGCCAAGATCGCAATTGGGAGATAGGGTTACGGTTGCGGGAGTGCTATCTGCGACGACGATCGGCAGTGGTGTTGTACTAAGAATACTGGCAATGGTTGTGCCGGCGTTAATAGCTCGGCACAAAGTTAAGGGATCGGTTACAGAACGACGAATTACGACTTTGGATGAACCAAGCATCGAGCCTGGTTCTGTTGATATCTTAAATTCGATCGTCGGAAAAAATGGATCGTTGATTTTCTCTCCAGATTGCCTGATATCATTACCAATAATTTCTAAGACAGCAGATAAATTCTGGCTAGAATCAATACTCTTTTTATCTTTATTTAAACTAGCACTAGCTTCGAGCAAAGACTTCATGGAAAGTCCGCCCACGATGACCATGACTACTAGACCAAAAATTAGTTCTAATAATGTAAATCCTTTTTCAGAATTACGATTTTTAGTCGAATTCCGTATAAGTACCTTGAAGATCGTATACATTGGTTCCATTATAACTTACTTGAACTCTAAATTGTCGATATTGGGCACCGCAGACTGGATTGGTAACACTATTACCTTCACAATAAGTAATTGTTGTTTTGTATTGCCTTCCCATCGCTTTAGTTAATAGTTCCTCCTGTGGAGTAGGGTTTGCCACATCGATGGGTTTCGATACAGGATTGGTAGCCAAGGGCGAGGCATAACCATCGTTTGAAGGTAAATTTGTAATCGATTGCGATCGCACGTTATCAAATACTCGTTGCGCTACGATCAGTGCTCCAGTCTGAATATCACTCTTGGAGTTATTGATTTTGGCATATAAAAACAGTGGCATAGCATAGGCAAGGCAGATGCCCAATGTGGTCAGTGCAATCGCTGTTTCAAGCAAGCTAAATCCACGATCTTTGGGATTAATTTTGTAAAATATTAATTTCATAATTTTAAAATTCAATCTACTTTAAAAAACAGGATTCCCCTGGGAATCGGCAGGGATTACCGCACCAGTGCGATCGTAGGTACGAATGTCTGGACTACCAACTACCCCAACATTAATCTGTACAGATACAGCTTGATTGTTACCCTGAAAATCTTTTAAAGTTAAAGATACTGGTGCGAAGGCAACACCACGGTTGTCATAACAAATACTCCAATTTAAATAGGGATCGGCGGGAACTGAGATCGGTGACGCGCCATTGGCAGGTACCATCGTAAATGTTGCGCTTGTGACAGCAGTTCCATTTACTTGAGTTACTGGTAAAGGTGCAACACCAGCCGCTGCTGGTAGATCGAGGTCTAAGTCAGGTGCTGATTGCCAACCAACATTGCCCCCAGGAAGAGGATCTCCATATGTACTTACCTGACAATTGGCGGCATATTCGACAATAAAGCTGTGGGGTGTGATGAGCGTAGAGTTCTGCGCGGTTGCTGCTGGGTATTGAGCTGTAGTAGGGTACTTAGGTCGGAGTCGATAGGCTTGATTGGTAGAGATGGCCTTCGATCGAATCAAGCTCAACTGACTCTTGAATTGCAATGTGCCATCACGCAACGGTTTATTTAATGCCATTAGGGACGGGATTGCCAGCCCCATGATGATGCTAGTGATAATCACAACTACGAGTAGTTCTACCAAGGTGAAACCATCGGAGCTAGGTTTGGGTGGTCGGATCGCCACGATCGATGACTCCTCAATAAAGATAAAATTTGGAATGATTGCTGCTACTGGTGATGTCCCCGTGTGCCTAATCGATCGAGAGCACTTAACTGGCGGCATTATTAACATACCCAGATCCGTCAGAAAAATTACATCCAGATACGGAGATCGCGATCTGGGTTGTCGATCGAGTAATTGTCACTCTGCACTAGCAAGAAATCTAGATTGAGAGCGAACCGACATGCTTAGATGCTATGAAGCCAATTTTAGCCGCTCAGTTGTGAATCTCATGTGATGGCGATCGCTGAGTATCGATCCGAAAATCACTGCCGAACGGAATATATTAAGTAGGCTGGGACAAATATCGATGACCTTCGGTAATTAATCATCATGGACTTATCTACTACCGTTGAATATCGGTGTCGCACTAATATCGATCTGTACAGTTCGCCACTTTGTCAAGGATTGGCGACACAAGCTGCCGTTCATCGCCAGCTCCGACTCGAATCGCTAACTGCAACCGAGCAGGCAATCCCTGTGCGATTGTGCGAGGATAATTATCCTGCTTGGTTGAAACTTGCCGATCTCGATCGGCTAGAATTGGCAACAGCTATTTATCAACCACGGCAGATCGATCGAGCGACGATTGCCGCTAGTATCCCCCACATCATCGCATTCGCTCAAGCGGCGATGCAGGTACCGAATCGTTATTTATGGGGTGGTACGGTGGCACCTGATTATGATTGCTCGGGTTTGATGCAGGCGGCATTTCAGTCGCAGGGGATTTGGCTCCCGCGTGACTCATATCAGCAGGAAGCTGTTGTCGAGCAGATCGAGATCGCCGATCTGTTGCCTGGAGATTTAATCTTTTTTGGGACGCCAATAAAAACCGATCATGTTGCGCTGCATTTGGGCGATTTAGACTATATCCACAGTTCGGGCATCCAGATGGGTAGGAATGGGATCGGGATCGATCGCTTGACCGATCGATCCGAGGATCTGGTAAGCTGTGATTACTATGCCAAGTTACGGTGCTGTGGGCGGGTAATGGGTAGTTTTATCAATTCGAGCGATGTTTGAGTGCGATTGCCAGCAGCAGTGAATGCTACAGCTACGCCAACGAGTTCGCCACTTGTGAGAGAAAGGGATTAGAATCGATCCTATCGATAATGATTTAGACTCCACACAGGTATTTACACAGGCAGGGATGATGACCAATGATGATAAGCTGCAAACACCTGCGATGCTATCCGATCGAGAAACAGAAATCATCGAACTGATAACTGCTGGCTTGACTAACAAAGATATTGCCGATCGATTAGATATCAGCAAGCGCACTGTGGACAACCACATTAGCAATATTCTCGAAAAAGCTGGCACTGGTGTCGATAATCGCGTGGCACTAGTCCGCTGGGCACTCCAATGGGGGAAGGTTTGTCTGAATGATATCAATTGTTGTTCGTTGTCAAATCGGGAGTAAGGGGAGTGGAGAGGGAATGGTGAATGGTGGATGATAGCGCAATAGCTGTTAATATCTCTAACTTTCAACTCCCTTCACCTTGGTTGCGGCATTACGGTAAGATCGAAAAGCTTGTTACTCCATTCCCACCTAAAAAATAGACAACTTACGTCCTTTGTAGCGTCGGCTTTGCCGAATCTATAGGTTGTTGCTTGTCGATCGCACCATCCACCATCCACCATTCACTATTCACAATCTAACTTGTCACTGGGAAGGGAGTAAGTATGTATTTCAAAGCAAAAGACGGCGATCGATTCTTATAAAGTTAAATACTTATGGATTTTAATAATTTAGTTGTCCAGTTAAATACTGGGGCGATTCTGCCAGAAGTCATCGTCATCGTTACGCTGTTGGGCGTGCTGGTGGGAGACTTGATCTTGGGGCGGAGTGCTGCTAGAAGCCTCTGCTACTTCGCAGTCGGCGGCTTGCTATCCTCGATTGTGGCTCTAGTATTGCAGTGGGACAATCCCAATCCGGTCGCGTTTTTTGGTGAATATACGAGCGATCCGCTCAGTGTGGTATTTCGGGGAATCGTTGCCCTCTCAGCGGCAGTGACGATCTTGATGTCGATTAGCTATGTAGAGCAGACTGGGACTGCTTTGGCTGAGTTTGTGACGATCTTGTTGACAGCTACCTTGGGTGGGATGCTGCTCTCTGGGGCAACTGAACTGGTGACAATTTTTGTGTCACTAGAAACTTTGAGTATCTCATCCTATCTGATGACTGGCTACATGAAGCGCGATCCGCGATCGAATGAAGCAGCCTTAAAATACCTGTTGATTGGCGCGTCGAGTTCGGCGGTGTTTCTGTATGGTGTCTCGCTCCTCTATGGACTATCTGGCGGCGAGACTACCCTCCCTGAAATCGCGATCGGCATTGCCAATGCGAGTGGTAGTCTATCATTGGGCTTAGTTGTCTCTCTCATCTTTGTGATTGCTGGGATTGCGTTCAAGATTTCGGCGGTACCCTTTCACCAGTGGGCACCCGATGTCTATGAAGGTTCGCCCACGCCTGTAGTGGCGTTTTTGTCTGTCGGTTCCAAAGCTGCCGGATTTGCACTAGCCATTCGACTACTAGTCACCGCCTTCCCGCAAGTCATCGAGCAGTGGCACTTTGTCTTCACCGCCCTCGCAATTTTGAGCATGGTGTTGGGCAATGTCGTCGCACTAGCCCAAACGAGTATGAAACGGATGCTAGGCTATTCGTCGATCGCTCAAGCTGGATTTGTGATGATTGGAATGGTAATTGGTACGGAGACTGGTTATGCAAGTATGGTATTTTACCTATTTGTCTACCTATTCATGAACTTGGGTGCCTTTGCCTGCGTCATCTTGTTTACACTACGGACGGGTAGCGATCGGATTAGCGATTATGCTGGCTTATACCAAAAAGATCCATTCCTCACCCTCGCACTCAGCGTGTGTTTGCTGTCTCTTGGCGGCATTCCGCCCCTGGCTGGCTTCTTCGGCAAAATCTATATCTTCTGGGCAGGTTGGAAGGCTGGTGCTTACGGTCTAGTCTTGCTAGCATTGGTAACTAGTGTCGTGTCGATCTACTACTATCTCCGCGTCGTCAAGATGATGGTAGTCAAAGAACCCAACGAAATGTCTGATGTCGTCAGAAACTACCCAGTTACAAATTGGAATCTCCCTGGAATGCGCCCGCTCCAAGTCGCTACCCTAGCCACATTGATCGCGACTTCCCTAGCAGGTATTCTCTCCAATCCGCTATTTACGATCGCTAATGACTCTGTAAGCCACACACCGATGTTGCAAGCTAGTTTAGAGCGACGAGTGGCGGTTAAGTAGTGGATGGTGGATGGTGGAGGGTGGATGGTGGATAGTCAATAGCGATTGTTTATAGATCGGATAAGTAGTGGAGGGTGGATGGTGAATAGTCAATAGCGATTGTTTATAGATCGTACAGCAATTCCAAATTCAAAAATTGTGTGGGCTGAAACCCTCATTCTCTTGTACAAATCAAACGCCTTCAAGGGTTGTCAATTAGCTGAAATGACCTAGACTCGTTCTGAATTTGGAATTGCTG
>NZ_JBGSPA010000026.1:0-9436 GCF_041738855.1 Chamaesiphon sp. | reverse complement strand
AGCATTGGTTCTGGCAAGACGATATGTTGGTAACGACGTTTTGATGACAACGACCGTTTTACTGAGGAGCGGAATGATGGGAAACTATCACGTTCCGTTTTGGAGAGCAGTGGAGGGGGCGACTCCTTCACTGACTTTAATCCTTACTGTACCGATCCTGCATTGGCGATCCAGTAGCTCCTTCAGAGTACAGCACCAGGTATACCATCACCATCTAAGTAGAGATTGGGTCGGGAAGTTTGCCAGTAATTAATTGTCACCAAGCTGCGCCCATCAACATTTCCATCATTTAGGTGCTAATTCCTTCTATCGACCGCATTACTATGACTATGATTAATGAATTTTTGGAACTGTTATTCCCCCGTGCCAGTGAGCCGAGTCGGGAACATGTCAAGCGGCGGTTACAATTAGTTATTGCTCACGATCGCACCGATCTCAGCCCCCAAATGGTGGAGATGATGCGTCAAGAAATCTTAGAAGTCGTATCTCGCTACGTTGAAATCGACACTCAAGGTCTAGATTTTTCACTAGAGAGCAATCAACGCGTAACAGCTCTCATCGCCAATTTACCCATTCGTCGCGTCAAGGATGATGCGGAAACATCCCCGCTAGGCTGGGCGGGGGATGAGCCTGCTAGTTAGGTTTTAGGCTTTAGGTTTTGCGGATGAAATCACGCGGAGGATACCTGGCGCATGTGTTTCACCAAGCAAGGCTTTAGGGGTGAATGGTGGATGGTGTTTGAACGATGCCCAAGTCCCCTCGTCCCCCAGCAGGGTAGTTTCATACACCAAAAGAAAAAACCTTTCAGTTCACTTCAGTGAACTTTTGCTATTAGCTCGAACTTCAGTTCAGGGCGGTTGAAGACTAAGCACCAGGGTTTGTGCATTTTCCTTATCTTGGATGAAACCACCCTGCCACCCCCCAGTCCCACTAACCGACTCTCTGTCTTGGAAAGGTGCTCTACTTGGGGAAACCCCAAGACCGCACTTTCCGCTGCGTACTCCCCTTACTCCGCGTCCTCTGCGTAACTTTGAAACACCCTCATTTTTCCTTCGACTGCTTGGGCACATGTAGCCATACTCATGCTCGTGCTGGTGTTTTTCACACTCCACATGGAATTGTGGAGACACCGAGATTTATGCCCGTCGGTACCACGGCGGCGGTCAAAACGCTTACCTCTGCCCACTTGGAAGATACCCAAGCACAGATGGTATTGGCGAATACTTATCATCTGCACCTGCGCCCAGGTGAAGATCTCATCCAAGCAGCAGGCGGACTACATAAGTTCATGAATTGGCACGGGCCGATGCTGACCGATTCGGGTGGATTTCAGGTATTTAGCCTCAGCAAGATGCGAAAAATTACTGAAGAAGGTGTCACCTTCAAATCACCCCTCGATGGGCGGATGATTTTTATTTCTCCAGAAAAATCGATCCAGATTCAAAATGCCCTCGGTGCTGATGTGATTATGGCATTTGATGAATGTCCGCCCTACCCTGCTACTCGCGAGGAAGTAATCGCCGCAACCGATCGCACCTATCGCTGGCTGGGGCGGTGTATCCAGGCACATCAACGCCCTGAAGATCAGGCATTATTTCCGATCGTCCAAGGTGGCGTCCACCTCGACTTACGCGCAGCAGCAGCCCAGTCACTTCAGGAATTTGATGTGCATGGTTATGCCATTGGTGGTGTCAGTGTCGGCGAACCCGCACATTTTATCCACAAGATCGTCCGCGCCACCGCACCATTATTGCCCGCGAGTAAACCTCGCTATCTAATGGGAATTGGCACGTACAAAGAAATGGCGATCGCGATCGCTTCCGGCATCGATTTATTTGATTGTGTCATCCCTACTCGCGTCGCTAGGCATGGTGCAGCCTTTGTCCGAGGCGAACGCTGGAATCTCAAGAATGCCCCCTTCAAGCGCGATTTTACCCCCTTAGACGATACCTGCCCTTGTTATACCTGTCAAAATTTTAGTCGTGCTTACATTTGCCATCTCATTCGCTGTGGCGAAATCACTGGATTTACACTCTTATCAATCCACAATATTACCGAACTAATTCGGTTTACTCAGAAGATTCGCGATGCAATTTTACGCGATCGATTTGTAGAAGAATTTGGACACTGGCTCACCGATGGGGAGGAAGTCTCGACAAGTGATGAGGCTCAGCACTAGTCCAAAAAATCCACCATGCAAGCTAAAATTCAATTATTAATCGATCGAGCATTAGCTGCTGTCGATCCCTTTAATGCTATTCAAAATCATCTGGTTGTCGATGGCGAGCAATTAATAATTAGAGAGCATGAGTACGATCTAAAAGACAAGGATATTCGCTGTATCTGTATTGGCAAAGCTGCGGTGCCAATGTCACGAGCTATTAATGCCCTGTTTGGCGATCGCATTTCCCAAGGATTAGTTGTTACTAAATATCATCATTTAGGTGATTTACAACTGCCAGGAAACTGGGAGTCGATCGAGTCAGCACATCCAGTTCCCGATCGATTTAGCTTGGCTGCTGGAGAGCGGATGTGGGACTTACTTACCGCTTGTACAGCGCAAACGATCGTCCTTACTGGCATTTCTGGTGGTGCCTCGGCATTGGCGGTGGCACCACATCCTTGGTCTGCTCTGACTGAATTATTCACCCATCCACCCACACCTGAAATTACTAAAGAAACTCAGCAATTAATCCAATCGGCGATCTCTAGTCAATTGACCGATCTTCTGACAGTAAATCCTCAAGCAAATATTTCGCTTGACATAATTCAAGCGATAAATTCAGCACTATTAGCAAGTGGAATGTCGATCGAGCAAATTAATGCAGTCAGATCGAGGATCGATCGCTTGAAGGGTGGCGGTTTAGTCGAGCGCGTACACAATGGTAAAGTAATCGGACTGATTTTGTCGGATGTAATTGGCGATCCAATTGCAGTAATTGCCTCGGGTTTAACCAATCATCCCGATGCCGACAATTTCGCGATCGGCAATAATCATCAAGCTTGTGCAGCCGTAGCTCAAGCGGCGCAAGAAATGGGTTATGACGCCCAGATTGTGACTACCGAACTAGACGGAGAGGCGCGAATCAGAGGTGCTCAAATTGCTCGTGAAATTATTGCTCGTCCAGCTCGGACTGTGTTGATATATGGGGGTGAAACTACCGTGACATTGCCTCACAATTGCCAGGGTAAGGGCGGGCGCAATCAGGAATTAGGATTAGCAGCAGCGATTGAGCTTGCCGCTGGCGATGTGCCTGCTTGGATTGTCACATTGGCAACTGATGGCACAGATGGGCCGACAGACGCGGCAGGCGTGACGATCGATGAAACAACAATCGATCGAGCCTTAAAATTAGGCTTAGATGCTCAATTGGCACTCGATGAACACAATAGCTATCCATTTTTCGATCGCTTAGGCGACTTACATCGCATCGGTGCGACAGGTACCAATGTTGCGGATATCACGATCGCCATTGTCGATTGATACCCACAAAATTTCCTCACAGATCTCGATCTGTGTGGCTACTTGCATTGTGCCGCGTTAATTGATATAGTTCGACAATCTCGAACAATCGAACAACTCAGTTGCGGTGAGCAGATATCAAATTAATTGCCTACAAGATAAATGATCCTCTCTGCGCTAAAAGCAAAGGAGTTTCTCGAAGGCTTAACTCAAACCTAAAACCGAAAGCCTAAAACCTAAAACCTAAATGATGCCACTAGACGTACCGACCGCAATTTTACAACGCCGATCGATCAAAAGCTTCAAACCAGACCCGATCGCCCCAGAACTACTCCGCCAACTGATCGAGCTTACCGTTGCTGCACCTAGTAGCTACAATATCCAAGATTGGCGGATCGTAATCATCCAAGATCCCGACCAAAAAGCCGCTTTAGGAGCGGCTTGTTTCAATCAACCTCAAATCGTCCAAGCACCTGTAAACCTCGTGTTTGCGGCAGATATCAAGGCTGGAGAGAAAGACATCACACCAGTACTCGAACAGGGCATCCAGACTGGAGCTTGGAGTGAAGCTACTGCTGCCTATTTCAAGAAAGCCGTTCCAGACTTTGCCGCAGCCATCGGCGACAGGGCGCGGGAATATGCCATCAAAGATGCGATGATTGCCGCGACTCATGCCACAATTGCGGCTGAAAGCTTGGGACTGTCTACCTGTATGATGAATGGCTGGAGTGAAGATCTAGTCAAAGCCGTTATCGGGGCTGAAAACGATCCAGATCTGGCGATTGCCTTGGTACTCCCAGTCGGTTATTGTGCCGAGCCGCGCAAAAATCCCGGTCGGTTACCATTTGAGTTTAATATCTCACTCGATCGGATCGATCGACCTTATCACGGCTAACTTCAACAACATCACTGCTGTAAGCACAACTGTCAGTCACTGTAGTTGTTGTGCCAACCAAGCTTGAAAGTCTCGATCGATTGCGGCGGGCAATCCAGCAGCCACGCTACTAAGTAGTTCTCTGGTACGATTTTTGCCCAAATATTTCCCCCCCAATCGTTCGATCTCGCGATCCAACACTGCCAATTGAGATGCTGAGAGCGTATACTCATCAATTGCCTCGAATCTCATCGCGATCGCAATTACTGCGGGCAGATCTTTGAGTGATGGGATAGTGGGAATACTACCTAGTATTTCCTTCCCAAAAGATTCTGCTTGTTTTTGCCCTAATAACTCTTTTACCTCGACCAATAAGCGATCGAGCGAGTACATGTGAGCGCGAAATATTAATTCTAAGTCAATCATCGATATATTACGTGTATTGCCATAATCTGGGTAGCAATATCCATATTCTAACTCCGATCGTCGATCTTATTAACCTTTAACTCCACTCCCCGCAGCAGTAGGGACGATGTATCGCTGCACAAACATAAATAACATCAACACAGGCGCGATCGAAATCACCGCCCCAGCCGCTACCAGCCGCCAATTTAGCCCAAAGGCACCTTCTGCCAGTTTGGCTACGCCCAGCGGGAGAGTGTAATAAGTATCATCCTGGAGGATGATTAATGGCCACAAAAAATCACTCCAGGCACCAATAAAGACAAAAATTGCCAGCGTGACTAAAGCAGGGCGAATTGCAGGTAACATCACACTCCACCAGATCCCGATCTCCCAGCAACCATCGATCCGCGCCGCTTCTTCGAGTTCCTTGGGGACAGATTGGAAGGCTTGACGAAGTAGAAATATGCCAAAAGCTGAAGCGAGATTGGGCAAAATCACACCTAAATAAGTATTTACTAATCCCAACTCAACGGCGATGATATACAGCGGAATCATCACGATCTGAAATGGAATCATAATCGTCGCTACCACGATCGTAAAAATCAGCTCTTTACCTGTGAATTCCAATCTAGCCAGCGGATAAGCAGCTAGCGCGCAAAATATTAAATTAATAATCACACTCAAAATTGCGACCACACTACTATTAAACAAATAGCGTCCAAAATCGTTACTTTGCCATACACTAATGATATTTTCGAGCGTGGGATGGCTCGGCAATAGCTGAGGTGGTGACTGGAAAATATTCTCGTCTGCTGACTTGAGTGCCGTACTTACCAACCACAACAAGGGAAATAGCATCAAACTGGCGATCGCACTCAGTCCAGCATAAATCCTCACCACTCTCACGGTTGAAGATTGCCAAAAAGTAACTGGTGTAATATGTGGGGATGATTTTGACATAAGGCGATTGATTTTGCCGCAGTGAGGCGATCCTCAAGATCTTACGCTTAGATGTGGCACTTTGATGCGACCGATCGCCACTGAGATCGATCGCCATGCGCCAAATGTGCAAATTTGGCAACGAAAAAGGGTAATCTATTAGTAACGGTATTTTAAAATTTGTAAAGTTTGTTTAAGAGTTGCGCTCATTCTTGACAAAGTATATAATCAGCTCAATGAGTATTTATACCTATACACTTGATATCGTCATTGTCTTGCAGTGAAGTATCCGACTCGATCCTCATCGCCTATCTATGATTTCTGAATTTCCCTGGCTCACTGCGATTATTGCATTTCCGCTCATAGCTGCCTTGGCTATCCCCGTATTACCTGACACCGATGGTAAAACTGTGCGGCTTTACGCACTGGGCATCGGGATCTTAGAATTTGGCTTAATCGTCTATACATTCGCTACACAGTACGATTTTAGTAGCTCTAGTTTGCAGTTGGTCGAACGATACAGTTGGGTACCACAATTGGGTCTAAATTGGTCGGTAGGGGTGGATGGTTTGTCTATGCCCCTAGTGGTATTGACAGGCTTTGTGACGACTCTAGCTACCTTTGCTGGGTGGAATATCCAGATCAAGCCACGGCTATTTTTTGGCTTGATGCTAGTGATGTACAGTGCCCAGATCGCGGTATTTCTCGCTCAAGATTTACTGATGTTCTTTATGCTGTGGGAGTTGGAGCTAGTTCCCGTTTATTTACTGATTTCGATTTGGGGTGGAGCGCAAAGATTTTACGCCGCCACCAAATTTATTCTCTATACCGCCTTGGCTTCGATTTTCATCCTGGTAGCTGCACTAGCATTGGCTTTCTATGGGGATACCGTTACTTTTGACTTTGCCCAGCTCGGACTAAAAGAATACCCGATCGAGTTAGAGTTGTTGGCATACACAGGTTTCCTGATCGCCTTTGGTGTAAAACTGCCGATTTTCCCATTTCACACTTGGCTCCCAGATGCACACGGCGAAGCTCCCGCACCTGGTTCGATGATTTTGGCTGGGGTATTGCTCAAGATGGGTGGCTACGCCCTGATTCGCTTGAATGCCGAAATGCTCCCCCACGCTCATGTGTATTTCGCACCAGTGCTAGCAGTGCTAGGTGTAGTCAATATTATCTACGGTGCCTTGGCTGCTTTTTCTCAGGACAATCTCAAGCGTCGCCTCGCTTATTCTTCAATCTCCCACATGGGATTTGTGCTGATTGGGATTGCTTCATTCACTGCGCTGGGCATCAATGGCGCGATGCTCCAAATGCTCTCACATGGGCTGATTGCGGCGGTACTATTTTTCCTGGCTGGGGTGACTTACGAGCGGACGCATACCCTGTCGATGGATAAGATGGGTGGTATTGCCAAATCAATGCCCACAACTTTCGCTTTGTTCACATTTGCCTCGATGGCTTCGCTGGCACTGCCAGGGATGAGCGGCTTCGTCGGCGAATTGACAATTTTCCTCGGCTTAACCACCAGTGATGTCTACAGCGATGGCTTCAAAACGACAATTGTGTTCTTATCGGCGGTAGGCTTGCTGATTACACCCGTGTATTTACTATCGATGTTGCGACGGGTGTTCTTTGGCAACCAGCTCAGCTCGATTGCTGCACCTTGGTTGGATGCCACGCCGCGCGAATTGGCGATCGCCTTTTCGCTATTGATACCGATTATTGGGATTGGCTGGTATCCAAAGCTTGCAACTCAAACTTATGACAGCACCACGGTTGCAGTAGCAGCTCATTTGCGGGCAGCACAGCCGCTCGTCGCTCAGGGTAACAATGCTAGCTTCTACGATCGCGCGATGGCATGGAAATCGCAACGCGCGATCGCGTCACCAGCTATTCCCAGTAAATTGGTAAATGTCGTCGATCGAATTAAGACTTAGCGAGCGGATTTATCCAGCCAAATATTTGGGGGTTCGATCGCCGAGCGATGCGATTCTCTTCGATCGATCTGTTGATGGCTTCGGAAATCCTCACCCCCGAACTGCAACGAGCGAGCGATCGCGATGTCATTTTCGTCAAAAACTTTTTAACCGTTTAGCTACTCGTAGAGAGAGGGAGAATGATGAACAGAACAGGTTTTAATGAGTCTCAATATTCGGATAATGAACTCGCAGCCGAATATGAATTTGACTACACTTAGGCAAGACCCAATCAGTTTGCGGGTACTGACAAGGGATTGAAGACGATCGTCCTAGATGAAGATGTGGCTAGAGTCTTTACGATTTCAGAGTCTATTAATAAGGCTCTGAGAGCATTAATTGAAGTTGTACCTCAATCTAGTCGCAAGGTCAAAAAACACATCCGCAATAACACACTAATCATTGATACTCAATCAACATCCTCTTGATTTATCTTTGGCAGAGGGGTAGCACTATAGATTCCAAGCAAAGCTTTGTTGTTTAAATAGTTGCCTCTGACTATCATACGTTCACCGTTCGAGCTAAAATCAACAGAGTTAGTAAGCTCGTAGTTTTCATTTTTTATACTCGTAATTAATTCATTCTTTTCAGTATCCCAGAAGTCTATTCGATAGCTCTTTTTGTCCCTAGCATTAATAGCTAACACTTTGCCATTTGGGTTAAATGATATATCTCTAAAATTAGACTTGCCATCAGAGATAGTTTTGATTTCTTTGCCTGAGTATGTATCTAGCAATGCTATTTTACCTACGAGCAATGATGATGACGATGGTTTGTTAATTGCTAAAAATCGGTTGTCTGGGCTAAATGACGGGTAACTTCCTACTACAGTATACAAGGTGTTAAACGTATCAAGTTCAACGACATATGTACCTTTTCGATCGAAGAATATTGCTAGCAAATCCCCACGATTATTAACTATAAATTTATCTCCATCTGAAATTAGAAGCTCATATACTTTTTCTTTTATTATTTTTCCAGTTGTAAAATCAAAAATTCTTATGTGGGTATGCCCAGCCTTTTGATCTACAAGTAATAATTTATCATTCTGAATAAATATCACCTTATAAGCCACAAACTCATCATAGCTTTCTTTAGTAAATACATTTTTTAGATCGAGATTGATTTGTTGATGAGCTTCGCAAGTGGATGCGTCCCAAATTTTAACTTCTCCACCAAGCATTCTTGCCGCCAAAAACTTACCATTTTTGCTAAAGGATATGCTTGTAGCAACTAATTTATTATTGTCTTGAGTTTCGCTAGTTACTGTGTCTTCAATTTTTCTAGAAGGAAATATTACACATTTATTTTCCAAACTATCAAGACTACCAATAATGATATGAGCTGGGTTCTCAACAGCATAAGCAAAAACATTATTATCTTTTGCTATATCTAATGAATTTATTTTGGATTCTACAGTAAATAATCTACTGTAGATTGTGCCGTCAAATCCACTAGACACAAGCTCTTCATATTCTTTCTCATTTTTACCACTGAAAATTCCCTTGAGATTATTAAGATTATTGACTATTATTGCTTTTTTCTCATCTAGCCTTGGTACTTCAAAGTTAGCATTGCATCCGAAAAAGAATACAGAAAAACAAAAAATAATTAATGGTGATAAACAATTTATTCGTAAGGATTCAGGTTGAAAATGCTAGAGGGGGGAAAATCTGCTAGAGTAGACGAATGAAAAAGCCTACAGCGAAGATACAGCAAGAAAAAACCGAAATCGAACAGTTAAGCCAAGCTGAACTAGTCGAATTGGTGCTG
>NZ_JBGSPA010000003.1:0-5596 GCF_041738855.1 Chamaesiphon sp. | reverse complement strand
CAGCACCATGATTTAAGACTAAGACGTGGGGAATCTTGCCTTTGCTACTCTCTACTGAATCTTTAAAAAGCTGAAGTGATTCAGAAGTACCGTTCGTGACAAAGAAATGGATGACATCGATCGTATTTTCTGGATCGGCTAGCATTCCAACGATATCGTTTTGGTCGAGCCAGCGGTCGAGATCGCACGCTGGTAATGCTGGTAAGACAACGAGAACGTTTTTCTTCTCAGCTATGGTAATGATTTGATCTGCGGCAAAGTAATTACCAGCCTCCCCAGAAAAAGTAATTTGCTCGACCTGCTGTAATGGCTGATTTTTATCTCCTGGCACTAATGTTGCACTAACTTGTGCTAACTGATTATTGCGGAACTGCTCGTACAATTCCTTCTCGTATGTCAGCCCGACATTAGGTGTATCGGAATCCGCATCGACCAAATCGAACGATAATTTCGCGGCTTGCATCTGAAATGCAGCTACTCCACTGATTAAACTCTTGCCCAATCCACCTTTGACACCACCAATAATGATAATGCTGGTGACATCCTTTTTGTTAACTTCTTTGCTGGCTGTTTTAGTGCTAGTCTCGTTACTCATTTTAACTCCTGGTTTTAATTACCGATCTGGTCATCAGATATTGCGATAAACAATAGACATCAGCAAATCGTGATTGATATCCTTCGGGAACTGCCAGATCGGGAATCTGTTTGAATGCCCGATCGTTGAAAATTCCCTGCCGATTGCCACAATCGGCGCGAATAGGCAACCGCTCCTTTAAATAGGCAATAAAGTCTGCCTTGAGAACATCTGCTACGCCCCCAGACAACATCACTTCCTCAACGGGAGGAAACTTATCATCTAGCCAATCATTAATCGATCTCCAGTAAGTAATTTGAGTCGATTTAATTACCTTGACTAAATGCTCTAATTCAAACTCTCGCTCCACAACATCGCGATGCCGGAGAATTTCCCCTAATACAATTCTGTCATTATCGCTCCAATACCTAGCGACAGCGACACTTAGCGTCCCAAATTCATAACCAGAAGTGCGATCGATAATTAGTTCGATCCACGATTGAAACCCTAAGTCTGATGTCGCTTTTTTGACGGGTTGCTTGCCCTGCATCACGTAACAACTAATGTTTCGATGTCCAGCCATGATCGTGCCGACTTTACCCGTTACGTGCAAGCGATTGATGTGATACAAATGGGCGACTCCCATCCCTTCAGGATGATACTGAGCCTCAATCAACCGGATTGAGAACCGACCGATCGGAGTATCAAAATCAGTCAGAGCTTCCGATAACTTTGTCTGCAATCGTTCTCGCTCGGCAAACTCTCCAGGTGGTAACAAACAGCCCAGTTCCAGATCGAAGCTATTACCTAGATCCAATCTCTGTGCCAAAATCGAGACGATCGCGAGTAACTTATAAACTACAGTTTCAGATTTAAGGCGTTTGAGAGCTTGGGTGGCTCCTAACCTTACAGCTAATTCCCCAATGGCAAAATACCGATCTTTCACCCCGACAAAAGAGCGATGCCATAGATCTAGATCGTGCTGGTGACGATAGTTGTCGAGATCGATCGTCCCGATTTCTATTACTTCTGGCGACATCACTATTGGAAGCGAGCGATCGTCGATTTCAGTAATTGCCTTGGTCGAACTTCCACCAAAGTCAATTGCCAGCTTTATTTTTTGCCGTTTGGGTCTAGCCACATTGATTACTCGTCAAAAATAGTATAGTCATAAATCTCATCTTCCAGTGAGAGCCGATCGGTTACTATTGGATCTGCCACTATTGGCTTGAGAGGATGCCCGACTGCTGGCGCAATTTTCTCGGTCGTAGAAGCTTCAAAACTATCGGTTAATTCGATGCCATTCGTAATTCGATGGTAATTAATGATGTAATCGATCTGATTTCGCAGTTTGGCAATATCTCGGATGGCTGCTAATTGAATTCGACCTGGACACACATCAGCTTCTTGGGATAATGCGATCGAGTAATAAAACGCTGATAGTGCCGCAATGACATTTTCCTTGCCTGTTCCTTCACTACTTTTAAGGAATTTAGCTAGTAGTACCTCTAATGGTTTCCCTGATACAAAATTAATTCGGAATAAATCAGGTGCTTTACCCATGAAAATTTTAGAAATTATCACTCATTCCTAAATATATCCTCTTTGTATTGAGAATACGATCGTTCTGCTCATTATTAGTAATTTTTGCTGAGAAAACACCCCATATTTTCCGAAAATACCTATAATTCGTTCCAGTCTTACTCCAGTTTTACCCCAGTCTAGTTTCAGTATTACTGGAACGCATCCATAGATCTCATTACTAACCCCTGAATTTTTTGCCTCTAGATCTGCAAAAGTTTCATTGATTTACTGGATTTATTGGCTTTAGTAGATGTGGTAAGTTTGAAGGGGAGCCAGCCATGTCTATGTGCTACGCACATCTGAAATCTGACGATTTCAGACGACAAGGGCTGGCTAGGGGAGTACCCCTAGAACCCCCAATTTGAGCATATATCTGTATTATGTGAAGTTATAAAGGTATGACACGATTGAATGTTGCAAGTTATTATTATGTAACCTTCATGGCTGATACGATTCTCGTTCCTAGAGGCTACGCCAACGAAAAAATGAAAAGTAAATGATATGAGTATCAATATCTCTAGAACTGATGGCAAAGCCCCACAAAAAATTAATCACATCAGTCTTCGTGCCAGTAACGAACAATTGGAGATTATAGAAGCAGAGTCTAGAGCCGTCAACATGAACCGCTCTGAGTATCTACTCTATCGAGGCACGGTAAAAGATAGATCGCTCAGACGGCTTAAAAAAGAGCGATTGAGTCAGAACGAATATGCCGAACTTACACTGATGCGAAGAGAATATATCGCCCAGGGGAATAACCTCAATCAAATTGCCAGGAGTGTGAATCAAGCGAATCAGGAGGGACGATCGATTGAGATCGACAGCAAAGCCCTGAGAGAAATTGCTATGGCTAACCAGCTAATCGCCAAGAAAATCCAAAAGCTGGGAGCTAAGAAGTGATGATTGGGAAAATTAGCAAAGGCAATGGGTTTAGTGGAGTCCTCGGTTATTTACTCGACCCCGACAAGCAGCCGCGAATTATTAGCAATTGCATGGAGAGTGCGAAGATTGACGAGCTAGCGCGAGAATTTCGGATGGTCAGTAACTTAAATCGTCGAGTTAGCAAACCAGTTAGACATTTTTCAATCGCCTTCGCCCCAGAAGATGGAGCCGTCGAGGATGTCATCAAGGAAGCGATCGCTTTGCGAGTGCTAACTGGATTGGGGTATCAGGATTGTCAATACATTGCGATCGATCACCACCGCGACGATCCAGGACACGATGAGTCTCACGACCACGATCATCTCCATATCCTGACTAATGCCGTTAACGTCTTTGGTAGTCATGTCAAGGACAGTTGGGATATGTACAAGATTCAAGATATTCTTAGAAAGGTTGAGACAGAATTCGGGCTACGCCAGATTGAATCATCATGGGATGTCAAACGGGCTAAAATTCGGCAACAAGAAGCGAAGATCGCAAACTTAGACCTAAATATCGTCGAGCTAGTAACTGATTCGTTACAAGCCCATATCGGCTTAAAACAATGGCTTGACAGGCTAGCAAAAGGCAAGGTTGATGTCAGATTTAACCTCACATCAAAAAACACGGTTCGTGGCGTAACTTTTCTTCATGATGGAAAAGCATATAAAGGTAGCGATATTGGTGCTAGTTGGCAGGTGGTGAGCGACAGGTTAACTCCAGACGACCAAGACTTAGAACGGATGAAAGAAGCAAATCTTCGCATTCAAGATCGACCTGTTAAGTTAAATCTAGCAAATCGAGAAATCTTCGATCTTCTAACCGAATTAGCTCAAATGAAGTTGGGTGGGAAAACAAAGTTCGAGAACGGTCGCATCAAAATCAAGTGTGATGGGAATACTTTAAGTGTCTATCGCATTCGTCCAAACAAGTTAATGCTAAATGCGACTAGAGTTGGAAATGATTGGGAGCCTAGTGGATTTCCAGACATCGATCTGCGAGACGTACAGCTACTCGAACGGTTAAATAAAATTATTAATACCGAGACTGTGACAACTCCGCCTTCACAACAGCAAAAGGAGGGGCGCGGAAGCAGATCGATCGATTCTTTAGAGAAAACCACTCCAAATTCACAATTACAGGAAGAAATCGCGTCTACATTGTCAGGAGTAGACGTACAAATCTCTAAGCCGTTAAGTTTAGCTTCCTTGAATGTTGAATTAACCACAATTCAAGAAGAAGATGAACAGTTACAAGATGAAAATAGATTATCGATGTGAATTATTTGATTGAAATGATTTGCACTTTATCATGTTTTACTGCTTTTGCTGTTAGTTAAAAATAAAGTAGGTAGATAAAAATGTATAATTGTCCTAAATGTACCTCTGAAGATTGCAGAAAATTATCTTTACTTTATGAGCAAGGACGCGCTAGTGGAACAATAACGACATATACTGGAATTAATGCTTTTACAAATAGTTCGACAATGGCATCTCAAAGTGCCAGTCCTCCAATGAATCCATTAATGGTAGGGTGTCTGTGGTCATTAGTTTGTGGATTTCTCTGGTTTATTTCTCCATTTATACTAGCTATATTTTTTCACGTAATCAATCCTCCAAAGATATATTTTTATCTTCTACTTGCAAATATATTACTAATTCCTCTGCTGGTTGTAACTAGTGCAATAGCATACCCTAGTAAAAAAAGAAGCTGGAATAGAACATATCAATGTCAAAGATGCGCGACTTATTTTAGGATAGATCCTAATTAAATAGTTGATAATTAGCGATCGCCAAATTTAATAATTTTTGTCGGGATTGAAATTTCCAGTTTCGAGGGCTATTCTCTGTGCAACAGGAATTTTACTGTTCTTCGCCCGTAATCGTAGTCGTCGATCGTTATAAGTTTCACCATCTATCTCTGGGTTCTCACGATCTAATCGATCGAACTCGGCAATCTCCGCCCGAACTTCATCTTCCATCTGAGCAATCTGCAATAAAGTAACACCCTGTCCGATCAGTTGCGTTCGATGTGGCTCTTGCAATTCTCCGGTTTCCTCGTCGTACCATTGTTTCTTAAAATTTGCCCAAAAATCTGATGGCTTTGCCATATATGCCTCCTCATATTCACTTCAGCTATGTCTAATTTTACTTCAATAACTCAAATTCCGCAAAACCCTGGAGTTTACCCTTATGTCTTATTCCCAAAAACGATCGAGCAAAATTTTCCCAAGTTGATTAAAGTAAGGCAAAGAGTACTTACTGAAGGAACCCTCGATCGTGTTCAATTGACTTCAGTTGTAATAGAAAAATTTGTACCTTCTAATTTGATTTTGATATCTGGTATCTTTGGTGTTATTTCCTTACTAGTTCTAGTTGCAAGATTTTTTAACGTATATCAATATAATGGAATTGCAGTAGCAATGGCAATAGCTTTTATTAGCTCGTTTATTTGGTATAGCCATCTAGTCGAAAAAGAAAAGGCAGCTTATTATCACAAGCTAAATCGACAGTCAAT
>NZ_JBGSPA010000154.1:0-54091 GCF_041738855.1 Chamaesiphon sp. | reverse complement strand
TCGGCGACCATGGCCGCGAGTGCGTCTAATTGTCCGGTGCTGAGGTATTGACCTTGTGCGTCTGCTTGGGCGACAACCTTGGAGAATCCGTCTAACATATATTTAATCCTGGATGCGTTTAATAGTTTTGGTGTCCAATTTTTCGGCTGCTGTCGCGCACAAATTACGTAACATAGCTTAACGATTTTGGGAAAACTCTCGTATTAATATGAGAGGCTGACTCATTTTTGCCAGTTAGCATCTGTAAGAGTCACCAGTAACTAGTATTACCTATTAAGTTAAGTTTATACAATGGTACGCGAACTCTTATCTGTTTTTCCCTCATCTTTGTCACAAACGTTAATATTCCTACCCTGTCCAGCTTCTAACTCGGACAATGGGTACCATAGTTACACCACTTTTGCGCTGTGAGCACAAAAAAAAATCGCTTGAATGTTTCCCTCGATCCGATCGAGCGGGAGAAGTTGGAAAAGCTCGCGGCGGAGTCTGGACTCTCTTTGTCACGCACGATCGCCCAACTGATCCGCAAGGCAAAAAGTAAGCCCAAGGATGAAGATCTGACCGATCGCTAAAAAACCCAGCGGCTGGCAGCAACTGGGTAAATAGATTCGATGTGCTCAAATATCAAGTCTGAGTCAATAACTTTGTGGTTGATGATTGTCCAGCAATCTGTATTTTTCGTTGTAATTGACGAGTGAGAGCTGCAAACACTACCAACTGTGCGGCGAATGTTGCCAAGATCGTGCCGCCACTGAGTTGCATCATCCCGAGCGCGGCAAACGGCGAGAATAACAGCATAATCGCTGCCAGTCCAGTCGGCGATTGATGGGGAGAGAGGATAAAAGCACCAACCAATGGGAGGGTGATGACGCCAGCGACGATCGCCAGAATCCAGACATTGCGCTTGCGGACATTGAGGAATAGACCTAGATGGGCGATCGCGGCGTAGATTAACATCAGGCTAGCAGCCAGACACACGCTAGCCAAGAATCTGATGCCATAACGGTCAGAGGGGCATGAGATCGCAGCCAACGGGAGCCACAATACCATCGCCATCCCGATATTAATCGCGATCGCTAGTAGTGCAGGACTCTTATCGTTGTGGATTAGATCTTGGTATAACTCCCGTTTCCAAAATCGCTGCTGATGAGTGACACGTTCGCGACGATGGCGACTCCAATCTTGCAATGCTTGTTTGGTTGGCAATAGCATCGGAATCAATAGTGCTAAGACGAGTGCATCCATGACTGCTAGCCCCACAACTCCCCCCTCTTTGTAATAGTTGGAGCGGAGAGCCAGCGGGATCGCAAATCCGGCAATTCCTACCTGGAGGCAGAGATTCATCAGATAGCTTTGAGATTTGCCGATGGTGGTGGCGGTGGGGTTGAGATAGCGACGCTCCAAAGCTTGCCATACCCAGTAGCTGATGACTAAACAACAGCCAATGCTAAAAGCATTAAATCCGATCGCATTGCTAGCGATTGGCAATCCAAACCAAGAAAAATCGGGATCGCTGGCGTTCAACCATTTTTCCCGATCGATGGTTGCTAAGGTAAAGACATTGATGGCTGCTAAGGGTAGACAGATCGGGTATCCAACGACGATGACTGTCAGGATCGCTTGAATACCACCGAGCAGCACATACAATACCGCAGCACTAGAGAGCAAGAACCACAACGCGCCGATCGCCGCGTACCAGCTAGCAATTAATGGTAAATTACCACCAGCGGTAAGTCCTACACCTACATGTAGCGGCACCATTAGTGCAGCGGCTAGATACACCATAATCGGTACACCAAAAATTTTGCCGATAAAAATTTGGCGTGCTGATTGGGGACTGAGCCGGATAAAGTTGAGAGTACCGCGCTTTTCTTCTTGGACTAAATCGGCAACTAGTAAATAAACCGAGCCTAAAATCAGTCCCAGGGGTAAAATCCAGCTGATCGCGGCAAATACATGCGACCACCATTTTTGCCAGTTAATCACAAAATTGCCAGGATCGGCTAGCTTGCACAGATCGTCGTAGCGATCGCCGCTGAGACGCGGAAACATACAATAGGTATTGTGTGTTTCTCGCAGTTTTTGGATTGAAGCACCAGGACTCGACGGCTCGTCATATACAGGTATGGGAATTTGTCCGTTGAAATAGAGGAGGACGAGTCCTTGCAGCAATACAGCAGTGGCGATCGCAATCCCGATGTTCCGCAGTGTTAGGCGTTCTTTGAGTTCTCGAAATATCTGGGGGTTCGAGTCACCCGCTCGATCGATTAGTCTGTTTAGGATCATGATTAATCTCACTTAAATATTAATAGTTAGTCTGGTTGAAATTACAGGCATTCACCTCATATATTTGTCCTCCCTACTGCCAGTTGGTGCTGACTCGGTTGCGGAGCCACACTTACCAACTTGTGCAACCTGCGTTGCAGCATTTTGGTTGCTCCCACTAAGATCCAGATTTGCCCAAGTATCATCATCCCGATATTTGGGAGCGACAAGTACCAAATACCTGCCCATGATAGTGGCGAGAATAGCAGTAAGTTCAGGCTCAAGTTGCGGAAATCTTCACTAATTGTAGCCATCAAGATCGACAGCAATGGCAAGCAAGACATCAGCACAATCAATGAGATCGGTTGGGGCTTGCTTGCTGACGAGCGCAGCCCGATCGTCTGGACAACTGTGGTATAGATCAGTGTTAAAAGACTGACAATGATGATGCCGCAAATCGATCTCAATAACAACTGTCGATCTTCAATAAATATACTGAAACACAATCCCCAAACTGTAGCTGCGATCGCTAAATTGAGGAGGATTGCTACTACAATCGGACTGCGATCGTGCCAGATGAGGTCTCGAACTAGATCCTGTTGCCACCAATGACGATCTTCGTAACTGATATGTTCGCGAACATCGCGATTCCACTCATAGGTACTCTGTCGAGCTGGTAATATTAATGGCACTAGTGTCAGTATCCACAGCGCACTAATACTAGCGAATACAGCAATTAAGATGTAGAATCCAATTAAGTTATGGCGATCGATTCCTGTCGCGATCGGTAGAGCAAAACCCAAGAGCCAAATCTGAACTTGAATGTTCATCAGGTAGCTATGTTCTTTGGTAAATGACGTGCTAGCTGAATTGATATAGCTGCGATCGATCTTTATCCACAGCCAGTAACAAATCGCCGCCAATGTGCAAATAATAAAGCAGTTGAATGGGAAAGTACTATTGCCAACGATCGGTAGATAGAACCAGGATAATAATGGTTTGCCACTATCATCCTGCACTCGATTCGCGATCGCCTGCGCTAAGTAATAATTATAAGCACTAATTAAGCCTTGAACAGGTAGCCAACAAAGTAGGGTTGTGAGAATTGCCGATCTGCCGCCAGATAATGTGTAAAGAGTCGCCAAACTTAAACAAAAATAGGTCGTCATCCCGATCGCCCCATACCAACCCAACATCTCCGGTAAGCTGTAACCAGCATTTATCCCCAGCAGCAGATGTAGCGGTATAGTTGCTAAAATACCCAGATAAGTCGAGCTAGGTACTCCTAGTATTTTACCAAGATAGATACTTCGAGCCGATTGTGGGGTGAGTCGAATAAAATCTAATGTGCCTTGGCGATGTTCGCGATCGAGATCGGCAACTAAGGTATAAATACTACCTAATATTAAAACAATCGGGATGAGCCAATTGATAAAATTCACAGCATCAATGAGCTGACTAGGAGCTGAAGTTTCGGTCAGACCGAAATAGATCGCGATCGCTACTTGCATTAAAACAGATCCCAAGAGCGTAGCGATCGTCTGAGCAATAGTAATCCTGCTTTTTAGCTCCTTGAATAACTGGGGATTCCAGTCACCAATCAGATCGACCGATTTGTCTAACATAACTCTCACTTCAAGTAGCGAATATTAATAGATCTAGGAGGCTTGTTGGTGTCCTAACTTCAAGAAGATAGTTTCTAGATCCTCTTGCGTACATTGAAAGTTGGTAATCGGTAACTGCGCGTGAATCAGCGATCGTAATAAGTCTGCTGCATCCTCTTCTGTCCCAGAAAAGCCAACTCTGACTTGATTGGTACCAACCAAAATTTCAATATCTGTAGCTAGACTATTTGATTTCAGCTCTCGTTTGAGCACTTCAGGATCGCCCAATGTACTAATCAAAATTTGTTGGCGACTTAGGCGTTGATACAGATCTTGAAGCCGACAACTTTCGACCAAAAATCCTAACTCCATAATCCCTACCGACGTACAGAGTTCGGCTAAATCACTCAACACATGAGAGGAGATCAAGATCGTCATCCCTGCTTCCTGGAGCGTCTTGATAATCTGTCGAAACTGCATCCGCGCGATCGGATCTAATCCCGATACAGGTTCATCCAACAGTAGTAAAATCGGCTCGTGAATAATCGTCCGCGCCAGACTCAATCGCTGTTTCATCCCTCTCGATAAAGTGGCAATCTTACTATTGCGCTTGGTACTCAGTTGTACCAACTCCAGGACATCATACAACCGTCGCTGACGCCGATCGGATGTCAATTTGTATAGTCGGGCAAAATAGTCGAGATAATCCCAAACCGTCAGGTCATCATATAAAGGGAAATCGTCAGGGAGATAGCCCAATAATCGCTTGAGATTGGCATTGCTACGATCGCGCAACAGTCGTTCGCCATTGATATAGATCTCACCGAGTGTTGGCTCCTCCGCAGTGGCTAGCATCCGCATCAGGGTCGTCTTACCTGCACCATTGGGGCCGATCAAGCCATAGACTTCGCCAGCTTCCACCGCCAGGTCTACGCCATGTACGGCGATATGGCGATCGAATTGCTTGGTCAAATCTTCGGTGCGGATTGCTAATTCTGTCGCCATCGCTTTATTACCAGTGCCGTATTGTTTCGATTGTACCCAGTCAAACCAAAATAATCTGGCTCAAGCTGAAAACTCTACTTTTAGTTCATACAACGTTGCAATTAGCGATTCCAGAAATGTCGTTGTGTAGCCTCACAGTTGGCGAATCGAGCGCGAGTTAGATATTTGTGCGCGACTGCAAAATTGCCTCAATGATGGCATAATTGGCGGCTGGAAACTGATATTTGTCTAAATCGCTAACTTCCACCCAGCGAATCTCGTCAGACTCGATCGGTTGGGGAATACCGTCAATGTGCTGACAATGATGGACGATCGCACTCAAGTGGAAGGTAGGGTAGGTATGCTCGATCGAAATCAGATGCGCGCCCACAGCAACGGCGATCGCGAGTTCTTCCCGAACCTCACGGATGATGCACTCAGCTGCCGTTTCGCCTGGTTCGATTTTCCCGCCAGGAAATTCCCATAGTCCTCCCATCGTCCCACTAGCCTTGCGCTTGGCGATTAATACTTGTCCCGACGGGTTCCAGATGACTGCGATCCCAATCTGTTTTCGAGGTAGCGTTAAATTTACCATTTGGAGTTATCGATCCTAATAATTTTGGCTCTTGATTACTACTCCCTTCCCTGTGTCAAATTATACAGCAGTCGCCAAATCGGTTAAGACACTCTAGATCTCAGTCCGCGTAGGCGGACTTTGCAGCACTAGCGGCGATTTTAATCGCTGTGCTGTCCTAACCGCCTTGGCGGTTGCTATACATCTAGGGTGAATGGTGGATGTCTATTTCTTGAGTGGGAAGGGAGTAGCCATCTATTCACCTCACAGCACCATTTACAGCAATAGCCAAGACAGTTAAGACACTCTGCCTTTTAGTCTGCGGAGGCAGACTTTGCACCATGAGCGACGACTTCCAGTCGTTGTCATGTCCTCAGCTGTGGCGGTTGCTATACGTTAACAGTTAATTATCAATTAATTTAATTTGGCATCATTGCCACCTTAATTACCTCACGATTTTTCATATCCTCGAAAGTTTGGGCGAGATCGGTCAGGGGACGACGATCGCTAATTAATAGCTCAAACGGGATTTGCTTACTTGCCAGCAGTGCTAGAGCCGCACGGACGTGCTGGGGCGTGTTGTGGAAGACTCCCTTGAGGGTGAGTTCGCTATAGTGAAGCCTGTCGGTATTGACACTAATATGCGTATCCTTGGGACACCCGCCAAACAGATTAATGGTCGCACCCGGACGACCGCAAGCGATCGCGGTTTCCCAGACACTGGGTACGCCTGTCGCTTCAATGATGATATCGGCACCCCATCCCTGGGTTAAACCCCTAACGGTGCTGGGCAGATCCAACTGATGATAATTCCAGGTGCGCTCGGCTCCCAATTTTGCGCCGATTGCTAGACGGCGATCGTTACCACCACATAGCCACACCGAGCGACATTGACTTGCCATCACCGCGACAAACATCAACCCGATCGCCCCGTCACCAATTACGACTACTCTAGAATCAGGCGTAAAATTGCTCCGCGCGATCCCATGCAGGACACAAGCTAGAGGTTCAGTCATCGACGCCAGCTCGGCATCGAGATCGGCGGGGATGGGGAGCAGATTGTGCTGGACGATCGGGGCGGGAATGCTCAGATACTGAGCGAAAGTGCCATTGTTCCAAGTTAAATTGGGACAGAGGGAATACTCCTGATGTTGACAAAAAAAGCAATTCATGCAGGGTGCAGAGTTATTGGCGACTACGCGATCGCCAATGCTCCAATCGGTTATTCCCGCGCCGATGGCGACAATCTTCCCCGCTGCTTCGTGTCCAAATCTAGTTGGTGGCTTGAGCATTTTGGCATGTCCACCCTGCCGCCAGACCTTGAGGTCGGTGCCGCAAGTAGTGGCGGCGGTGACCTCGATGACGACTTCACCCGCCGCAGGTGAGGGGGGATCGAGCGTTTCGAGGCGGAGATCTTCTCGACCGTACAGGAGAGCTGCTAGCACAAAATCACCAGTTACAATAGTTGCTTGAGAGCCACTCCAGTATAGGAAACTTTGCCATCGAAGATCCACTACCAGTCAACGGCAACAATCACCATCGCCGAGCGAGGATTGAGAGCTACTACTACCAATCCTGGGTTTCTCACATTACCCCGTACAAATAGTTAGTTAGGCTCAGAATTAACTTTTCGCACTAGGAACGACAGTATATAATATGGTGTTGTAGGTTGATGACTATTGGCGTAGTGACCGATCGAGCTGAGTAGATCGCACTAAATAACCGATCGTCATCGCCAATTTCTCGCTAAGTAATGTGATTATGAACGAAAGAAAAGTCGAAGATCCTAAATTAGTAATAGTTTATTTCGCAAATGGTACCGTCCAGTGGGTCAAGTCTGGTAGTACCAATCAATGGTCTAGAGCTGGCGGTAGGGTCAACAAATTTTTTGAAAGTAGGGTATACCATACCGCAGATGGGACTAAAATCAAGATCAAGCAACATTTCAAACTGTTAAATACAGTTTTTATGGATGTAGGTACAGGGGCATTTTTAGACACAGTGCGTGAGGATTTGCTAGGATTGATTCCCGACCCCAACGATCCGATCCAACACTGTAAGTGGTGGGATGTGGATTGGTCTTGTCCGATCGTTTTTGAACCAAAACCAGAGCGGAAGCCAGTCAAAGCACCGATCGTGCGCGATCGGCAGTTGAGCTAAAATTGGAGCGATATCGCTTGAGTTGCCGCTCGTCGGATCGTGTGGATTGAGGGAGTTTCTAACAATGATTCGATCGAGCTGATTAAGTTCGAGTTAGTCAAATTTCAGACTATTTGCACTTATAATTAGTGGCATCATAGTAGTTAAATTATAGTTATATGGGAGATATCAGCGATCTCCAGCTCTGACTCACTCAGACTGTGACTGCATTGAGATAACGAGCTACTGCTTCCTTACCACTACCAATAAATTCGATCCGACCACGTTCGAGCCAAATTACTTTATCGCAGGAAGCACCAATAAAATCCAGATCGTGAGAAACAACTAACACAGTAGTATCACCATTGAGAAATTTATCGATTCGATGCTGACATTTGTTTTTGAAGTTCTGGTCGCCAACAGATAGAACTTCATCAAGAATCAAAATATCTGGCTGAACATCTGTCGCGATCGCAAAACCCAACCGCGCCACCATCCCTGAAGACAAGCCTTTGACTGGTACTAGGGCATAATCATTTAACTCAGCAAAATTTAAAATCATTGGCGTACGTTCTTGCATTTCCTGCCGCGAAAATCCCAGCAGAACGCCATACATAATAATATTATCGCAGACGGAAATATTACCATCAAATCCTGCACCTAATTCAATTAATGGTGCAATATTTCCATTGACTCTTACTTTACCGATTGTCGGTTCGAGGATGCCAGAAACTAATTTGAGCAAGGTTGATTTACCAGCTCCATTTCCACCAATAATTCCAATCTTTTCTCCAGCATTAATCGTAAGATTGACATCATCAATTACTAGTTTTTTAGCAGGTACTCGATATTTACCAGAAACAATCGAAAAAATAGTTTGTTTGATATCATAAGAAAACTCTTCCTGAGTACGCCGCCATAGCGACACGCGATCGAAACTAATAACTTCCATCTACCTAAATATAGTGAGTGACTCTGGATTTTAATAATAGGCTAAATACTAGCCGACAAGCGAAATTTTTACAAAAGATCCATAAATTTTGGACGAAGCCAGGTGAAACAAACCCAACCTATTCCCAAAATGATAATCCCACTCAACAACGATCTAATCATCAAAGTTAGATCTGGTGGATTGCCCGACAAGACAATTTGCCGTAAGCTCTCTATTACGGGATAGAGTGGGTTTAGTGTTAGGAATGGGCGAATTTTTGGATCGACAATCTCGGCTGGATAGAAAGTTGGACTACCCATCAGGATCACAAACTGTACCAGTTCATATAAAAAAGGTAAATCTCGAAAAAATACGAACAGAGAACTAGTTAAAAATCCGATTCCGGTAGATATCAGAATTAATCCCAATAATGGGATAGGAATCGCGATAATATTGATAAAGCTTGACGGATTAGGTGATAGAAAAACACTGACGATAACCAATAATGGCAACATCCCAATTAATAGTTGAAATGTATTGGCAACAATAGTTGAGACGGGGAAAATACTAATTGGTAATTTAACTTTGTTTAGTAATGAATCATTACTAACTATACTCACTAATGCCTGCGACGTGGAAGCATTGTAAAACTGGATTACTGTTAATCCAGTGAATGCGGCTAACATATATTCCCACAGCGATTCATGATAATACTTTTTAAAAGCAGCACCAAAAATAATCGCATACAACCCAGTCATCATCAAAGGATTGAATAGCGACCAATATACTCCTAAAAAAGAGCCACGATACCGCACTTTAACTTCACGTTTGGCTAGGACATAGACTAGTTCTATATACCGCTTTGTAGCAGATAATCTAGAGTCGATCGCGAGTGATTTGGTCATATAAATAGAAGTTGTTTAGATGTCAAAATAGTATTATGCGATAGAAATAACAATAAACGATTCGAAGATAATTTATTATCAACGGATTAAGACTAAATCTAGAAATCCGTCTTTGTTTGCTAAACATTCATCGAATGTTATCGATCTAATCATTGATTCATCATTTACATAGTTAAGTGAAAATCCGGCATTTACTATTTCTAGCAAAAATTTTCGTGGATCGTAGTATGTAAGACGATAGTTAGCAAACTCTAAAATTATGGTCAATTTGAGATTTTTTGATAGAGTTTCTTGCATACCCTGCCAAATTAACCATTCGGCACCTTCAGCATCAATTTTAATAAAATTGACATGGCTCCAATCATGTACTAATTCATCTATTGTTGTTGTGATGACTGGGAAATATTGAGAGGATGGATTTTGTAAATTTGATTGGTCTGGATAATGAATTGTAGAATCGCCTAAAAGTCCATTAGGTACACAAAGTTGAATGGCTTCGCCTGCTCGACTGGATGCAGCTTTATCGCTAATTTCAACATAAGACTTAAACCCGTTGACTCGAACCGATCGATCTACTAAGCTTGCTAATTTTTGGTTGGGTTCGATCGCCAGAACTCGACCGGAATTTCCGACTAAATCCGCCATCAGTAGCGTATAGTATCCACAATTTGCACCGATATCAATACAATTCCAGCCAGGTTCGATAGTTCGTGCTAATAGCTGTGCGATCCATATTTCCCAATAGCCATTTAACAACAAGTGGGGGGTTAAGCTGATATCGGTAGCATCGACATAGCAAAAATACTTAGTTAAAACCCGACATAAAAGTGTATCAGCTCCTACGTAAGAGGATTGAAAAGCCTTGCGACATGACAATTCGACCACGCTTCTACTCAAGTACCCAATCTCTCGGATATCATAAAATATGTTTTTTTCAGTCTTGATTAACCGATCGATATCCTCTAATCTTGTCAAGACAGCTTTCAATTTATCAACAGGCTCTGACTGTCGATCTGATACTTCTTGAATATTTATTTGTGCTAGCAAAGCTGTCAAGTGGACATTATCGCGATCGATAGCTGGTAAATTTTGGTGAGTAGAAAAAGTAATAAATACTGAGTTTCCGTGAACTGGATTCATTTCACTTAATACTCTTTGAATCAGAATATTATCGAGCTTGTCTAGCCATCCCTTGTGTAATACAAACCACTGAAAATTAGCTGACCTGTCAATTCGCAAACAATCGAAACAATTGTTTGTCAAATACTTAAATTCAATTGGCGCAACTATTTTGTCATTATCTTGAAGATGAGCTTGAATTAACTCAGCAACTTCTAACCAGTTTCGATCGCTAGTTGGAAACATTTTTAATTTTTATCCTCTATTAAATTAGATTCGATATCCTACAATTTAAAATATGGTAAATAGTAAAATTATAGTTCGAACAAATTAATTTCCCCTCAAATTTTTAATTCCTCGATCGACTGATGCAACTGTCTATGAATCATGGATTCGTATAGCTCATCGATTAACCTCATCCGCGTTTTTTCGTCTAGTTGAACTGGGAAATATTTTTCTAATCTGACAACTATAAACCACTTTGCAATCTGCAATGGAGGAGCTAATTGTCCTGGTTTTAGCGATCGCAACTGAGTCGCTAAAATCGGGTGTGGAATGGACAATTCATGAGGTCCTCTCAAGCCATTAGTTTCGTCTGCTTCTCCTCCAGAATATTGCTTTATTAAATCTGACAAATCTGCTTCTCCATCTTGAACCTGAAGAAATAGCTCTTGAGCAAGATGAAAGCTTTTAACTCCCAAGACTGTATAACTCGCTCGATCGAGTTGATTTTTGCGCTCTAGAAAGTAAGAATCAACTTTACTCGCAAAGGTTTCTCGTTTGAAGCGATCGAGCTTGAGTGTTCTGAGCACAAAATGTTCAAATTGAGGTAAGGTAACGTGATTGCACTCCAGCCAATCAGCTCGATCCTCATCTGAATTAATCTGATGCTGTTGATAAAAAGCTTTGTAGCCACCAAGAACTTCTTCAGCGGTAAGCTCGATCGATTTTATCACGTTATCAACAATTAGTTCCCGCTGCAATTGCGAGATTATGCCGTATTTCTGCAAGAGTCCGACTACCTCCTCCCCAGAGATTCTATTTTGGCATAGTCTTGCCAACGGAGAATTTAGATCGATCGTGTCTTTAATAGTTTCCGTCACAATATTGGGATCTAGCGGGTTTACATTTATCCTAATGTTAAAGGAGTAGCGCAATTTACAAATTACCCTACTCCTTCATCTCACTATATTACTTCATCAACGTCAGCACCTAGCCTAGATCCAGCCACCCCAGACAGCAGAATCAACATTATTAGCTGTCATAAACGCAGCCAGGTCAGTTTTGCTTTGATAGTTAGCGTACTGAATATTGCCATCCTTGAACATCAAGGCGCGCAGTACCGCACTCCCATCACCGAGCTTGAAGTACAGGTCTTGGAAACCATCCTTATCGTAGTCACTCGCTGCTAGCAATCTCAAATTATCTTTCTGCAAATCATTTTGGAAGCGTCTCTGGCTATCAAATGGCCCACCGATATTTTGGGGGCTGTTCTTGAGAGTAGGATCGATATAAATACCAACGACGCGAGTATCACCATTCAGCCCATGCTTGCTAAAATCAACGTTACCGTTTACAGCACCGACGCTGGCAAACCGACCGATGGCTGGATTGACTAGAATACTTTCGAGGCTGCCATCACCCTGAATATCCACATCACCTAGCAATTTCCACGAACTGGCAACACCTAAATTATTGCCGTCGTAGTCTAGGATCGATCTCATATATTTGGCAGGATCTTGTTTGAAATCATTCAAAAGAACTTGTCCTGGATATACGAGTGTCGATGCCCCAGTAACACTGCCGACACCTGAAATCGTTTGTTTGAGAGTACCGACTCCATTGGTCGTGTTAATGCTGTATTTAGAGGTATTGCTGACAAACCCAAACAGTTCAATGCCTTCGAGACTGAGACCAGTTATGCCTTTGAAACCAAGCTGACCGATCTTGGTAGCTCCAGACGGATTAGCTAACGGAATCGACCATAGGGCATCACTTACTCCGGTATCTGGAGTTACAGCGAGGAAACGATTATTGGCAGCATCATAGACTAGATCTCCAGCATTACTCAATCCGGTCGGGAGGCTGCCGAGTGAAGTAGCCACAAAACTAGAAGTATCGATCTGGTAAAGACTACCCGCTCCGGTCGCTGAAGTGCCGATCGCGTAAAGTTTGTCGTCTGTATTAGCCAATGCTAGAGAGTTGAGACTTTGACGAAGATTGTTTCCTGCAGTATCTTTAATAATACTGGAGCTAAATGTATTTCCAGTAGCAAGGTTGGTAACATAAATTCGATCTGGCGTAGAAGTGCCAAAAGAAGGTGTAACTCCATACAACAAGCCATTAGAGGCTAAAGCTATATCGTCTGGACCATAGGTAGTTTTTACCAGGGGAAAATACTTACCAGCAGAATTAACAGTACCAACTTGAGCACCAGAGGTTCCATTGGCAAAAAATGAGCCATAACTGAGAATTGATGTTGCTGCACCCTGGTCTTGGAGCGATAATGAATAGTTCCCGCTCGATAGGTTGCTATTAGAAACCCGAATTTTATATTTAATTCCTGGAGCTATCGCTTGATCTATTAAGGCTAAATTGGCACTAGATCCACTAACAGAGTCTGAGGATACGATCGCATTCGTTGTAGCATTAATCAGGGCTAGGGTAGTAGTACCTGGGGTATTGGCCGCACTTCCTGTTTTGTTGGGACTGAATGTAATGCTGATGTTGTTATAGGTAGCTAAGTTAGTGGGAAGATCGTATTCGTCATAGTAATCAGTGTTATTAATCTTAGGATCGGTATTAGTAAAAGATCCTTGTATAACTTGTCCTAGAGCAATGCTTGGCATGATGTCTCCAATAAACTTTGGGCTGGATGGATAAGCTTCGGTTAGCAAAGCGAGTAGTGCTTACTACCCTAGTTCTATATGTTAACTATTACGTATTGAAGCAAAGGTATAAAACATATCATTTGAGTTACACAATTAACGATCTAATTGCAATTTTTCAACTCAGTCATTAGCTGTAAGCCTCATAGTACTGTAAATGACTATTGTCGATCGCAAGCGGACAACGGATAGAGTAGAGCTTAGAGCCAGCCACCCCAAACCGAAGAACTAACATTGTTGGCTGTCATAAAATTAGCCAGATCGCTTTTACTTTGATAGTTGGCGTACTGAATATTGCCATCCTTGAACATCAATGCCCGTAGGACCGCACTCCCATCACCGAGCTTAAAGTACAGGTCTTGGAAACCATCTTTATTGTAGTCACCTGCTGCTAGCACTTGTAAATTATCATTTCTCAAATCATCTTGAAAGCGTCTTTGACTATCAAATGGCCCATTGATATTTTGGGGACTATTCTTGAGGGTGGGATCGATATAAATACCGACGACACGAGTATCGCCATTCAAACCATATTTACTAAAATCGACATTACCATTGATGGAGCCGACGCTAGCAAACCTACCAATTGCGGGGTTAACTAAAATGCTTTCGAGGTCGCCATCGCCCTGAATATCCACGTCTCCTAGCGATTTCCAAGTATCACCACTACCTAAGTTATTGGCATCGTAATCGCGAATCGATCCCATATATTTACCAGGATCTTTTTTGAAGTCAGCCAAAGATACTGTGGTCAGAGGCGTACCTACAGCTAAAGCCGAAATATCGTCAAGAAAACTATTGAATGTTGTGGGAGTCAGACCAGTAGCAGGAAATAGGTAACCATCAGCATTTGGATTGGTTTGCTGGATAGCGATGTTGCCGATATAAGAGAGAGAAGAAGTATACTGGCTGACAACTTGCTCGTAGGTTGCGGTACCGTCAACAAATTCAAATTTCTCTACTCGATTCGCTGGATTTTTCCAATCAATTATCAACGCACCAGTCTTGGTGGCCCGATCTCCGATACCCAAATGACGATTGTCCAGCGTAAATATAAAACCAGTGTTTGAGGTAGTAGAGAATGGAAAGATGACAGTATCAACACCGCCACTTTCGAAAATGGTAGCTCCCTCTCCTACACGCACGACATAAGTATCGTCACCAAAACCCCCTGCCAAGAAATTTGTAGTGCTACCTGCCGTCAATCGATCGTTGCCTGATAGTCCCAAAACTGCCTGCAAATTGCTACCTGTGATGGTGTCATTGTTCGCAGTTCCATACCTAATCGCAATGTTTCCGAGTGTCATAATGTGTCCGAGGGTTTAGCTTCATTTTGAAGACATAGGGCAATTCATGAATTACCCCACGTATCCATCTAAACTACCATAGTTCAGCAACATCATAAACTAGCCTAGATCCAGCCGCCCCAGACCGAATAATCCACATTATTAGCTGTCATAAACGCAGCCAAGTCAGTTTTGCTTTGATAGTTGGCATACTGAATATTACCTCACCGAGGAGAACATGCATGATATTTACCTATTGGGAGTAAACTCAGCAATGGTTTCTTGATAAACGGCTAATGTTTCGCGAGCACAACGTTCCCAGCTAAATAGTTTATTTTGAGCCAATCCCAATTGGCTCAGACTAGCTCTCAAAGACTCATCATTAGCGATCGCAGTAATCGCTTGGCAGATTTGTTCGATCGACAACGGATCGACTTTAATCGCTGCATCGCCAGCAATTTCGCGGATACAGGGAATATCGGAAGTAATCACCGGACACCCACAAGCCATCGCTTCCAATACTGGTAGACCAAATCCCTCAATTAGAGAAGGGAGCATCAATGCTTGGGCGTGAGAAAATAATGCTGGTAGTTCATTGGTTGGTAAATAACCTGGATGAATTAAAATTTCGGCGGCAATCATTTCCTGCATCAGCTCTTTGACATCATCAAATCCCCATGCTGCACTACCGACCATCACTAGTTTACAGCCACGGCGATCGCGCATCGAAAATTGCCGGAAAGCCAGCAATAACCGCTTCACATTCTTTTTCGGTTCGATATTGCCTACAAAAATAAAGTACGGAACATTAACTTGAGCGGTACTCAAACCGATTTTACTCAAAATCGGTCTGGCTATTTCAATATTAACTGGTTGAAATTCTGCACGAGCTGCCTCATAGACTACCGTGATTTTCTCTACTGGTACTTGACAATAGTGTACCAAATCATCTTTGGTAGCTTGGGAAACGGCGATAATTTTGGTGGAATTATGAAGATTTGCTTTGAGTAACTCCGCAAAAACTAACACTAATTGGTTACTTACCAATTCTGGTCGAATTAATGGCACGATGTCGTGAATTGTAGTCACCTGAGGTAAATTTACTACCGTCAAAGGGCTGAGATGAGTACAATGAAAAACGTCATAATCTGTGGCTAGCTGACGAGAATGAATGCGATTGGGTATCAACCTAAATATATTTCGCAGCATTAAAAAGTTGCGAGAAATATTTACTAAGTACGGTTGATGGCGGGATAGAAAATCATAGCTAACAAAGCTATCATTTAAAATTTCGGTTAGGCTAGATTTGAGTACTGCCGGAAAAGAAAAAGCTTTGGGTTGTAAAAAAAAAGACAGCGGCAATAAGCTACTATCTACAGCTTTTTTGAATATGTTGAGCACTTTATCAACCCAGTTATTCGATCGATTGTTGCGGCTGATATGAGGATAGCGACTTTGAAATAGTTGTGATAGTAGCTTGGCGTAGCTTTGAATATTTCTTAATTCTTGCGAACTACTCAAACCCAAGATCGGGATATTAAGTGACTCATCTAATAGCAGTAGTAATCCCACACTGTCATCTCGGAGTGCATCGATTCCTTTGAGCAGATTCATCGCATAAACATAGATACCCGTACCATTTTTGAGCGTCAGAGGATAAGCTTCAAATAAAATTTTTAGGTGAGCTGGACTTGATTTATGATTGGATTGACTTAACTCGATAGTTGATTCGTGTGGCTGTAATGTTTGACCGTTATTCATCGAGCTATTGTTTTTAAATTCTCGCGTCAGATTCATATTCGATCGAGCCATTTCTATAATTTAATTTGCTTTACAGTTGCTTGTTAGATGTCTCGTTTCAAATAATTAGTCAGACATCAGCAAGCGGTACCAATCATAATTAGCTTTAGCATTAATATAGTACTTAATTATGCGATCCCAAAATCTGGCGTTGCGCTCTCGATCGGTTACCTAAATACAGAACTGGAATCGCGATCGTCGGTGTGGATCGCTTTCTTATTTTACACGTCAGACAATAAATTAGATCGGATGAAGATCGAAAATACCTCTCGAACTGAAGTTAAATTGACAACAGCAGCAATATCTTTGCCCCTAAGGGCGATATTTTTGAATTTGCTTGCCATCTGCACCATAGACTTCGAGCGGCAGTTTAGCGTTTTCACTGATAGCTTGGAGGGCATTACCGAGCGTATTGACATGATTGACGATCCCGACCTTGGCATTGCCATCGCCTTGAGTGGCTGCTGCCATCGCTGTCTGCTTCAATGTCTGGGTATAGAGCGACATCAGTCTGACGACGATGCTGTTATTGCCGACTGTATAAGTACAGATCTGCGGCGTACCCGCACAAGTGCGTTGGAGATCTTTATTGGCTAGCGCGACTTTTTGAATATTTTTCAGTTTGCTTTCGACCTGTTGAAAGCCATTGGTGTACTCTACTACTAGTGGTTTAGCTTGAGGATACATCGCACTAGTCTGAGGAATGCTCTGAATCGCTACTACTGACTGATTCCACTGCGAGAGGGCTTGGGGGAGCTGGTTGTTTTTCTGAGCTTGTTTGGCGAGTTGAGCTGATTTGACCGCTGTTTGATAATTTTGGGTCGCTTTTTCTTCCTCGACTACTTTGTCTTGAGCGATCGTCATTTGAGGTTGGGAGGATTTGAGCAATTCTTGGGCTTGGGTATAGGCGGTAGTCGTAGAGGGGATACTCGTTAGGTGACTATTTACTTTGTCCCATTCAGCTTTGACGCCGCGCCATTGAGTCAGGGATTTGGCAGCAGCTTGCGACTGGGTAGCAGCTTTAATACCTTCTACCGCCGATTTGAGATTTTTATCGGCAGTAGTTTCGGCTTCAATCCGGCGATCGACATCTGCCAATCGACTTTGATAATCGATCGATTTTTGACGAGCGAGGGGATAAACTTGACTAGTGGTCGGAATTTTGGCGAGACTGACGATCGATCCCGTCCACATCTGTTTGCTCTGTTGCCATTTGAGCAGCGGTACTGGTGGGGTGTTGAGGGTAGTTGTGGCTTGATATGCCTGATTCATCGCGCCGACGGTGGTATCGAGATCCGTCACGAGCGGGACTAACGTTTGGAGCGACTGCTGAGCCGCGCTGTGACTACCAGACCACACGGGGATCGATTCGAGATCGACCACACTTTGACGGAGCTGTTTTTGAGCGGTCAAGATTTGTTGTCCGGTCACTCCTGGATTTTTGAGGGTGGCGATCGATGCCTGAGTGAGCTGTGTGGCGTTAGTTAGCTCCGTACAGACTGACAAGACACACGGACGCGTCCCCATATATCCCGCCCCCGCACCGATCGCTAGCACCCCCAGACCGCCGAGGATGGGTAAGAGTAGTTTCCGCTGCGGTTTGGCTGCTGCGGGGTAAGCAGTCTGATAATTAGCTTCGCTAGTGGCACCGAAGGAATGCTCGATATCGGCTGCAAAAACATCGGCATCAATTTTGACGATCCGTTGTTCCGAACGTCGATCGTTCTCGTTGGTGACTACCTCTGGTACGGTAGATGGGAGCGAGTCAGTATTGTCCATCTGATTTTCCCAAATCTGCAAGGGTTGCCCTGGCGCGAGATCGTGCTGTCGATCGGCTGGATGAGTCTGAGCATTGCGTTCCCATGCCAGCCGATCTTCGTTGCTACCAGTCATTGCTGGAGCTGCTTCTCCTGGTACAGTTTTTTGGACGAGCGGGTAGACGGTGAAGCTTTGTTGACTGTAAGGGCGTTGATTTCCTTCCGATCGCAAGTAGAGTTTTACTGCCAGCGGGGTCTTTGGCTCTTCTGCTTGGAGGGCACGTTCCATGACTTTAAAGATATCTGGAATATCGATAACCACATCCGCCGGATGTTGGGCGAGTACCCACAGGGTCTCGTCTTTGTGTAAACATTGCACTCGAAAGGGGACAATTCGCCCCAAATGAGCGTGAAGAGAGTTTTGCAGGAAACACTCTAAAATTTTGAGGTCATCCAGTCGCGTCGCTGAGTGCATAAATTAACCGAAAGTTATAGCTGTTCTGAGTTAAGTGAGATGTCTACTTAGTTACGAACGGGAGTAGGGAAGAGGGGATCGGGCGTGAGGAGGAGTATGGTGCTTGCCTTCAGCCGATCGAGCTATGGTGACTAATATCGATCGCTGCTGTTTACTACGTTTAGTTGAGAATTATTACATAATAACATCTTAAAATCTTAGCAGATTTAGCGAACGAGATTGGCGATCGCTGGTGCGGATATGGCGAATCAAAAAAATTCACAGGAGAAACAATTCATAAATTGCTCTCTACTGTGAATTTTGACACTGATTAGATTGAGCCAGTCTTCGTACGCAACCGTGACGATAACTAGCTCGATCGAGTTGACTATTTGAGGACGACTTTACCGCCAGCTTCTTCGATTTGTTTCTTGGCGTCTTCAGCAGCGGCTTTGGGTACGCCACTGAGGACATCTTTCGGTGTGGATTCCACCAAGTCTTTGGCTTCTTTCAAGCCCAAGCCAGTGATCGCGCGGACGACTTTGAGGACGGCGATCTTCTTGGTGTCATCAGACAAGCCTTCGAGGACGACGCTGAATTCAGTTTGCTCGACAGCTTCTTCGGCAACAGCCGCAGGGCCTACGGCAGCAGCTACACCAACGGAAGCAGCAGCACTGACGCCGAAAGCTTCTTCGATTTGCTTGACTAGTTCAGCCGCTTCGAGCAAGCTGAGGGTTTTTAACTGTTCTAAAATGGTATCGGTTGCAGCAGACATGTGTAGATTCCTAAGTATGGGTGAAAATAGTAGCTTCGGGATGGACTAGTCGATCTATTCCTTTTCCGTATAAGCTTTGAGACCACGCGCGATCGAAGCGGGTACTTCTTTGACGCCGATCGCGATTTTCGCGGTGACGGAGTTGAGCGCACCAGCGATTTGTGCCATGAGCTGTTCTTTGGATGGTAGGTCGCCGATCGCTTTGACATCAGCTCCGGTGAGGACTTTACCTTCCATGACACCACCGTTGAGTACGGTCTTCTTGGTCGCTTTTTGGAAGTCTTGGTAAGCTTTGATCGAGCCACCAATATCATCTTTGAGCAACAAGAAAGCCGAAGAACCTGTGAGTAATGGCTCCAGTGCTTGCCAATTGGTGTCACCAGCGATCGCTTTACCCATCAGGGTATTTTTGGTGACCGTACAGATGCCGCCTTTGGGGCGAATCCGGCGACGGAGATCGGTGATTTCTGCCACGGTGAGACCTTGGTAGTTAATCACCGCGATCATGGTCGTTTCACTCAAGTTTTTCTTGAGATCGGCAACGATCGCTTGTTTGTTTGCTAGGGTTCTCCCCATGTGATAGTTACCTCTCGATCGATCGAGTTTTGGGTGGAACAGATGACAACAGGCATAAAACTAACCCCGACACTTAGTGCCGAGGTTGTCATGCAGTCGATATAGATCGATCGCTAGTTGTAGTAGCGATCGCTGGCGATCTGCTTGCGTTAACCTCGGCAGGGAATTATGCTTTTGGCACCTGCTGTCTGTGGTTGGCTATTTAATTTTGGTCGAGCGTAATTTTAACCGCGACTGAAACCTCAAATACTTTAAATAATTTACGGTTAGACCGCAAATAAGCCTTTATCACTATAGCATGACTCCACAGGTTTTGGTAATTGAGTCGATTTAGGTGCTTGGGCGAGTGCGAGTAATTTGGAATGGGGACAACGCCAAGTGGATGCCAAATCTAACGAGATACTGCCATGACTTCACACACACAATTGACAAAGAGCAGGGACTATCCCGATGGGAAGTCAGAACAATTATGATAGATGATAGGAACTCTGGAGACCGATAGACTACGTGCCGCAAAATTCACCCGCCACCGATAGTAACTTCACCCCATTAGTCGGTACCGTTATTGCCGTTCAAGCCAATTTCTGCCAGGTGCAGATCGATCCAGATGTGCCAATGGTGGGCGGAAAATTAATCTTGTGTACCCGTCGCGCACGACTTCAAAAAATCGGTATTAGTGCCATTGTTGGCGATCGCGTGACGATTGCCCAAATCGATTGGCAAGGTTTAAAGGGTGTCGTAATTGATGTATTTCCGCGTCATAGTTTACTCGATCGACCGCCTGTCGCCAATGCCGATCGGATCTTGCTAGTCTTCGCGCTTGCCGAGCCAGCCCTCGATCCATTTCTGTTGAGCAAATTTCTCGTCAAAGCGGAATCGACGGGCTTACAGGTCAGCCTCTGCCTAAATAAGAGCGATTTAGTTACTGCTGTCGAGCGACAGGATTGGTGCGATCGGTTGAGTGAGTGGGGTTACCCGCCGATCGTCATCAGTGTGGAACAGGGGGTGGGGATACAAGAGTTGCAACGAGAACTCGATCGCCAGATTACCGTATTTGCCGGACATTCGGGGGTAGGTAAATCGAGCCTGACGAATGCCTTAATTCCCGATTCAAATATCCGCGTGGCGACTGTCTCTGGCAAGCTCAGTCGCGGACGGCATACCACTCGCCACGTTCAATTATTTACGATGCCCACAGGTGGTTTGATTGCCGATACGCCCGGATTCAATCAACCAGATATCGCGTGTACGCCGACAGAGTTGCCTGGATATTTCCCTGAGATTCGGCAGCGATTGGCGGTGGGAAACTGCCAGTTTAGCAACTGTACCCACCGCGATGAACCCAATTGTGTCGTGCGGGGCGAGTGGGAACGCTATGCCCATTATCTCGATTTCCTCGCCGACGCGATCGCCTGGGAACAGCAGTTGCAATCTCAACCCAAACTTGAAAATAGTTTGAAACAAAAAAGTAGCACAGGCAAAAAGCAATATGAACCAAAATTGGACTCTAAATATCGTCAAATCTCCAGACATACGATCTTACAATCGCTCGCTGAACTAGCCGACGAATTTGAGGATGAATAGCCGAGAGGGTGAATATTGGCGACGATCGCCAATATTCACCTGATAACGGTTAGGGAATAACTTTAAAACTCGAACATTTAGCTTGCAGATACTCAGCTCGCAAGAATCGATAAGACAAGCGATTTACATCATAGTTTTGATTGTCATGAAGAAATTTGAAGTACTCCTGCTGACGATGAGGATGTACGTTGATATAGGAATTTATTAGCTCTAAATAATCAATATTAGTACTCATTTAATTCAATCCAAACAGAAATCAATTAGGGGTTTGCTGTGATGTTGAGCTAGAGCGCGATCGCCGAATGCTATTGGCTCAGTTGCTGCTGCTGTCTCTATTTTATGCGGGCAATAATCAACCGCCTTCAGCTAGTTGACTGAATATCAATGCGCTCAGCAACGGATTCAACACAGTAAATCTTGAAACTGCTCAAGCTCCGATCGCAGTGCGAGTAATGCTGTCTGACGTGCTGCGACCGGAAGATCGGGTCGATCGCTCAGATGTTCGATCTGAAGCTGTAAATTGTGCAAGAATACTTTTAAGTTGGGGATCGCCTGCTGTGCGGGCGCGGGCGCAGAGGCACCAAGATGAGTATCATGGTCGATCGCATCTGCCAAAACTTTATCTAGATCTAGACCCAATTGCCCGATCGTGCGCTGGAGAGTCTCAATCACGTTGTGCATCTCGATCGGATCGAACACGCGCAGAATACTAGTCTGAGTCACAATTCCCAATTTTTCGCCCCAATTCCAGGACACTACCAGTCGTCGCACCTGTCGCTGTTCCATTTCTTGGTGCGCCGTCCACAGCGAGTCTTCAGGACTCAACACAAACAGCGGGGTGCTCATCACCATTTGAGCTGGAGTAGTGTTGAGATCCATTCCTAGTGCCTGGAATCGCACGATATCCCGCTCGGTGACGATGCCCACAGGTCGCTCGATCTCGTCGGCTCGATCTGGTGCGACGATGACTACACAGCTAATTTGGGCAGCAGCCATCAATTGGGTCAATTCTCGCACGAGGGTGGTGGGTGCTGCTGTCGTGACGCTAGCGGTCATCACTTCGGCAACCCGACGGATTTTGAGCAAATTTGTCGGTCGGAGAATGTGCCGAATACTATCGAGCGAGACAACGCCAACTAGTTGCTGGCAATCGTCCACAATCGCTAAATGACGAATGCGATGGCGACGAAACAAAAATAGGGCGGCAAAGACATTGTGCAGCTCGCGTTCGGACATAGTGAGGACGGGATGGTGCATCACCTCATCAATCTTTGTCGTCCGCAGGTCGCAGCCTGTAGCGGTCAACTGTACCAAGTCGCGCTCGGTAAAAATGCCTAGCAATTGCTCCCGCTCCATGACCAACACACAGCTAGAACGTGCGCCCCAGAGTGAATCGCTAGCTCGATCCGAGCTACTTGCCACGGGATGGGTATGTTGCACGGTTGCATACATCAGTGTTACTACAGCGAGTAAGTAAGTATCGGGCGTGACAATCAGGGGCTGTCGATCGATCGCATCGGCTAGGGGTGGCGTACCGAGTGAATTGTCAAAGGGCGCGGTCATATAATTGAATGTAGTGAAATAGCTAACAATCCCAGGCAACACACACAATCAAGCGATGGCGATCGCCCAGACGCGGCATCATCAGCAAGGATTGTGAATTATGGTTCATCCTCTGCTGGTGATTTCAGACCCGCAAGTCTGGGTGTCTTGCCGTAGAGCCGATCGAGTACCCGCTTGACGGAGATCCGCTGCCACTGTTGTCCGCGCTTGGTAGGATAGCCATTGTGGTTGAGCCAGTCAGCGACTTGTTGGAGGGATTTGCCCGACTTGTGATGGCGGCGAATTAGTTCGATAATCTGTTGTTCGTCAGGGTTCTCAGCCAGTTCTCCCGCGATCGATTGTTGTCCGAAAGCCGGAGAACCATAGCCTGCATAGCCACCCCGCTCTGCTTTTGCCCTTCGTGCTTGCTCTAGTCGCTCCCACACCTCAAGTTCTCGAAAATTTTCGGCTGCCATTCCCCACATCCAGTTTTACCCAAGCTAAGCATACCCTGACTGAGATCGGAAATACGATTGTTCCACCGATCGCCTTAATAATTATCCTCGACAATCCACAGGCGATCGGGTGCCGAGTTGCCTTTATCCTAGTCGTGGAAGATCGCCAAGCAGGAATTGCCCCAGCCACTTTCCAGACAGGATTGCATTCGATCGATCGGGGAGCGACACTTATCTAAAAACTGGCAAATTTATCTGTATTATTAGTAACATTTTAGCGTAAAATTTTCACACCAATCGTGATACTCGATCGCCAAAAATCAGGTGCAGCTCAGTAGTTGTCAATATTAATTTGAGAAATGTTATTATGAAAATCAGAGTATTTTGAGGTTGAGTGTAGCGTAGCAAGATTACGATACACTCAACTATTTAGTGCAGTTATTGGCTCAAATTGTCGATGAGCAGATCGCCAAACTGACAACATTATTGCAACTGGAGCAACCGCAGTGAGCCAAGGATTGGTATTTTTAATTTTGTTGGCTGCGGCGGTCTTAGAAGCTGGGGGCGATGCGTTGGTGAGAAAGGGATTGCAAAGTCGCGGACTGGTGCAGCAAGTGGAATTTATCCTGCTGGGTGGCTTGACGCTGTTGGGTTATGGGATTGTGGTCAATTTACCTCCCTGGGATTTTGGCAAGTTGTTAGGGATTTACGTCACCTTGTTTTTCTTGGTGGCGCAATTAATTAATTATTTTGGATTTGGTCAAACACCTAGCATTTCGATCTGGGTCGGCGGTGCTTTAATTGTCACAGGTGGACTGGTGATTACATTCTGGAGAGTTTAAGTGGGTGTCAAAGTATATGTGTGGCTACCTACAGGTGGAAAAGTGGGTCATTGCTCGATGCAAGTTGGCGATCTCGCCTACGTCAGCCTGTGGCCCGGGCATGGGCGCAAAAGTTTCGTGCGGAGTGCCATCCAAAAAATGACCATGAATGTCAAGCGATCGCCATTTTATCGGGACTATGCCGCAGATTTAGCCGCAGAGGGAGCCGATCCGATCGTCATCGAACTCGAATCCCTCGATGAAGTGGCAATTCACAAATACTGGCAAAAGGTGCAAGCCAGTGGATTGGAGTACGAACTGACGGAGTTTAATTGTTCGACGATCGTTGCCAATACTCTCTATATTGGGTCGAATTTACAACCTTCATTTCAGCCCCTGGCGGAGATCGATACCTATGTGGGGCTGGGGATTCCCTTGGGGCAAGTGGAAGCATGGGAACCAAAACATATTTTGCAATACGCCAAGGAGATTAAGCGATCGCAGAAATGATTGAACCTTTGAAAATTCGACCCAAGCTGATATATTCACCAGGATATGATATTCGCTGGCTGGGACTAGAAAAACTGCATCCATTTGATAGTTGTAAATACAGCCGCACCTGGAAAGCTTTGCGCGATCGATTTGGCGACGGGTTGCAGTCGGCAACCATTACTCCAACGGTGGCATCCGTAGCACTACTCCAAGCCATTCATCCGCCTGAATATCTCCAGCAATTAACTCACTCCCGCCAGATTGCCGCCGCATTAGAACTTCCTTCCCTCGCCTGGGTGCCCAGTGGCATTCTCGATCGCCATGTATTACAGCCGATGCGACTTGCCACGATGGGGACGGTTATCGCGGCGAAAGCTGCGCTAGAGCATGGGATCGGGATTAATCTATCGGGTGGATATCATCATGCTAGTCGCGATCGCGGGTCGGGATTTTGTGTCTACTCAGATATCGCGATCGCCATTGCCAGCCTCCGCCAATCGGGGCAACTCAGCCCCATCGACTCGATTGCCATTATCGATCTCGATGCCCATCAGGGTAATGGTTTAGCGCGGATTTTCGAGAGCGATCGATTCATTCACATCCTCGATATGTACAATCGCGATATTTATCCCCAAGACGATCGCGCGATCGCCCGAATTGACTGCAATCTCCCCCTCGGATCGGGAACGCGAGATTCTGAATATCTAGCGAAACTTCACCAACATTTACCTGCCTTTTTACAACAGATCCGACCGAAAATCGCCTTCTACAATGCCGGAACAGACATTTATGAGGACGATCCCCTCGGTCGGTTAAAGATCTCGGCAGAGGGGGTATTAGCACGCGATCGGTTGGTATTTCAGACGCTGGTTGATGCGGGAATTCCGGTGGTAATGGTGCTCAGTGGTGGTTATACGGCTGAGAGTTACCAGTTGGTGGCGAGGAGTGTTGGGGCGGTGTGCGAGACTTGGGGTGGAGACTGAGCTACTTCATAAATAATGCTCGTGAGTGGATGTTTAGCGTTGCTGGTCATGTCATGCTGACTTTTGCCGAACAGATTGGGCAAATGCCTTGTTTGTAATTTGACCGGACGTTTACGCCACATTCGCAGGTTCCAAACTGGCAAAAACCCCAACTTGGCCCAAGACTACTCGGTGAAACACTGCGGTCAATATCAGCAACTACATGAAGATGCGGTTTGCCCCATCGCTCAGGCTGTTCTGGATTTGACTCATCCAAAATCGATGCTGTGCCCAAGAAGAAGCGATTGTGATTGTATTTGTCCTCCTCTGGATTAGGACGCTTAATTTGGAAGACCTCGAACAGCACCTCCCGCAGTTCTTCATCCGAGAGAGCCGACAGATATTTGATTGTTTCTTCCTGCATTTTGCTCATCATCTATCTGAAATATTAGATTTATTCGTCGATCGACTTCAACATCATTTCCATCAAATTATCGACTATTCGCGATCGCTCGATCGGCATCACTTCTTTTGAATGCAGAATATTTTGGGATATATGATAATGAACTAATGTCCCAATAAATAGCAAGGTTGCTGCTTCTGGGTCAGATATTTTTAGTTCTGGGTGTGCAGCTATGTATTGAATAACCACCTCATGTACAGGCTTGAAAAGATTGACAGTACATACTTTTGCTAATTCTGGAAAGCGTCCCGACTCACCGATCAGTACTCGCATAAAGGAAGTAAATTCTTCATCTTCAAATTTTTTAAAGGTTGCTTCGGCTAGATTTCGCAATACAATTTTAGGATCTCCAACAAGTGGTTCGTTTCCAAAAGTTGAGTTAAACTTTTTCTCGCCTAGGTTTTCAATTAAAGCCTGAAACAATACCTCTTTATCTTTGAAATAACTGTAGACTGTCGGCTTAGATACGCCAGCAGCAGCAGCGACTTTTTCCATACTCGTACCCGCATAGCCGCGTGTCAAAAACTCCTGCATCGCGCCTTGCAGGATTTGCTCGACTTTTTCCCCGTGATGTTCTGCGTCCAAATCTCTCGCCTGTGTCAACTTTATTTTGAATAACTCTCCACTACATTCTATTCTAAGCAGCTAACCACTATTTTTTACTTGCTTGACTAAACCGTTTAGTCAAGATACACTCAAATCATCTGCTAAATTACTAAACGGTTTAGTAAACCTGGAGCGAGAGAGAATGTTGCAAAAATCGGATGGATTGCCCTGGTGGAAGGCTAGAATACGGCTAATTTTGGGAGCGATGGCGTTGCTCGGTATCGGTATCCCTATTTATATCAACCAACAGCAAGCAGCACAACAGCAACAACAAGCACAGCAGCGATTGACAGCCGTAGTCGCACCCACAACTGTGACAGCATTGGGGAAACTGGCACCCACAGGGGAAGTCATCAAGCTATCTGCGCCGACATCAGTCGAAGGCGCAAAAATCGAGAAACTGTTGGTAGAGGAAGGAGCGACAGTCAAAGCGGGACAGTTAATCGCGATTTTGGATAGTCAGGGACGCTTGCAAGCGGCGGTAAATGAAGCCAGAGCTAAAGTCAGCGTCGCCGAAGCAAGTCTGGTAAAAGTCAAAGCTGGAGCCAAGCAGGGCGAAATCAATGCCCAGCAAGCAACAATTGGCAGGTTGCAAGCCGAACGCGGGACGGGCATCGAAGCCCAGCAAGCGACACTCGCCAGAGTCAGAGCCGAAACAGCCACCCAAATCGAAGCTCAGCAAGCGACACTCGCCAGAGTCAGAGCCGAGACAGCTACTCAAATCGAAGCCCAAACCGGAGCCATTGCCGAAGCCCAAGCTGGACTGCTCAATGCTCAAGCTGAGGATAAACGGTATGCTACTCTAGCTCGACAGGGCGCGGTGTCAGCATCTAGCGGCGATAGTAAGCGGCTAACTCTACAAACAGCGCAACAGAGAGTAAATCAGGCGCAAGCTAATTTAAGAAGAATTGCATCTACTGGGAAGCAACAACTAGCCGAAGCTCAAGCTAATTTGCGCCGGATTCAAACATCGGGACAACAGCAAATCAATGAAGCACAAGCTAATTTGCGAAAGCTAGAAACATCGATGCAACAGCAGATTAAAGAAAGTCAATTCACGCTTAATAAAATTGCCGAAGTACGTCCGGTAGATGTCATGTCCGCCGAGGTAGATGTCAAAAGTGCGATCGCATCTCAAAAACGCGCCGAAGAAAATCTCGCTCAAGCTTATATTAAGTCACCTCAAGATGGTCAAATCTTGGAGATTTTTGCCCGTCCTGGCGAAGTAGTTGGTACTGATGGCATCGCCGATCTTGGTAAGACTAGTCAAATGTATGGAGTAGTGGAAGTTTACCAAAGTGATGTGAATAAGATTCGCGTCGGACAGCAAGTAAAAATCACCAGTAATTCTCTACCTGGTGAACTCCAAGGCACGATCGATCGAGTTGGCATTCAAATTAAGCGTCAAGATGTAATTAATGCCGATCCGACTAGTAATATTGACGATCGCATCGTGGAAGTTCATGCAATCTTAGATCCATCATCAAGCCAAAAAGCGGCTAAGTTTACTAATTTACAAATTCAAGCAGTGATTAATCTTGATTCTCAATAAGTCAGAGCTTATTCATCGATTGTGAAAGCCTAAAATCTAGATGGTGGGCACTGCCCACCCTACGAAATATTTTATGTTTAATCTAAAATTTATCCAAAATCTGACTCGGAGAACTCCGCTCGGCTGGCTACAATTGACCCAGCACAAAGGTCGATTTGCAGTAGCTATTTCTGGCGTGGCATTTGCGGACTTATTAATGCTGATGCAATTGGGATTTCAAGGTGCCCTGTTTGATAGTGCTGTCGTATTGCACTCAAAATTAAAAGCGGATGTATTTATCATCAGTCCCCAGGCATTAAATATCGGGGCAATGTCTACGTTTCCCCGCCGCAGACTATATCAGTCGATGGATGTAACTGGAGTAAAATCAGCAGAGCCGATGTATGTCAGTCTAGTAACTTGGAAAAATCCCCAAACTCGTGACAAGAAAAATCTCATCATTGTTGGGTTTAATCCTGACGAACCAATTTTTAATTTACCTGAAGTTAATAGTCAGTTAGATAAAATCAAACAATCAGATACTTTATTATTCGATCGCAAGGCAATTGGTGACTATGAACAAGTAGTCGAGCGTGTTGATGCTGGTAAACCTGTCACTACCGAAATCGAAAGACGTACGATCTCTGTTAATGGATTATTTTCGATCGGTTCTTCATTTTCAGCCGATGGGCATCTAATGACGAGTGAAGATAATTATTTACGATTATTTACTCGACAATCCCAAGGTAATATCAACGTCGGGCTGATAACCCTAAAACCAGGCTACGATCCTCAACAAGTAGTCCAGCAATTAAAATCTTATTTACCCAAAGAAGATATCAAGGTACTCACACGAGCGGAATATATTGCTTTTGAACAGGGATATTGGCAACAGCAAACACCGATTGGGCCGATTTTTAATCTCGGTGCAGTGATGGGATTCCTGGTGGGGGTAATTATTGTTTATCAAGTTTTATCCACTGATGTCAACTCTCATCTCAGAGAATATGCGACTTTTAAGGCAATGGGTTATAGCAATGCTTATTTACTTGGCATCGTATTTGAAGAAGCATTAATTCTCGCAATAGTGGGATTTATTCCAGGTCTAATCGTATCGATCGGACTTTATACTGTTGTAGGTGGTGCTACCAATTTACCGATCGCCATGACGATGGTGAGGGCAACTCAGGTACTCACAGGTACTCTGATTATGTGTATGCTTTCTGGTGCTGTTGCAACGGGTAAAGTTCAGGCTGCCGATCCGGCTGATATGTTCTAAATTTAATTGATAATTGATAATTGATAATTAAATATTATGATGGAGCCAGTAATCTCTATTAGCAAACTCGACCACTATTTTGGTATGGGACAACTTCGTAAGCAAGTGTTGTTTGATATCAATCTAGAAATAAATGCAGGTGAAATTATCATCATGACTGGGCCATCTGGTTCGGGAAAAACTACATTATTGACTCTGTGCGGTGGATTGCGATCGGCACAATCTGGTAGCCTTAAAGTGTTGGGTACAGAAATGTGTGGTGCTTCGGCTAAACAACTAACACTCGAACGTCGCCATCATGGTTATATCTTTCAGGCGCATAATTTACATGAGAGTTTAACTGCTCTCCAAAATGTCAAGATGGGCTTAGAGTTGCATCCTGAATATTCAATCCAGGAAATGAACGATCGCGCGATCGCAATGTTAAAATTAGTAGGATTGGGCGATCGCGTAAATTATTATCCAGACAACTTATCTGGCGGACAAAAACAACGTGTAGCGATCGCGCGGGCACTTGTCAGCCAACCGAAGATCTTGCTAGCTGACGAACCGACGGCGGCATTGGACAAACAATCTGGACGCGATGTGGTGGATCTGATGCAGAAATTAGCCAAAGAACAAGGTTGCACGATCCTGCTCGTAACTCATGACAATCGGATTCTGGATATTGCCGATGCGATCGTCTATATGGAAGATGGTAAATTAGCCACAGCACCAGATTTAGTCACAGCACGTTAAATCTGGATGATGGTAGTAAAAATTAGCTAAGATTGAAGTGTTAGATGCGAGTTAGTTAACCATGATGATGAAACGCCGCTCATTTTTCAGATATTTTAGTATTGGTTGGCTGACTAGCTGTTTCCCAATAATTTTATCAATCTGCACTCCAACTAAATCGTTGGCGGAGCCTCTCCAAAGGAGAATCGCTCAAACCATTCCTAATAAAGATCCTGCTAAACCAGCCACCACTAAAATAGATGCAGGTTTTAAAGTGATTGGGACTGTTGCCGAGCTAGAAAAAAATGGATATCTCCAAACCAAGGAAGTTGCAGTTTTAAGAAACCCCAGTAATCCTCAAAAATTAATTGCTGTCAACCCGAAATGTACCCATCAAGGTTGTGATGTAAAATGGGTAACTGGGGAGAAACGATACACATGCCCCTGTCATAGCTCCAACTTTGAAGCCAATGGTGACGTTATCAACGGCCCCGCGACCAAGCCCTTAGCCGCCTATCCTGCTAAAATTGTTGGTACCCAAGTCCTAGTCAAAATCGTCGCCCCACCCTCAGTAGATCCCAATCAGAAGACTCCATCTGGACGTGGACGTAGGAATTAGGCTTTAGGAAATAAATATCCATCTCACCAGTCTCCCCATCCCCCCTCATGAGTGAAAATGCGATTCGTCCGGCAATGATTACCGGAATTATTCCCGATTCGATCGCGGCAGAAATTGGATTTACTCCTGGTGATCGATTGGTAAAGATTAACGGTCAAAAACCACGCGATCTGATCGATTATCAGTTTTTATGTTCGGATGAGGTACTAGATTTAGAAGTATTAGATGCCAAGGGTAAAGCTCATCAAGTCGAGATCGAGAAGGATTACGACGAAGACTTGGGACTAGAGTTTGAGTCGGCTTTATTCGATGGATTGATTCAGTGCAATAATAAGTGTCCCTTTTGTTTTATCGATCAACAACCACCAGGTAAACGTGAATCTTTATATTTTAAAGATGATGACTATCGGTTGAGTTTCTTGTATGGAAGCTATCTGACGCTCACCAATCTTACTACCAAAGAGTGGGATCGGATCGCCCAGATGCGGCTCTCGCCCCTGTATGTATCCGTCCATGCCACCGAACCAGAGATTCGATCGCAACTGCTCAAGAACGCTCGGGCAGGTGAAATCATGAACCAATTGGCTTGGTTCCAGTCTCATCGCTTGGAAATCCACGCTCAGGTAGTATTGTGCCCAGGGATTAATGACGGAGCGCATCTAGAGCAAACAATCCGCGATCTGGCTAGCTTCCATCATGGCGATACCCCCGCAGTGGCTTCCGTCGCCGTCGTGCCCGTCGGGTTGACGCGGTTTCGTCCCAACCTCACCGAACTTAGTCCCGTCACGCCAGCAGTAGCCAGAGTTGTTGTCGCCCAAGTCGAAGCCTTACAACAAGAATTACGGCAACAATTCGGCTCCACATTCGTCTGGTTAGCGGATGAATGGTATTTGATTGCTGGGATCGAACTCCCACCCAGCGATTATTACGAAGATTATCCCCAGTTGGGAAATGGTGTCGGTTCGATCCGTCGCTTCCTAGATGAATTTGCCGAAGAGATTGCCGACTGGGAAGTGAGCGAAGTAACTCCGCCTCATACCTGCACTTGGGTGGTTGGCAATGCCGTCGAGAATGCCTTCCAACCCATCGTTAACCAGTTAAATCAGGTACCAGGTCTACAGGTCAACTTGGTGGCGATCGCCAGCCAATATTGGGGGCAACAGATGACAGTCACCGGACTAGTCACCGGACAAGATTTACTTGCCGAGCTACCAGGACGAGATTTGGGCGATCGCGTTTTAATTCCCAGCGTAATGCTCAAACATGATGAAGCCAAATTTCTCGATGATGTGACGATCGAAGAGCTATCCCAAAAACTTCAAATCCCGCTAGTTCCAGTCGATGGTATTGCCGATTTTCTCGAAAAATTAGGGGAAAATAGATTGGGGGCTAATGGTGATGACTAGTAGCTGATGCCGGGAACAACTTCGATCTCAGGATGCGATTACCGACCGTACGATCCGCGAACGCCATCTCTTTCATACATAGTTTTATATCCCAATTAACCATGCTGACTCCGATCGCCTTAATTCATCAGCTCATCGATCGCATCGTTGAGGTCAACTCACAACCCAGCATCAGTTACACTCTAGCCGATCGTCACCGTCACGCCCGCAGATTTCGAGCGATTTGGGCGACGATTGTGCTCAGTTGCAGTGGGTTGGGGTCGATCTCCACCGCCCGGGCAACCTCCTTGGATTTTGCCAGGATCGATCGAGATCGACAGCCAGCCACGACTCACCAATCTCGCCCAACACTCATCGCTCAGAATAATAGCACCACTCCAGTATCAGGATCTAACGGCGATCTCCAACTGCCCAACGACCTCAATCTACCCAAAACAGGCGCAGAAGTTCAAATTACTACGACCAGATCTCTGACCCTGCCAGAAGCTCTAGAAATTGCTTTTCGCAACAACCGTCAAGTTCAAGCCGCGCGCCTAACTGTCGCTCGCAGTCAAGTCGGCATCGCTGGAGCACAAGCCGCTCAATCAGTCCAAGTGGGGGTGACAAGTACCATCCAAAATCAAGGATCGCCCCTGATTATCGGCGATCGATCTCCATTGGTAAATGGTAATAGTAGCGATGTGCAAGGTACACTTCAAGCCACCTATAACATTCTAAGTGCTGGACGAAATGAAAGTAGTGTCCGTGCGGCCCAAGAACAAGTGAGATTCGACAGGCTAGATCTGGTGCGAGTCGAGCAACTAATTCGTGGCAATGTCATCACCGCCTACTTCGACCTCCAAGCGGCGGATTCCGCCATCATCATCAACCAAGCTTCCGTAATCGATGCGACGCGCAGCTTGAGCGATGCTCAGCTCCAAGAGCGAGCTGGTGTAGGTACCAAATTTGATATCCTCCGCGCTCAAGTGCAACTAGCCACCGCCAATCAAGATCTCACCAATTCTCAAGCACAACAGCAAAACGCCCGCAAAAATCTCGCCCAACTGCTTGTCGTAGACAATAATACTCAATTCACTGCTGCCGATCCCGTGCGGGAGTTGGGGACATGGAGCTATTCCCTCGACGATAGTATCGTCTTGGCATTTGCCAATCGTCCTGAAACCGCTCAACAACTCTCCCTGCGCCGCATCAGCCAACAACAACAAATTATTGCCTCGGCTGCTGACTCCGCGCAGGTCAATCTATTTGCTAGATACGGTCTGGGCAAGAGCTTGAGCACTAATAGTTCGGCTCAAGATAACTACAGCTTGGGCGCGCAATTGAGCTGGAACTTCTTGGATGGTGGCGCAGCCGGAGCCAATTCCAACCGCGAGATCGTCAGCCAACAGATCTTTGAAAATCAATTCACAACTACCCGCAATCAAATTCGGTTTCAAGTCGAGCAAGCCTTCTCCAACCTCGGCTCCAACCGCAAAAACATCGCGACATCCACCCAGGCTCTCACCCAGGCCGAAGAAAGTCTCAAACTAGCACGGTTGCGCTTCCAAGCTGGCGTCGGCACCCAAACTGATGTGATCAACGCCCAAACCGCTCTGGCAACAGCGCGGGGCAATCGCATCACGGCGATCCTCAACTACAACCGTGCGTTAGCGACGCTGCGGGTGGCGACAGTGACAGAACAGTAGGAAGGCTTTGGGTTTTGGGGTCAGAGTGCGAATCGCTACCTTTGCCCCCTTGGCAAAACTGTCAAAAATCTTAATAATCCTTAATAGGACGTCAAAATTAATTTAGGGAGTATCGAGATGACTGCAATCAAATTTATCAAAGAGAACAAGGAGATCGTCGTCGCACAGGGGTCAAATCTGCGCGAGAAGGCGGTTCAAAACCAAATCGATATCTACACCTTCAAAGGTAAACTGATGAACTGTGGCGGTTATGGTCAGTGCGGCATGTGTGGGGTGGAGATCGTCGAGGGGATGGAAAATCTCTCTCCCAGAACTGATTTTGAGAACCGTAAATTGGCAAAAAAACCGGATAACTACCGTCTCTCCTGTCAAACCATCGTTAATGGTGCGGTTTGCGTCAATACTAAGCCTTAATGGCTGGGCGGCGGCGATCGATGGCTGAATCTGTGGCGATCGGCGAGTGTCTGTGGAAATGATATTCTAGTAAGGGTACCGATCGACATTCTTGATAAGAATTACTGTTATGCAAACTAACGATTTAGGCTTTGTTGCCAGTTTACTATTTGTCCTAGTCCCTTCGATTTTCCTAATTATTCTCTATATCCAAACCAACTCCAACAATACTGGTACTGACTCCTAAGCTGTTGCCGCTAAATTGGCTCACATCAAAAAGACTGCTCGGAGTTTAACTCCAGCAGTCTTTTGAGTAACAACTTCGCTGTCAACTGTCAACTGTTTAAGCAGTTACCAACTGTGGACGTTTGCTATTGCGAATGCCTTTGATGGCTTCAGCGTAGTCAGGAGCTTTGAATACCGCTGAACCAGCGACGATCGCATTGGCACCAGCTTCGATGACTTGCCAGCTATTATTGGCCTTGAGTCCGCCATCGACTTCGATCCAGGGATCGAGTCCGCGCTCGTCACACATTTGGCGTAACTTAGCGACTTTGGCAACCGCACTGGGAATAAAGCTTTGACCGCCAAATCCAGGGTTGACGCTCATGATCAACACCAAGTCGCATAATTCCAGCACATACTCGATGAGTTCCAGTGGCGTACCAGGATTGAGCACGACGCCTGCTTTTTTGCCGAGTTCCTTGATTTGTCCGAGCGTGCGATGGACGTGCGCGGAAGCGTTGTACTCGACATGGATAGAGATGATATCGGCACCCGCTTTGGCAAAGTCAGCCACATATTTTTCGGGTTCCACGATCATCAAGTGGACATCCAAGGGCTTGGTGGTATGGGGGCGAATGGCTTCCACAATCATCGGGCCGATCGTAATATTTGGTACGAACCGTCCATCCATGACATCAACGTGAATCCAGTCGGCACCAGCAGCATCCACAGCCCGAATTTCATCACCCAAGCGGCTAAAGTCCGCAGACAGGATGGACGGGGAGATTGCCAGGGATTTTTCGCTCATAGTTACTATAGTTCTCCTGATGAGTAAATTTCGGTAAAAATTTTTACAATTTCTTCAATTTTAACAGGGGTTAGGGGTCGATCGGACAAGTTGCTAATGATGAGTGTAAATCTCTCGATCGCTAGATAACAACAGCTCCAGTATCCGCAACACTAGAGATAAGTATTTTCAGAGTTATTTATCTCAAATTAGGTCATGGTACAAATTTGGCTACAGATTGGCACGATCGCGATGATATTTGGTAGCCTCGTGTTTGGGTTCGGCGCAAGTCGTGCCTCCAATCAGCGATGGCAGATCCTCTATACCCTCAACTTTTTTATCTGTCTGATCGCGGCTGGACTGTATCTAGCGATGTCCCTGGGTTTGGGATTTCAGGTGATTTACGAGCGACCGACATTTTGGGTGCGATACATCACCTGGTTTTGCTCGACACCACTGCTGATCCTCGATCTCGCTTTTTTGGGTCGTACAAATTTACCAATTACAGGCAGCTTGATTGGGGCAAATGCCTACATGATTGCGACTGGTTTTGTCGGGGCAATTACGCCCAAACCGATGAACCAAATTTGGTATTTGGTAAGCTGTGGTGCCTTTATCGCAACGCTCTATCTATTGCTACAGCCTTACCGCCGTCAAGCCGAACGACACTACCCACACGCCAAGCAGGTATTTCGGAAACTACTCACCGCCCATGTCATCTTATGGACTTTGTACCCTGTAGTCTGGATACTAGCAGCGACTGGCTTTGGTGTCTTCAGTCAAGGGTACGAAACGATGGGCTATACGCTGCTAGATGTCGCCTCCAAAGTGGGATTTGGATTCCTGTCGCTCAGCTCACTCCGACAGCTAGAAGCCCAAAAAGTTCAGGAGACTACCTAATTATCTACATTCGATTTATCGGTTGACATCGCGAGGATATCGATTTCAATCAGACTTTAACCGAACATCTTTCACCCAGTTAATCACTGTGTTGTGTGAGACTCCGGTACTGCGTTCGATCTCGCGAAAGCTGACTCCCTGTTGATGGAGATCGAGACACCTCTGCTTAATCTCTAGAGGATACCCTCTATCTGCGTAGCGATCGACAAATTGCCGACCACATCCTCTACATACATACCGCTGCTTACCTTGTTGTTTGCCATTCTTGGCTACTCGATCGCTCTGACAATCTGGACATATCATCTTATCACTGTGCAAAACGAGAAGATGGTCGCCAATGTGCGGATTGAGATAGCCATAGAGAACATCTTTGATTTCGGCATAGATATCCTGCCGATATTTTTTATCACTTTTGAGCGCATTCAGCACCAACCCCTCCACGATATTGTGAGCAACTTCTGAGAGTAATTCACTTTTGGCTACGCTCAAGTTGGGGTTGCGTTGTCGATACATATTAGCATGTCGCTTGAATGAGATCGACTGGAGATTGGGAAGATCCACCATCATGCTATCTAGACCCCCAATCGGCTGTAAGTAATCCTGCAAAGCGATACAACGTGGAATCGGCTGCTCGAAATAAATCGCATTGGCATCGATATATTTACTAATGCCTTGGGCGAGTGGGAAGTCAATATCCTGAGCAAAAAAATTCGCTTCGATGGTTTCTGCCAGCCGCAGATGCTCGGCAAATAAAGCGTTAAAAATTGCTAATTTATCTGGGAAAAACTGGTAAATAGAACCGACGGCAGTATTGGCTCGATCGGCTATTTGTTGGATCGTAGCTGCTGCAAATCCCGCCGCCGCGAAAACTTCCGCAGCAGCAATCAAAATCTTCTCTACTCGCTGTTTCCCGCGTTGTTGCTGGGGTTGACGGCGGAGAATTTTATTGCTTGACAAAGATGAGGACTTGCTCATAAACTAATTATGTCACAATTTGGAATAAATTGTTGTTATGACTGATAAACTCAAGTCCGCTGACATGATGCCTGGTAGCTTTGGATTGCCACTAATCGGGCAGACAATTGGCATCCTCGCTCAACAAGAGCTATTTTATTGGCAACAGTACCAACAGTACGGCAAAATATTCAAAATATCGCTACCAGAGGCGATCGGTTTTGGTAAATGTGCTTGTCTGATTGGGCCAGAGGCGAATCAATTGGTGTTAAAAGATGGAGCCGATAAGTTATCATCGCGATTGGGTAATCGATCGCTAGAACCGATCCTTAGTAAAGACATGGTATTGCTGCAAGATGGAGCAGAGCATCGCGCCAGTCGCAAGCTGATTTTGCCGATATTTCACCATCAGGCGATCGCGTCTTACTTTGACACGATGCAGGCAGTTGTGACTGAAACAGTGGCAGATTGGGGCAAGCAGGGCACGATTAACCTGGAAAAAGAAATGCGAAAACTGACACTCTCGATCGCTGTCAGGACTTTTTTAGGTAGTGCCAAGACCGAAGAGATCGATCGAGTATCGCAGTGGTATGTGACTCTAGTCAATAGCCTCAACGGGATGGTGAAGTGGGATACTCCACTCACTTTTTATGGAAGAGGGCAAGCAGCACGTCGTCAAATTGCTGAGTATATTCGGCAGATTATTAAAGACAGAATCGATCTCGGCGATTTAGAGCGTTCCAAAGATGTCATCGGCTTTTTGATGAGTATCGTCGATGAAGATGGTAATAAGTTTACCGAAACCCAAATTATCAATCAAGCGATCGGCTTCCTATTTGCCGCCCATGAAACCACATCGAGCCTGATGAGTTGGTTGATGTTTGAACTGGGTAATCGTCCCGAATGGCGGCAAAAATTACGCGAAGAACAGCAACAAGTAGCAGGTAACGAACTATTAAAACTCCAACATCTCCGTCAACTTCCCCAACTCAGTAATGTCCTCAAAGAAGGCGAACGCCTCTATCCGCCAGTTCATGCACTGAGTCGAGCTGTAGTAGAAAATATTGAGTATGCTGGCTACAATATTCCGGCTGGTTGGTATATTGTGATTTTTCCCAGCATGACTCATCGAATGCCAGAAATTTACAAAGAACCAGATTCATTCGATCCCGATAGATTTGCGCCCGCGCGCGAGGAGGACAAGAAATATCCTTATTCCTTGATTGGATTTGGTGGTGGTGCCCATAGCTGTATTGGCGTGGAATTTGCCAATATGGAGATGAAGATAATTCTCTCGACGTTGCTGCAAAATTACGATTGGACGGTGACACCCACCATCGCCGAAATTTCGCCAGTACGCAAACCTTTTAGTATGCAGAAAAAGTTAATAGCAACGTTTGTAAAAATCCCCTCCCAGGAGGGGTGCCCGTAGGGCGGGGTGGGTAGATCTTCGCATCTCACCTACTATCTTCCCGATCGTTTCGATCGATAGTAGTCAGCCAGATCGATCGGAATTAGTACTAGCGGAGATGGTGAACCCACCCCGCCCTGTCGGGCACCCCTCCTGGGAGGGGATTTTTAGGAGAATGGGCTTAGTGTTGGAATATTTTTAATCGATCGACACAATAGTAAGATCTTCGTTAACATAGAAGTCATACTCAACCTGGGTAGATGCCCACTTAGCCAAAATTCGTGGCGATGAATAATAAACTCAAATCTGCCGAGCTGATCCCAGGTAGCTATGGATTGCCGATTATTGGCGAACTCATTGATTTTCTTGTCAAGCGGGAAGAATTTTATTGGCAAAAGCATCAAGACAATGGCAATATTTTCAAAACATCATCATTAATATTTGGTAAAACGGTTTGTCTAGTGGGGCCAGAGGCGAATCGACTGGTGTTAAAAGATGCCGCCGACAAGCTATCATCGCGATTGGGCAATAAATTATTAGCAACGATTTCGCCAGATAGTGTGTTGCTAAAAGATGGCGAAGCGCATCGCACGAATCGGCGGCTGATTTTGCCTGTATTTCTGCCACAGGCGATCGCGAGTTACTTTGATACCATTCAGTCGGTTGTCGCTGCTGCGATGGCTGATTGGGGCGTTCGCGAGACGATCGATCTGAGTGCGGAGTTACACAAGCTGACGCTAACTGTCGTGGTGAAGATTTTCTTAGGTAGCGAAAGTACGGCAGAGATCGAGCAGGTAAGCGGGTGGTTCAATACTTTAGTCGATAGTGTCTCTGGTGTCGTTCGTTGGGATAGTCCGCTGACTAGTTACGGACGCGGGCAAGCCGCCCGTCGTAAAATTGCTGATTATATTCGTCAAGTTATCGCTCAAAGATCCGCACTCGGCGACTTAGATCGATCGACAGATGTACTTAGTTTACTGGTAAATACGATTGATGAAGATGGCAATAAATTTACCGAAACACAAGTAATCGACCAAGCGATCGCATTTCTATTTGCTGGGCATGATACCACATCTACCCTGATGAGTTGGTTGTTATTTGAACTAGGCAATTGTCCCCAATGGCGACAAAGATTGCGCGACGAACAGCAGCAAGTAATAGGTAAAGAGCCGATCTCGATGACTCATCTGCGTCAACTTCCCCAGATGACTAATGTTATCAAAGAAGGCGAACGCCTCTACCCACCAGCTTTTCTGATCGCTCGGGTGGCATTGGCAGATATCGAATATGCTGGCTATCTGATTCCTGCTGGTTGGTTTGTCTTTATCTCTCCGATGCTGACTCATCGGTTGCCAGAGATTTATCAAGATCCAGATTCATTCGATCCTGACAGGTTTGCGCCCTCGCGCGAGGAAGACAAAAAACAACCTTATTCCTTAATTGGCTTCGGCGGTGGCGCACATACCTGTATCGGCGTGGAACTTGCCCAGATGGAGATGAAAATTATCCTCTCGACTTTGCTCCAAAAATACGATTGGACGGTGACTCCCACGACTGCTAAAATTGCACCTGTGCGCCGCCCGTTTACGATGCAAAAGCAGCTAAGAGCAACATTTGTGCCGATCGATTAGATCTTTTGCTGGCAATCAAGGTATGTGAGGACAAGGCTCAAAACCGATCTAACGTGAGTGTCTCGTTCCGAGAGGCTACGCCAACAGGATAAGCATATTTGCTCCGCTCTAGCCCCGTCCACGATTGAAATCGGGGCTAGTGTCACAAAGTCCGCCTACGCGGACTGAAGATACAGTCCGCGTAGCGGCTTGCGCTCCTCGGCTTTGCCGAGGGTTTAGCAAGACAAGACAGGCGGACTTTGCATCATGAGCAGAGACTTCAGTCTCTAGGCTCTTGTTATCCCGTTGGCGTAGCCTCTCCGACAGGAGATACTGACGTTATTTACTTTTTGCCTCCAAATTTTCCAATCGACCTTTCAATTCTTGATTGGTTTTCTTAACCTCTTCCAACTCCTCGCGCAACTGTTTCACCGCTCCATCCGTACCGATTTTTTTCTGCACTTTTTGGACACCTTCATCAGCCATCCGTTTGACGCGTCCGTCGGGGCTTTGACTTGCTAAACCTTGCAAAACTCCGATCGCTTTGACGGTCTCCATCTGGCTCAAGGCGTTGACTACGGATACTTGAGTGAGGAAAAATGACTCGCGGGAGAGTTCGGACAGCTTCTCGACGATCGCAGTCAGATTTGCCTCGGATTGACCGTTAGAAATGGCTCCAAGAGCACGAATTGAGGTTAACCGGAGTGGTTGAGGTACGCCTGGTTTGACGTATTCTAGGATGGTTTTTAAGGCCGTCTCCGCATCGGTCATTTTGCTCAAACCGCCGATCGCACCTGCTCGGACGATTTCATTCCAGCCAGCGCGGGTATTGAGGACATCTGTGAGGAGCGCGATCGCTTCTTCCTGCTTGTCTTTGAGGCTGGCGGTAGTCATCCCACCGAGGGCGCGACAAGCGGCAGCTTCGACGTAGTAGCTAGCATCGCCAGCTTCAACGATTTGGTTGATGGCGGCGTAGGTTTCAGGCGTTTTGATCTTACCCAATTCATCGACGATCGCCCGCCGCACGAAGGCATCTTCATCCCCAATGGCTGCAACTAGATTGGTGACAGCCAGATCGAGTTTGATTGTTGCTAACTGTTGTGCGGCTTCGAGTCGCACCGCCCAGAATTTTTCAGTTGTTAGGCATTCAGTTAGAGCGGCTACTGCTTCGAGGTTGCCTTTTTTGGCGATCGCTTCCGTGGCATAGATCCGCGAAATCGGGTCGGGATCTGACTTGAGCTGTGCTTTGAGTTCGGGCAGGGGATATTCGAGGGTAACGGTTTTTAAATAGTTATTACCGACATCAAAGCTGATGAAATCGGGTTTAGTTTCGAGGGGGAAATACAGAACTTGTTCTTTTTCATAAACGCGGATTTTGGTAATTTTGACATCGGCGACACCATCTTTCACATAACCAAAACCGATCGGGATTTTGAGATCGAATAAATCGTTGTCGAGGGTATGAATCCCATCCTTAGCTTGGGTTTGAGTAACTGTTAGTTTGGCTAAGTTACTATCACCGTCCCAACTATAGGCAACTTTATAATCTGGATGTCCGCCGCGATACACATATTGATCGAACAGGAATGCTAAATTTCGTCCGGTTGCTTTATCGATCGCGCGCAGCACATCGATCGTTTCGACAGTTTTGTGAGCATTATCATTGACAAAGGTATGCACGAAGCGATCGAATAATTCATCGCCCAATTCTGCCCGAATCATGTGATAGACACACGCACCTTTTTCATAAATGTGACGATCGTATAACTCGATCGCTTCCCGATAGATATTGGTGACGATCGGACGACGATAACGACCGCTATCTTCACTCAGATAACTACGCGCTTCACCGAGTAAATAATAGGCAGCTTCATCTTTGTCATACTCATATTCCGTCCACAATACCTCACAGTATGAAGCCATCCCTTCCTTGATCCAAGCGTGCGACCAGTGCTTGATGACGACCAGATCGCCGAACCATTGGTGCGCCAATTCATGAGCGACTAAACTCTCGGTATTAAAGTTGTCCAAAGATGCCCGTTTGTCAAGCAAACAGCGATCCATCAACAGTGTTGCCGAAGTATTTTCCATCCCGCCAAAGATGAAATCAGCGACACAGACTTGGGCATATTTAGGGAAAGGATAAGGATAACCAAACTTCTCACTAAAGAACTCAATCATCTGGGGCGTTTTCCCCATACTCAATTTCGCAGACTCTTCCAGCCCTTGCTCGACATAATAAGTAACGGGCTTACCATTCCAACTATCGGCAATTTCGCTAAACCTGCCCACCGCCAATGTCATCAAATATGTGGGATGAATTTCCTTCTGCATCCATTGATAAACGCGATCTTCACCGAACATAGTTTGTTCGACTAATTCACCATTGGAAATAGCTACAAAATCTTTAGGTACTTGCACCCGAATTGCCGAAGTTGCCAGTTGCCCAGGATAGTCAAAACAGGGAAACCAAAACCGCGAATCCTCATCTTCACCCTGCGTCCATACCTGTGTCGGCTTGTCGGGATAATGTTCGTCAGGATGGATAAAATATAAACCGCGCTGCGGGTTATTTACGCCATAATAAATGACCAAATCTAAGATTTTGCCAGCAATCACATCAACCTTCACCGGAATATGTAACAATTCCCCATCATAATTAAACTCGCAATCGGTACCGTCAATTTCGACGCGATCGATCTTCAGATCCACCGCATCCAAAGTGAGGGACTCGATCGCATTTCGCACCGGATTGAGCCGAATCGCACAGGTACCCGTGAAACTAGAATTGGGAATATCGAGCACCAAATCTAGTGCAATATGCTCGACCTGTCCGGGTCGATCGGGATTATAATGAGGGCGCGAACCAGGTAGTTGAAAGGATTTGTGTCCGTTGCTCTCATCGAAATGGCTGTAAGGCATAATTAGAATCTATAGATACTATTTTTGTACATCTAAGCTTAGTTGTTAGTCCCTAGAGAGCCTACGATTGAAATCGTGGCTAATGCTGCAAAGTCCGCGTAGGCGGACTAGTGGTTTTAGTCCGCCTACGCGGACTTTGCACCTCGAGGAGCGATGCGCGATACGTAGGCTTTGCCGAGGGTTTAGCGCATCAAGACAGCGGTTTCTAACCGCTTAGGGTCATGACTAACAACTCGAATTATCTAAGGCTTACCTTAAATTATGACGCTCAAAGACTTAGAATCCCAGCTACTAGCCTTGACACGTAGCGAAAAAGAGCGCGTCATCCAGTTATTGACGCACAGTTTGGTGAGTACCCAGCCAGAAATTGCCAAACCGCCAGAAATTAGTGACGGTGCAGCCTACATCGCCAATACCCAGATTGCCATCTGGGAGCTAGTCAACGCCCAGGATCTCGGCTGTACCGATCGCGATATCCTGCAGATGTATCCCCAACTCACAGAGAGCGATCTAGCCACCGCCTGGGATTATGCAGATGCCCATTCTGAAGAGATCGCCCAAGCCCTGCGGGACATTGATGAGTAGTTTCTGGTTTTTAAAAATGAATTAATTTCAATTGGGTGACGATGGGCAAAAGAGAAAAAATAATCGAGAGACTTACAAATAGTCCTCAGAATGCAACTTTTTCCGATCTTCGCAATTTACTAGAATATGAAGGGTTTTATCTAGATAGAGTTACAGGCAGTCACCATATCTTCAAATATGCGGAAACAACCTTTGTCATTCCTGTCCATAACAATCGAGTCAAAGCAATATATGTCCGAAAAGTTTTGGAATTAATTGAAGCAGCAGATACACAACTAAATGAGGAAGAAGACTAATGCAGTATCCAATTGTAATTTATCCTTGTGAAGAAGGTGGCTATGTTGCCGAAATACCAGCATTGAAAGGCTGCTTGGCGCAAGGAGAAACTATAGATGAAGTTTTAGGCGAATTAAAAATCGTGACCGATTTATGGCTGGAGACAGCCGAGAAATACGGACAGAAATTACCCGATGTAGCAGGAGCGATCGAAAAAATGAAAGCTTTGAGTGTTTAGCGATCGCGATCTCCTTCAGATGTATCCCCATCTCACAGAGAGCGATTTAGCCACCGCCTGGAATTATGCAGATGCTCATCCTGAAGAGATTGCCCAAGCCCTGCGGGATATCGATGAGTAGTTTCTACTTTTTAAAAATGCAGTATCCAATTGAATAAAGAGAAACAACCTGGAGGTTGGGTTGAGCTATGCTCAACCCAACCTCCAGGTTGTTTCTTATCTATAAAAAGTAAGTGCAGAGGCACTAGTAATTGAAGCAGCTATCCATCGTCAGAGACTACTTCAACGAGCTAGCTGATTGAGATAGCAATTGTCCTAGTTGCTTCACCTTAGCAGCAGCACTTGGATCTGCACTTTCGGCGGCTTCAGTGGTACCTTGACCAATGTCAGCGAGAATTTCAGCGAGCGACATCCCGTTACTGGTAGTGCCAGAGGTCAGTGCGGCTTTGAGGTCGCCCAATTTTTCAGCGATGGGGTTGCCCTGAAGCTGTTGTTGCCAACTGTCGATGACAGTGACCGCTTGGTCGGCAGGAATAGCCGTCAGACCCTGTTGTAGAGCCGCAATGGTAGAGTCGATATCAGCCTGAGCCATAAAACCTTCCTATGATTGATTTGGTTTGAGTAATCCTGTAATTTGTTGCAAATAGTCACCTCACACATTTTTATTGTTCCGAATATATTGCTCAAAATCCTCTCTCGATGGACTTATACTCATCGGTAGAGTAGCAACCTGAGGGTTATCATGAGAGCGATGTAGTGTAGCCAGCGATCGCGACTCAAACCCTCGCCAAGTCACAACTTCAATTCACAAGTAGTTTTGTAGGGTGGGAACTGCTCACAAGCTACAAATGATATAGAGCAAGGATTTTTATCCTAACAGCTAATCGATTTTGAAATCGGTTATTCAAGAGTTCTCAACCACTGACGAAACTGTTTCACCAAATTATTTTCGCCAATTGATGCTGACAAACTTAGGAATCGTAAAACATCTGCCGTTTTCAATCGTGGTAAAGCAATACTGCTATCTCGGACAATATACTCACATCCTACCAGTCCATAGATAGTCAAAACTTGCCCATCATACCGCCAAATCTCTCGAACTTTGAGGTCGGCATAAATCGAGAATCGATCCAGAGAACTACTGGTAATATCAATCTCCACTGCTAAATCTGGTGGCGGTAGTTTTGCCAGATCGATTTGCTCGACACCTCGCACCATTGCCTCATTTTGGATGTAATAACATTGGTCGGGTTCTAGTCCTTTGGCGAGATCTTCACGGCTACATGTGAGCGAACCCAAGCTGCGAATTTCCAGATCGAGTTCTTCTGTTGCCGTCTCAATCAGGCGACCGAGAATTTTTTTATAAGTTTCATGTGGAGCGAGTGGCATACGAATTTCGAGGGTACCAAGATCGTAAGTCAGTCGCATCGCAGGCTCTCGCTCAAGGTCAATAATGAGCGACTGATACGTTTGCCAACTAATATGTTTGAGAACTACACGATCTGGACTTTGGATTAGTGTTGCGGTCATAACTGCTCCCAAGGGAAAGGGTCGCTGTAGATATTTTACTCAGAAATTTACGGCGAACGATAACGACTCAAATCCTTGCACCGCACAAACTTTAATCCGCAAGTTAAACTACCAAATTTTACTCATCCTCAGTACAAAACCTGGCATCACATCACCACAATCGATCTGCGTTGGAGACTCTAATATCTCTGGCTCTTGTCCCGAGCGATAAATTTCCACTTTTCTATGCTGGGGGTCGATTAACAACCCCAGGTGTACCCCCTGCCTTTGATACTCTTTCATCTTGCTCTGGGTTGCTGTCAAGCTATCGGTGGCAGAACGTAGCTCTATGACAAAATCTGGTGCTACTGGGATAAATCCAACGATATCTATTCCCTCCAGCCTCGACTTCTCAATCCAAGAGACATCAGGAGATCGCTTTCCACCGCCGAATGCTGTGAAATCATAGCCTGTTGATGAGTCGAATGCTTCACCTAATTCGGTGCTTTCATTCCAAACAAAAAGCTGACCTGACAACTTAAAGTTTTTCTTCCCACTTTCGCCGCCTGTTGGAGCCATAACGATCAATTCTCGATTTGGGGTCAGTTCGAGGCGGAGGTCGGGATTGTCTGTACACAGCCTGTCGAATTGCGCTGGTGTGACCGTCAGAGTGGTATTACTGACATCCAGTAGCAATGGCTGAGTATTGACAGGCGGAGTGGGAGCGGTAGAGATCGTCATCAAACCTCCAAGCGTCTATGAGAGCGATGTTGTGTCGCTTTTATTCTATCACTGGCGAGATTCTGCTTGACTCGCGATCGCCCGCTCCCTCCAGATCGATTGTAGTTTGGCGCGCAGCATCTGCGCTCTCGATCCGAGTCTCGCATGGTGGCTCAACTCAGCTCGGTTGTGCTAACAGGTATGGTATCGCGCGCCCTGGTAGAAGTTTATATCATGAGTAGTTCGATACGTAAGTAATTGTGGGAACACTATGTCCAGAGAGATTTGGCTGAATTTTGGCTGATGATGCTCGATCGACAGATACCAACAAGACAATCTCGACCAAGATTGAGATTTGCAGATCTACCAATAAATCTATAATATGACTCAACTAAACACTGCTGCTGGGGATGGTGGATTAGACTTAATTGTCAGTAGTACAGGCTCCTTTAGCGGAGCTAACTACGATCCAGTCGGTGCCCAAGAAGCGAACGATACAACTTTTCGATCTGATGTCGCCTTTCGGATTGGTACGACTGGAGTACGCAAATTTATTAGTGGATTAGCAACAAATATCACTTCACCTACGACCATAGACACCACCAGTACTGCTACTAGCTTTTTAGTATCTGGCTTGCAGTTTGACCTAGTTCAATCCGTTAGCGATTTGACCAAGAGTGGGAAAAGAACGGGGAGCGGTCTGACTCAGACTTATCAAATTACCAATCCTACTAATACGTCAATCAGTTTTGAATTAGTTCGTTACTTTGATGGCGATCTCCAGTTTGATGGGAGTATCGCCGATCGCGGTGGTAGGATCGTCCGCAATGGTCGGGATATCTTATTTGAAACTGACAGTGGCGACAATCCCGCAGCACCGACTACCTTTGTTGGTATTACAGCAAATGGAGGTACCACACTCACTTCCAACCGATTTGAAATCGGTCAGTATTCTTCGTTACAAAGCAGAATCTTGGCGGGAGATCCGCTCTCAGGAACGATCCAAGGTGATACCAATGGCGACTCATTTATTGATAGTGCGCCTTATGATGTCACACCAGCATTTAGAAATACCTTCGTATTAGCAGCAGGGGCAACCACAACTTATGTTACTGAGACGCTGTTTGGTTCTGGTGTGCCATCTCAAGTTGTTTTACCAGAAACAATTACAGTAGCAGCTACTGATGCGAATGCTTTTGAACAGAATGGGGATACAGCAACTTTTACGCTGACGCGTGTCAATGCTAATACCAGTAAGGCTATTACTGTTAGTTACACACTCTCTGGCAAAGCTACAAGTGGTGTTGACTATACCAATCTCACTGGTACCGTGACGTTTTTAGCGGGTCAAGAAACTGCCACCGTCACAGTCCAACCTACCGCTGACAATACCGCAGAAGGGATCGAATCGGTAGTGCTGACGATCGATAATGGTGCTGGCTACAACCTGAGCGATCGCAGCAGACAAGCTCGAATCACCATCGCTGATAATAGTTCGATTGTCGAGCTACCTACCACAGTCAGCATTGATAATGTTGGTTTTACAGAAGGTAATATCGGCACAAAAGACGCGATTTTCAATGTCACGTTGAATAAACCGAGCGAAGTAGAAATTACGGTTGAGGTCGCCACCGCAGATGGTACAGCTACCGCTGGCAGCGACTATACAGCTCTCGACAAAACAACTGTCTACTTCGCTCCGGGCGAGACTACCAAACAGATTGCAGTATCCATCAGTGGCGATCGCGACATCGAACCTGACGAAACTTTTACCGTTATTCTTTCCGATCCGACTAATGTCACTCTCGGTACCGAACAAACAGCAATTGGCACCATTGTCAACGATGATATCCCCCTCACTCTGACTGTGAGCGACGCAACTGCTGGGGAAACTAAAACTGGTGAAACTGCCAACCCTGGACAATTTGTAATTACCCGTAGTGGCGACCTGACCAAATCGCTGACTGTCAAATATACACTTTCCGGTACGGGTACCAATGGTGCTGACTATCAAACATTGACTGGTACGAGCCTGTTTGCCATCGGTGCAGACACAGCATTTATTGATGTCCAACCGATCGATGACAAGATCTATGAAGGTACCGAAAATGTCAAACTGTCCCTATCAACTGCGGATTATTTGATTACTGGGGCAAATAGTGGGACGATCGCGATCGCCGATAATGACTCGGATACTCCCAAACTGCTCGAACCAGTTAAAAATCTGTTGACAATTGAAGGCGGTACAGCCAAGACGCTGCTCAAATTCACCAAAATTGCCTCGCCAAGTAGCGAACTCAGCGAAATCGCTGCTTTTGTCGTCGATGACGATCTGGGGAGCATTAATGGCATCAAGCCTGGTGAAAGTGGCTATCTAGCAGCCGCCATCGGGCGCGCGAGTACGATCTTTTCTAGTATGGGTGATAGTGCTTTCGATCGCCAACAGGATAGTAATTCCCAACGTTATCTCAACTTTGCCCCTGGCGAAAAAATCGAATTTTTGGCTGTTAGTAACGATACACTCGATCGCGTCAAAACCGCTCTCGCGGCTGGCAAACCCACAGCGAATATCTTATTTTCGCTACCATCTGCCAATCCCAGTAATGCTCCGCAAGTAAAATTTACCAGCAACACCAATGGTACCTACGATCTTGCCTTCAAAGATATCACTTTAAAAGTAGAAGCATTGGATAATATCAATGTTCAAGGCGGTACTAGTTTGCAAAGCAAGCTGGAAGGACAAGTTATCGATTTGCGCGGCTACGGTGGTGGCGCGATCGTCGATATGAAGACGATCGGAGAAGCCGCTTACAATAACTTTATTGCATTCTATGCAGTCGAAGACGATCGCGGTACCCTCGCCAATGGACTCAAACCTGGCGATGTCGGCTATGCTCAAGCCGCAATTGAGAGTGCTGTCCTCGGTACCAGATTCAAGAGTCAAGTTGACACCAATATGCTCGTAGGTGGCGGCAAAATCATGGCTCCGGTAGTAGTTGCCAATGGTACTTTTGATAACTTCCTCCAGCAGAACCCCAACAATAATGCCAACAATAGCATTCATGCTTACTTCAACTATATTGGTGCCAATCCTGACAAAGTAGATCACTTCCGATTGCTCGGTGACAACAAGTTTGGAGTTGAAGATCTCTATGGTGGTGGCGATCGCGATTATAACGATTTAGTCTTTCAAATGACTATCAAAAATTAACTTCAACTGGGCAGCGACTCGCGCTGTGGAGGTTTCCTCCAGATTGAGCGAGTCAAGACAGTGCCCACCCTACTGGCAATACGGTTCGGTTAAGTCCATTTTCTTAGATATTGTCAGTCCGCGAAGGCGGACTTTGCATCACTAGCGGCGGTTTCAACCGCTACCTAACTAGCTAACCGAACCGTATTGACCCTACTGGGACTGCTTCTTGAAGAAGTCGGGGATCTTTTCCTACCCTCTACCCTCTGTCTTGATGCGCTAAACCCTCGGGGAACCCGAGGAGCGCGCATCGCTACCCTCTACCTCATACAATAGAGATCGACAGTCCATCTCGTTCGTCGTTCATCCTGGGTATCATTGCTATGTCTGAGATCGCCACTTCAACCACTGTTTCAGACATTAACACAGTCGATCGCATCCTCGATCGCGTCTTGCAAGGCGATGATATTTCCGCCACAGACGCACTGCTGCTACTGACTCAAACTGCTCCAGAGGCGATCGAGCGGATTCACAGTACCGCCGATAAGTTACGCCAACAGCAAGTCGGTGATACTGTCACCTACGTCATCAACCGCAATATCAATTTTACCAACATCTGCGAACAGCACTGTAGTTTCTGCGCCTTCCGCCGCGACGCAGGTACCGAAGGTGCATTTTGGCTCAGTACCGAACAGATCCTCGCCAAAGCCGCCGATGCCGTTGCCCTTTCAGCCACCGAAATCTGTATGCAGGGCGGATTGCATCCAGGGGCAAAAATTGAGGGTCGATCGCTAACTTTTTATGTAGAATTAGTCACCGCGATTAAAACCACCTTTCCCCAACTCCATCTTCACGCCTTCTCCCCGCAAGAAGTCGAATTCATCGCCCGTCAAGATGGTTTGAGCTATGCCGATGTCATCATTGCACTGCAACAAGCTGGCGTGGGTTCGATGCCAGGTACAGCAGCGGAAGTCCTCGATGACAATATCCGCCGCGTCATTTGTCCTGAAAAAATCGATAGTGCCACCTGGATCGAAATCATCACCACCGCTCACAGCCTGGGAATGCCGACGACGAGTACCATCTTAGCCGGACACATCGAGACACCCACCCAGCAAATCGCCCATTTAGCCCAACTCAGACAGATCCAACAACACGCCCTCAACTCTCAATCGCCCGCCCGCATTACCGAATTTATTATCCTTCCCTTCGTCGGTGAAGCTGCACCAGCACCACTCCGCAGTCGCGTCGGTCGCGATCAACCCATTCTCGCCGACAATCTGTTGCTCACTGCCGTCGCCCGAATTTTCTTGGGCAACTACATCCCCAATCATCAACCCAGTTGGGTCAAATTGGGTCTAGAAGGCGCGAAAACTGCTCTAACATGGGGATGTAACGATTTGGGCGGTACGCTGATGGAGGAGCATATTACCACTATGGCGGGAGCCAAGGGGGGCACATCGCTGACGGTTGCGGATTTACAAGGTGCGATTCAGGAGATCGATCGCGATTATGCTCAACGCAGTACTTTATACGATCTAATTTAGATCGCCACACGCGATCGAGTTGATAGTTGCTTGGGGACTGAGATCGGTTTAGCCGATCACAACGGATCGACACGAAACCGTTGCAACTTCCACGTCAAACCAGAAATAAAATTGGTAGTAATATGCGCGACGATCGGAATAAATAGATTCCCAGTTTCGACCGTTGTAAATGCCAATAATATCCCTACAACCGTCGCCCACACTGCATAAGGCCATTGTTGGGCATTGGTCATATGTAGCACCCCAAAACACAGCGAAGACAGCACGATCCCGATCGGATCGAGTCCCAGTGCTGGCAACATCACACCTCGGAACAATAACTCCTCACTCAATCCAGGTAGTACTCCCAGCCAAAACATATCCGGTATAGCCAACGGCTTGAGTACCATTGCTAGATAAAAATCTGCACTCTCCCGATAGATCGCCCAAGCAGCATAGACGATCGCACTCAAACCAGTCAATCCCAATCCCAAGGCAATCCCCATCCCAAAATCCGCCACCGTCATCGAAACTGGGCGCAACTGAAAATCTCCAAAATATAGCCACGTTTTGGCTATCCCCACCAAAATAATGGCAGTCAACGCCATCGCTATCAAAATCTGCATTCGCGATAAGGGTTCGGTGTCTGGGTGCGAGTTACTCATCTAGGCTTTAGGCTTTAGGTTTTAGGCTTTAGGCTGTAGGGGTAGAGGGAGGGCAGAGAGTATTAGTTGCGTTTAATTAGGTGTATTAACATGTCAACTGTCAACTATCTAACACTCTTGGAGTCGATCGATCTGGGGGTAGAAACTATCGAGACTCATGCCAGCGCGATCGACCGTTATGACACCGATCGCTTCTAAGTACGATCTTACCGCAATCGCTTCGATCCTGACCTGCTTTGGCGTTACTGCCATCCGCGTCTGGTTTTCTAAGACTGTAATAATTTTAGCGCGTGACGATCTCGCCAAACTAATCAATCCACTCCCGCCACAGGCAGATTCAGGGACAATTACGGCATCCACTTCATCACTCCAGATCCCTTGCTGCGGTTGCATTGCGGTGATGTATTGGGGCGCACGACTCAAGCCCACTAAAACACAGGGTAGGAATGTATATCCCAGCTCCTCCGCCGCCGAGCGGGGAGAAATCTCGGGATCGAGATCCAGTGGTGACAGAGCTGGCGCATGAGCGCAAGGTACCTTGAAGGTACGCACGACAAGATGACTGATGACGGCTTCGGCTCCTGCCAACGGATCGACACCGATACCATGTCGATAGTCATGGAGGATCGTCGCGCCCGGATCGTCAGGAAATCTGGCAATAACGGCGATCGCTTCGGCTCCAGCCACCGCGATCGATTTGTCTACCGCCCGCAACAGACTATCCGGCTGCTGGATCGTCCCCCAGGAGGCTCCAGACGACGCCGTACGCAGCTCTACTCCCAGTGGCAGATCGGTGACCACATAATCAGTTAGCTCTAGTCCTAGGGTCGCTCTAGCTGCATCTGCGGCTTGCAAATGTCGGACGCGCAAGTCATCGGGAATCGATCGATCGAATACTATGCCCACCCGATTGCGGCGCACTGGTTGCAGTCCCCAGGTACCTGCGGCAAATTTATCCAAGGCGTAACCCTCGACATAGAGCGCGTTTGGCATACTCCAATACAACTGCGCTCCATTCATCACATTGGGGTGAGTAATCAAGCGATCGCAACTTGCCGCCACGGCTCTAGCGATGGGCAAAGCATCCCCAGCATAGCCACCCATCGCGGCTCCGATACCTGTGGGGACGATGAGAACTACTGTATAAGGGTTGGGCATAAATAACAGGCGATGTTGGTACCGCTCGATCGCGGCTGTGTCCATCATCAGGCAAATTCCCGATCGATTCAAGCTACTAGTAGCTTGCGATGCTGAGATCGAGCGTCACCAACCTAGTCGTATTCGTGTGCCAAGATTCCAGGCATCAACACCGTATCGATCTTGTGGATGACACCATTGTCAGCCAGGATATCCATCTGCGTCACCAGCGCATCGTTAATGCGAGTCTCGCCACCCGATCGTTTGATGGCAATTACCGAGCCTTCTACCGTGGGAGCTTCATCGATTTCAGCGAAATCATCAGATCGGACATTTCCCAATATGGCATGATAGAGTACGATCCGTTTGAGCTTGGGAATATTGGCAAACAAGGCGTCGCGCTCTGCTGGTGGCAACTTCGCAAAGGCATCATCAGTCGGTGCCACAACTGTAAACGAACCCTCACTATTTAAAGTATCTTCAAGTTCAGTTGCCTTAATTGCTGCTAGTAACACGGTAAAGTCACCAGACTGTGAAGCTGTTTGTAATAAATTTGCCATGCTTACTTTCTGCTCGAAGTTTAGACGATTGTTGACGCACTCACTGAAGTTGCGATCGAACTCTCTTGCACCTTACCAAATATACAGCGGTAACCAAATCGTCCAAAGGGGTGAGATCGCCCCAGCTACTCCCTTCCCGCCAGAAGACTATAGGATAAGGTTGTAGATATGTTGAATCGTATTTGAAATTTGAATTGGAGTCTGCAATTGCTGAGTTTCAAAAAAGGTGAGAAGTCGCATTTCAACCTGCTCGATACTTGTGCC
>NZ_JBGSPA010000173.1:0-24170 GCF_041738855.1 Chamaesiphon sp. | reverse complement strand
AATCTATTCGTAAACCCAACGTCAAATTGATTATTGCCCCTTTTCCTGAACATGTACGAAGTGGCGACCAATTCTTCTTTAAGCCATCTTCTCAAACCCGCTTGACAACTGCGATCACTTCTTAACTTGTCACGAATGGATGCCGCCTTCTTTTCATGCCGAGCAAATTACCCAGATGAATTATGCTATTCACCAGCATCAGGTAGCTTTTCGTTGGTAGAGCCTCCCCCCTGAAGAATCGAGTCTTTCCGTTGCGAAAAACCCCAAGCAAATATAATCCCGATCGTAGCAACTACGAATACTTCAGGAATCTCCAGCTCGGGATATATTGCTCTAACTAACAGCTTGAGTCCGACTAATCCCACAGTAACATAACCAGCATCTTCAAGATGAGTATACTCATCCAACCAGCGAATAAATAACCCTGCCATAAACCGGAGGATAATAATCCCGATCGTGGCACCACTAATTACCAGCCAAGTATCAGTTGATACAGCAATTGCGGTCGCGACACTATCCAGCGAAAAAGCTAAATCGGTAATCGCGATCGTCGGAATGGCTTGCCAAACACTAGTGAATCTGGGGCCGTGATGTTCGCCATCTGCATCTGTCTTGGAACTGAAATATTGATATACCAACCATAGCAAATAAGCCGCACCCAGCACCTGAAATTGCCAGTACCGGGCTACCCAGGTAGCCGCCAGGATCAGTGTCATCCGCAGGATATAGGCAAGTATTAAGCCGATGTTCAATGCCTGACGGCGTAATTTATCATCGGCTAGCCCTTGGGAAATAGAGGCTAAAGCGACAGCATTATCAGCCGATAATACGGCTTCCAAGGCAACTAACACTAGTAGTAGCATTGGTGTTGAGCCACCAACTGCTAATGGAGCATCGAGCAATTTATCAATCATCAGATCGTCAAGAACTTAAATTGTACTATTGAGCTAACTATGTATTGATGATACCCACATTGATAGCAAAATTTAGGTTGTGCTAGCAATGTGGGTATGCAGGGGCAGCTCAATGTTAATTGTGTAGGGGTGCTTATGGGTCACCTCAGAGCTGTGCTGGAACGGAGTAAATCGATTTTCCCGCTCTTCAACTGACGCTAATTTTTCACGTCTGAAAAAAGATTCTCGCCGTCTCACAGTCAGCTTGAATTTGACTGGTAAGTGCATTCAAATCGGCGAATTTTTGTTCCGATCGCAAGAAATGATGCAGGTAAACTGTGAGTTGTTGTCCGTAAAGATCGCCGTCCCAATCGAGCAAATGAACTTCCACAGTGGTATTTATCCCATTAACCGTCGGACGTTTGCCGATATTCATTACGCCTGGTAATTGTTTGGCGGCGGTGGTATCTACCCGCACGCAGTAGACACCCTGACACGGGAGAAACTTTTCAGGTAGATATTGGAGATTAGCAGTCGGAAATCCGATCGATCGACCGATTTGTTGTCCGCTTACCACCGTACCGACGATCGAGTAATATCGTCCCAATAGCTCCCGAGTCGCAGCTAAATCCGCAGCCAGCAACGCCGCCCGAATTCGCGAACTGCTAATCCGCAGATCGCCAGCCGTTGCTAACGATGCAATCCGCGTCTGGATACCAGCATCAGCCGCCAAAGTTACCAAATCTGTCGCATTACCAGCGCGTTGATTGCCAAACCGAAAATCTTCACCGACGCTGATAAATTTGGCGTTTAATTGTTGGACTAGAATGCGATCGACAAACTCCTGCGGCGATAACTTTACCAACTCGCGATCGAATGGTAATAAAATAATTTGATGGATACCCAACTGCGATAAGATTGCAGCTCTTTCTGGATAGGTAGTGAGCAGTTGTCGTTGTTGTCCAGTAAAATACTGCTGTGGATGCGGATCGAAAGTGACGACGGTTTTCGAGATACCTGCATCTGCCAAATCTAAAACAGGCTTAATTACCTCTAAATGACCCCGATGAATGCCGTCAAAGTTCCCTAGCGCGATCGCTGTCGGAGTTAAGATATTATCGAGAGCTGAATTAATCTGCACTTTTATTGATTACTATGTGGCGATCTACGTGCGATCGGTTGCGGTTGCTGATGTTTTGCTCGATCGAACCAGAGGTGGTCTGCAACTGATTTCCCAACTATCGCTAATATCTAAGATCGCTGGAAGTAGGTAGATTAGATTCACGCACCTCTGTTTTCTATTTTCTCATTACTTCTAGCTAACTGGACAAATTCATCCGATCTCGATCCTAATGTCTCAACAGGGCATCTGCTACCCGACTGACATCGACCATTTCCGCGACATCGTGAACGCGCAAGATGTCTGCACCACCAGCAATTGCCGCACAGCAGGCGGCTGAGGTGCCCCACAAGCGACGTTCGGGGTCGGGTTGGTCTAAAATCTTGCCGATGAAGCTTTTGCGCGATACACCGACGAGTAGCGGCAGATCTAGTACCTGAAACCTGTCTAAATGACGAATGATTTCGATGCTCTGCTGATAGGTTTTGGCAAATCCAATTCCTGGATCGATAATCATCTGCGATCGATCGATCCCAGACTTGACAGCTCGATCGATCTGAGCCTCAAAGTAGCCTAAAATCTCACTGACGACATCATCATAATCAGTCATCTGGGTCATCGTTGCAGGCGTACCGCGCATGTGCATCATGATATAAGGTACATCCAGTTGCGCGACTGTCTCGAACATTTGCGCGTCAAATTGACCGCCCGAAACATCATTAACAATATCTGCACCTGCTGCGATTGCTGCTTTGGCTACACTGGCTTTGGTAGTATCGATCGAGATCGGGATCTGCTGAAGATCTGCATGTTGGCGGATACCCTCGATTACTGGAACTACCCGCGCTAATTCTGTGGCTGCATCTACAGGTATCGCTCCTGGCTTGGTAGACTCACCACCGATGTCGATGATATCTACACCTGAGTTGACCATTTGCACGGCTCGATCGATCGCCGCATTCACCGTCGCAAATCGTCCCCCGTCGCTAAAACTATCGGGAGTGACATTCAACACGCCCATAATATAAGTGCGACTCCCCCAGTCGAAACTTTTGTGCCGAATTTTTAAATTTTTAGTCACTATTCGATCGTCTCTACAAAATACTATCTAAGATAATCCTAATCCAGCCGATAGATTATCGATTGCGTCGATCGAAGATACTTGCGTCAGGCATCTGTTTGAGTTTTCTGATGACTCCGGCTTTGTTGCCATAGTTTCCTCGCTCGAATATCAGTAGTGTATGACTGGCAGACAATTTTACCGTGCTGTAAATATTTTGATACAGGATCGGCTGCACTGTCTCAGTATCAACAAATTTACACCAGGAATAATGGTAAATTATTATCAAAAAATAGTGAGGTTTGTGGTCAAAGTTTTTAACATCTTTACGGACGAGATAGGCATTTTTTATTTCTAGAAAGCCACCAAGGATAGCGCATAGCCGCTCTATCTCATCTGTTGATAAATTATGCGGTTCAAGTCGATCGTTTTTATCGATATTAATCCGCTCTTGTCTGGCTGCTAATAGGGATTCCATGTAGCGATCGATAATACTCTGACAGCGATCGGCAATTTTTCGATCTTTTGCTCGATAAGATAGGAGATATAGTCGTTCACAGATAGATGGAATGTAATCTGGTTCTAGTTGCATCGCTCGTTCCAAGTTGGTAATGGCTGATGCAATTTCCGAGGTTTCCAGCAACATTAGAGCTAAATTATAATTGAAATCTGCACGATCTGGATATTGTACTAACCCATGTTGGAGCATCCCAATTGCATCAGAAGTCTCCTCGAATTCTCCAGTCCAGCAAGCTAACTGCAAAAACTCATCCGCAGTAAGTCCATCATTTTGAGCTTTTTGCTGTAGTTGAAGCATTTCCGATTTGGAAGTTTGAATATATTGATAACGTTCTTGCCAAGTGGGTAAAACTGATTGATGCCAAACATCATTGAGTTGTTGGGTGACAGAATCTAGAGAATTACCTAAATATTTCTCAGCAGCCGTTAGATCTGTCAGTGGTGGTAAATTAATGTGATTTGCATAACCGATTGCCTTCAACCTGTCGAGTAAGCAGGGGTGAGTATCTGCATAATTAGTTGTCTCTAACAAACATCGCTCTAGTAGATCCTGAGCCTTGGCTATCTCTATATCTTCCTTGACAAAACTTCCCAACCTTGCAAAAACATCTTGAGGTGGTTCGGATTCTTGGTGAACGCTTTGATAAACTATCGACCAAAATTGCTCATTCAGATTAAGCGCGTACACATCAATCAAAATCAGTGCATCGGCGGTGCTGCTTATCCCTGCGATCTTGACGGCAAAATTATCCGCCACATATTCATTGCGGCGGCGCAGCACAAAAGAGTAGGCATTGAGGAAAGGGACATACCAATTTAAAAATACTTTAAATATCGCTCCGCTAGAGTCTTGGGAGTTGCTATTGTCTAAAAGTTTAGAGTAAGCAATCGACAGTCTATAGATCCAAGCCTCAAATTTTGAATGGTTTGATGATAGATGTCCGAATTCATGGGATAGGATCGCCATCAATTGTTTTGGGCTAGTACTCTGGAGTAAAGGTAGCCCGATTGTTAGATAGTTGTCAGCAAACCCAAAAGCTCCATATTTGGGAACCTGTACGACAGAAGCATTGAATTCAGGAACGAGTAAGATCCGTTTGAGATTCTTAACGCCGATTTCGTGGGCGAGTCTATCTACTAACTGAGCTAGTTCTGGAAATTCTTTGCGATTGAGCGGTAAACCCACAGGTAGGGGAACTTTAATCGTTAATGCTGTCCAAATCGCTTTAAGAACAAGAGCAATTGGCACTATCAAAATAGCAATGATGATAAAAAAGAATCCTAAAGTAATGCGATTGATGCTATTGGTGAATTGGATAATTGCCAAGAAGCCAGCAATGGTAACTATCAGTAGCGATATTGCCACTGCTACGACTCCTATCATGTAAGCATAACCCAGGATCGCGATCGCACCGACTAAAAATTGATAGCTCTTGGGATGTCTACGGGCGAATACTTCTAAGCGTTTGACTAGATCTTCAAATTTGGCATTGGTCATATTTATTTTCCCACTAGACTAAGACCCCTATAAACTAAGTTACCCAGTAAGTGAGAGCGATTTGCATACCCTGCCAAGTTATCGAGCGCAAACCATGCCAGAGGCGATCGATTATTCAAATCTAAACATGATGCAAGTCGATATCGATCGCATTACCCCAAGTTTTTAATGTTGTGTGCGTACTTTACGGACTCGATCGGAGTAACTAAAATAAGCACATAGCAAATCTGGAGGTCAGACATGCGGGCAATTGGTTTTGAGCAACCTGGGGACATAGATCGCGATCGATCTCTAGTCGATATCGAGTTACCGACACCTACGCCGACGGGACGTGATATTTTAGTCGCAGTCAAGGCTGTCTCGGTCAATCCGGTCGATGTCAAAGTCCGGCGCAGCGTCCAGCCTAAATCTAGCCAGTGGAAAGTCCTCGGCTGGGATGCTGCTGGTGTGGTGAGTGCCGTTGGCTCTGAGGTAACGTTATTTCAGCCTGGTGACGAGGTGTTTTATGCTGGGGCGATCGCCCGACCTGGTACCAATGCCGAATATCATTTAGTCGATGAGCGGATCGTGGGGATGAAGCCGAAGACCCTAGATTGGGCAGCAGCAGCCGCCTTACCCCTGACTTCACTGACGGCATGGGAAATGATGTTCGATCGATTGGACGTGCGGAAGGCGGTACCTGGAGCGGCTCCAGCAATTCTGATTATTGGTGGGGCTGGTGGTGTTGGTTCGATCGCGATCCAAATGGCGCGTCAACTGACAGATCTGACGGTGATTGCTACCGCCTCGCGCCCAGAGACAGTGGCTTGGGCCATGGAGATGGGGGCGCATCAGGCGATCGACCACAGTTTACCTCTTGCCGATGAAATTGTTAAGCTAGGGTTGGGTGCGCCAGCGTTTGTGTTTGCCACCACTCAAACCGATCGACATCTTGATGCGATCGCCGCATTAATAGCCCCTCAAGGTCGCTGGGGACTCATCGACGATCCAGCAACTCTCGATATTACCAAGTTTAAACGTAAGTCAGTATCAGTCCACTGGGAACTGATGTTCACGCGATCGATCTTCAACACCTCCGACATCGACGAACAGGGGAAAATTCTCAATGAAGTTTCCCGCCTCGTCGATGCAGGCGTACTGAAAACGACCATGACAGAGAGATATACAAAGGTAAACGCTGCCAATCTCAAGCAGGTTCACACCCTGATTGAGAGCGGTAAGGCGCGAGGTAAAATCGTCCTCGAAGGCTTCGAGTAACGTGAGTTCACGTTAAGGCTCTTTGCTTCCTTCTACACTGCACTGGATTTCAATTGCTGTGCTCTTTAACCCCTTCCAGTTATCTAAACCCACCCACATAAATCTATGAAAACTCTTGCTTACGCCGCCCAAAGTCCGACAACGCCACTCGCACCCTTCGACTTTCAACGTCGCGAAGTTGGCAACCACGATGTCCAGATCGAAATTTTATATTGTGGTGTCTGTCACTCAGATTTGCATACCGTCCGTGGCGAATGGGCAGGTACCGCCTACCCCTGTGTACCTGGGCATGAAATCGTCGGGCGAGTAGTCAAAGTTGGCACCCACGTCACCAAATTCAAAGCAGGTGACAAAGCTGGAGTCGGTTGTATGGTCGATTCCTGTCGCACTTGTGCCAACTGTGAGGAAGACTTAGAACAATTCTGCCCAAACACAACATTTACCTACAACTCTGCTGACAAACACCTTGGTGGCATCACTTTCGGCGGATATTCTAACGGTATCGTCGTGGATGAAGCGTTTGTGCTGCATATTCCCGATAATTTAGATCTCGCCGCCACCGCACCGCTGTTGTGCGCTGGTATCACCACTTATTCGCCCTTGCATCATCATAATGTGAGCGCAGGTCAAAAAGTCGGCATCGTCGGACTCGGCGGATTGGGGCACATGGGCGTGAAATTGGCGAAAGCTATGGGCGCACATGTGGTCGTCTTCACCACTTCAGCGAATAAAGTTGATGACGCCCTGCGGTTGGGTGCAGATGAAGTCGTCAATTCCAAAAATGCGGATGAGATGAACAAACACATCAATAGTTTTCATTTCATTCTCGATACTGTGTCCGCGCAGCATGATATCAATGCCTACTTCTTACTACTAAAACGCGATGGTAATCTCACCCAAGTTGGCGTACCATCTGACCCGCTGTCCGTCAGTGTTGGTACTCTAATTTTTGGGCGACGCAGTTTCAGCGGATCCCTGATTGGCGGCATCAAAGAAACTCAAGAAATGCTAGATTTTTGTGGCAAGCATAATATTACCTCAGACATCGAACTAATCCCGATCGCTAATATTAATGAAGCTTACGATCGCTTGGTCAAGAGTGATGTCAAATATCGCTTTGTCATCGATATGGCAACATTAAAATAATTGGGTCATCGACCATCAAAAATATGAGCGATCCTTTTCTGCACTGACTGAAGCAACACGAGAGTTTTCTTGAGAGGATGTCTGAAAAGTCAATTCTTTTAAGCATAAACTCTAGAAATCCCCCCTGAAAAGGGGGATTTTGATCTGCGATCGATATCAAACACCCCTTTTCAGACATCCTCTGATGGAGAAAGTACCATAATTTAGATTTTCACTCGATCGATATTGCCTACTATCTACAAGTTAAATAATATTAACCGATTACATCGGTACTTATCAAAGCAACAAACATGACTCGGATTAGATAATATGTACTAAACTAGAGATCGATCGACACAGTTGCACGTATGACAACTCAACTCAAGATTAACCGACGGCAGCCATTGGAAATCAAGTGGGAACCCCTGCCTGCCGGATTTCAACTAGCAGACGAACCTGTGGAAAATACCGGACAACCCTTACTCGCAGGCGCGTTGAGAGAAAGCCTAGAAATAGCTCAAAGCATTCAACCACAGATGCTGATTGCTTCCAATTTCGCACTGTGTGCGACTGTGAATGGAGAATTAATCATCAAGGCACCCGATTGGTTGTACGTTCCTAGTGTCAGAGCACAGTTGCCCGATCGCAACAGCTACACGCCCAACCTAGAGGGAGACGTACCCCTCATCGTCATGGAATTTCTCTCAGCAACCGAAGGCGGAGAATATTCAGTCAAGCCCACTTATCCCCCTGGGAAATGGTTTTTTTACGAGCAAATATTGCAGGTGCCGATTTATGCCATCTTCGAGCCGCATGATGGACTGTTAGAATTGTACCGACTCCAAAACGGCAAGTACGAACTAGAACAACCGGATGAAAATGGTCGCCATTGGCTCCCAGAACTCGACCTCTACTTGGGTACTTGGACGGGAACTAAAGAAGGACGAAACGGCTATTGGCTGCGCTGGTGGAACCAGTCATCAAGTATCTTGCCCTGGGCAGTAGAACAGATTGAAGCCGAACGCCAACGAGCCGAGCAGGAAGCTCAGCGAGCCGAGCAGGAAGCTCAGCGAGCCGAGCAAGAAGCTCAACGAGCCGAGCAGGAAGCTCAACGAGCCGATCGAGAATGTGAGGAGAAGGACAAATTAATCGCCTACCTCCGCGCCCAAGGTATCGATCCGGAGGATATCCCTTACCCAGCAAACTAGTCGATATTATTGCCACACTATCGATCGATTCGAGATGACCCCAATCCCATCTGAGCACCGTCAAGAAGATTGTCAAACGTCAGCTAATTCATCGGACGTGCTAAGTTCTTGAACTTAGTTAAAGCTGGATCGAATACCAGTTTAACTATACCTGTTGGGCCATTGCGATGTTTGGTAATAATCAGCTCGGTAATATCTCGATCGGGTGTATCAGGATTATAATAAGCATCGCGATAGAGCATAATAATGAGATCCGCGTCTTGCTCGATACTACCTGATTCTCTCAAATCTGACATCATTGGACGTTTATTATTTCTAGCTTCCACACCGCGACTTAGTTGCGACAAAGCAATTAATGGCACTTGCAATTCCCGCGCCAATCCTTTTAAGCCACGGGTAATTTTGGAGATTTCCTGAACCCGATTATCACTACTACCTTCCATCAGTTGCAGATAGTCGATCATGATCAATCCCAACGTTCCGCCATGCTCGGCTTGCAATTTTCGGGCTTGGCTTCGCATCTCCATCAGCATCATACTAGCATTGTCATCGATATAAATTGGCAGCTCAGAAATCCTGTCTACTGCTTTATATACTGAATCCCATTCGTTGGGCGCAATTCGCCCCGCACGGAGGCGATTGCTATCGACACCAGCTTCGCTAGCGATCAATCTTTGTACCAATTGATCCTTGGACATTTCCAAGCTAAATACCAATACTGGCAACTTATGTAGCCTTGCCATATTGTAAGCAATATTCAAACTGATGGCTGTTTTCCCCATTGACGGACGACCCGCGATAATAATCAAATCCGATCGCTGAAAGCCGCCTGTCATTCCATCTAAATCGCTGAAGTCACTAGTCAATCCAGGCGGAATTAATTTGTCATGACGGTCTTGAATATCTTGATAGGTAGTCGCGACAATTTCTTTGATCGGTGTTAGCCCTTGCTTGGGTCTAGCTTGCGTCAAATTGAGGATTTGTTGCTCGGATTCATCGAGGACGATTTCTAGCGGTCGATCGGCAGCGTAGCCCAATTGAGTGACTTCTGTCCCCGCTTTAATCAACTCTCGCCGGATATATTTATCCATCACCAGCACGGCTAGTGAATCGATATTCACAGCACTAACTGTTCGCTCCAAGAGTTGAATTAATTTATTCTGACCGCCAATTTTTTCGAGCTGTTTTTGGTCTGTCAACCAGTCGGTAACTGTCAACAAATCGGTAGGTTTACCTTGGCTATTGAGAGCTAATGCTGCTTTGTAAATATCAGTATGTGTCGGTGTATAAAAGGCTTCTGGTACCAGCTTTTCGGCAACTCGTCCGATCGCTTCTGGATCGAGTAAAATCCCGCCCAAAATCGCTTCCTCTACCTCAATATTCTGCGGTGGAATCAGACTTGTCGATCGAAAGTTGGGTGTGTCTGACATGGAAGGGGGTAGAGGGTAGAGGGTAGGGGGTAGGTTTTAGGCTTTAGGATTGGGTTTTAGGGTGAGTATTGCTCAATATTTAGGTTCCAAGTTGATTACTTGATGTAGGGTGTGTTAGCGTTGGCGGAGCCTACCGGAGGTATAGCAGTCGCCACATCGGTTAAGACACTCTAGATCTCAGTCCGCGTAGGCGGACTTTGCAGCACTAGCGGCGATTTTAATCGCTGTGCTGTCCTAACCGCCTTGGCGGTTGCTATAATAGCGTAACGCACCAGATCCCAGGGATCTGATTTAGGATAGTTTTAGTATTATTATACTAAAAAGTCAGCTATTCTAGATATAAAAATAGGCTGCGGGTGCAGCCTGATTCGAGCGGTGGAAGCTAAGATTATTTAGAGACGACTTCGATCTCGATCGTGACGACGACTTCAGGATGAAGCTTGAGTTCAGCTCTATAGGTACCGAGCTTGGCAACATCTGGCATCGTGATATCGCGTTTGTCTACATCTTGTCCCGCGATTTCTTTGATGACTTCAGCGACTTCGGCGGTGGTTACCGTACCAAAAATTGCTTCATTTTCGCCCACTTGCTTGGCAATGGAGAACTTACCAGCTTTTTCGATCGCGATTTTTTGAGTTTGAGCAACTTCTTTGAGTGCCAATAACCGCAACCGCTCTACTTCACGCCGCTTTTCGGCTTGCTTGAGGATGCCAGGAGTGACATTGGTAGCAATTTTTTGGGGGAGGAGATAGTTACGAGCATATCCAGGTGCTACTTCAACTAAATCGCCATTTTTGCCCAGTTTACGGACATCTTGGGTGAGAACTAACTGTACGCGCTTTGCCATATTGATTTCTTATTCAAGCTTTCTGAGCTATATTTGAGACAGTGCCACAAACCTTTGATTTTATCACACAATCTAGGGTTTAGGCTTTAGGTTTTAGGTTTTAGGAGTGGATGGTGGATGGTGAATAGTGAACGATTCCCCAGTCCCCCCGTCCCTCGTCCCCTCGTCCCTTCGTCCCCAGTCCCTCCATCCCCACGCGATGTCTCGTTTCCAAAAACTGCTCAACTATCTCAATCCGTACAAGTGGCAAACAGGGCAAGGTATCTTTGCGCTGTTTATTGTCAATGCTTTGAGTGTTTATATCCCGCTGTCGATCAGAGAAGGGATCGATCGACTCAGGACTTCATTTACGAGTGATTATCTCACCAAACTGGCGATCGCGATCGTGGCATTGACGACGGTGATGTGGGTGGTGCGGATGATCTCGCGGATTACCATCTTTAGAGTGGGGCGACAGGTACAAGCGACACTCAAGCAGAATATCTTCGAGCATCTTCTGACGTTGGAGCCAGGTTATTTTGCGACGACGACGGTGGGAGATCTCGTCAATCGGTTTACGAGTGATGTGGAGAATATCACGCGGTTGGTCGGGTTTGCGGTATTGAGTACGGCGAATATTGTGTTTGCGTACGCGCTGACATTACCAGCGATGTTATTTATCGATGTCAAGCTGACACTGATGGCATTGGCAGTATATCCGCTGATGTTGGTGGCGGTGCAGTTATTTAGCGGACAACTGCGAGATCAGCAGGTAGTCGTGCAAGAATCGATCTCCGATCTGAGCGAGTTGATTCAGGAGGATTTGAGTGGGATTGCGTCGATCAAAATCTACGCTCAAGAAGAAACCGAACGCCGTGCCTTTCGGAAGCAGAATCAGGAATTATTTACCGCCAATCTCAAACTTGCCGAATCACGAAATACAATTTTCCCGATTATTCAAGGACTGGCATCGATTAGTTTATTGGTCTTACTATGGCAGGGTGGACTAGCGATCGCCAACCAAGAAATTAGTATCGGCGGCTTTTTATCACTGGTTATATACGCCCAAAATCTCATCTTCCCGACGGCATTATTAGGATTTACGATCACCGCCTATCAGCGTGGTGAAGTCAGTATCGATCGCGTCGAAGCGATCCTATTCAACCAGCCCAAAATCGCCGATACACCGAGTGTACTGCACCTAGATACACCCCTCCAGGGTCAAATTACCGCCCGAGACTTTAGCTACACTCATCCTGGCGCAGAGACACCCGCACTCAAGCATCTCAATTTTACCATTGCCGCAGGTGAGACGATCGCGATCGTCGGGCCGATCGGTTCGGGCAAATCCACCCTCGCCAATGCCATCCCCCGACTGCTAGAAGTGCCCGAGCAGAGCTTATTTATCGATGGCTATGACATCACCAATCTGAGTCTAGACGACTTGCGTGAGGCGATCGCTTATGTCCCCCAAGACAGCTTCTTATTTAGTACCTCGATCGAGAATAACATCCGCTATGGTGAGCCTTTAGCCAACCGCAATAGCGTCGAATCAGCCGCCAAACTCGGGCAAATCCATTGGGAAGTTCTCAACTTTCCCGAACAATACGATACCATCGTCGGCGAACGCGGGATCACCCTCTCGGGCGGACAACGCCAGCGCACCGCCCTAGCCCGCGCCTTACTGTTAAATTCACCAATATTGATCCTCGACGACGCTCTCTCCAGCGTAGACAATCAAACCGCTACCGCCATCCTCCAGAACCTCTCCAAAACCGGACAAAAACGCACGACAATATTCATCACCCATCAATTATCCGCTGCCGCCACCGCCGATCGCATCCTCGTCATGGATAAAGGCGAAATCGTCCAAACAGGCACTCACCAAGATCTCATCGCTCAGAAAGGCTTGTACCAATGGTTGTGCAGTCAAAATCAGTTGGAAGAGCTATTACATTAGGCTTTAGGCTTTAGGTGTTAGGCTTTAGGACTGGAAAATCCATATTTTCCGATGTTTACCGATACCTAATCCCTAGCACCTCATACCTAATCTCTACAGCCTAAAAATGGAGGGTGTGTTAGGCGCAAGCCGTAACGCACCAAGATGTCTCAAGAATCTGGTTGAGGATTGCGACAATCCCTAATCCCTAATCCCTAAATCCTAAAGCCTAGTTCCTGGTAAAAGATCGCAATCTTGGAGTATTATCTATAGACACCTGCGGTTTGAATTATTTTGGTTACAACTGCTGATGTCAAGAACTGAACTTACAATAGCTTTATCATTTGGTAGATAGTAGCAGATTTACAGACAATAAATACCTGATGGATCGATCGATTAGGATCTAAAATCTAGTAAATCCGTGCCCAACAGTGCCAGTGCTTATCGACAAAGTAACAATGATATCTTTCTCCCGAAGGCTATTTTGTGTAAATTAAGTTGAATACTCGCTGAATATCTCACCCATTGGGTGGTTAAAGCCACATTATCGATCGTTACAATCCGGTTAACTCTAGTCAGAAGATTATGAAAGCAGTTGGTGGAAAAGACCGCAAGCGACTACTATTAATCGATGATGACCCCAATCTCATCTTATTAGTTAGGGATTATTTAGAGTTTCGAGGCTATGAGGTACTGACCGCCGACAATGGGAAAGAAGCTCTACACCTGCTTTCCCAAGATCTCCCTGATATGATCGTCTGTGACATTATGATGCCAGAGATGGATGGCTATGCACTGATCGAAAATGTCCGCCAAGATCCGCGCACGAGCTGGATTCCAGTGTTGTTTCTCTCCGCTCGGGGTCAAAGTCAAGATCGGATCAAGGGTCTCAACTTGGGTGCTGATGTCTATATGGTCAAACCATTCGAGCCAGAAGAACTCGTCGCCCAAGTCGAATCATCGCTCAAACAAACACATCGATTGTTGCTACATACCGATGCAATGGGTGACGATAGTTCGCCGATTCAAGTTCCGGCTACTGTCGAACTCACTCCCACCGAAGTCAAGGTCGTCCAACTAGTAGCTAGAGGACTCGCAAATCGGGAAATAGCCATCCAGATGAATGTCAGTCAACGCACGATCGAAAGTCACGTCTCCAATATGCTCGGTAAAACTGGACTCAGCAATCGGACGGAGTTGGCACGCTGGGCGATCGAAACGAGAATGGCGTAGGGTAGAGGGTAGAGAGTAGGGAGCAAATTGTAGGTTGGGTTGAAGCCCGCGAAACCCAACGACCTCAACAGAATGACAGAATCGTTACCATCATTATCAAATTTTCAGGTGGCGGTGGTGGTGAGATTTTGGTCGAATTCGGCGTTGTCGTCGGGGGTGATATCGATGAACCAGCCGAGTCCGTTGCCGTCGGTGTCGTTGGCGAAGCCTGCACCTGAGCGCACGGGTGAGGGTGCCTCCGTTGGGGCAACCGTTGGTATCGTATCCGGTGATGGTGCCTTCGGCTAGTTGTCAGGTGGGGAGATCGGTTATCTCGATTTTGAGGTTAAATGGTGTTGGAGATTGAAGGAATTCTATCCATGTGGGTACTGTTGTATTTTGGAAGTTAGGATTATAGCTGTCACTAGAGCCGATAGAAACGTAGGGTGGGCAATGCCCACGGACCATTCAGAGCCGAAGCAATAAGAGTTTAGACTGCTTGATTCGCTCGCAATCTCTTCACTAATCGATCGATATTCAACACCTCAATATGTATATTACTAAATCGATAATGGTGCTGTGGGCAGTGCCCACCCCGCGAAATTAAACTTCTATCGATACCAGTATTGCCAGCCTACAGGACATTCAACGTAACTGGAATTAATCATGAATACCCAATTTAGAATTCCCGATCCTGAAACAAGAGCTAAATCCATCGCTAATTTAAGAGAGGCTTGTCGTCAGTTAGATTTAGCTAATCTAATGTTAGATGAAGCGATCGCATTAGCAGACGCAGATTTACTCAAACAACGCCGCGCGAGATTATTATACAAATCTAATTATCTACCAACAGAACAGATCGAAAGCTAATTGTAGATTTGTAGGTTGGGTTGAAGCCCGCGAAACCCAACAACCCCAGCGTTAACGACACGATCGATTGAGACTTTCGATCGCACAGCATACCGGAGGTAATCGATATTGGTGCTGTTGGGTTTCGCTTCACTCTGCTTGGTGCGCTGTCTTGACCCAAACGCACGCTGAGGGAACCGTCTAGCGACACGTCTCGCTCCGCTCGCCTACAGCGCGATTTGGGTCGCTGCTTGGTGCGCTAAGCCTGGAGGAAACCTCCAGAGCGCGCATCCGCAAACCGTCGGGAAACAAAGGCGTGCGCGCATCCGCTACCCAACATACAAATCTATCCACTGCTATCTACTTCCCCCGATAAACTTCCGTAACCACTGCCGCTAATCGCTCCATCGCGGTATCGATTTCCGCGTCGCTTGCAGTTAGACTGATCCGAATACATTGTTGCTTGTGCGCCCAGTCTGAGCGCAAGCCAGGGAAGAATGAATTACCTGGGACGACGATAATCCCGACTTGTTTGAGAGCTTCATATAGCTCCCAATCAGTAATCGGGAGATCTTGGAACCACATCCATGCAAAAATTGCGCCTTCGCCCCGATGGAGATACCAGGGTAGATCTTGGGGCATAAACTTGCTGATGCCTGCTTCTAGGACAGCAAACTTTTGCTGATAATAGGGGCGAATCACCGTAGTTGCTAAATCTGCCAATCGACCGCTAGCAATCGCTTTCGCCGCGATCGCTTGACCGTAGCGCGAGGAGTGGATGCACATATTGGTCTGAAATGACTCCAAAATTCCGATGAATTTTTCACCACCCAAGGCGATACCGATGCGTTCCCCTGGTAGTCCGGCTTTGGACAGGCTCATGCAGTGCAAGATATTGTCACCAAAGATCGGCGTCATCTCCGTGAAATTTAGACTGGGAAACGGTGGTGCATAAGCAGAATCGATCAATACAGGTGCGTCATAAGTAGCCGCAAGTGCCACGATCTTTTGGACTTCTTCATCTGTCAAGACATTTCCCGTCGGATTGCAGGGGCGTGAAAACAAGACACAGCCAGTATCTTCACCGATTTGTAACTGACTAAAATCCGGTCGGTATTTGAAACTATGATTGGCAGCATCGATATCCAAAGTTGGCTGATAAGCTAGCACCGAATCTGGCACGATCGCCATCCCCCCATAGCCCGTATAATCGGGACTCAGCGGCAACACTACTTGCTTGAGCTGTCCCCCTGCTGTCTGCCCCCCAAAGGCATTCATCGCATAAAAATACAAACTTTGACTGCCAGGGGTGATGAGGACGTTTCTAGCGGTCAAATTGAGGCTGTAGCGATGATTGAAATCAGTGACGATCGCGTCGATCAAGGGTTGATAGCCCTGACTGGAGCCATACCGACAGACTACCTCGCCATAATCCTTGCTCTCCAATAACTCGATCGTATAATCCCGCCACATCTGCTCGATCTCCGGCAAGATGACCGGATTACCCGCACTGAGATTGATAAACTCCTGCCCTTTGCTAGCGGTGAGAGTTGCTTGGATATCTTTCATGATGGCGCGCACACCAGTCAAGTTAGACATTTGGGTACCGATTTGAGAGAGTGCGAGGTTCATAGTTATCAGTTGGTGATGTGGCTGAGGCGCAGCCTCTGTAGAGGGGCAGCAGATGTTAAGGCTATTATAAACAACCAGCCGATTAAGTTGTCTATAATCATTGAGCGGTGTCAGTCTGGTTGATGCGATCGATCTGCGGAGGCGATCGCCTCCGGCGGTGTCTGGGCGTACATTAGCAGCATCTTGTCTAGTTTGCTACAGATTTGAAATATACTGCTGAGTGTCAATGACTCAGCTATGAGTACAGCAATCCGACGGGCAATAACTAAATCAATTAGGAGTAAAATTTCAGTGAGTAGAGTGGGGATTGGGATTCGGACGGCAACCAAACGCCAAGAACGTGCAACGGGTCAAATTCACGTTTATGATGGGGCGGGCAAAGGCAAATCCCAAGCAGCATTAGGGGTAGTATTGCGATCGATCGGATTGGGGATTGAAGCAGGTGCGGATACTCGGATTTTGTTGCTTCAGTTCTTGAAGGGGTCGGAACGGGATTATGATGAGGATGCCGCGATCGCTGCACTGCAAAAGAGTTTCCCACATTTGATCGATCGCGTCCGCACGGGACGTTCCGAATATTTTGGCAAGGATGAAATTATCGATTTCGATCGCGCTGAAGCCAGTCGAGCGTGGGCGGTAGCCAAAGGTGCAATTTATTCGGACTTATACTCAGTAATCGTCCTCGACGAACTCAATCCCACTCTCGATCTGGGCTTACTCCCCATTGCCGAAGTCGTCGAGCTGCTCCAATCCAAACCCACCCATCTCGAAGTCATCGTCACCGGACGTGATGCACCCCCAGCTCTAATCGAGATCGCCGATCTCCATTCCGAAATGAGAGCGCACCATCATCCCGAAGCAGCAGCGCAAGGGATTGAAGGGATCGAAATCTATACAGGTGCAGGGAAAGGTAAGTCTACAAGTGCCCTGGGCAAAGCACTCCAAGCGATCGGCAAAGGCATCAGTCAAGATCGATCCCACCGCGTCCTGATCGTCCAATGGCTCAAAGGTGGGACTGGGTATACTGAAGATGCCGCGATCGATGCCTTGAAAAAAAGTTATCCCCAACTAGTAGATCACCATCGCTGTGGCGGTGATGCGATCGTCTGGCGCGGGAAGCAACAAGATATCGACTTTGTAGAGGCACAAAGGGGCTGGGAAATCGCCAGTAGTGCTATCGCATCGGGACTCTATAAGACGGTCATTCTCGACGAATTAAACCCCACTGTAGACCTCGATCTCCTCCCCCAAGAACCGATCGTCCGCACCCTCACCAACAAACCCCCAGATACGCAGGTAATTATCACCGGACGCTGTTTCAATACGCCAGCTTATTTTAATATTGCCAGCGTCCACTCGGAAATGATCTGTCACAAACATTATGCCGATCGCGGTGTCGATCTCAGAAGAGGGGTAGATTTTTAGATAGTTGACAGTTGCGAGCCACTATTCAATATCCACCATCCACTATCCACCATCCACCATCCACCATCCACCATCCACTAACTGCCATTGAATCAACTAACCATGCAATTTATCTTAGGAATTATCTCGATCCTGTACGCGGAAGTAATCAGGGACATCTATCATATCGCCGGACACTATTGGCAACCGATTAAACAGTTTCACCTGCTGCATCACAAAGCCTATCGGCGGGATTTCTCGATCGCCAATATGGAGACTTATCAAAAGTCCCAACTGTATAATGATGTGCCAGAAGCCCTGTGCATGGTGGGGTTGACGGCTGCGATCGCGATTTTGACTCACAATCCAGGGCTGTGGATGGGGTGTATTTATTCAGTGGTGTTCTTGATTCCCGCAGTATTGCGATCGCAAGGGATGTTACTCGCCACAGATCTCAGTCACAAACCTGGCGATTTAGACGGGATTCCCGCACTATGGCGGGTAAATCGTACCTATCATTGGCGACATCATTTTGATGAAACTAATGCTTATTTTGCCGGACATTTTACGTCAGTCGATCGGATTATTGGTACGAGTTTGTCAATCAAAGGTAAGGTAGTGGCGGTCACTGGTGCTAGTGGTGCGCTCGGGCAAGGATTGGTGGCCGAATTATCTCGCCAAGGTGCAAAAGTTATCGCAATTACTACCAATTCCGCCGCAGTATTTAGGGCGGGGACGACGATCTTGAACTGGGAGCTAGGAGCGGAATCAGAATTGCTAGCTCACCTCCAAGGAGTAGATATTCTGATCGTCAATCATGGCGTGAATGTGTACGGCGATCGCTCTCCCACAGCAGTTTATCAGTCTTATGAAACTAATACTTTTTCCACGCTCAGACTGACCGAATTATTTCTAAGTACAGTAACGCGATCGCACGAACGCGCGACCAAAGAACTCTGGATCAATACCTCTGAAGCCGAAGTAAATCCAGCTTTTAGTCCCTTATATGAATTGTCCAAACGTACCCTCGGTGACTTAGTGACCCTGCGCCGATTGGACGCTCCCTGTATTATTCGCAAACTAGTATTAGGTCCCTTCAAGAGTCAGCTCAACCCCTATGGTGTGATGTCAGCAAGTTGGGTCGCTCGGGCAATTATCTGGTTAGCCAAACGTGATTTTCGAGATATCATCGTGACGATTAATCCGCTGACTTATCTATTGTTCCCGCTCAAGGAGTTATGTCAATCTCTCTATTTTCGAGCATTTACTAAAAGTCCCAAAGTGGCGATCGAGCTACCTCAGCATAGCGATCGAGCTGAACGAGTTGCCCCAAAATAATCATACTCTGCAAAAGTGGGGTATGAGGTCGCACCAAAGGAGCGATCTCATAGAAAGAGTAGGGGCAATTTATGAATTGCCCCTTGTATCCTAGAAGAGTAGATCGTTGAATAAGCGATCGATCGCCAGCACACATGGAAGCGGGAAATTCGGATTGCCCCTACTCTTTCTATAGTTAACAAATTTGGAGGAAACCTCTATGACGCGTAATTCGCTGTCAACTATCAACTGTCTGCTTGTCTTGTCTCGCTGCTTGGTGCAACACATGCACCAGGGTTCCTCCGCCTGAACAGCATCCGCAAACCCTCGGCAGAGCCTACGTATCGCGAGCCGCTGGTGTAACACATGCGCCAGGTATCCTCCGCCTGAACAGCATCCGCAACTGTCAACTATTTAACTACCGATATTGCTAAAGTAACTATTATCCAAGATCAGATGGCGGTGACGATCGAGTGTCAGATAGCCTTTAGTTTGAAACTGAGCCATCATTCGACTGACGGTGACGCGGGTAGTGCCGATCGCACTAGCTAACTGTTGATGGGTAAACTTATAATTAATCCGCGTCTGACACTCGGGCAAAATCTCACCCAACTCCGCACGCAACAAAGACAACAAACCTCTGAGCCTTTCGACGGTATGTCTGCGCCCATTGATAATCAGCAACAGCTCCGCTTGACGCATCCGCTTTGCCAATTGCGGGAGCAACAACTGCGACAATCGCATCGAACTCTCAATCTCATCCAGACGCAGCCACCTGAGGTAGACAGGCGATAACGCGATCGCTTGATAATCTAAAGTATCCGATCCTTGAGTCCCAAACCACGCTCCAGTAGCCGCCCATCCAAATAATACCTGCTCTCCATCTTCATAATTAGCACTCAGTTGCACCAGTCCCTGGGTAACTTGCCACACACCCTCTGGAAACAATGGAATTTCATCGCCTTTGGCATGAAAATACAGTCGCTTATTGAGGACGGAAGGTTGATGCTGTTGGTGTGAGTAGTCTAGTTCTGTACTTTGAACGATTGACAGCATAATTTTCGCTCCAAAATCTGAACTTAGATTACTCGGTCAAGGTAAAGTTCAGGTAATGGAGAGATTAAGGCTAGTTGATAGTTGACAGTTGACAGTTGATAGCTAGCCCACCAGCTTGTAATGAGACTACTAGGGGAAAGAGTGTAAGATATAGGTAAATGGTGGATGGTCAACTCGTTTGCAGCAAAACGGTACACCTAAATACTTTTTATCGATCGATCCAGTCGCAAACGTTATCCCAGCACTATCCCCCTTATTGCAGATGCTATTGACAGACAGACCTACACAACGTAACTGGAAACCGATTATTGCACAACTCACAGCAGTCGTCGGTATCAAAGGCATCATTCAGCGGCGAGAGGAATTGATGACTTATGAGTGCGATGGGTTGACTAGCTATCGCGAACGTCCAGCTCTAGTAATTTTGCCCAAAACGACTGCCCAAGTAGCCGCCGCTGTGAAAATTTGTGATGAAAATAATATTGCTTGGATCGCGCGGGGTTCGGGTACGGGGTTGTCTGGGGGCGCATTACCTGTCGAAAATTGCGTATTGATTGTCACATCATTGATGAATCAAATCGTCAAAGTAGATCTGGACAATCAGCGCGTCGTAGTCCAACCTGGCGTTATCAACAACTGGGTGACTCAGGCTGTCAGTGGCGGCGGCTTTTATTATGCCCCAGATCCTTCGAGTCAGGTCATTTGTTCGATCGGTGGTAATATTGCTGAAAACTCTGGGGGCGTACACTGTCTCAAGTATGGGGTGACAACCAACCACGTCCTCGGTTTGAAATTGGTAATTCCCAGTGGCGAAATTATCGAAGTCGGTGGCGAGATCGGCGAAATGCCTGGATACGATCTGACGGGCTTATTTGTCGGCTCTGAAGGTACTCTCGGTATCGCTACCGAAATCACCCTCAAAATCCTCAAAACGCCCGCATCCATCTGCGTCCTCCTCGCCGATTTTGCCAGCGTTGAAGCCGCAGGGAGCGCAGTCTCCGGCATCATCAGTGCAGGAATTATCCCCGCCGGAATTGAGATGATGGACAATTTCAGCATCAACGCTGTTGAAGATGTTGTCGCTACTCAATGTTATCCCCGCGATGCTGCTGCCATTCTGCTGGTCGAAATCGACGGCTCGGCGATCGAAGTTGCGACCAATCAAGTCAGTATTGCTGAAATTTGCCGCGAGAACGGAGCCAGATCGATCGAAGTCGCCACGGAGCTAGCACAACGACTGCGGCTGTGGAAGGGGCGCAAAGCCGCCTTTGCGGCGATGGGCAAAATCAGTCCCGATTATTATGTCCAAGATGGGGTCATTCCCCGCACGCAGCTATCCTACGTGCTTCAAGAAATAGCAATCCTGGGCGAAAAGTATGGCTATTTTGTCGCCAATGTATTCCATGCTGGCGATGGCAATCTGCACCCGTTGATTTTGTACGATAACTCCGTGGCTGGCGCACTAGAGCAAGTAGAAGCCTTGGGCGGGGAAATCCTCAAGCTCTGTGTCAAAGTTGGCGGGAGTATTTCGGGCGAACATGGCATCGGTGCTGACAAACGCTGCTACATGTCGGAGATGTTTACCGAGACAGATCTAGAGACGATGCAATGGGTACGTCAAGTATTCAATCCCAAGGAACTCGCCAATCCAGGCAAAATTATCCCCACGCCGCGCACCTGTGGCGAGTCAGCCAAGTCCGGTCATAAGTTTACCGCGATCGAGCAGTATTAGAGAGGCTTTAGGTTGTAGGCTTTAGGGGGAAATTTGTCAGCAGCTAGAATTTATCGTGAGTAATATCCAACCGACGCTAGCGCAGATCGCGATCTATCCAGTCAAATCGCTGGATGGAATGGTAGTGGAGCGCACCCAAATTTCCGCAGGTGGTGCGTTAGAATACGACAGACGGTGGGCGATTGTCGATGAGCGGGGCAAAGTTGTCAATGCTAAACGCACGGTCAAAATTCAGCAACTCCGCAGTCAATTTAACCTAGTCGATCGAGATCGACCGATGATTAGTCTCGCCACTGCCGCAGATCCGACGATTTATACATTTTGCCTGACTACCGAACCAATTGCCTTAGCCCGATGGTTGAGTCAGTTCTTTGGCTTTGCCGTGAGCCTCATCGAAAATGCCACTCACGGGTTCCCAGATGACCCAGATGCTTACGGACCGACAATTATTAGTACCGCGACCTTGAAGATGGTTTGTGGTTGGTTTCCAGGTTTAGATTTGGACGAAGCCCGCCGGAGATTTAGAACCAATTTAGAAGTAAGTGGCGTTCCAGCTTTTTGGGAAGATCGGTTATTTGGCGCACCTGGAGCTGTCGTCAAGTTCCGAGTGGGGGAGGTGGAATTTGAGGGTATCAATCCATGTCAACGCTGTATAGTGCCCACGCGTGATTCGCTCAGTGGTGCTGTGAGTGCGAAGTTTCAACAGATATTTAGCCAGCAGCGTCAACAGACACTTCCGGCTGAAATACATGCAGCCAGATTCAATCATTTTTATCGATTGGCTCTCAATACTCGGATTCCCCGCTCTGAGGCAGGTAAGTTGTTGATGATTGGCGATGTGGCGATCGTTTACTGAGTGCTCTACATTCATTGGTGCTGATGCGGCTATTACCTCTCGGCGCGGCTCCGCCAACGCTAACACACCCTACATCTATTCACCATTCACCATCCACTTACTACCGCATCAACAACGCCACCAAAATCGGCTACTCCAAGTGAGTCAGTACCGATCCTGATGGCGATGGGGTTGAAATAAGACTCGATCGATTCTATTCGAGAATCGATCCTAGCGATGACTAAGGCTTTTTAGTTTCGGTAGTCTTGGTAGTGTTAGTCTTGCTTGCATCAGGAGCAGTCATCGCACCATCAGCAGGCTTGGTTTCAGTAGTCTTAGTTTCAGTAGTTTTGGTTTCGCTTTTAGTAGTGTCAGCGGGCTTCGTTTCGGTGACAGCAGGCGAAGTTGTTGTTGTAGTCTCAGTCTTGGTAGCGTCAGGAGCAGCAGCTTCTTTGTTGCAAGCAGTCAGACCGACCGACAAAGATAGACCAGCAGCGATCGCTAAAATTTTCCAGTTCATTAAAATTTCCTCACACTTAATTTTTGAACCGACTAGCGGTTTCGTTTAACACTATAGCACCGTGACTGCAAAAAGCTAGCGTCAGCCAGACACAGGAAACCGTATTTTTTGAGGACTTGGATATGGTGGAAACCGCACGATCGTGGTGGTAACGCCTGTAATGGTGATGTTGACGGTGGCGAGATTGGAGATCTGTCCGTCAGAACCGAAACCAAGGTAGGTGAAGCTGTCATTCCCAATGTAGTTGGGATTTGGGGTCTACTTGTAGGTGAAGAGTTTTACGTCGTCGATGGTGACGGTGCTGGTTTTGGCTCCGAATCCTAAGAGGTTGAAGTAGAGGGTGGCTTGAGTGGTGGTGGTGACTTGGGTGAGATCGATGGTGACGATGCTGCTGTTGTTACCTAGAGCGGTGATGGTGACTTTATCGCTATGAAAGATGGTGCCGTTGGCTTGGATGTTGAGGAGGGAGTCGGTGTGGTTTAAGCCGATGGATGTTCCTGCTAGGGGGTTGAAGGTGTTGGTGTCGAGCAATGCGACTTCAAAGGCATCGTTGGCGGTTTTGGTGGTGTCTCCGGTAACGAGGTGGTTGTCTTTAGATAGGGCTTGCTGAAGAAGACTAGAACCCGCGAAGGGAGACGAATTCAATCGATAACGGGAAGAGCGAAGTCCCAGAAAATTAGCTAAGATCGGTCTAAAGCCTAGTCCAAGGTGTTAATACTCATGTACCGACAAGTTGAC
>NZ_JBGSPA010000172.1:0-4527 GCF_041738855.1 Chamaesiphon sp. | reverse complement strand
GGGATTGATATCGGTAGTTCTCGTCATCACTACATTCGCACCTCGATCGATCAATGCCCGTTGGAGGTATTCAGACATCTGCATATTCACGGTTTTTTCCAGATAGGTATTACCGTAGGCTCTGCCCACCGCGCCGGAATCAATGCCGCCATGTCCGGGATCGACTACTACAGTCAAGCCGCCCAGAGGTTTCTGGGGATTGCGACTCAGTTGGGGCGGATTGCGGAGGGTAATTACTAAATTATGATTGCGATAGGCGGTTTGATAGCCCCATTGCTGCTGGGCGCGCAGTTGTAGGTTAATTTGCACTCGATCGCTTGTAGGGGCTTGCCAACTAGCTGTAGCGATACCCGTGTTCGGTAAGGTTAGCAACTTATTCGCCGCCCATTGTAGGGGCTGGGCGGTGGGGCTGGCTGGGCTAGGGGATGAGGTTCTACTGCTAATCGCTAGGGATTGGGATGTAGGCGTGGGGGATTTGACCGGGGGAGACGTAGCTGTGGCGAGTGCTGGCGGTAGGTTTAGTTGGGAGATGCTGCCTGTAGTGTTGTAGAGGGTGATGCCGAAGCCGCGATCGTTTTGTTGGATCTCGAAGGGTACGGGGGCAGATAGAGGCAAGACTAATTCGGTTTTGGCTGTGTCGGCTCGAACATCAGCCGCCGCGATCGTTGCTTGGGTGGTTACGGGCGTGGTTAAAATACTCACGGCGGATGCTTCGATCCACGCGCCATAGTCTAACTGATACCAAGGTACGATCTTTTTGAATCGATCGGGGCCTGTCGTTTGGGCGACAATGCGGGCGCGAGTGCCTTGGGGTAGGGGTGTGACTCGTTTGCAATCGTCATGCGCTCCAGTGCGGGCGATGCCAGATTCGATCGCTACTTCCCCGATCGAGATGGTGTTGGGATCGATCTGTGTAACTGGAGAAATTCTTTCTTGACATACGCTCGGCTGCGACTGGGCAATAACGATCGCATTCCCTCGATCGACCGAAATCATCACCAGCGATAAACTCATCAAAAATAAACTACCGATCGCCATCCAAGATCTCAGCTTCATGCACTAAATATAGGGTCGAGGTTTTAGCTCTGTAGTTTACCGCAGATCGAAAGCTTAAATAGTAACGAAAGGATCGGTCGATCGAAAACATAGTGTAGAACTTGCAAAATTAGTTGTCCATCAATTAGGAGATTGGGCAGAAAGTTATTGCCAGATAGCATCGTTAAAATCCGAGACAATTACGCAGTTGCCAAATCGATCGAAGCAACACAAGCAAGACACAATCGTTACTCATGGGGCAAAGTATGCCAGCCCTACAGGTCTGTCTATAGTAATCGAAAAATGGGAACAGCAGGTAGCTTGCTACCGTCAGCGAATATCGTCGATCGCACTACCAATTTTGTTACGCGGTGGTTGAGATTGCCCTAATGACCATACACAATATAGGTGTCATTCTCAATCGGTCACCATCCATGAATTACCCAGTCAGAAAAAAAATTGTAAGGTTTTTTGGTCTTGTGTACTTTTCTTTCGCGATTTCTAGCTGTGGAGAGATAGCAACGCCAGCGAACAGAAAAGAAATAGACAGCGCAATGTTTAAAGAGAAATGGATGCTAACCGTAAATCGAGGGACAATCACCTGTGAACCTCCGAGCGCACTTGTATTCATTGCGCCCGATGGCACTAAATATGGCATAAACGGCACGGCAGATACTATGGGGTACGCCGATATTCGATCTATCTGGATAGATGACCCCAATCCCGAATTTAAAAAGATTGGCACGAAAATGAGCATCGCTCCATTAATGAACGAAGCTCGAAAGCTTTGTAAATGAAGTAGATAGATAGCTGTAGGGTGGGCACTGCCAGCCCTTTCAATGTGAAAAAAGTTACTCTTCTACTACTACTTTTCGATCGATCGGAGAATGCGGTTTTGAATCGAGTTCAACTATGGCGTGCCCCTCTTCGATCGAATTATGAGCAGTTTTTTGATCGAAGAGGGGCACTCAACCACTAGTCTCGCGCGATCTAATGACGGATTTATGACGTTACATGCATGTTGTTCTTGTCACATTGAAAGGGCTGGGCAAAGGCCTACGCAGACTAATTATGAAGCTGTAAAGTGGACAAAATTATCATTAGAATTATCGATCGCCAGAATATTTGCCCACCCTCCAAGAAATCTCTAGGAACTAGCCAGCCGTGCGCCCCTTGTTCAAGCCACTCTGGAGGGCGACGAGGACGACACCCACAGCCATAAATCCCAGTCCTAACAAACGGCTGTCATTCGAGGCAAAGGCAACTAGCACTAAATTGAGTACCAGCGCGATCGCCGGAACGAATAGCGGTACCCGAAATCCAGCAGTGTGCGGATCGCGGCGGGCGATCGCGATTAAGGACAAATTAACCAGCGAGAACATAATCAGAATTAAGGTAGCAGTCGCGCCTGCTAACACTTGTACCGTGCCGGATACCGCCAACCCGATCGCCAAGGGGAGAATTACCAAAAAGGTGCGATGGGGGGTCGATCGATCGGGGTGCAATTTGCCCAACCAAGCGGGTAGCAATCCTTCACGGGACATGCCAAACAGCAACCGCGACGAGGTAATAAAATTTAGCAGGGCGGTATTTAGTACGGCAAAAGCCGCCACGATCGTAAAGATCGCCGCTGGGAACTTGGGTTGTGCCCGTGCCACGACATCTAACAAGGGTGCTTTAGAAGCCGCTAGGGTAGCCGGATCTAACACTTGGACTGCCAGCCAGGACACCAGAATATAAATAACGCCAGCAATTCCCAAGGATAATAGAATCGCGATCGGGACATTGCGCTGGGGATTTTTCACTTCCTCCGCGACATTGACAATATCCTCAAAGCCGATAAAAGCATAGAAGGCCAAGGCTGCGCCCTGAATCACTGCCGTCCAACCGATCGGGGTGGGAGTAACGTTAGGAGGGACAACTGGAGGATTAGCTCCTCCTCCAGCCAAAAATGTACTCGCCACCACAATTACCACGATTAACCCCGAAACTTCGAGGGTGGTACAGATGATATTCAGCAGCGACGACTCTTTCATTCCTCGGAAATTGATAAAAGTCAGTCCGGCAAATAGTGACAGCACGATCGACCAATCGGGAATTCCTGGCGCGATCGCATTCACATAGCCTGCGAAGGCTCTAGATAGCGTCGCCATCGACACGATACAGGTGCAAAACATCAACCACCCTACCAAGGTAGAGAGCCAATCGATGCGAAAGGCGGTATGGATGAAATAAGCGACACCACCACTTTTGGGCAATCGACTCCCTAGTTCGGCATAACACAAAGCAGTCATACTCGCAACCACCATCGCGACGATAAAAGCCGCCCACACCAATCCCCCTGATAATCCGGCAATTTTGCCCACAACGGCGTAAATTCCCGCCCCTAAGATATCGCCAACACCATAAATGACGAGGGTAGGCAATCCAAACACTCGCTTGAGTTCATCTGTTTCTGTATTTGCTGTCATTGACTCGATCCAAACGTCAACTACTATTGAGATCTATTCTAGTTCCTTGTAGGTTAAGTTGAAGAATGAAACGTAGCATCTCAGCGATCGGACAAAAGGCCATTCGATCGTAAATTAGATCTGAAAATATCTAAGGTGTGGTTAACGATCGGATCGATCTCGAAACCCGAATTAACAGCTTACCACTGGCACGATTAGAGGAATTGGGCGAGGCTTTGTTAGATTTTAGTCAGATGAGCGATTTAGTGGCTTGGTTAAATGTCGATCGATCCGGTAGATCGTGTGTGATATCCGATCGATATTAACATTCGATCGAACACCTCGCGATCGAATGTTAATATCAAAGGTAGCGGTAATTAGTAGACGAACGGATTTGCTGACAAAAGGAGGCGCAGACTTTAATCCTACGGCAATTAAATAACCGAATCGATTGAGGAGATTTTGATGTACATTGAGATTATTGCAGTTGGTAGCAACCGCTTTATCAATACTGATGCGATCGTATCGATCGATGTAGGTAAAATCCCTCCAGATAGCGATATAGTGCTGGCACTTACTTCGGATGAGGTTCTAGTCGTCAAGGATGAAACTGCCAAGAATAAGATTACTAATCTGCTAAACTCTGCCTAAATACTAAGTGCATTATATTCTGTGCTACTAGTAAAGAAACCGATATCGATCGTTGACATAAAATCCAAAGTAGCAAGTAAGATTTTCAATCGTTAATCTGTATTTTATCTCAAATTAAGACATCTTCCCTTTTACCCTTTATCCTTTCCTCCTTTAACTAAGTCTTGGTTATCATCATAACTGCGGGAGAGCCAAAATGGACACAATCGAACATCTTCTTTCGAGTCGATCGAGCATTAAAACAAATATTTAGGGCTTGCTGAGTAAAGGCTAAAATGTAGACTCAGAGGCAGTGACAGCGATTAATTTAGCTACTCAGATCCAAGGAAATCAGCTAAAATCAGTTGAAACCCAGTCACCAAGAGAGGTAAATATGTACAGACAAGTTGAA
>NZ_JBGSPA010000169.1:0-71494 GCF_041738855.1 Chamaesiphon sp. | reverse complement strand
GTTAATGCCACAGACTGCTGTGAGTCTACTTTTATTAGAAATCGAGCGTCAGCGAGAATTTCTGTTGTCACAGGGGCTGGCATTCGAGTTAGTTTCACTGGAAATTTAGTGCCTATATACTAGTGCAAGATGTGAGTAAATTAATAAAAATTAGGGGTCTAAATCCTCACTTTCAAAACTTCGCTCTCTTGTCTTGACGCACACAACCTGTCTGGTCGGGTCACCCGCCCAGTGAAGGATACACCTCCAGGTCGATGCGTCGCTGATTCGCTGTCTTGACCCAAACACATGCGGAGGGAACCTCCGCGTGATTTGGGTCGCTAAACCCTCGGCAGATCCGAGGAGCGCGAATCACTGTCAACTGTCAACTGTCAACTGTCAACTGTTTAATAACCTCCCTCTCTAAATAAAACCACCTTAATTGTTTCGAGCAATATTTTGATATCGAGAGTCAAAGACCATTGCAAAATATACACCATATCCCAGTAAAAAATCTCGTCCGAATCGACACTGGCACGTCCTTTGACTTGCCATAGTCCAGTAATCCCAGGTAAAACTTCATAACGTAAAAGTCGATCCTGAGAAAGTTGTCCGATGTCTTCGAGCGATCGCTCATAGTCTCTAATCGCGAGCGGACGCGGCCCAACTAGACTCATTTGCCCTTGTAAAACGTTGATCAACTGTGGCAGCTCATCTAGACTATACTGGCGCAAAAATTTACCAATTTTGGTGATCCGAGGATCGGCTTTAATTTTAAAGAGGACTCCGCCTTTAACTTCATTTTGAGCTTCCAATTCTTGCTGAAGTTCATGGGCATTTTCGACCATCGTCCGAAATTTCCAAACTTGGAAACGACGACCTTTTAAACCAACGCGATCTTGCTTATAAAAAATCGGACCTGGCGACGATCTTTTGACAAGAATCATAATTATCGCCAGCAGTGGTGAGATGCTAATTAATATTAGTAGCGAGGCAACCGCATCAAATAGCCGTTTGAGCCGGAACTCAATTCCAAAAATTGGTAAAGATTTAAACCGCAGCGTTGGAATTTCTTCGATCATCTTGGTTTCCGCAGACCGTTGTGGTAGCGGGAGATCGGTCGGCACCATCCGCAGATGAATTCCGGCTGTTTTTAAATTCCAAAAAAACATGATTTGATTATCGATCACCTGTGGAGAGCAAATAAATACCTCGCTCACTTTGCGCGATCGAATCCGATCGATAATCTGTCCCAGTTGACTCTGCATATCCCAAACCGACAAATCGATGACGCTATCAACTCGAAATTGTTGAGATCGCTTGAGTAATTTTTTCACCCGATCGATATCCACGCGGTCTCCCAGCAGCACTATTGCTTGCTGAAAAACTTGATGATGCTTACGCATCTGGATCGTCAGTGCGTCAACTATAAATCTGGCTCCGCCGATCGACACAAAGTTGAGTACCAAAGAAATCGCAAAGACCGAACGTGACATCCACCATAGTCCAGGTCGCTCGAAAAAAGCCGCAGCGAGGATGACGACCTGTGCCAGCAACAACGATTTGAACAATTTGGCAAATCGATGTAGCTTATCATCAGTCCCGTAGAATCCTGAAGCAGCGAGAGTGCCGATATTTACCGCTAGCATCGGGGTCATCGTTTCAGCGATTTGGACTCCAGGCGTCGGTGTCCCGAGGCGATTGGCGATCGTCCAGGATACACTCAACATCAGCATATCTAACAAGATCGAGATCGTCGGTCGCAGCAGCATCTGCGGTGTTCGCCACCGAATCGATCGATTTGTGGCTCTGATATCTTTGGTTTGCCACAGACTAACTGCGGAATCAGTTTTTTTGAGATCGGTCATGCGATTGCTCCCAAGGTCAATATATCTAGGATTAGATAGCCAGACAACCGGACACGGTTTGCCAACACACTATCTTTAGTCAGGCTGAGAGTTGCATCTAGCAGTAGCCAGATATCATTCGATATCTGCTCTCATGAGCGATAATATCTGCAAGAAAATACTCAAAATTGGTGAATATTTGAAATATGTCTCTTTAGATACAGATGCTAGAGATTACATAAAATTTAGTAGTAGATTGAAAAGATTCAGTTAATTTCAGTATATCCAGTAACAATCTGCGGATTTGTTTGAGCAGAATATTTTCAGATTGGCATAACTTGATACTAAAAATATTAATCAATTTGGATCTTGCATTTCTCTATAGATCACTATCGTTGTGTTCGTAGCGATCTTGGTTCCCAATAACTAGCGAAGTCTGTCCAGATGCTGCTTTATGAACAACTTTTCATTCATAGTCTCCCAAACGCACAGATAATGTCAATAATCATTTGGCTGAATCTTCGGCTTTTTCTTGACCTACAATACATACTTTTTTTCGATCGAGTAAGATGACATCGATCTTTGACTCGATCGCCTACAGCCTTTAGAGAATAACGATTAGAGCTTAGTTACAACCTTCATCAAAGCTGGATTTTGTTTTTTAAATTAAAATTATCAACCTGAGCGATCGACAGATGGCATCAGCAGGTAAATTGAATGGTGCAAATGGGCATCAGGGCTATTGTTCAGTAGCGATCGGCTAAGCATTATCCGAAAATGTGCAACTATAATTAGCTAAAATGCCTCAAACCCAGACTAGAAGTCTAAAATGTTTTATGTGTGAGTGCTGTTTGAGTCTACGTATTTTTGCGTATTGCCAATTCAAGAGAGATTCTGTTAAGGTGGTCGTCAAGGTCTAACTCGGCGATCGCTGAAAATTATTTGGTTATCGTAGCAGTCTGACTTTTGTACAAACTAAATAACTTACTTGTTAAATCAGGAAAGGAGTGGGCTTTGATGGTCTGTTTAGATCTCAGTCTCTCCAACGTAATCTTCCCATTTTTGTTTGCTACTCAACTGGTACGGGAGATCGAAGTGCAGAAAAGGTGTGACCAAAATCGAAAACGAACCAAAAGGCGAGCTATTTGCTGTCCGATTCATGGAGAGTACATTGATAGTGTGAGTAAAAAGTACCCGTTGTTTGCCGATTGTGCTAAACAATTGCAGCAACGAGGGGTCTCTCGACAGAATGCCTTGCGGTTGGTGGCAAATCAGATGGCAGTACCGATCGCGGGAGAATGGATTGAGGCTTTTTGGTGCGACTCATGCCAACAAACCAAGTGGTATCACGTATGCAAAGGCGAAGATGGCAGTTTTCAAATTGCGATCGCCCAAAGGGAACTGTGGCAATATGCCAGTGGGGCAGTCGATCCCGAAGGCAATCCCTCTGTCGGTCAGTTTACACGCAGGAATTCTCGGATGCTGGGCTGCAATCTAACCAAGGACTTCCTGTTTATCATCTAGCGTTTTATCCGAGCATTTTCTACTATTACCGATCGACGCTCCGCACAGATCACCTCACAGGCAATGTCTGAACTGTATTTCAAGCAAATTGTAGTATTAAAATATCCTTAGTATAATATCTGCTTGGCTAGCTTTATATTCTTATGCGTCAATACCTATCTAAATTTCTATACATCCTTAAAGGCAAGTACAAAACACTCCTGTTGATGGTATCGCTTTTTATTTTTGTTTCTTGCCTGGAAGTGATAGGTACTGGCTTGATTGGACCTTTTATCTCTTTAGCTACCAACCCCGATTTAGTTGCTAGTAATAAACTGCTCACTACCATTTATCAATGGTTGAAGTTAGAATCACAGAATCAATTTCTGATCTTGCTAGGTTGTGTAATTATTGCCATTTTCTACTTAAAGTCATTTCTGAGCTTTAATTCGCAACGATTTATTTTTGAATTTGGCTTTAGACAGCGAGGGGAGCTAGCGGCAAGACTAATGCACCGATATCTAGCAGCCCCATACACCTTTCACCTGAGTAGGAATAGTGCTTCGTTGATTCAAAATATTACAACCGAGACAGAGCACTTTAGTAATGGTGTGATGATGCCAGTACTGACTTCTATCTCTAATGCCATAGTCACGTTGGCACTCGTGGGACTACTGGTTAAAACCAACGTAATGGCAATGGTAGTGATTGGTGGAATTTTGATAATTTCATACGGATTATTAGAATCTTCCAAAAACAAAATCGCCCGCTGGGGTAAAGAATGTTCTGATGCGCACACTGAGATGATTCGGTTGATCAATCACGGGATGGGGGGTATCAAAGAAACGAGAATAATTGGCTGTGAGTCATACTTTGAGGACAAAATGAAAGCTCAAATTAAGCAGCACTCAGTCAGTTCGAGTTTGGCATTAAGCTTTAGCAATCTACCTCGATATGCGATCGAAGCTTTTCTAATCACCTTTCTAGTAGTATTCACTTTTTTATTCGTATCTAATAGCAAGGGGGATGTCAGAAGTCTGAACTCGGTGTTGGGAATATTTGCATTAGCTTCTATTCGGCTACTTCCAGCAGTTGGCAATCTACTATCTTCTATTAATGGGATTAGATATAACGCTTATGCTCTAGATAAAATCTATCTAGATTTGCGGGAATTAGAAAGTGCTAATATACCCAGTATAAATAAATCGATCGCCAATATAAATAGTGTTAGTAGTCTCAGCGATTCTAAAAGATTAGTTTTTCCATTCAAACACTCGATCGAGCTAAATAATATTACATATAGCTATCCTCACGCTGAAAAAAAATCGCTGGAGCGCATTTCACTCACGATCGACAAAGGCGAGTCCATTGGTTTGATCGGTAAATCGGGGGCGGGAAAAACGACACTTGTAGATGCCTTGTTAGGTTTGTTAATTCCCCAAGCAGGGGACATTAAAGTCGATGGTCGCTCGATTTATACAAATCTGCGAGCTTGGCAAAATTCGGTCGGTTATGTGCCTCAATCGATCTTTCTAATCGATGATACCTTGGCTAGAAATATTGCCTTCGGCGTTGAGGATCGATCGATCGATCTGCATCGGCTCCATCGGGCAATTGCAGCAGCACAACTAGACGAACTCGTCGAGCAATTGCCCCACGGTCTCGATACGATGATGGGAGAAAGAGGCGTACTTCTCTCTGGCGGTCAACGTCAAAGAGTCGGGATCGCTCGCGCACTCTATCACGAGCGGGAAATCCTAGTTTTTGATGAAGCAACAGCAGCCTTGGATAATGAAACAGAGGGTTCGGTCACGGAAGCAATTAAAGCTTTGAGCGGGATCAAAACCACGATCGTAATTGCCCATCGCCTGTCTACCTTGGAACATTGCGATCGCGTTTATCAGCTAGAGAAAGGTCATTTAGTCAAGTCGGGTAGTTATCGCGAAGTTGTGTTAGAGAAGTAGGTAGCTAGCAAGTAAATTCGACGAGTCTTCAATTATTCACATTTAGGTGATTTTTATCTATATGTCCTGCTCGACACCCGTTGTATTTTTGATTTTTAATCGTCCTGAAGTGACAGCCAAAGTTTTTAAAGCGATCCGTCAAGCTCAGCCCAAGCAGTTGTTTATAATTGCTGATGGTCCGCGTGCGGACAAGCCTGGAGAAAGCAAAAAATGTGCCCAGGCGCGAGAAATAGTCAATCGAGTCGATTGGGATTGTGAGGTGTTCAAGCACTACTCTGAGACAAATTTAGGCTGTGCAACTAATGTATCTCAAGGAATTACTTGGGTATTTGATCGAGTCGAATCAGCAATTATTCTTGAAGATGATTGCCTGCCACATCCCGACTTTTTCACCTTTTGCGAGCATTTACTACACAAGTATCGAGATGATAATCGGGTCGTCCATATTTCGGGTAACCATCACTTACTCAGCTATAAAAGGCGACTGGAATATAGCTACTATTACTCCCGTTATCCGCTGATTTGGGGGTGGGCAACTTGGCGGCGCGCCTGGAAAAATTTCGATTTAAAGATGGAGCATTGGGTCGATTTTGTGGAAGGAGGATGGCTGGAGAAGTTCCTCGATGACAAGCGAGCAGTGTATGTCTGGGATAGAAACCTCAAAGATATTCAGACAAATCCGCATACATGGGACTATCAGTGGCTGTTTAGTTGTTGGACGCAGTCGGGTCTGGCAATTCATCCCCAGGTAAATCTAGTTTCTAATATTGGCTTTGGTAATTCAGCAACCCACACTAGCGATACCAATAATTCCTGGTCGAATCTACCTGTATCATCGTTGTCCTTTCCGCTCAAGCATCCACCGTTTATGATTCGGGATACTCATGCAGATCGCCATCTCCAAGATACGATGTTCGATCCGAGTCGGATTAATAAATTATCGATGTTTATCGACAAGCTGCTGGTATAGTCATCCGGTCTAGGTGCGGAGATCGCCAGACCGATCTAATTATTTATTCTAGATCGAACTTAAATTGAGTATGTTAGTTTCTGTTGTTATTTGCACCTACAATCGTTCGGATTTACTAGCGAAGGTAATTAAAAGCTTAGTGTGTCAAACCTTCGATCGAGCTAAATATGAAATTATCATTGTCGATAATAACTCATCAGATAATACTCATGATGTAGTTAAATCCTTTGCCGATCAGGAAAATTTACGTTATGTTTTTGAACCAACTCAGGGTCTATCACATGCTAGAAATACTGGTTTGAAAGAAGCTGTGGGAGACTACGTATCTTACTTTGATGATGATTGTATAATTCCCGATCGCTGGTTGGAAAAAGCAGCAATCTCGATCGAGAAGTTGCAGCCAGCCGCATTTGGTGGCCCGACACTTCCCGAATATTTTACGCCTAAGCCTGCTTGGTTTAAGGACTCTTATCACGCTCACAATTTAGGTGATGAACCAAAAAACTTGTCTTACGAACATGGCGAGCTTTTGCATGGAAATAACATGTCTTTCAATCGCCAAGCTCTAGAAGCTGTTGGCGGGTTTAATACCGAGTTAGGGATGTCTGGCGATAAAATTGCTTATGGAGAAGATATTGTCATCCAAAAATTGATTCGGAAGTTGGGAGCGGAATACCAAATTTTTTACGATCCAGAACTTTATATTTATGATGTAGTTCGACCGGAGAAAATGCAGATAATGTGGGTTGCGCGCCAGAGGTTAATCTCTGGTCGCTACTCGCAGATCGTGTTACCGGACAATCCCAATAAGTTTGAACTCAGTAGATCGATCCGCATTCCACTGAGAGTAATTTTTCGTTCGGCAGCTTTGGTTTGGAGCTGTGGAGCGTCAGCAATCTGGCGAGATCGCACTCACTATCCTCATGTTGAAAATTATCTTTATGAAAGAAGTTTCGAGCATTTACACGCTCTAGGGAGAGTGTATGAAGAGATCATCGCTACTAGTCGTTATTAAAAAATTAGATATGATTCATGTATGATTATATTTCAAGTTAAAAATAAGAAATTTAACACCTATCCTTCAATCTTTCATCATCCAGGCAAAATAGGCGATGGAAATAAAATACTGGGAATTATTCAGCTCAAGAAGTTATTTTTTGCTTCAATTTGCGAGAAGGAAAATGGTTGTTTTATAGATCACAAAGAAAAAATATCTTTTAAGATTCCAACACCTAGTTCTTCTATCTCAGCAGTCGCAAATAAATTAACTGTTGTATTTGTTAGTAATCTTAAGGAGATTGGTAGTGGACCTAGAAGCCTTGATTATTTTGGTGTTCCATATCGTATAATTGGTTCTCAAGTTGAACAGTGGTCAAATGAACTAAAGCTTAAATTATTAAATGATGAATTGTCTAGTATCAAGACCAAATATTTTATGCTTTTAGATTCTAATGATACTTTCATAGTCAATGATTTTAATCGAGCAATGAAAATATTTGAAACTTTGTTTGATTGCGATATTCTGCTAAATGCTGGACAGAATTTGTGGCCTAGCTGGCCTGATGAAATGAGAGAACATCAATTATTTTGCGATCGGATAGGCGAAAGAGTGAAAAGTAATCATAAGTATGTCAATACAGGCGCATTTATTGCAAAGACTGAATTTTACAAGGAAATTATGAAAACCTTTGATATAGATAAATCGCCATTGCCTGGAAGCGATCAAGCAGCTTTTTATCCTTTATACAAACAGTACTACCCTAAAATTCAGCTAGATCATACATGTAAAATATTTCAATGTGAATTTGACGAAGAATTAGAGATTGAATCATCTATTTTGCCATGGTATAGAAAGCATTTAGTACATACTAAGTCTCTTGCTTACCCACTATTTAAAAAATATGCTTCATGGCATAGAAATAAAAAGAAGTTATCTTGATGTTTACCTATTAACTTAAGTTAACATTTTCTTTGATTGTTCTTGGTGAGAGATGTTTAATACATAAGCATGAAAATATTACATGTAAGTTCTTTTGACTTGTCAGGCGGGGCAGCTCGGTCTGCTTATCGAATCCATCGGGGATTGCAAGAAGCTGGAATTACCTCTCAGATGCTTGTTCAATTTAAGTCTGTTACTGACCAGTCAGTAACCACATCTGAAGGTAAACTTTTGGCTAGAGTGAGATCTTTTTGTAATGACTTAACACTGAGTAATCACTCTCAATCTATGTTTTCCTCTCAGTGGTTTCCGGATGCGGTCGCTTCTAAAGTGGATGGAATCGATCCAGATATAGTAAATATAAACTGGATTTGTAATGGTTATCTTCAAATTGAAACACTTTCAAAATTGAAAAGACCTCTAATTTTTACGTTGCAAGATATGTGGTCTTTTACTGGAGGATGTCATTACAGTCTGGGATGCGATCGCTACACGATATCCTGCGGTAATTGCCCCCAACTTCAAAGTCATCGTGAAGCAGATCTATCGCGATCGGTGTGGCATCGCAAAGCCAAATCATGGAAAAATCTTGATCTAACGGTAGTTGCCCCGAGTGAGTGGATGGCAACCTGTGCCAGAGCGTCCTCCCTATTTCGGGATGTGCGAGTGGAAGTCATTCCGTTTGGATTGGATACTAGCGTCTTTAAGCCGATCGATCCGCGTATTGCCAGAGAGTTGTTGAATTTACCGCAAGCGAAGCAACTGGTGCTATTTGGGGCGATAGATGCCACAGGCGATACCCGCAAGGGATTTCATCTATTGCAACAGGCTCTACATCATTTGCTGGAGAAGGGCTGGGGCGATCGGATCGAATTGGTGGTTTTTGGCGCTTCTAAGCCAGACAAGCCCCTGGACTTGGGCTTTCCCGTTCATTACTTGGGCAAGTTACAAGACGATCTGTCGTTGCAAATTGCTTATGCTGCTGCCGATGTGATGATTGCCCCTTCAATTGAGGAAGCATTCGGGCAGACAGCTTCCGAATCCCTCGCTTGTGGTACGCCCGTTGTCGTGTTCGCAAACACGGGTTTAGCAGACATTGTCGATTGCCACCAGAACGGTTATGTTGCTAAATACTGTGATACGGCAGATCTGGCACGGGGCATTGCTTGGGTGCTAGAGAACTCAGAGCGACACCAACGCTTGCGTCAGGCTGCGCGGGAGAAGGCAGTACGCGAATATGCGATGCAAGTCCAAGCCCATCGATACCTCTCCTTGTTCCACAAAATTCTCGACAGTTCTCAGCCCATTGCTGGCTGGTCGCACTCCTGAAGTATCGGTAATGTGGATTCCACCTCGTCAGTAAGTCATGAAGTATTCTTCCCCCGCGCCACGGTCGATCCAAAACTCACCTCGGTTAATGTTATTCGACCTAGCTTTGGGTGGGCATCATGGTAATTACATTCAACATTTGATCGATCGAGCGTACCAGCAAGGATTTGGCGGAGCGATTGATATCGTAGTTTTACCGCAATTTGCGGAAGTTCATCAAGATACAGTCGCAGTTATTGACACCTATAAACATCCGGCGATCGCTCTGGTCGCGATATCAGCAGCAGAAGCAAAGGCATTAGGTTCGCGCGATTCCGGCATGAGTCGCGCCCTGCGTAACTTGCGAGAATGGCAAATCTTTTGTAAGTATGCCAAAAATTTGCAAACAACTCACGCGCTGATCATGTATCTCGATACCTGCGAACTCCCCCTCGCGATCGGGATGCACTCACCTTGTCCATTTTCAGGGATCTACTTCAGACCGAGTTTTCACTATGATATGTTTGAAAGCTACCGTCCCGATCGGCAGGAATGGCGGCAACACTGGCGCGAACGGATCGCTTGGGAGCGGATCTTCCGCCATCCGCAGCTTCAGACGGTGTTTTGTCTCGATCCTTTTGCCGTGACAGCGATCGCATCCCGACACCACAATACCAAGATCGTCCATCTTGCCGACCCAGTTCAACCTTACCCAGTGCTGCCATCAGATCTGGCAACTTTAAAAACAAAGTTGGGGATCGAAGTACATCGACAGGTATTTTTACTATTTGGCGCGTTGGATCGGCGCAAAGGGATTTACCAGCTCCTCGATGCGCTCGAATTATTACCACTAAAACTTTGCCAACATCTGTGCTTGCTATTAGTGGGTAAAACCAACCCGATCGATCGAGCAAATATTCACCAAAAAATTACTGCACTCGGACCTACCCATCCCATTCAATCGATCGAGCAGTATGACTTTATTCCCGAAGCTGATGTCCCTAGCTATTTTCAATTAGCAGATGCGATCTTGGCTCCATATCAACACCACGTTGGCATGAGTGGAATTCTACTGCTAGCTGCGGCAGCGGGCAAACCCGTACTCAGTTCTGATTATGGTTTGATGGGAGAACTGGTTCGGCGGTATCAGTTGGGGCTGGCAGTGGATTCGACCAAGCCGACAGCAATTGCCCAGGCACTGACTACTTTTCTATCGGCATCGCCCCAGACAATAGGCAACCCCAGTCAAATGAAATTATTTGCCGCACAAAATTCGATCGATCTTTATGCCAGCACAATTTTTCAGCACTTAGTTCCAGATAGTTGTTAATTTAATGATTCATTCGTTCGGTCGATCTCGATCGCTTCGATCGACTGTCTGAGTTTACTGCGACCTACGAGCCTTGAGAAAATTATGTTTTGTCAAAAAAATTCGACCGAATTGCCAGATTGGGATATTTGCATATTTAAAGCGCGATGGAAATCTCGGTCGATCGATCGTTGGAGAGTCGTAAGATGGTAAAGCAGATTCTGCAAATTATCCCGACACCGCCCAATAGTTCTGATGGCATCGGCGACTATGCTTTACTACTGGCAATCCAACTGCGTCAAGATTTTCAGGTCGATACTCGGTTCCTCGTCTTTCGCGATGATGTGCCTGTAGAGCCAACCATTAATGGGTTTGCCAGCTCCCGATTGCCAGCTCACAATCCGGCGGCATTCTGCTCCTCGATTCCAGCCGATACCAAAGTCATCATCATCCATTTCAGTGGTTATCCCTATTTCCATACCAATCTCAAAGGCGCGTTTGGGATTGGCACTCCTTTCTGGTTAATCGATGCTTTGCGATTGGTTGTAAAATCTCATCAACTCAAACTAATTGTCATGTTTCATGAGTTGCCTAAATTGCATTGGCAGCAATTTTATGTATTTGAGTTCCTCAATCCGATTCACAGTATTGTTTCGCGCCGTCTTGCTAGGATGGCTGATGCGGTCTTAACCAGCAGTACCAACCTGCAAGCGATTCTCTCTCAATGGCTAGGGAAAGATATTACCAAAATTTCGATCTTTTCTGGGATTGGGGAACCTGAATCCGTGCCGCCATTCGGCGCGCGTCAACCGCATTTAGTTATTTTTGGGGGTTCTCCTCGCAACCGGATCTATCAAAATCATTTTCCAGCACTGATTCAAAGTTGCAAATTATTGGGGATTGAAGCAATCTATGATATCGGCCCGCCGCTGAAATTGCCTGAAGATCCGAGTTCGGAGATCGAGTTAGTAGCAATGGGGTTCCTCTCCCAGGCAGAAATTAGCCAACGGCTACTGACAGCAAGAATCGGTTGTATCGACTATACTCCCTTCCCTGGCAATCTCGCTAAATCCAGCGTATTTGCCGCCTATTGCGCCCACGGCTTACTACCAATTTTGACTCGATATAATCCCTCCGAAGCGGATGGCCTGCATCTGGATCGACATTATCTAGTGTTAGGTAATAAATTAGACGATGTTAATTTAGATCGAGCGGCAGCAATCGCCGATCGAGCGCATGAATGGTATCAGAGTCATACGATCGCCGAGATCGCCAAAACTTTCTTTGCGTGTATTGCTAACGCGATCGCCTAAACTGTAAGCCCACCTAACTTGTAAATTAGAAGTATCATCCTCATGGTCAGTAGTTCGTGGCTAAAGCTAATCAATGATTTACCATTAAGCTCAGAAATATTAGGGTCGCCTGGGGGCTTTTATGCATCTACTTTAGAATGGGTCGCTATCGATCGACTAGCGCAATCTCAGATCGATCGAACTTACACTTCTATTTACTCCAAAAATATCATCGTGAGGACGCGGCTGCCGAAAACTGTAAATGGCGAAATACCTCCAGAATTTCAACAACAGTTGCAGACAGAAACTCCAGAAATATTTATAGTCACGATCCCAGAAGGAAGAGCTTGGAGTGACTGTGCCATAATCACTCCAGATGACAGACTACTAGCAGACATCTCAAAAGCTTATGCACCGATCGAACGACACCCCATCTTCCAAAAATGGAAGTTACGTCCCGCAAGTTACATCAAAGGAACTGTAGTTGTTTTGGCTGTGCTAGGGGGCGGTCATAATTATTATCACTGGATGTTTGAGGTTTTACCTCGGCTCAGCTTGTTATTTGCTAGTCATATCGGCATCGATGATATAGATTACTTTTTTTTAAATAACTGCAAGCTTTCCTTTCAGCAGGAGACTCTTGCTATACTAGGAATTCCGATGGAGAAAGTAATTGAATGCAACAAGAAATCTCATATCAAAGCCAGAAAACTAATCGTTCCTTCGCTGTCTGGTAACACATTTGATGTTCCTGCTTGGGTCTGCAATTTTCTGAGGAGTAAGTTTCTTAACAGTGAGATTAAAAGTTCTGTTGGTGATAAACGGCTATATGTTAGCCGCACAGATGCTGCCTATCGAAAGTTATTAAATGAAGAAGAAATTATAGATTTTTTAAGTAGGTATGGGTTTGAGGATGTGAATTTAACGTCAATGTCAGTTACCGCACAAATTGCACTGTTTGCCTCTGCTGAGGTAGTAGTAGCTCCTCATGGCGCAGGGCTGGCTAACATCGTCTTTTGTCATCCTGAAACTAAGTTAGTCGAATTATTTCCACCTACCTACGTTAAACCTTACTTCTGGTTTCTCAGCAATCATATTCCGCTTGACTATTACTGTGCGATTGGGGAAGCAGATCCAGATACTTCTTTTGGCAAATCCCATAGCTATACGCACAATTTTTATATAGATATCAACAAATTATCCGAAGTTATGATTATTGCCGATATTCATTAGACTTCCTGTAAAAGTCAGAAGATGAGAAATAGTAGTATTCAAGTATGGAGATAAACGATGAAAAGCAGTAATTATGCTGAGTTATAAATTTACCAAGATTGGTAAAATTCAGATAACAATCGAGCTAAAAAGTTATGAAAATTGATTACGATCATGCCAGCAATGTACATACGATCGAAGGAGCTGCTTCTGCGCTGCCATCGCTCCTTGATGGGGTGAAACCAAAAAGTCTGTTAGATGTTGGCTGTGGCATGGGAGTGTGGCTAAAAGCCGCCTTAAAACTAGGAATCTCAGACATCTATGGCATTGATGGAGTAGAAATCTCCGCCGAGAACTTGCTGATACCGCGCGAACTCTTCAGGCAACAAGACTTAACTCAGGAATGGAATCTAAATCGCCGCTTTGATGCGCTGCTGTGTCTGGAAGTTGCCGAACACTTAGATTGCTATTTCGCGCCTCAATTAGTTGCCAATCTCACTCGCCATTCAGACAATATTTATTTTTCGGCTGCTTGTCCCGGTCAAGCAGGTCAACATCATGTCAATTGTCAATGGCCAGATTATTGGCAACAGCTTTTTAATAACCAGGGTTTTGTCTGTTCTGATGCACTGCGTTGGAAAATTTGGAATGACTCGCGGATTGAGCCTTGGTACCGCCAAAATATCTTTAGAGCACAACGCAGTCCCGAAGCTGGAAGGGAGCCTCGAATCGCTGCTGTCGTCAATCCTGACATGATTACTTGCGTGATTGGCGAACATCTAGATAAGCAAATTAAAGATGTTGAAGATGGATCTTTGAGCGTTAGTTCTTATTTGACTCTACCGTTCAAGGGGATATATGCAAAATTCAAGCGTCAAGTCGATCGCATTCAATAAAATTAATCCGATCTCTAAATCTAAATTTTTGGGGATTATGAAGGTAGAAATTTGATCGAGAGAATGTATCCAAAATTTATCTTTTATTACAAGTAGATAGGCGATCGAACTAACAAATTAGTCATTTTGCGGAGTTGTAAAATTACCGAAATTGGTAGGATGTCAATGGTGATGTAAGAATTATCCGCATCAGCTTCTCTGTTGAAGACACTTACGGTTCCATCAGTAATTAATCTGGAGCGTTTATTATGTCTGAGTCCATAGCCTTTATTCTATGTACTGAGGGCGGTCAGCTAGAGCAAGAATCTTTACTGATGGTTGAAAGCTTTCGTAAATATACAGGAAAATTTAAGGAGTCACCGCTGTTCAGTTTTCAGGTGCGTGAGCAGAACGACGTTTTACAAGCAACGATCGACAAGCTCGCATCATTTAATGTAGAGCATCGAAAAGTTGTGCTCAACACGAATTATCCAAACTATCCGCTAGCGAATAAGCCACTGCTCTGTGCGTATGCAGAGCAAACTATCGATGCTGATATCATTGTTTTTCTAGATAGCGATTTGGTATTTTTTTCCGAACCTAAAGAATTTATGTTGTCGCCAGAATATGATGTGGGGATTCGCCCCGAACATCACAAAATGATTGGTTCGGAAGGGACAACCGATCCAAATGAGGCATATTGGCTGCGTCTTTATCAGATTACTGGAGCGCAAGATTTAGAGCGATACGTCACCACCACAGTAGATCGCAAAAGAATCAGAGCTTTCTGGAATTCAGGCGTAGTTGCAGTGAGAAGAAAACTAGGAATCTTCACTGCTTGGAAGCAGACGATCGAGCAGCTTTTAGAAGTAGGTACTTCCATTACAAAAGAGAATTGGTATTACGAGCAGTCAGCTCTTTCTGCTACTATCTGTGCCTTAACTGACAAAGTTTTTCACTTTTCCCCTGGTTATAACTACCCAGTGCATTCACACAACGCAATGCCAGCAACAGAACGATTGAGTAGTTTTGAAGAAATGGTCTGTATTCACGACCATCTATTTCGACCTAGAAAAGAACAATATCGGGAAAGAACTTGGGTAAAAACATTAAAGTGGATGAAGGAATTCGATCGATCGACACCCAAATACAAATGGCTCTACGAATATTTAGCAGCGCACAACCCCAAACCCAATCTCGCTCAGCAGACCTTAGAAACCGTGTTGTTCTTACCTGGAGTTGAATTACTTTTACCTTATAAAAAGTAGGAAGATCGATCGGAGCTATTATTTTGTAACGATAGGAGTAAAGACGTGCGACAGAAATCGTTAGATCGGGTTGCTTGGTTGCTCCCGGCAATGGGCACAGGTGGGATCTCATTTCAACATCTTCTGGCTGAGTTCAGCCGGATATATCCTAATACAACTACTTTTACCGGACAGTGGCCTGGTTATGCGGCTGGATTCGAGCAGACTTTTATCGTTGAAGAAGTGGGCGCAACGCACTACATCGAATTGGGCAAAGCAACTAATGGCTATACGATCGGTTTTTCTGCTGCCTCACCACAGATCGTCAGTCGTCTGTGGCAATTTAAGCCTCGGATCGTTTTTGCCAATGCTTTTACCACCTGGACCGCGATTGCCTTACTGCTCAAACCCATTTGTCGCTGGAAGGTAATTATTACCTACGAGGGCGGTTCACCCCTCTACGAAAGTCCTAGTAGTTCTACTATTCGCTATCGGGCGCGGCAATGGATGGCACAATTATGCGATGCGTTTGTGGTCAATAGTCAAGCAGGGAAATCTTACTTGTTGGATATTTTGCAAGTCAACCCACAGCGGGTATTTGCCAGACCATTTCTGGTTCCCAGCGTGAAAGCTATGATGCAATCTTCAGCCGCCGACGAACTTCCCCAGCTAGATCCTCACGCCAACAGATCGATCTTCCTGTTCGTCGGACAAATTATTCCCCGGAAAGGACTCAAAAATTTACTAGCAGCTTGTTTGCAGCTCAAACAGCAGGGCTATGAGGATTATACGCTGGCGATCATTGGTGATGGCGAACAGCAAGCGGAGCTGGAAACCTTCGCAAAAGAGTCTGGTTTGGCGCAACAAGTTAAATGGCTGGGTAAAATTCCCTATCGCTGTTTAGGTGCATACTTTCAACTTGCTGATGTATTTATTTTCCCCACCTTTGATGACATCTGGGGGATGGTACTCACGGAGGCAATGGCTTTTGGCAAACCTGTCATTTGCTCTACTGGAGCAGGAGCCGCAGAAATGGTGAATAACGGCGTAAATGGTTTTCGATACGATCCCGATCGGATCGAGCAGTTAGCCGCATATATGATTCGGTTCTTGGATACACCCGATCTCATCCAAAAAATGGGTGTTGAATCCACGCAAATCATGCTAAGGAATACGCCTAAAAGTGCGACATTATGTTTTTTTGAGGCGATCGACTACATTAGCGATCGCTAAATATTTAGAGATAAGCATCGCTGTAATATTTAATAGTACTCAATAGAAAGTGAGGAATTCAGATGAAAATTTATGCATTATGCCTTGCCAAGAATGAAATTGATATTATCGAACAAACCTTGACAAGTGCAGCTCAGTGGTGTAATTTTATCTATGTGTTTGACAATGGTAGTAGCGATGGCACCTGGGAAAAAATCTTAGAGCTGGGCGATAAATATCCGCAGATCGTTCCTTATAAGCAAGATGCTTGCCCCTTTAGCGAGAATCTGGGCGGTCAAATATTCAATCACTACCGCGCCAATTGTATGGACGGTGATTGGTGGTGCAGGTTAGATGCCGACGAAATCTACATCGATAATCCGCGTGAATTTATCACAAAGGTTCCCCCAAAATATAAGGCAATTGTCACTGCTGTTTTTAACTATTATTTCACCGATCGAGATCTAGAGCTGTATGAAAGCAATCCAGCCCTTTACGCTGATGATGTCCCCGTCGCTAAAAAGTGCCGCTACTATCTCAATAATTGGTCGGAGCTGCGCTTTTTTAAGTATTCGAGCAGTTTAATTTGGGAAAGCGATCGCCAATGGCCTTCTGGATTAACTGGCGATGCTTACCCCGTTAGGATCAGACAAAAAAACTTTCAGTATCGTTCTCCCCACCAAATTGAAAAAAGGCTAGAAATTCGGCGCGCTGCTGCTGCTAGAAATAGCTTTCCCCACGAATCGCAGTCAGATTGGAAGAAAATGGTATTTAACAATCATTTGGCACCTGCAAATGTCGATTACGATCGACCCGATACCCAAACGTGGAAAGATCGGATTCTCGAAGCATCAGCATTAGATTATGACACGGATGATGGTAACTATGTCTTGCGCGAACAGCTCATGCCTAACTTGTATACGATGAGTTTAATTTGGGACTATCGATCAAATTTGAATAATTTATCTAAGCGGATTTTCAGAAAAGTGAATACTCTGGTCAAATAACTACTTGCAGATACGTGCGGATCGTGAAATTAATGAAACTTTTGAAAATAAAAACGTCACTCGATCGATCTCCTATGCCAGTCAGTTTCTTGGGTACTTAGCACATGCGAATAGTAATAGTTCGCCGAGAACAGGGAATCGCACTCAGCATGGATATCTATGCAGACAATTTAGTGGCTGGATTGAGAACAATCCATCCCGACTGGGATATTGTTGAAATAGCTCCCGAACCCTGGAGCAAACAGGGCAACCAGTGGCAATCTGGTACGGGGCTGCGTAAATACTACGAACGGTTATGGCGGCATCCTCAGGCAGTCCAACGATTAGAAGGGGATATCTTCCACATTATCGACCATAGCAATGCTCATGTGGCTTACTGGCTCAAGCACAAAAGCTGTAAGATAATTGTAACCTGTCACGATCTGGTGCAATTCATCTATCCAGAAATCCTCAAGGGTCAATCGCGTTTTCCCGCTTTGAGCATGGCTTCGTGGAAATATTCTGTAGGCGGCATCGCTGGTGCCGCTCGGACGATCGCCGTATCCACTAATACCGCAAATGATGTAGCTCAATTATTACACATTCCGCCAGCGCATATTGCTGTCGTTCCCAATGGCGTAGAATCTTATTTCCACAGGCTGCCAGCAACGAAAATAGCCGCGATCCGACAACGCTATGAAAGCTCGCCCACCAGCTTCTGCTTGCTAAATGTGGGGTCGAACCATCACCGCAAAAATCTTCCCACAGTCTTGCGCGCGCTGGTAATGCTGCGCGATCGGGGCGTGGATGTCAAGCTATGGAAAGTCGGTGAAAAATTCGCTCCAGAACTGTCTGCTTTCATTCAATCTCATCAGTTAGAATCGATGATTACATTTATCGATCGACCCGACAAAACCACACTATTGGAAATTTACAATGCTGCTGACGTATTGCTCGCGCCTTCACTGTATGAAGGCTTTGGCTTGACGATCTTAGAGGCGATGGCTTGCGGGACTCCCGTGATTACCTCCAATGTATCTTCCTTACCAGAAGTAGCTGGAAATGCGGCTATTTTAGTCGATCCGCTAGACATTGAGGCGATCGTGGCAGCGGTTTGTCGGTTGCGCCAAGATGCTAACTACTATCAAGCTACAATTGAGCTAGGGGTCGAGCGAGCCAGTCTCTTTACTTGGCTTAAAGCAGCCGAGCAAACAGCATCTATCTACGAAGATTCGCTCAAAACAACACAACAAACACCTGTAAAACCCTAGGACTGCAAATTATCAATCGGAGCAAGCCGATGAAAAAATAACCAGAATTAAAATGATTCGGCGAGATAACTGGTTGATTGCAGCCTGTCAAAACAAGAAAGTATTACCTATTGGCTGTACGGATAGTCCGATTACTGCCGAAAAGATTGCTAATCGCGAACTCTTACATTTTAAGCTAGCAGAGGCTGCCGACGACATTATCGGACTAGATATCGATCGGGAAGGGATCGACGAGTTACCAAAACTGGTGCCACACCACACTTTTCTGCTCCATAGTACCCAACACACCCACCAAAGTTTCTCTGATCCATTAGGCGACATTTTCGTCGGCTCAGTTGCTCCTGTGGAGAAAAACGTCTCTCCTTATCTTCACCCTTTACCCCTTTTAATAAGATTAAATTATCACTTTTACTCAGTTTGTCTAGCAGTTATCTAGCGTTAGTGGAAAAAAATTTAAGATGAAAGTACTTCTATCTGCTTATGCCTGTGAGCCACATAAAGGCTCCGAACGCGGAGTCGGTTGGAATGTCGCTAGCGAAGTCGCCAAATATCACGAAGTTTGGGTATTGACTCGCTCCGATCAAAGCAAAGAAGCGATCGAAGCAGAACTGGCACTCAATCCGATTCCCAATCTACATTTTGTCTACTTTACACTCCCCTTTTGGCAAGATAGCCTTAGGTGGGGACAGTCTGGGGCGATGCAGTTACACTACTACCTCTGGCAAATCCAGGCATATTTCGTGGGTAAAAAACTTCATCAAGAAGTTGGGTTTGATGCGATCCACCATGTCACTTTCGTTCGTTACGCCAGCCCTAGTTTTTTGTCTTTCCTACCCGTGCCGTTTGTTTGGGGACCAGTTGGTGGCGGCGAATCTGCGCCGCTATCATTTTGGCAAGATTTTAGCTGGAAAAATAAGCTCTACGAAGTAGCGCGGTGGGCATGGCGATCGATTGGCGAACTCGATCCTTTTACATTGCTGACTGCGCGGCGGAGCGCGATAGCCTATGCGACGACTCCAGATACCGCTGCGCGAGTGCATCAGCTAGGCGCGCCCAACGTCCAGATCTGCTCGGAAACTGCCTTGTCAGCTCGAGACATCACTCAACTCGATCGATCCACACCCCCTGACGATACGCCAATCCGGTTTATCGGGATCGCCCGCCTGCTCCATTGGAAAGGCTTTTATTTGGGTTTGCGTGCCTTTGCCCAAGCCAATTTAACTGATGCTGAGTACTGGATTTTGGGTGAAGGACCAGAACTCGAACGACTCAAAGAGCTGGCAATCGATCTCGGTATAGCCAATCGGGTCAAGTTTTGGGGCTTGTTGCCTCGCGATGAGGTGCTCCAGAAGCTCTTACAAGCGACGATTTTGGTACATCCCAGTCTGCATGATTCTGGTGGATGGGTGTGTCTAGAAGCGATGGCTGCGGGAAAACCAGTAATCTGCCTGGATTTGGGTGGACCAGCAGCACAAGTTACCTCGGAGACTGGTGTTAAGATCCCCGCCGATAACCCAGAACAAGCAGTGCAGGGGCTAGCTAAAGCGATGGTGCGACTAGCTGGCGATCGCGACCTACTGTTTAAAATGGGGCAATCTGGACAGCAGCGCGTGCAGGAGTGCTATAGCTGGGAAGTCAAAGGCAAACAGCTCGCCCAGATCTATGCAGAAATTGTTGTTAGCAAAACCGCTAAATAATTACTAACCATGCACGTTTTAATTTCTGCCCTACATAGACCTTCAAAACCAACCGGAGTTTGCCGACATGCCGCAAATCTCGCCCGTTGTTTGGTCGATACTGCTGAGATTACCAAAGTTACCTTGCTCATCGGCGCATGGCAGCGGCACTACTTTACAACTGTTTTCGACCTTTGCTCCCACAAGATCGATATAATTAGCATCGATATTAAAAATAGCTCTTTAGCGAGAAATATTTGGTTTTGGTCGGGACTACCAGAACTTGCCGATCGACTGCGACCCGATCTCGTCCACTTGTCATTCCCGCTACCGTTTAGGCGATCTCAATTTTCATGTCCGGTCGTTGCTACGATTCACGATTTATACCCCTACGAATATCCAGAAAATTTTGGCAAAATTCAGGCATTTTGCAATCGACTGTTGTTGCGGCAGTGTATCGAGCAAACTGATGGACTCATCTGTGTTTCCCAAACCACTCTGGATCGATTAAAGTTTTTCTTTCCCCACCGTCCCGTTAGTAAAGCCTCTCCTGTCAAGATTCAACAAAAGCTGAGTGTAGTTTATAACATTGTCGATTTCGATGAGATCGAACCTAAAATCCCCAATTTAGTCGAGCAACGAGAGCGGGTATCATTTTTATTAAATGTAGCTCAACATCGCAAAAACAAAAATCTCGATTTACTAATTAATGCCTATGCATTATTATTAGAGACAGAACAAATTGATGAGGCAATCGAGCTAATTATCGTAGGGAGTCATGGACCAGAAACAGCAAATCTGATCCGACAGATTCAAGATCTGAAACTAACAGCAAAAATACATCTCTTGGCAGCGATCGACGATCGCGAACTCTGCTGGCTCTACCAGCATTGTCAGGCATTTGCGATCCCTTCAGCGATCGAAGGATTTTGCTTACCGTTAGCCGAAGCGATCCACCTATCTTGTCAAGTTGTTTGTTCTGATATCCCGATTTTCAGAGAAATTGGCTCATCAGACTGTACCTATTTCGCTCTCCACGGCGATCCGATCCAAAATTTAGCAGCAGCCATACTTCAAACCATCCAGCAACCGCTACAATTTATCGATCGCCAATCTTCACGCTTCTCAAAAAAAGCAATTGCTTCTAGATACTTACAGTTTTACTTTGATGTTTTAGATCGACACTAGTAGCAAGGTGTAGTTAAATCTAACTTTAGAAATAAATATTTTTACTCTTCATTCTAGTACATAGATGCAATCTACAAGTTTAGAGAAAAAAAGATTACATAAAAAAGGTTTTTACAAAGGTAGCACATTAGCAATTGCAGCATTTTCTTCAGCATTTTATTCGCGAATTGTCTGCTCGGTTACGCGATTACCGTCACTACTAAATCACCTCCACTTTGCGATCGTCCCATTTACAACGCTTGCGATCTTGACGACAGCTAGATCGAAAGATTCCAAGCAAATTTCAATTGCCTGGATGTTACTTTGTGGACTCTTGATTCTGTTGGGAGTTATGACCGCAAGTGCCTTAATTAATAATGCCGGAATTATTAATATCATTTTCGATTTCTTAATCCTGGCAGAGCCATTTATGCTCCTGATGGCGATCGTCTGCGTACCGATGTCCACAGAGAGTTTCCAACGCTTCAGAAATTGGACTATTTATTCTGCCTATGCAAATATGGCACTGGCTTTCATCCAGTGGCCGCTGCTAAAGTTTCATAAAATATCTGCTGGCGGACTAGATCAAACTGATGGCATGGCTGGAGTTTTTTTCGTTTCTGGAGCTGGAAATTATGTATCAACAACCGTGTCAATTTACTTTGCTATTTATTACTTAATGTTTGCGCGATCGGCTCCGCTCTGGCTGAGAGTTGGAACTTTATGTGGTGCTATCTTTCAACTACAACTATCGGATTCAAAACAAGTTCTGTTTGCACTGTTGGGGGGATGGGCACTTTTGATTATATTAACCATCAAGGATTTTACTAAAACGCTCATTTCGATCTCTTTAATCATTATATTTTCGATCTTTTTCTACTGGTGCGTACAAAATATAGAGGCTTTCGCCGCTTTTAAAAACTACCTAGATAAAGATGGAATTTTTGCGCCTAATGGCGAAGCGGCTCGAATTAAATTAGTTGCATTTAATTTAATCCCTACATTTTATCACTCTCCATTAAATTGGCTACTGGGTTTAGGTCCCGGTCATACTGCCGGACGGTTGGGCGGTTGGTTGCTCAAAGAAAATTGGGCAATTCTTGGACCACTAGGCGCAACTATGCATCCTGCCAGTCAAGCAATGCTCGATGCTTACTATGGAAGCTGGCTGGCAATGGAGTCTACCATGTTTTGTCCCATGTTTGGTTGGGCGGGGATTTGGGGCGATCTAGGATTGGCTGGATTGTGCGCCTATTTGCTGCTGGGGGTGATTGTGTGGCGGTACGTTTGTGTCGATAACTTCTGTAGATTTCTGCTGCTGAGCGTAGCTTGTTTCGGTTTGATTTTTACCCAGATGGAAGAACCAGGTTTCATGTTTTACTGTGCTAATGCGATCGGGCTGCGGTGGCATGAAAATCGCAATCGCGTCTTGACTCAACAGGGCATGTCCCACTAACAATCGATCTGTGTCTTGTTAGTTACTTTTACCGATCATCGATCGCCGCAACTGGGATGAAATCTATCCGAATCATCGTAATGCAAAGCACTTTTCTAGTCGATCGCTCCAGGTAAATTAATTGTAGTAATCAATCGATTGATGTATCATTGTAGCTATAAATATTAAATAGTCTGAAACTCTTGTAACTTAAATCACTATTTTTAATTTAACCGATAGTTTGGGCAAAGAATATTTTGAAACTAGTCATCGTCATGATAAGTTTCGCGATTGCGGGCAGGCGGCGACAGCAAGTTGGGACGAAAAAGTTGTGGTCTATCTCGATTGGTAATTGATTTCTCTACACAGAGCGTTACGCGGCAAGCTAAAACTTAGCCACTCAAACGGGAGAACTTCCGGCTGTGACTCGCTAGTCTGAAAATCTATCGAACAAGTGAACGATCATGCGCACAAATACCTTATTTCAGCTCCAGCATCTACGTCTCAACAATCTATATCCACTCTATTATCTAGCCAATCGGGTGGCTAACAAGGTGTTAAGCCTCCCCTCCGATCTGGCCTGTACGATGAACAGTACCGATTGGTTCGAGCGATCGGTACTGTTGCCCCAATATCACGATTGGCGCGATCGACACAAACAAAATCTGCCCAAGCTTGAGGCTGGCGAACGAGCCATTGTCGATCGACTCGAGTATGAGGGCATCTGTATCACATCACTAGAGGCTTTGGCGATCCCCGATAGTCAACGGCTCTTGGATGCAGCCGCACCAATTACCAAAGAACTTGCCCAACTATCGCGTGCGCCCAGTCATATTGGCAAACATACCTTGATGGCAACTGCCAATCATTTGCTCGAACACCCAGAAATTCTTTACTGGGGTCTTTCCGAGCGGATTGTCAAAATTGTCGAATGCTATCTGGGTTTGCCTGTCGGTTACGGTGGCTTGTCGTTTTATTACAGCGTGGCAGATAGTAGAGATGTCGGTCCGCGGATCTGGCACCGTGATAAGGAAGACTGGAGAATGATTAAAGTTGCCGTTTATTTAAACGATGTCGCTGAGTCCGGCGGTCCTTACCAGTGCGTCAAGTCAGCCACAAATAACTGGCTGGTGGAAACTCTCCCCAAATACAAGGGATTGACCCATACCGAAATGCAACAGTTGCTAAACAATAGCTCCGATGATTGGTTCACTTCTTGCATTGGGACGGCAGGAACAGTGATTTTTACCGACACTGCCCGCTGCTATCATCGGGGCAAGCCCCCAATCGACACCGATCGATCGGCGATATTTTTTCACTATTTTAGCTACCGTCCCAAGAACCCGTTCTACTGCGACAGGTCGCCCCTCTCAAGTAGGCAAATTGTCGAATTTGACAGGCAGCTACCAGCCCATCTCCAAGGTTATCTCACCTGGAGAGATAAGTATCCTCTAGTTGGTAGGTACATTCCCAAAAATTTTATGCGAGTCGATAATTGGTAACTACTAAATATTAATGCTCATCACTACTTTTTGCATCCACATCGAAGGCAGAGAAATAGTAGCCTTTGTATTTTCAACAATCTGCATAGCTGCGGCGATCTCTTTGACAATTTTAAATCTCCATAATTTCTTAGCTAAAAGCTCGCCCATCATAGCAGATATTTTAGTTGTGGAAGGATGGCTGCCAGATTACGCACTTCAGTCAGCAGCCACTGAATTCAAAAATGGTGCATATCAAAAACTGATTACCATTGGCGGGGCTATACCAAGAGGGTTTTATCTATCAGAATATGCCAACTTTGCTGAACTCTCTGCTGCCACTTTAATCGCGCTTGGTGTCGAGCCACAGCACCTGCTAATCATCGCCGATCTGAGCCATTCTCCAGGTCGAACATCCAGTTCTGCTATGACGATCGCTCAATGGTTAGCAACTTCAGAACTCCAAATAACATCACTCAATCTGTTTACCCTCGGTACCCATGCCCGCCGCAGTTGGTTGCTTTTTAAAGATATCCTCGAACCTAAAATATCTATTGGGATTATTGCAGGCGAACCATTAAACTACAATCCAAAAAGTTGGTGGCATTCTAGTGAAGGAATTCGGACAGTTATTTCTGAACTCCTTGCTTACTTATCTGTACGTATCTTCAATATTTAGATAATGTCTAACTCGAACGTCATTATCTTTGGACATTTAATCGGCAAAACGTATGGGCGAGACAGTTCAATGTCGAAAATACAGGCACTCACATCACCAATAACGGTGGGAAACTATGGATTTTGGGAGTGACATAACCACACGTCAAGCGAGTACGCTATGACGTGGGCATCTTTGCAGCCCGATTAAGGGTGTGCATGATTTCCTTCATGGTACTATTATCCATAGAACCAACTACGAAAAGATTCCCACCACGGCGTTTTATACTTGGGAAAATGTCCAACCCAAGTCTCTTTAAATTGATCGCGGCATTAATGTCGCGATCTACCATTAGAGAGTTCTGCTCATCCCAATAATCTCGCATACTGCAATCGGTGAAAATGATTTCATTCCGATAACTGAGTACCATTGAGGTATAAGCAGGCTTTTGTGGAATGACAACTGCTCCAGCTTTTGCGGCTATGTAGTCCAGTGTCTTGAAAAATTGACCAAAAGCAGCATCTAGCCAAGATTTATTCAGTCCTGATTTAGCTGATTGACCATTGGGAAGATAAGTTCCCTCATCATCTTGTTTAACTTTATTTCGCTTGGTTAAACCTTGGAGATTTAAGTCTTCATAGAAGAAGAATTTAGCCCCTGTTCTTACAAGCTTATGAGCAGTTTTGTACTGAAAATCTTGACGAGAACGAGCAATACGCTGATGCTGTCTAGCTTCTTTCTTTGCCAGTTTACGCCTAGCCTTAGAACCACGTTTCCGTTTATTCCGCTTAGTTGAAATTCGGTCAAGCTTAGTCTGGTTCTTGCGTAGTGGCTTGAGTGAAGGTAGCTTTTCGCCCTCTGAAGTTGCCAGATAGACATTCTCATAAAGTACTGCATCCAGACCGATTGAGTCATCCCAAGTGGGAATAATTTCATCGGGTGTGAAGTCAGGTATAGAAGTATCTTCAAGCATTAGTTGAATGTACCAACCATCAGCTTTTCTAGTAACACTAGCTTGTTTGATAGTGAAACCATCTGGGATAGAGCGGTGCATCCTAACCTTAATAACTCCTAGCTTTGGTAATCGAATGTAGATCCAATTCTTGCGAACTAGTTTAATCCAGTCATCACCAGCAGTTGCAAAGGTCATTGTCCGGTAGTCTGCTTCAGTTTTAAACCGAGGTCTACCAGATTTACCGCCCTTACTATCTCCAATGATAAATCTCTCAAACGCCTTATCTGCCCGTTTGGAGACATCTTGCAGAACAGTTGAATATACTGCTTTGAAATCTAATAACTCACCACTGTGAAAGACCTTTACCAAGTCTTGTTTGATGATTGGTAATTGTTGCTTTTGTGAATAGTAATTAGGCTTTTCTCTGGGAGCGGAGATACTGGTTACTAGTGGACAAGCGTTTACCGCAGTACGATTCATTTCCCACCAATCAAACCGATCTCCCAACTGGCGGTTATACCAGTAGCGACAAATTCTCAGCCAGTCATTTAAGGCTAGTTTTTGCTTAGTGTCGGGATAAAATTGGTATTGATACGTTGTTTTCACAGCGTTGTGGCGTTTGAACTTAACTTAGTGTTATCATATCAGCATCTAATATTTAGTGTCAAGCAAATGAGCCGCGATTTTATCCATAAGGCGAGAGGGGTTTCTGACCTCAAGTGCCACTTAGTGTTAACGACCAAATATCGTCGTAAAGTTCTCACTGAGGCAGTGTTAACAAGGCTTGAAGAGATATTTAAAGCTTTGATGGAGAAGTGGGAAGGGCGGTTAGTAGAATTCAGTGGTGAGCGCGACCACGTACATTTGTTACTTCAATACACGCCACAAACCGAGCCTAGTAAGTTAATTAATAATCTCAAGACTGTATCTAGTCGATACCTACGGAAAGAATTCGTAACCGAAGTAAATCAGGTTTACTGGAAAGATGTATTGTGGACAAGTGGGTACTTTATTGCTTCGTGTGGCGGTGTAACTGTTGACCAGTTACGGAAATATATCGATGAACAAGATCGACCCGTTGATTGAGCATGGAATTTGTTCGTTTCGTCATCCACCCGTCCACTGCTAAGATCGCGCGAATTGTCAGATTGCAGACGGGTGGAATCGTAAGCGAGCTTTTCGGGGGAAGCTTCCCCCGAAAACGTCGCGCATCTCACGCGCCTTTCATCCCATACCAAGCGGGTACGCTATGGTGTGGGAATTCCCTGCTGTTTAGCTAAAAACCGAGCGCGGGGGTACACTCATCGATACCAAAAGTGGTGGTAAAACTGAGCTGCTGGGGGGTTTGGCTTATACCACTACGGCGAGTGCTGATGGCACACAGAACGATCCGATGTTTATCAATCATAATTCTGCCATCTCAATTACCTTGGGAGAAGTTAATCATGGTGGTGGTCCAAACTACACAACCTATGTGAGGGAAACAAGGGGCACACTCGTCCGCAATCTAGCTGCTGGCAGCCTACCCAATTATGTCGGTAGTGGCAGACAGATCCCGCTGTATGTTGGATACCCGCTTAAAAAATAGGCGATCTGGAGATTTGTTGGCAGCTTACCGATCGATCGCAGCAACCAGATCTGAAGATTGTGCTATCAGCTTTATAGCTGAATTGTTACACACATACGTATTCCAATTGTTAAAATTGACAACATCGACTCGAAGTCATAATTTAGAAATACCTAACGGCTGTTGCGATCGATATCAGCACGTTTTGAGCAGTTGCCGACCACAAACTGCATCAAATGATGCAGTTTGAGAAGTATTTTAACCTGCTTATACTTTTTAGGGTTAGTTGTAAATGAGTATTGTCGTAAAAGGTGAATTACAACCGGATGAAGATAATTGGAGCGAAAGTCACCTAAATCAGCGATCGCCTGGTGCGACGATCGATTCTGAAGTTACACTCAGTACCAATGCTGATGAGGGGGGCTTGGATTTCGGTCAAGTTTTAAATACCATCCAGCGACGGATGCGGATTGTACTAGCGATCGGTATCCTCACGATCGGTGCGACAATCGTCTGGAATCGGACTCGACCGCCTGCCTACGAAGGCAGCTTCAAAATATTGATCGAGCCAGTTACCGCCGAAGGACAGGTAGTCTCTGCCATCACTGGCAATCAGACAAGTGTTGAAGAGCAAGATCTCGGCGGTGCACAATCCTCAAAAACCACGTTGGATTATCCAACTCAAATCCAGTTACTGCTCAGCAGTAAAATTTTACTTCCCGTAGTTAACAAGCTCCAAATAGATTACCCTCAAATTTCTTACGATACACTGAAGACATCGCTGAAGATCGATCGCCTCAAAGACACAACTGAAACCAAAATCCTGGAAATCCGCTATGCCTCTCGATCTTCAAATGAGACGGAACAAGTACTAAATCTCATTTCTAGTGCATACATTCAATATAGTTTGAGCGAACGGCAAACAAATGTCCGTCGAGCGATTCAGTTTGTAGATAAACAACTACCCAAAATCAAAACTCAGGTTAGCGATTTAGAGTCGGCACTACAGACTTTTAGGGAGAAAAATCAGTTAATCGATCCGATTACACTGGGAACTCAGTTGGGTAGTCAACTCAGCACTACGAAACAGGAGCAACAAACAACTCAAGTGGAGCTAGCCAAAGCTAGACAACTCTATCGCTCTTTGGAGCAGCAACTTCAACTTCAGCCAAAAAGTGCTGAAGCAGCTTCAGTACTCAGTGAAGCTCCTGCATATCAACAATTGGTCAAACAACTTCAAGATATTGATATTGAGTTGAAAAGTTTATCAGCTGACTTGACAGCGGAACACCCAAAAATAGTTTCGCTTCAGGAAAAAAGAAAAGAATTGTTACCACTGTTGGAAGCCAAATCCACTGCTCTTTTGGGTAGCAACCTCTCTCAAAGCATTCCCAACGCCCAGTCGTTACCCTATCAAAATGCACTGCGGCAAGATCTCAGCAAACAGTTTATTGCTGTTGCTACCCAAGTGGAAGTTTTGGAAGCTAAGCTCAAGAGCCTCGATGAATCAAGCCAAGTTTTAGCGATCGAAACGGGGCAACTACCAGTAATCTCGCGTCAATATGAAAATCTGCAAAGACAATTAAAGACTGCCACCGAACAATCAAGCAAGTTTTCTCAAAAACGTGAGGAATTGATGATTAATGCCGCTCGTCAAGAGGTGCCGTGGGAGCTAATTGCTAATCCTGCGGTTAAAAAGATATCATCTTCTGGTTTATTAAAGGATATCGCATTAGGATCTATTCTCGGACTCCTACTAGGGAGTGGAGTGGCGATACTCGTCGATAAAATGAATGATGTGATTTATTCACTCAAAGACTTACGCGAAGAACTCAATTTGGCAATTTTGGGAATGATTCCTGAGCGAGAAGATGAGCGGAAGTCGCTCAAAAATGCCAATACTACACCGAATCGGGGGCGATTTTTCCTGAGTGAAGGTGATGATATTCGCACGAGCAATCGCTATCGATTTTCGTTATTTATTGAGTCTTTTCGCGCACTAAATTCTCAACTTCGACTGCTGTCTCCAGATACACCAATTAGATCGCTGGTTGTCAGTTCATCATTACCCGATGAAGGTAAGACTACGATCTCGATTCAATTGGCTCAAGCGGCTGCGGCGATGGGTCAGCGAGTATTATTGGTTAATGCCGATCTCAGAAAACCCACCCATAATTTGCAAACTCCAGCGGATCTACACAGTAACAGCAATCTCATCCCTGGCTTAACTGATATTATTGCTGGAACCTCACAGTTAATGGATACAGTTCAACTATTACCAGGGGAAGAAAACTTATATATTCTCTTAGCTGGTTCAGTTGCCTTAGATCCCACTAGCATTTTAAGCTCAAAAAGAATGCGAGATCTGATGGAGAATTGTCAACATAATTTTGACCTAGTTATTTACGATACTGTCCCACTAAATTTTGCAGATTCATTATTATTGATTCCCTACACCGATGGACTACTGATGGTAACTAGACTCGGTAAAGTCTACCGTGAAGTTTTGCGAAACTCATTGAGAACATTAGCGGTATCTAAAGTTACAGTTTTGGGTCTAGTAGTGAATATGGTCAGCGATAGTCAATCTTCAGGAGCATACTATACTCGGTAACCAGCAACCGTCTAAGTTCTACCAAAATTCATACATATGTACAAAGATAATATTTCTACTCAAGATGTAATTGGCACTCCCATCTGTAACTTATCTTTCGATGAGCAAATTAAGGCGATCGTCACTTGGGCAAAAAAGTATCAGAGTAAAATAGTTTGTGTCGCTAATGTGCATATGTTGATCGAAGCTCAGCAAAATTCTGACTTTGCTAACTTATTGAGACACGCCGATCTTGTCACTCCAGATGGAATACCACTGGTGTGGATGTTGAAATTGATGGGAACAAAACGGGCTGAGAGAGTTGCGGGAATGGACATTTTTCTGGCGACTTGCGAACAGGCATCTCAGGCTCAAATAAGTATTTTTCTATTGGGGTCAACGCCGGATATTCTCGAAAAGATCGATCGACGATTGGCAACGGAATTTCCGCAATTAAAGATAGCTGGCAGGAATTCTCCTGCCTTTGGGCCACTCGATGCCAACGCAGATACCAATATCAGCCGCATCATTAATAGTAGTGGCGCAGGAATTGTCTTTGTGGCACTGGGCTGTCCTAAGCAAGAATTGTGGATGGCACAACATCAAGCCAAGATTCAAGCTGTCATGATTGGCGTTGGAGCGGTATTTCCTGTCTACGCTGGCGTCTTAAAGCACGCTCCTAAGTCGATGCGCGCTGCTGGGTTTGAGTGGCTATTTCGACTGATGCAGGAACCTCGGCGGCTGTGGAAACGTTATGCCCAGACTATTCCCATTTTTATCTGGCTGGCACTAAAGCAGCTTGTGACAACTAAATCGATCGAGAAGATCTGAATCATACCGCATACAATGAATGCATATAGACATCCTAGTAGCGGTAAGATTGCTTGAATTATTGGTTGATGAAGTCCGAACCTGATGTCTATGGCATCACCGATCTCGATCGCGATCGCACCACCATTTGGGATGGTGTCAGAAATTATCAAGCACGGAATTTTCTCAAGTCGATGGCAGTCGGCGATCTGGCTTTTTTCTATCATTCCAATACCAATCCACCTGGGATTGTCGGCTTGATGCAGATCGTCGCAGCGCAAGTTGTCGATCCCAGTCAATTCGATCCGACTAGCGACTATTACGATCCCAAGGCTACCGTGGTAGCTCCGCGCTGGCATACTGTCAAAGTAGAATTCGTGCGGATCTTCGACGGTAGCATCGATCTGGCAACGCTACGCGATCGATTCACGCCCGAGCAGTTGTTGGCTGTCAAGCAGGGGAATAGGCTCTCAGTAATGCCGATCCTCGCTGTCGTTGCCGAGCAGATCTTACAGCTATCAGCACAGATGACAGTTGACAGTTGACAGTTGACAGTTGACAGCGAAGTGATGGGAGCCAACGGCGAGTTGCTTGTCAAACGTACCATCCACCATCCACTATCCACCATTCACATATTCACAGGTAGCTGGATGCCCCAACCCTTGTAGTTGACATAGTACTTACCACTCTGAGGTGGACAACCAATGGCACGGCATAAATTGCGGGTGAATTTTTTTTCCATTTGCCGTGCTGACTTTTCTAAAGGATTGTCTTGATAATTCTGTCCACCCAGATAGTAACCCTTGAAATAACTTTCCCCAAACTGACCGATCCCGCCAGCGTGCGCGCATTGTTGGCTATGAGTGAGTTCGTGAGCCAACAACACCAATCGATCGGTATCGCGTGGTAAGTAGGCTGCCCGAATGTAGATCCGATCGCAATACGTTTGTGCGGATGAATCGACACCACCGATGTGAGTTTCCTTGCCACCTTGCGACCAGCGATCGAGTAATTTTGCGCCATACACGACAGTGACTCGATCGACCAGATCGCCAAATAGCGGTCGCAAATAGCCTTTCTGAGCTGGATCTAGCTCGACGCCCTCCCGATTCCGCATCTGCATGATTTGGGCAGCTAGGGGGAGTACTGTCGCCCCAGTTTCACTCCAGGCTAATTCGGGGGTGGGCGGGGAAATTTGTTGGAGATCTGGGAGCTGGATCGTGCCTGCGACGAGCGATTCAGTGGATGATTTGAGTGAATATGGGTACAGCAGCATCACCGTGATGACTGCCGTGACGAGGATAACTACACAAAATTGACAAAACTTGCTCAGGTTCGAGATCATCGCCCAAAACAGATGAAGGTGAAGTTGTAAATTAGTTAGTGAAGACCTAGCATCTCCTGCCTTATCATAACAATCCCTACCCCATCTCACCCACCAATTGTGCGGTCAAATTTCGGCAACCACTTCTCAGCGGGCAACTATATAGCTAGAATTAGAAGCAAGAATCTCTTATTGCGATCGCAGGACAAAATATTTTATGACACCCTCATTAGCCAATTTCTTATATAGTTTGCTCGCTGGTGGCTTGATTGTCGTCGTTCCCGCCACGATCGGTTTGATCTTCATCAGCCAAAAAGATAAAATTCAACGTTCTTAGGAGCGATAGCTCACGATTAGCTCTCCTCAGTTGGGTCGAATGACCGATCTGAGGCTTTGCCATGACAAAATTAGTCTATTTACGGATGGACGAATGGCAGCGATCGAGTCAAAATAGAAGTGGTGAAGTTTTCGCCAGCAACAGCAGTTCTGAATATGGTCAATCGGCACAAGTAATGGTGAATGCTAAAATATCTAAAGAATTGAATAGCCTTTGACCATGTCGAGCATTTAATGTCCCAACGGTTTGCACCGTTTATGTTTCACCCTCTGAGGAAATCACCGTGAGTTTTGGCATTCCTGCGGCTCTGCTATTTGGCTTAGTTTTGATTCTTGCCTCTTTGGGCCTGTTTCTGACCAGCAAGTTCAAGCCCGATCTGCATCAAGAATCTGACAACATCTATGCGATTATTGGCATCATCTGTGGTTTGTTGCTGCTGATTAGCCTTGACTTAGGCGCAGCAATGGCCTTCCAGCAATTGCTGATGATTGGTGCTCTAATCAGTATTATGTGGCAATTTCTACAGGTGCGTGCCGAAAACAAACGGCTCAAAGGCGGTGGTCGCAGTGCTGGTCGCGAAGCCCCCCCACGGAAATCGGGTTACACTGCCCAGATTGATGATGAGCCAGAATATGCCCCAGCCAAACGGAGCAATCGTCGCAACAAAGATAGATTCGATCGTAGTAGCAACGAACGCGAAGACCGAGAAGAGCTTCCTAGTCGTCGCTCTGCGACTAGAGAGTTGCCTGAAGAAAGGTTTGCTCCGACAGCCCCGCGCCGCCGTCTCACCGAGCCAGCTCGCACCGGAATAAGCTCCCTCACTCGTCGCCAAAATGACAGTTGGGATGAGGAGGACTGGAACGAGTTTGACGAACCAGCGCAGGTGCGCCGCGCCCTGCCAGATGCCGATCTAGCTAGCACACAGTCACAACGTCAATCGACTAGCAGAAGAGCGGAACGTCCCAATCTCGATGAGCCACCGCAACGAGGACGCGATCTGACTGCTACTGCCGAAGACGCCAATCCTCGCCGTCGCCGTCCAGAACGCGATCCGGATCGCGATCGCGCGACCACAGATCGATCGGCAACCGGACAAATCACCGGAACCACCGCCAGCTATATCGACTACGAACCGATCGATCCACCATCAGGACTACCACCATCCGACTCAGAACCGATCGTCTTCCCCGATCGCTACTAATCCAATTTAGTCCAAATCTCGAACGCACGATCTGTCTGGCAACACTGAGCTATGACGATCGTGCGTTTTGATTTTTCCCCTCTAACGCAATCCCAGCCAGGTGAAGAGATCTTGTCCCGACACCAATTCCAACCCTAGCAGGATGACAAATCCCATCATCGCAAATCGACCATTGACTCGTTCGGCATAGGCATTCCACCCAAAACTAGGCTCTACTGGTGAATCACTGCGCTGTGAGTCTGCTTGTGGTTTTGTAGTCACGATCGCTATTTTCCGGTTATTTACGTATTATTTTAATCGATTCTCGTTTGCCAGCGGCAATGGGAAGGCTCGGAAATGAGGATTTGAAGGCGTTGCGGCATTTAATGATGATTTTCGCTGGCAGACATTGCCCCTACCATCGGCGGAATTACCAGTTATTTAACGCTCATTCCTCAAAGTAGACTGGCGGCGATCGATCGCGACTAGCCGCTGTCAGAGACGATCGCATCCCGCTCTATGTGACAAGTGCGATCGAGATCCATCTCCAACCCGTAGTGCGATCGCATTCATTTGTCAAACGATCGCTCACAATGTAGATAAGTTCAGATTAAACACAGGGGAGCGCGCAAAGCCAGTGAAATTACCTAGCCCGATCGATCGAATTTTGCTCAAATACTGACGACTAGTAATCTCACTGATGGAATTTAGCCAGATCTGAGCTTAAACTGAACACGTCAAGGCGTTCGCCAAATTGAACCAGCAGCGAACAGCAATTCCAGTCAACACCAGCAATGCCAAATATTGGGTGAGCGAAATAGACACTACTAGTGACTTCAACGATCCCACCTCGATCCAGAGCGCGCTCTTTGCAGACAATCTCCATCGATCATTGACAAAATGTACTCGATCGACTCTTCATCGCCGATCGGGAGCGCGAATTTACTGCTCGATGCACCACAACACCGAGACTGACTTTAGCGACTTTAAAATAACGCCCACCGATTGGTTGAGTATATCTAGCCTCACCGATCGCCTCCTGACTACGACAATCCGCTCTCAACTCTTAATTAGAAAGTGACATGACTACCGTTTTAGAATGCGATCTGAAGCACCACAGTTTACAATTACTACGCGAATATCAACAGACTGGGAAAGCAAGATTGCGGAACCAGATTGTAGAGCTAAACCTGGGGTTAGTACGGAAGGAAGCACATTACTGGACGAGTCAGTGCAAAGAAACTTATGACGATTTACTGCAAGTTGGGAGTATCGGACTGATCAATGCGATCGACAAATTTGAAGTCAGTAAAGGGTTTGCATTTAGTACCTTTGCCATGCCCTATATCCGAGGTGAGATTCAACACTATCTCCGCGACAAAAGTTCGGTCTTAAAGATGCCACGCCGCTGGTTTGCACTGATCCAACAAGCCGGAACGATCGCCAAAAATCTCCAAGCCCAACATCAACGTCAGCCCACAGAAGCCGAGATCGCCCTCGCCTTGGATATTCCCCTTATCGAGTGGCAAGAAATCAAAATGGCTTACCAAAACCGCCAACCAGTAAGCCTAGACTCGCCGATGGGTAGTGATGATGAAGCCAGTAACTTAGCAGATCTGTTACCCGATCGTCATTACCAGAGTTTCCAACTATCCCAAGAAGATCGGCTACGCGTCCAACAAAGCTTGATCTCGCTCGAACAACATACCCGCCAGATCCTCGAATTTGTCTTCCTGCACGATCTGACTCAAAAACAAGTCGCCGAGCGGATGGACATCAGTGTCATCACCGTCTCCCGCCACGTCAAAAAAGGACTGAATGTCCTTAAAGTGATGTTGGTAAATAACGACGCCTAGTCGATCTGGTTGTGAGTGCGATTGTCGCTCAAGATTTGGGTAGTCTAAAAATAGACCAGCCATTCGTGTCATTTCAATACCCGAGCCAATGGCAGCGTAAGCGTCTAATCATCCCCACGGTTATCAACCTTATATGTATATCGATATTCAGGGAAACGAGGTATAGAAATTAATGAACAAATCTTGGTTTTATCTAGGCGCGATCGGGAGTTTGGCGATCGTCCTGACGAGCTGTGGTGACGGCAGCAAGCCTCCTACACCCGCAGCTAGTCCGACTGCTGCGGCTAGCCCTGCGGTCAGTCCTAGCCCGATTGCTGCCGTACCAGCGACTACTCCCGCCACTCCACTCGTTACTAGTACACCCACAGTCGGCACCAAATCTATATCGGTAGATGTAGCTGCTGGCTTGATTGCGCCGACTAATGGCGAGAACTGGGCAAAAACCGTCTCCAAAGGTCGCTCCGATCCCTTTGCAACTCTGGCATTACAACCGATCGAAGTTATCGAAAAAGCTCCTCTCGATCCAAATGGTAACTCTGTCAAAACAGCGAGTATCAAGTCTGGCTTAAATAAATCGCTCCCCACCATCAAAGTTGCCTCAAACCCCATGTCTGGCAACGGAAAAATTACCAAGGGTTCCATTACCAAAGATACTAGCATCACTCGTGATGGTGATGTATCGATCTCCTCCATTCCCAGAACTGGTATCAATAGAGCCTTACCCAAAATCACTGTCGCCATCAAACCTACTCGGTCGGCATCTCCCACGGCTAGGAATAGCAGTATCCTCCGCCCTAGAGCGGGATCGACGACAATTGCCAGATCTGGAAATAATAATGTCCTGCGTCCTGTATTCGGTAAGTTTCCTAACTCGAAAACACCTGGAATGACTGACATTATTGCCGCTAGATCCGAACAAGTTGCCGCCAAGCCACTGCAAGCGATGGCGATCGAAATCTCAGGCGTGATTGAAGTAGAAGGCAAGACACAAGTCATTGTCAAATTGCCAAACGAGTCATTTAGCCGCTACATCGATCTGGGCGATCGCATTGCCAATGGTACAGTCTTGGTCAAGCGAGTCGAAGCTCAAGAAAGTCTCTCGCCTACTATCATCTTAGAAGAAGTCGGCGTCGAAGTCTCTCGCAAAGTTGGTGAGAAACCAGTAGCGATCGCTCCTCAGCCTCTATCCAATCCTAAGTAGTTTGAGTTAGAAAATCATCAAAAAGCCCGATCGAATGCGATCGGGCTTTTTAATGATAGTTTCTCAATAATTAGGAATGAATGAATGAATGTTAATTGCGCTCTACTCCGTGGGCAAACTGAGGCATCTCCAGCAGTTACGGTGATAATTTAAACTAATTTTTCTCAAGGCTGGTATTTAGCAAGGGTTTCAGGCTGGTATTAGTAATAAGGCGATCGTTTTAGCCCCATTTTCCCCCATAAGTCCAGGAGAGCCACTCGATCGAGCTTACTGGTTCCCAGATCCGGTGATGTGGGACAGGAGGACATCCATCTTGCCATTAAGAGTAGCGATATAACCTTTGAGTTCACTGATGTCAGCTTTGAGATCGGCTCTGACCTCAGCAACTTCATCATAGAGACGGTCAAACTCGATATTCAGCTCTCCCCAGGTCACTTGAGTATCTTCCAGGCGGTTGACTCTACGGGCAATAGTTCTTAACTGGCGATCGATGCGGCGGTCGTTGTCGTTTGGTTCGTTAGCTGGTGTCATTTAAGTATTTTGTCAGGTGCGGTTTCCAAGCACTGATATCCCCGTTAGCTTGGACAGCAAGGCGGGGATATTCCTATTTTACTGGTTACTTAGGGAGAGCTGCGATCGCTATTTATGTCAAAACAGATTTATCGATTAACATGCGGAGTTGGGTCGGTCATTTTCCCCATTCGTGACCCATACCCAAGCAGGGGAAACAAGCGACGTTTGTGGGGGAAGCTTCCCCCACAAAGCTCGCGCCCCAAGAACGCACTTTTCGCTAAACCGTCGGGGAACAAAGGCGGGCGCGCATCCGCTACCCAACCTACGAGCCTTTGGCTCACTCGATCGACTCGATCGTACTCACAATTGGCGATAGCTAGCAGTGCCCACCGTCTAAATTTTAGGCATTCAAATTATAATACTAATAGCCCATTACCCGCACTTGCAATGGTTCAAACACCGATTAAACCCATTACCATTGAAGCCTTTCTCCAGCTTCCAGAGACGAAGCCTGCTAGCGAGTTTATTGATGGTCAAATTAGCCAAAAACCAATGCCTCAAGGAAAACATAGCACGATTCAAGGCGATCTGGTATCTGCGATCGATATAATCCTCAAACCAGTGCGAATCGCCCGCGCTTATCCCGAATTACGCTGCACTTTTGGCGGGAGATCGATCGTTCCCGATGTTGCCGCGTTCGCATGGGATCGTATCCCTCGCGATGAGGATGGCAAAGTCGCCAATGTCTTCGCTATTGCGCCCGATTGGACGATTGAGATCCTCTCTCCAGACCAAAGCCAAACCAAAGTCGTGCGGAATATCCTCCACTGCCTCGCCCACGGCACTAAAATGGGCTGGTTAATCGATCCGGATGAAGAATTAGTATTTGTCTATTTAGCCGATCCGCAAGGGGCGAAACCAGGAAATCAAACGATCTCAGTCTTTGAACAACCGGATGATTTATTGCCCGTGCCTGGATTTGCCGAGTCATTTCAATTGACTGTCGGTCAATTATTTAGTTGGTTAGAGGATTAAATCTCGATCGATTCAAATACTCAAATCGCTATGACAAATTATCTCTAAATTAGAATCGATCTTGGTGATACGAACATGCTACCGATCGCGCTCTGATTTGGCACTGAGTAGGAAGTAATTATAAAAATTGACCGATGCGATCGATCTGTGATTTACAAGAATTGACCGATCCTGTCGATTAACTGCTCGGCGGGTAATACTCCTTCCAAGCGATCGATCGGTTGCCCACCTTTGAATAGAACGAGGGTTGGTAATGCTTGCACCTGATGATTGGAAGCGATCTGGGGATACTTGTCGGTATCGATTTTCATGATTCGCACTTGTCCATTCAGCTCGATATTGACTTGTTCCAAGATTTTCGCCATCATCTGACAAGGGCCGCACCAAGTAGCGTAGAAATCAACTAAGATCGGTACCTCGCTATTGGCGATCGCATCTTCAAAACTCGTGAACTGTTGTTTGACTGCCATAATTTGCTCCTGAAATGAACTGGGGATAATTCGATCTTACTCCCTTCCCACGTAAAAAATCGACCCCCACCACCCACCATTCACCCTTCACCCTTCACCATCCACCATCCATGCGGTTTCGATAGAATAGATAGGTGCCAAACAGCAGCAAATTAACCATGTCTCCATCTTCGTATCAGATCCGCTGGTTCAATAACTTAGCAGACATCCCACAAGATGATTGGGATGCTCTCGCTGTGCCCTTAAAGACGCCGTTTCTGGAGTGGGAATGGTTGAATATTCTCGAAACTTCTGGCAGCGTCACCGCCGAAACGGGGTGGTTGCCGACACATTTGACAGTCTGGCAAGGACAAGCATTGGTAGGAGCGGCTCCTTTGTATGTCAAGGGGCATAGTTACGGGGAATTTATCTTCGACAATCAGTGGGCCGATTTGGCGCAGCGGATGGGCATTAGGTACTATCCCAAGTTGGTGGGGATGACTCCAGTGACGCCATCAGAAGGCTATCGATTTTTGATCGATCCTGGTGCAAATGTGGCGGCAATTACCGAACTGATGGTGCGATCGATCGATGATTTTTGTACGACTCATCGATTGTCTGGCTGTCACTTCTTATATGTCGATCCCGCATGGCGATCGCAGATGCAGGACTACGGATATAGTACCTGGATCAATCACAACTATGTCTGGCAGAACCAAGAGTATCAAACTTTTGATGACTATTTGGGCGTATTTAATGCCAACCAACGCCGCAACATCAAACGAGAGCGCAAATCTGTGCAAGCGGGTGGATTGGATCTGACAACTGTCACTGGCGAACAAATCGCACCGGAGTTGTTTTCGCAGATGTATGCTTTCTATGCCGATACCTGCGATAAGTTTGGGTGGTGGGGTAGCAAGTACCTGACGCCAGAATTTTTCGAGCAGCTTCATGACAATTATCGGCATCGGGTGGTGTTTGTGACGGCGACGGGTGCAGATCCAGCGACACCTGTAGGGATGTCTTTTTGTATTACTAAAGGCGATCGCTTATATGGTCGTTATTGGGGTAGCAGTGATGACATCGATTGTCTGCATTTTGATGCTTGCTACTATACCCCGATCGAGTGGGCGATTCAAAACGGTATCAAAACTTTCGATCCTGGTGCTGGGGGCAGACATAAGAAGCGGCGCGGTTTTCCGGCAACGGCTAATTATAGTTTACATCGATTTTATCATCCACGCTTCGGTCAGATCTTACGCGATCATCTTGCCGAAGTGAATGAGTCGCAGCAGCAAGAGATCGTATTAATCAACCAAGATTTGCCGATGAAGATTGCAACGGCAGTTGATAGCTGACAGTTGCGGATGCTGTTCAGGTGGAGGATACTTGGCGCATGTGTTGCACCAGCGGCTCACGATACGTAGGCTCTGCCGTAAGCGCAAGGCGCAGGCTACGCCAACGCGCAGCGTCTCCGAAGGAGAGGGTTTAGCGAAAAGTGCGTTCTTGGGCTTTGCCCAAGTGAAGCACCTTTTCAAGACAGCGGCGTTTTTACGTCTAGGGTTCCCCCCGAATAAAAAAACGACAAGACAGCCAGACAAGACCAGCAGACAGTTGACAGTTGGCATGGATTACTAAAGTTGAAGCGATCTCCAGGTAATGGGGATCGCTTGCTATTGTCTTTCGCTCGACTTTAGAATCGATGGTAGACTAGCATATAGCAGTTAGCTGTAAAGTCAAAAGCGAACATTTTTAGTAAAAAAGATTGCTAATCTGCTCAAAACCACCACAAATCATCAATAAATCGGTTAATCTAGATCTAATATAATTATTAAAGATCGGATTTATGACCTTGGTAACCGATAATTTAACAGCGATCGATCGCGAACTGTCCAATCGGCAAATCGATCTCGATCCCAATGGCTACTTTCTCATTTATATCGATCGCGAACTTGGGTCGATCTGCGCCAAACACTGTACTAATATCATCGACGATCGCGGCTTGGCGATCGATCCCGAAACTGGCAAAGTCATCCCCGCCAAAGGTAAGGTAACTCGCACAAATACAACTCTATATGTGGGTCGCACCGCCAAGGAATTGTGCGTCAAAGTCATCGAACAAACCCAACCTTGTCCAGTCAGTATGATGGATCATGCCGCATATCTGGGGCGAGAATTTGTCCGTGCGGAGATCGCTTTACTTTCAGGTGCAGAATACATTCAAGATTGATTCAACTTCCCATAAAGGGCACCCCTACAGGTTAATTATGTAGGGGTGCCCTCTATGGGTAACCTCGATCCACCATCCACTATTCACTATTCACTCACTCCCCTAGATATCTAATTTGATACTAGAGAAGAGGTAACTAACTTTGATTTTGATACCACCACCAAGTCGCCATCGGAATCACCGTGGCAATAATCAATAGTCCGATCACGATAACTAGAAAGTTGGTGCGGTTGGCTTCGGTTTCTTCAGCCTTGAGATAGGTTCTACCAACTTCAGGTGTAGATATAATTACTGGTGGGCCAGGATCGGGTTGTCCTGAAAGTACGGGTACGAGTCGGTTGGCACCGTCGATAAAAGCTTGATTGTATTTGTTCCCACTGCGGAGCGGTGCCTGCATGGTTTCAGTGATGATACTGGTGGCAATTGCTGGTGTCAGTAGCGGTTCGATCTCACTCCCAGTGCGAATACCGATCGTATTAGTGACATTATCGAGCGTAATTAGCGTCTGATTGGCTTGTTCCTCCGCTGTTGGGAACCATTTTTTGAACAGTTTGTCAGTAAAAGTCTGAATGGTATCACCATAATCGAGCCGATGAACCGTCACAAACCGGACTTCTTTTCCTGTCTGTTTGGCAAGTTGTTCCAAGGTACCTCTAACTGTACCTTTGGTAGACAAACTCATCACATCAGCTTTATCGATAATCCAAGTTGGGATGCCTGCGGAGACAACCGGAATCTCATAGACAGCCGTGGCTTGAGCGGGTAGCACAAAAATCCCGATCGAGAGCGCGATCGTCACGAGCGATAATAGAAGTCGATGCTTCAGGGGAGAGACTAAGCCAACGAGATAAGAACGAATATGTGACATAGGATTGAGAGCTAATATCTGTTTTAACTTTAGCAGAATCAGATCGTTGTGAGTTTGTGGTGGAGATCGGGTGCGATCGCCCGATCGAGTAGTATCCTGTTATTTGTTAAGATCGATCGCAAATTTTATGACACGCTACGATGTATACGGACTGGGTAACGCGCTGCTCGATGTGGAATGTGAAGTCGAGCCAGCACTACTAGTAGAACTAGGCATCGATAAAGGTGTGATGACGCTCCTCGATGAAGCCAGTCAGAACAAGATCCTCGCACGGCTGGGGGATGCCACCAGCAAGCGCACTTGTGGCGGTTCTGGAGCCAATACGATCGTCGCTGTGAGTCAATTTGGTGGCAAAGCGTTTTATTCTTGTAAGGTTGCCAACGATGAACCTGGCGCGTACTATCTCAATGACTTGCTAGAGTGCGGTGTCGATACCAATCTCAAGTCTCATCCACCCGCCGCAGGCATCACGGGTAAATGTCTGGTATTTGTCACACCCGATGCAGATCGGACGATGAATACTTTCCTAGGGATTTCCTCGGGTTTGTCAGAGAGCGAACTAGTGCCAGACGCGATCGCCAACTCTGCTTATACTTATATTGAAGGCTATTTAGTTACGGGCGAGACTAGCAAGCAAGCTGCGATTACCGCCAGAGAAATGGCAGTTAATGCAGGTCAAAAAGTGGCTTTGACACTCTCAGATCAAAATATGGCAAAGTTCTTCAAACAGGGACTTTTAGACATGCTCGGCTCTGGCGTAGACTTACTATTTGCCAATGACAGCGAAGCATTTGAGATGGCTGGTACCCAAGATTTAGCTCAAGCGATCGAGTATTTAAAAACCATTTCCAAAACTTTTGCGCTGACTCTCGGTGCCAAAGGTTCACTGATATTTGACGGTCAAACATTACTTGAAATTGCCCCTGTGGCTGTGAAAGCGATCGATACTGTCGGTGCTGGCGATCTGTATGCTGGTGGGGTACTATATGGCATCACTAATGGAATGGATTGGGCGACAGCCGGACGGCTAGGTTCGATGGCTTCAGCTCAGTTGGTCACGATTCCAGGTGCGCGGATGGCAACAGCAGATCTGCAATCTTTGTTGAAGAAAGTAAAAGAAAATTAATAAACATATGCTTGAAAAATAGCGATTTGTCGGGTGAGTGGTGGGCAAATTATTTACAGCTACGTAATTAATTTATTTGTGAAAGTTTGCCCACCCTACGTCTACCTATCACTATATATTCACCATCCACCATTCACCATTCACCATCTACAAGATCGGCTAAAATTAGGCATAGCATGAGGCGTAGAAAATATGTACCAAAATCATCCCGCTATCCCTGGCATCGAATCGCTGCCAACAATGTACGATTTACCCAGTGAAGACCCGGAGGAAATGGGATTGCCTGACGAATTTCATGATTTTCAGCCCAAATTATTGCGGGAAACCTGTCAGCCGACTGCTGAAGTAGATTTTTTGATCGGGGCTGACCTCAATCTTTACTATGATGTCAAGCATACCAGCTGGTACAAACGACCAGACTGGTTTTTGGTACTAGGGGTGCCAGCTAGTCAGTCCCAGGCAGAGCTGAGATGGAGCTACGTGATGTGGCAAGAGGGTGTGGCACCATTTTTGGTGGTGGAATTGTTATCGCCAGGGACAGAGGCTGAAGACTTGGGGCAGACGCTGCGAGTCGTAGGCAAGCCGCCGACAAAGTGGCAGGTGTACGAGCAAATTTTGCGGGTGCCTTATTATGTGCTGTACGATCGATACTCCAACCAGTTTCGACTGTTTTGCTTGCAGGGTGCGCGTTATGTAGAATTAACGGTGAGCGGACAAGGATTTTGGTTCGAGGAATTGGAGTTGGGGCTGGGTATTTGGGAAGGAGTCTATTTTGGGATTGCAGGTAAGTGGTTGAATTGGTACGATCGATCTGGAAATTGGATCGGTACAGATCGAGAGCAACTAGTTCAGGCACAGCAGCAAGCGGATGCTGCTAGTCAACGAGCTGATGCTGCTAGTCAGGAAGCCAACCGCGAGCGAGCAAGGGCAGATCTATTGGCTGCCAAGCTAAGGGAGTTGGGTATCGATCTGGATTAAAATATCAACTATGTCAAATAAATCAATGCCTGCACTAATTCAGCAAATGTTAGTGTCGGAATTTTATCCTCATCCGGTGACTCTGCCCATTCAATTGATGCAAACCCATGCGTCAATTGTTTTACTTACAGGAAACTTTGCTTACAAGCTCAAGAAACCAGTTGATTTTGGCTTCTTAGACTATTCGACGATCGAGAAACGTCAACATTTTTGTAATGAAGAACTCCGACTCAATCAACGGGGTGCTCAAGAATTATATGTGGAAGTAGTGTCGATCTCCTTGGTTGGCGATCGCTATTCTTTAGGTAGCGATGGCGAAATAGTTGACTATGCAGTCAAGATGGTGCAATTTTCACAAGCAAATTTACTCAGCAATCTGTTTGAGGCGGGAACGATTACCACTGCTGATATTGAGGAGATGGGGCGAGTTGTTGCCGCGTTTCACGATCGCGCCCAGACAAGTGATTATATTAGCAGCTTTGGGCAAGTCGATCGCATAAAGTCATCAATCGATGACAACTATCGCCAGACCGAAAAATATATCGGACGCGTTCAGACGCAACAACAGTTTACAGAAACTCAAGCCTATACCGACCGCTTTTTAAGAGACTATTCAGACTTATTTCTCGCTCGGATTGCGGGTGGATTTATTCGCGAGTGTCATGGTGATTTGCATCTGCGGAATATCTGTCGCTGGCAACACAAAATTCTGTTATTTGATTGCATCGAATTTAACGAACCATTTCGCTTTGTCGATACCATGTACGATGTAGCGTTTGCAGTGATGGATCTAGAGGCAAGAGGACGCAAAGATCTCGCCAATCGGTTTTTAAATACCTATGTCGAACAAACTGGTGATTGGGCGGGGTTGCAGGTGTTACCGATGTATCTGAGTCGTCAGGCGTATGTCCGCGCCAAAGTCACATCATTCTTACTCGACGATGCTGGGGTGTCTACTGAAGAGCAATCAGCCGCCGCCCAGATAGCAGGTGATTATTATCGTCAGGCGTGGGAGTATACGCGCAGCCGTCAAGGGCGCATCATTATGTTGTCGGGGCTGTCTGGCTCTGGCAAAAGCACCGTAGGTAAGTACATTGCTCAGTTGCTCGGCGGCGTGCAGCTCCGCTCGGATGCGGTGCGAAAACATCTAGGTGGCATCCCACTACCGAGCAAGGGATCTGAGAGTCTATATACGCCCGAAATGACGGCAAAAACTTATCAGCGGGTGTTGGATTTGGGGGCAAAATTAGCCGCACAGGGCCAGACGGTGATTTTGGATGCAAAGTACGACCGCCAGTCTTTGCGGGGTGCTGTCATCGATTTAGCCACAGCTCAGGGGATTTCACTCCAGATCGTCCACTGCATGGCACCTGAAGATGTCTTGCGCGATCGATTGGTACATCGGACTGGGGATATTGCGGATGCGACTGTCGATCTCCTCGCCAGTCAACAAGCAGCTTGGGAAGATTTTACGCCTATGGAGCAGGTGTATGTGACTGTGGTGGATACGACTCAAGATCTAGCTGTTGGATTGCAGCAATTTGTTGAGTAAGTGGATGGTGAATGGTGAATGGTGGATGGTGGATAGTGGATAGTTGATGTAGGGTGTGTTAGGCGTCAGCCGTAACGCACCAGTACCAACAGATACCAGGGATCTGATTTAACGTCAGTTCGGGTCAAGCATCTTTGCTCCGCTCCAGTCCCGCCCACGATTGAAATCGGGGCTAGTGCCACAAAGTCCGCCTTCGCGGACTGCATCTTCAGTCCGCGAAGGCGGACTTTGCATTATGAGCCAAGACTTCAGTCTCTAGGCTCTTCCGATCCCGAACTCACGTTGATCTAGGATCGCTATAGCTGTTATGGATCTCAAGGGTACCGATTATTTAGGCACCTGCCCACCTTTATACCACCGATACCAACTCTGCGAACTGCGAATCGCTAGCCACAACAGCAGCATCGCAATCAAACCGCCAGAATTTGGTGCCCTGAACGCAAATAGCACCAGCAGCACACACAAGATATCTTCGAGCAATACCGCCCACGTCGGCAATCCTTGCAGCCGATAAAACCAACCCACTTTTACCAGTTGCAAAACTAGTGCGAGTAAACCCCCGACTGCACCCAAAATCCAGACGAGTTGAGTGGGTTCGAGGCGCAAGATCCTCGCTACCGCCATCGCCATCACCGCTCCAACCAGGGGACTAAAGATGAGTTCGACAGACTGCAACAGTCGCTGTCCCCAAAGCTGTTTGGAGACAACTAGTTCGAGCAATGTCCAAGCTGTGAGGACAGCAATTAGCACCTGTGGTTGAATGCGGTTGAGTAAGGGGACTTGTTGCCATGAGTCACCCTGAATCAGCCCAATTACCAAAAGTGGGAGGGCGATTCGCATTCCCGCCGCCGCAGATACCGATAGCACAGCGAGGATTCCAATCATGAATTTTGCTGCTGTTGACGACTTGTCTTGTAGGTATTGGTGACAGCTTTCAAGGTGTGAATGTGCCCTCAGTAACATCCTCGATCGCTCTGAAAATGAGATTCCCGATCGCAATCGAACTTAAATAACTTACACTAAATTATACGATTTTCAATTGAACTTTAAGCACGATCGCGATCGCATCCACTCAACCATCCTGCTCTTCAACATTTGGCTCTCAACTGTCGATCCCTCCCCGATCGCATCGCTCGATGAGTAGCGTAAGATAGACGTAGCCCGATCGCACCGTTCCACCATCCCAGACTACCTATGACCGACTCTCCTGCTGCAAATGCAGATGCGCGAACGCCTCCAGAGAGACTGCACTACCGCCATCTCGTCCTAGATGTGCGAAATCTACGGGTGCAATTTCAGAGTGTCAAGCAGCCAGCGATTGATGGGATTTCTTTTACACTACAGCCAGGGCAGACACTGGGGATTGTCGGTGAATCCGGCTCGGGCAAGTCGGTGACTTCGCTGGCGGTGATGGGGTTGCTACCGAGTGCGGGGCGAGTCACGCAGGGGGAGGTGTGGTTTCAGGATTGCTCGATCTCAACTCCATCACCACCGACAGATTTATTGACATTATTGCCATCACAACTTTCGGGTTATCGCGGCAAACAAATGGCGATGATTTTTCAGGAGCCGATGAGTTCGCTCAACCCAGTATTTACGATCGGTTATCAACTGATCGAAGCAATCTCCCAACATCAGTCTGTATCTACAGCGGAGGCGCGTCGCCTAGCAGTTTACAGCTTACAAGAAGTCAAGCTGATTCCCAGCGATGAGCTACTGAGAAAGCAATATTTAGCAAGTCTAGAATCATTCGATCGACTGGAACAAACACAAACAGAAGTACCAACCGATCGCGAGATTAATAATGTTATCAATTTGCAAAAATTAGCGTGGTTAGAACGCTATCCTCACCAATTTTCGGGCGGACAATTACAACGGGTGACGATCGCAATGGCGATCTCTTGCAATCCCACTTTACTGATTGCTGATGAACCCACAACAGCTCTAGATGTCACTGTTCAAGCCACAATTTTGGAACTACTTCAAGAACTGCGCGATCGGCGGGGGATGTCAATGATTTTTATCACCCACGATCTGGGAATTATTGCCGAGATTGCCGATGTGGTGGCGGTGATGTATAAAGGTAAAATAGTCGAGTGTCAGCCGATTTTAGAGTTATTTCAAAATCCAGCACATCCATATACTAAAAGCTTACTGGCTTGTCGTCCGCGTCTCGATCGCGAGTCCCAGATCTTGCCGACGATTAAGGACTTTATGGACGAGCAAATCCTACCGGATGGTAGTGTCGAAATCATCGAAAAACCTCAACCATTAGCATTAGTCAACCAAGATATTGTCGTCGAAAGCGATCGCATTAGATCGGTCGAGATCGATCGGCAACAAGCACCAATCTTAGCAGTCCGTAACTTAAAAGTTGGCTTTCCCGTCCAGGGAATCTTTGGTAAAGCTCGACAGCAATATACTTGGGCAGTAAATGATATCTCCTTTGATGTACATGCAGGGGAAACACTCGGTTTAGTTGGTGAATCTGGCTGTGGCAAAAGCACTTTAGCCCGTACGATTCTGAAATTAATCGAACCGCAGCAAGGCGCGATCGAATTTCAAGGTAAAAATATTACTAAGCTCCGAGGTGAAGCTATGCAAATCCTCCGGCGAGACTTACAAATCATTTTCCAAAATCCGTTTAGCGCACTCAATCCGCGCATGAATATCAGCGATCTGATTATCGAGCCGCTGGTAATACATCAGACAGTTAAGGGCAAAACTCAACGCCAAGAACGCGCCGAATATCTATTGCAACGGGTGGGATTGAGCCTATACTACCTGCGATCTTACCCCCATCAACTATCTGGCGGTCAACGTCAACGCGTCTGTATCGCACGCGCATTGGCACTAAATCCGAAGTTTATCATTTGTGATGAATCCGTATCGGCTCTAGATGTCTCCGTTCAAGCGCAGGTATTGAACTTGCTCAAAGAGTTACAGAGTGAATTTAACCTGACATATATTTTTATCTCCCATGACTTGAGTGTGGTGAAGTTCATGAGCGATCGGATTATGGTGATGAATCAAGGTAAGATCGAAGAAATTGATGACGCCCAAACTATCTATCGATCTCCCCAAACTGACTACACTCGCAAGCTGATCTCCTCCATCCCCATCGGCACGATCGATCGCATCATCCATCAACAAAGCACTAGAGGAATAATTGATAGTTGATAATTAATAATTAATGCTCAAATCTATTCCCCTTAATCCTAAAATCTAACACCTAAAGCCTAATACCTAATTCCTAAAGCCTAAATGATTACTGTAGCCTTACCAAAAGGTGGTTTACTCAAAGATTGCGTGCGACTATTTCAGTCTGTTGGTTTAGACTTTAGTGCCTTTCTAGACAAAGACAATCGCCAACTCCAGATCGTCGATCCTACCAATCGCGCGAAAGCATTGCTCGTCCGCAATCATGATGTCCCTGTGTATGTCGAATACGGACAAGCACAACTAGGGATTGTCGGCTATGATGTCTTGCGTGAAAAAAGTCCTCAAGTTGCCCAACTAGTCGATCTCAAGTTTGGGACTTGTCGGCTATCTGTAGCGGTAAAAGCGGATAGTCCCTATCGTACTAGTTTAGATTTGCCCGCACATGGTAGAGTGGCTTCGACATTCGTGCATTGTGCGAGAGAGTACTTTGATAGTATCGATTTGCCTGTCGAAATCGTACCACTTTCTGGTTCGGTAGAATTGGGGCCGATTACGGGGATGTCAGAAGCGATTATCGATCTAGTCTCAACAGGTAAAACCCTCAAAGATAATGGTTTAATTGAGATTGAAACCTTATTTTATAGTAGTGCGAGACTGATCGCTCATCCACTCAGTTATCGACTCGATCGAGATTCACTCAGTGATTTAGTTACCGAAATCAGAACTAATGTCTTATCTGTAATTAGCTGAGAGTGAAGTCAAAAACCACTATATTTGCGATCGGGTTGTTTTGCATCATTGCGACAGTTCTCGGGGCGTTACTGCTGAGTGGAATCGATCGTTCGCAGTTGCAAGGATGGCTGCAACAGATGGGGATGTGGGCACCAGCTTTATATATCTTGGTTTACTCGATCGCCACCATTTGCATTCTCCCATCGACTCCACTCAACCTCACTGGTGGAGCGATTTTTGGGGCAGTATGGGGGACGGTGTGGACGAGTATCGCTGCGATTTTAGCAGCAATTCTATCCTTCGCATTTAGTCGCACGATCGGACGGAAATTAGTCGAACAGCGACTCGCAGGTAGATGGGAATCGATCGATCTCGAAATGCAACAGGGTGGTTTTTTTTACATGTTTGCAATTCGGCTACTGCCCCTAATTCCCTATGGGATTGTGAATTTTGCAGCCGGATTAACTGCCATCAAATTTCGCGATTATTTCTTGGGGACACTCCTAGGAACAGTCCCAGGTATTTTACCTTTTGTAATAATGGGTGCAGGTTTGACCGCACTCAAGCAGGGTGATGTGTTACCGATACTGGTAGGATTGGCTCTGACAGGAATGTTGGTAGGTACTGCGACGTGGTATCGCCGTCGCGCTCGAAAATCATGAACTACTCCCCCTTTCCACCCCAGAAATAGACAATCTCGATTCACCATCCACCATCCACCATCCACCCTCTACCCTAGATGTCCAATTTGATACTAGGAATTGCTGCTTATTTAGATTACCTGATTGGCGATCCGTGGGGGTGGCTGCATCCAGTACAGGTAATGGGATGGGCGATCGACAAATATACCAAAATTGCGATCGCCCATATTACTCAGCCCTACTGGCGGCGGTGGGCTGGCGTGTTGCTCTGTTGGGGTACGATCTTGGGAACAGGGGGAATTAGTTGGCTGATTATTTATGCTTGCCGATGGCTACATCCAGCATTGGGCATAGCGATTGAAGCGATCGCCCTAGCAAGTTGCTTCGCAGGTAGAAGTCTGCGGCGCGCGGCTGAGGATGTCTTGGCGGCAACTGCGGCAGGGGATTTGGACTTGGCACGATCGAAGTTAAAGCTGTATGTCGGTCGAGATACCGAGCAGTTGACTATCCCCGCAATCTATCGTGCGATCTTAGAAACTGTGACTGAGAATGCGATTGATGGGGTAATGGCTCCGTTATTTTACGCGATCGTCGGGAGTTTTATCCCCATAGTCGGGGCTGTGCCGCTGGCGATGGCATACAAAGCCGCTAGTACTCTCGATTCGATGGTTGGCTATCGTCGCGAACCATACGCCGATCTCGGCTGGTGTAGTGCCAAATCCGAGGACATCCTCACTTGGCTACCCTGTCGGCTGAGTGTGCTGACGTTGAGTGCGATCTCTGGCAAGCCGCTGACGGTGTGGCGACTCTGTTGGCGAGATGCCAGATCCGATCCTAGTCCCAATTCTGGCTGGAGTGAGTGTGCGTATGCCGCCGCATTGGGCGTGCAAGTGGGGGGGGACAATTACTATCAGGGCAAAGTTCGAGCCAAGCCGTTATTGGGTGACGATCTCCAACCAATTACGCCAGTAATTATCGATCGAGCCTTGAACTTGACTCGTGCTAGCTCTCTATTGTGGTTGGGGCTGGCGACGATCGGCTTAAAAAGTTGACAGTTGACAGTTGACAGTTGACAGCGAAAAGTGCTGCTGGTCAAGTTGTTCCGATATTGCTAGCCTAGCCAATCGACAACAATTCGAGCGGCTGATGCAACGATGTCATTACACGCCTTGGCATCTTTCTCACCTTGAGTGGTGTAAATGGCGACGACGACGGGCGCACGTCGTGGCGGCCACAGCAAGGCAACATCATTGGCGGTACCGTAGTCCCCAGTACCCGTCTTATCGCCGACTTGCCAGTCGGCAGGCACACCAGCTCGAATCCGTGCCGCCCCAGTCGTATTACCCTGTAGCCAAACTCGTAATTGCAACTGGAGCGGTGGCTCTAGCGCGTTTCCCAGTGCAAGTCGTTGGAGACTACTTGCCATCGCATTTGGTGTCGATGTGTCCCGTCGATCGCCTGGAATCGACGAATTAAGCGCAGTCTCCCAACGATCGAGCTGAAATTGACGATCGCCGATCGATCTCGCAAATGTAGTCACAGCCCCAGGGCCACCGAGGATCTGCATCAACAGGTTTGAAGCGGTATTGTCGCTGTACTGGATTGCAGCAGCGCACAGAGCGGTAACTGTCATGCCATCTTCGACATATTGTTCGGTAATGGGGGAATATGTCACCAGATCGCTCTGCTGGTATTCGATCCGCTGCTGCATCAGCCCATCGATTTGAGTACTTCGTTTCAAGATGGCGGATGCCAGCACTACTTTGAAAGTACTACACATGGGAAAATACTCGTCACCCCGATAGCTAAGTTGCTTGCCATTGGCTGTGTTCAGTGCAAATACACCCAGACGACCCGCCAACGTCCGTTCGAGTTTTGCCAACTGTGCCCCAGCAGCAGCCGCATCTCCATGAGAAGCCCACGAAGTCCAAATAGTCGCCATCGGCACAGATACAGCCGCCAGCAACAATTTGCGGCGATTTCGAGAATGATTCATTTTCATACTGACTTAAACTACATCAGATCGACTCGGTTTCAGCAAGTAATTCTAACTAGAAGCAAGCTGTGCCACCATTTCGGCACGAGAGGAGACTTCAAGTTTACGAAACATGCGCTTGAGAGCCTGTTTGACTGAATTCTCGGTAATCCACAGCTCAGTACCAATTTCGGCATTTGTGCGCCCCAAAGCAACTAGTTCGACAATTTGCAATTCACGCGCTGTCAATAGCTCGTTTTTGAAAGATTGGGGTGACGATCTTGTTGTTGCTGCCCACATCGATAAGTGCAAACAGATCCCACTCAAATCGGCGAGATTTTGGGTATCGAAAGCAGGCATCGATCGATCGCGAGTGCAACCCACCGCACCTACCAGTTGACCGCGAACGACAATTGGCCCCGCCATCACATGCCAATGGTCGGGGCGAGGACAAATCATCTTCCACACCTTGGGTGATGTCACCAGTCCTTCATGTACGGGTGCATGACGCTCTGTGAGATAACGGGCAACGGGATTACGTTCGATCGATAGGGCAACCTTGAGAATTTTCTGAAGATTGGGATCTAGCTGGGAAATTTGGTCGAAGAAAAAAATACCCGATCGAGTGGCGGCGAAGTGTTCACCCAGTTTTGACGTGACATCCGTTTTTAACTCTCGTTCGTGTTTCACAGAATCGATCGCTGTAAATAGAGGCTGCACGGAACCAACCATAGTGTCAAAAAGAGTACCCGATCGAGGACTAGGCGCGGGCAGGTTTCCACTCTTAGTATAGACAGTATCGACTTTGTTACTACCACCACTAAGAGAGAGATCGATTTATGATTGATTCACAACAGCACATCATTGGTTTGGTCTTCTATCCCGGCATGACATCATTGGACATTATCGGCCCACAGCAGGTTTTTAGTGGGCTGCCGGGTGTCCAGATTCATCGGATCTGGAAAACGCTAGATCTAGTTAAAACCGACGATGGGATGATGGTTTTACCCGATACTACCTTTGACAATTGCCCCCGTTTGGATGTGATTTGTATCGGTGGCGGGATCGGACAAGCGGCAGTAGAAGACGATCCAGAGCTATTGGCATTTCTACGCAAACAAGGCAGCACCGCTAAATTCGTCACTTCTGTCTGCGGCGGATCGCTATTTCTGGCAAAGGCAGGACTGCTCGAAGGCTATCGAGCGGCTACTCACTGGGCGGCACGCCCCCAACTCGCTGCATTGGGTATTGAAGTAAGCACTGAGCGGGTGGTAATCGATCGCAATCGGATTACTGGTGGTGGCGTGACAGCAGGTATCGATTTTGGGCTGACGATCGCGGGTATCCTCTATGGTGAAGAAGTTGCCAAGATTACGCAACTATTAATCGAGTATAATCCCGCGCCGCCATTTGATACCGGATCGCCAGAAAAAGCGGGAGCAGAGTTGGTTCAGAAGGCAATGTTATTTATGCAGGGGATGATGCCCGTTCCAGTCGGAGCAAAATAGGAAAAACTACTTATACTCAAAGTGGTTAAAACCACTCCTCATGATGCAAAATCCGCCTTCGCGGACTAGGAAATTCTTCAGTCTGCGAATGCGGACTTTACATCACTAGCGACTGCTTGGTGCAACACATGTGGAGGGAACCTCCTGATTGCGTCCGTGATTTCAATCGTTGGTACTCTCGTCGATATCAACGCAACATTCTTTTTCAAATTCATATTTATAAATAATCTCGATCGTGATGATATAGCAGTCGCCACATCGGTTAAGATACTCTAGATCTCAGTCCGCGTAGCGATGCGCGATACGTAGGGTTCCCCGAGGGTTTAGCGCATCAGCGACCGAAATCGCGCTGAGGTCTCCTCAGCGTGCGTTTCGGTCAAGACAAGACAGGCGGACTTTGCAGCACTAGCGGCGATTTTAATCGCTGTGCTGTCCTAACCGCCTTGGCGGTTGCTATAGATCTTCATTCCGATCGAACTAAATTATCTGGATGGATTCAAAAAGGATTTTTAGCGATTGCGGTATTATTTAACCTCTGCCTCATTGCTCAATTATTAACAGTTGGATTAGCCGTTTTTGACGATCCTACTTGGTGGCACATTCACGTTCTACTGGTGCGAGGATATAGCGGATTAGTCATACTGCTATTAGTAGGGCTATCGATCGATCCATTTTCGCAAAAAATCAAGATGCTGACAGTGGGTTTAGTAACACTAGGGATCTGCCTACGACCGCGCTTTCCAAAAATGGGAATGCCAACAAAAGATGTGAAAAATATTGGGCATATAAATATTTACTTTAGAGGACTACTATGCCAATTCAAGCCAGACCCGAAATAACGATAATTGAGATAATTGCACCGTTAGTGGTGGCTCTAATTTACATCACCTTGTGTCTTGTGTTCTTTCTGTAAGGAGCCAAACCGTCGCAATTTTAGTAGGTGTTGGACACTATTTGCGATGCCGATCGCGATGGGAGATTGTGTTGGTGGTCGGTGTCTCCTATTCTTGCTGTCCTGACTTCTTGAGCAGGTGGGGGATTTGACTGATTTTTTTGGCGACGGCGATTTTAGCGCGTTTGTAGGTTTTGATGCGTTGTTGGATCGTATCGGCGTGATAAATCGGCTTGGAGAGGGTATGGCTCAACACGATCGCGGCATCTGTCAGCGGGTGAGGGGTACTCGCATGAATCCCAGCTAGATAAGCAACTACAGGTTTGCCCTGTTCTGCCAAGAGATAAGCAGCCGTAACTGCTTCTGAATCCCAGCAAATATCGCCGACAAGCACGATCGCTTCGGTCAAGTGATCTGACTGAAGCCACTCCAGCCAGAGGCGGCAGGAGGAGCCGACTAGTGAGTCGCTGCCAATGTGGATGACGATCGATTGACCCAAATTGGCGATATTTAATTCGCTGGCGATTTCAGCGGTGAGACTTTGATTGCGACTGACGATCGCGACCTTACCAGGACTAAATAGTTGTGGTTGATAAATCCCGAGCAATAATCGATCGGGAATAATAATCCCTGCGCTACCAGATCCCAGAATCAAGGTATTGGTCATACTGGCTTGGCGTAACAGCCGAATCATATCCAATGGCGGTATACCTCTGGTGATGATTACTAGTTGCGGGATACCTGCGGCAATTGCTTCGAGTGCGGCATCTAATACTTCATAAGCAGGTACAAAAATCAAACTAGTCTCGATCGGTCCGAGCCTACTTTGCACCTCTTCGACGAGATCGAACATGGGCAGATCGCCCAATCGCTGCCCACCCCGCCCCGCACTCACAATCCCGATGATATTCGTACCATAAGTTTGCATCCGGCTAATTGCCGCCAATGCTAGCGGGTTGTCCACTCCTTGAATTAAGACGCGGCTATCTAGTTGGAGATCGATCGTCATTTAGGGGATGGTGAATGGTGAATGGTGAATGGTGGATGGTGGATGGATTGATTACTTATTTACCTTTTAACGTAGCTAGGTATAAATATGTATTAAATAGCAATTGTCTGAAATCTGGATGGTGGGCAGCGGCTCCCGCTCCTCTCTCGCCTTTGTCATCCGACCAGTTGGCTTTGTAGAGGGTTTGGGGAGACAGCGATTCGCGATACGTAGGCTTTGCCGTAAGCGCAAGGCGCAGGCTCTCGGTTACGCGCAGCGTCTCCGCAGGAGAGGGTTTAGCGACCCAAATCACGCGGAGGTTCCCTCCGCATGTGTTTGGGTCAAGACAGCGAATCAAGACAAGACAGTGCCCACCTTACACCTGCCTACCGATGCCTAAAACCCAAAGCCCAAAGCCTAAATCACTGTTTAGCAATCGCTAATGTCTGAGAGATGGCTCGATCGAAATTAGTGACAAGTTTAATCGATAATGGCAGCAGTCCGGCTAATCGATCGAGATCTCGCTCCAAGACTCGCCAGACAACTGTCAACTGGCGATCGCGTCCTAGATACTGGATGACTTGCTGACAGCTATCGATCTCACTCCCGACAAAATTGACGAGCAACACAGTTACACTCGGTGACTGGAGTCGATCTTGTCGCTCCAAATCGCCACTGTTGTAAGTGCTAATGCGCTCTAGAGCGATCTGGATTTCGTCACTACAAGCTGGATCGACGACGATACACTGAGCCACCTGACCCCCACCTTGAGCGATCCCATCCAACATCGCTAGAGCCAAACCATTGCCGCTACAGAGGATACTGATATTCCCGACTTTGTTGAATAGCGGCGATAGCGTCCCCAATCGATTGCGCGCCACATCGACAACTTGCCAATGTTCGAGATTGGGATGTCTGCCCATCGCATAGTGGTTGACACTGATTTTGCCATCTAGAGCCATCACCGCGCCATGACGATCGATTCCCAAGGGATTGATCTCTACCAAGTCTAGATCCTGCGATTTCATCAAGATATACATTTTCTCAATAATATCGCTAACCGCCAGCATCAGATCGCCTTGCAGTCCCATTTTCAGAGCCAGTCGCCGCGCATAAAAAGGCGAAAATTCGTCATAAACAACCACCTGCTGAATTTGATTCAAAATGGCATTAATATTCATCCCGCCGTCAGTGGAGCCGAGCAGCACCGGACGACATGCCAACCTGTCGATCACGATTGCCAGATAAAATTCCTGGCTAGTATTATATTTAGCCTCAGCCAACAGCACCTTGGGATATTCACCCAAGATTGGCAGATTAAAGATCGTCCGCGCTGCGGCGATCGCATCGATGGTATTCTCAACAAATCTGATCCCGCCAGCTTTGCCACGATTGCCTACACTCACCTGGGATTTTAAGACTACCGGATAGGGAATCCGCAACGACTTGAGATCCGTCGGTCGATCGATCCGTTGAGATGGCAAAACGGGGATACCGACATCTCGAAATAGTTCTTTGGCTTGGTACTCTAATAAATCCATGTAGCGGGGTAGGGGATGATGGACACGTCTGGGCGCGTCAAGATCGGACAGGGGATTGAGGGAGATCGAGTTGGGAGCCGAGGGGAATGAGCAAGTCTCGATCGGGAATAAAAGCAGCTACTAATATAACCAATAATCGATCGCCGCGTCGAGCGCGTTCATTACAATCCTCGATCTCCAAGGAACTGCGATTGCATAACTGACAAATTTCACGCTCATTAGGCACAATCGATCGATCGCTGTCAACTGTCAACTAACAATTGTCAACTAATCTTTTACCGGAGCCGTCACTTTCAATTCGCCAGTAGGTGTCACTGTCACCTTACCACCCATCGCTCTGATTTCGGCGATCGCCCGCTTAATCGCAAAATCATCTACAGCAGCTCCCAACACCATGTTCCAAGCGTCAAATTGAGCCTGTTTACTGTTTGGGTTGCGCGCCAAATAATCAGCAGTACCTTGAGAGAGTCGAGCGACATTTTGCGCCTCTCGATCGGGATGTTGGCGCGCCCAGTTGGCGGCAGTGAGCATCGAATTGCGGGCATCTGGTATTTTGCCCAAAAATAGTAACTCATCGACTGCCTTGAGTCTCCAGATATAGTAACCGCGATCGGGTACCTGTGGCGACAATGACTTCAAGCCGCGATTCATCAGCGCGACCGATCGCTCCGGTTCCCCAGCATACAACGAACCAGTACTCGACAGGTAAAAATAAGCATACAAGAAGCGCGGGTCGCGAGCGAGGATCGCGTCAAACTGTTCCATTGCCGATCCATACCCAGCTTTTTGCCGGACTTCCGTATCCCCAAAATACTGGATAAAATCGATAAAGTGCCAGTCAGCTACCAAGTTATCAAATCCAAATGTCGGTAGTGTTTTAGCGATCGCTAGTTGCGCTTTGAATCTAGCTTCTTGCTGCTGAAGCACGGCTTTAGTCAGACTTTTGCGCTGCTGCTTGAGAGTGGCTAATTGATGGGTTTGGAGATAGACAATAACTGTAAATACGCCTAAAATACTGCCAATCTGTCCGATGAGTGTCGGTGATAGCTGGGCTAATTTTGCCCGAAATTTATCCCAAACTGAAGTTGGTGTCGATACTGACATAGATTTGCTAACTTGGATTCAAAATGATAGTTAATTGCCGAAAATTGGTAACTTAGATGAATAGGTGGATATCGATGACCCTTGTGGTCTGCCTTTGGCAATCGAGACATCCAGGCTGCATCGCTAAATTGCTAGGAGCAACATGAATTATGGAAAACAGCAAAAAAAGTATCTGGACGAAAGTCTTTATCATTGGCTCTGGGATTGCCTTTCTGGGTTCGAGCCTATTGGGACTCGGTAGTATGATTAGTGAATCGATCGATCGACCCGCCCCCACTGAAAATGCCGCCCAATCTCAGAGTGCCCAACTTCAAGCCGAAGAGAAAGGTTTTGCCACAGTTTTAGCCCGCGAACCAAACAATCAGACAGCACTACGGGGTTTGGTAGAGATTCGGATGCGGCGCGGCGATATTCCAGGTACCAAAGCCGCGCTCGAACAGCTCATCAAACTCGATCCCACTAATGTCCAGTACCAAGAATTCCTTGCTGCTGTGAACAAACAGATCGCAGATACCAAAAAAATGGGTACTCTAAAACCAACTGAGCCAAAGCAACCAACTCAACCATCCAAGTAGTTGCTGGTGCAGGGTTTACTCATCACCCATCAACTCGTTCTATGAAAGTCGTCCTTTTGGCAGGTGGTTTAGGCACGCGTCTGACTGAAGAAACTGAAATTCGCCCGAAACCAATGGTCGAAATTGGCGGTCGTCCCATCCTCTGGCATATCATGAAACACTATGCCCACTATGGGTTTAGTGAGTTTCTAGTGGCGTTGGGTTATAAGGGCGAATACATCAAACGCTATTTTATGGATTACTACACCCTCAATGGGAGCATGACGCTAGATCTCGCCACTGGTGCGGTGCAGCCCCAAGTCAAAGAATGTGAAAACTGGAAGCTGCATCTGCTCGATACTGGCGTCCAAACTAATACTGGGGGACGACTCAAACGTCTAGAACCCTATCTGGGCGATGAGACATTCATGATTACCTATGGCGATGGTGTCAGCAATATCGATCTCCAACGCTTGCTAGAATTTCACAAATCCCACGGCAAATGGGTGACAGTGAGCGCGGTACGTCCGCCTGCACGATTTGGCGGATTGGTAATCGAAGGGGATTTGGTTGCCAACTTTACTGAGAAGCCACAAGCCGGAGAAGGCTGGATCAATGGGGGCTTTCTCATCATGGAACCCCAAGTTTTTAAATACCTTACCAATGACAGCGCGGGGTTGGAAGTCGAGCTATTAGAAAGGTTAGCTGCGGATGGACAGTTGGCGGCATACCGTCATTACGACTTCTGGCAATGTATGGATACCCTCCGCGATAAATACAACTTGGAAAATTACTGGCAAAGTGGTAATCCTCCCTGGAAAGTTTGGGAACAATAAGCAGGTGAGTTGGTATTGTGCTGTGGTGAATGGGCTATGAGTCTAAGTAATAATTTTTGGGATAATCGTCCGACATTAGTCACTGGCGCGACTGGATTGCTGGGCGGGTGGTTGGTAAAACGGTTGTTGAGTCTAGGTGCAGATGTCGTCTGCGCGATCCGCGATACCGTACCTCAATCAGAATTGATCCGCTCTGGTGCGATCGATCGCGTCAAAGTAGTTCGTGGCGATGTGGGCGATCGCGTATTCCTCGAACGCGTCTTAGGAGAGTACGAAATCGATACGGTGATGCACCTAGCCGCCCAGACAATAGTGGGAATTGCCAATCGGCACCCGATTTCGACTTTTGAGACAAATATCGCGGGTACGTGGCAATTGCTCGAAGCCTGTCGGCATAGTCCCACCGTCAAGCAAATCGTCATGGCTTCCTCAGACAAAGCCTACGGTGACTGCGATACGCTCCCCTATGTGGAAACTACCCCCCTCCAAGGTTTGCACCCCTACGATGTTAGCAAATCCTGTGCCGATCTGATCGCCCAAACTTACGGACATACCTATAAATTACCTGTAGCAATTACCCGCTGTGGCAACTTCTATGGTGGTGGCGACTTAAATTGGAATCGGATTATTCCTGGTACGATTCGATCGATCCTGCGCGGTGAGGCTCCAGTCATTCGATCGGATGGTAGCTATATCCGCGACTATATCTATGTCGAAGATGGTGCAGCAGCGTATACTCTACTCGCCGAACAACTCGCAACTAATTCGGGTTTGTACGGGCAAGCATTTAATTTCTCTAATGAGACTCAAGTTACGGTTTTGGATCTAGTTACTCAGATCGTCGAGTTGATGGGTACGGATGTAAGTCCGATCGTTCAAAGTCAAGCTAGTAATGAGATTCAACATCAATTATTGGATGCAACTAAGGCGAGAAATATGCTAGGTTGGACACCTAAATTTACACTCGATCGTGGCTTAGAGCAGACGGTTGTCTGGTATGAAAATTTCCTCGATTCACAACAGCAGCGATTTCAAGAACACTCTGGATCTCATCTGGAGTATTCACAGCTCGAGACACTAGCATTGTCTGATTTAGCCATTCAACAAATCATCCATAATTAGCAACATTAGCTCGATCGACTTACTTTGAAAATGACTCATCACCAGTGCAGATTTTGCCAGCATCCGCTCCAGCATACCTTCGTGAACTTAGGCGGTTCGCCGATTTCAAATGATTTTCTCAAGTGGGATCGACTAGATAAACCAGAGCAATTTTACCCACTACACACCTATGTGTGCGATCGCTGTTTGCTAGTGCAATTACCGGAAGTAGCATCACGAGAGCAGATTTTTGGCGACGGTGATTATGCTTACTTTTCTTCCTATTCTGATAGCTGGCTCCAGCATTGCGAACAGTATACTAAGTTAATGGTCGCAAGATTTGGATTCGATCGATCTAGTCAAGTCATCGAAATTGCGAGTAATGATGGGTATTTATTACAATATTTCCAACACCAAAATATCCCCGTATTAGGTATCGAACCAGCAACTAACGTCGCCGCAGTTGCCGAAGCCAAAGGTATTCCGACAGTGACTAAATTCTTTGGCATCCAAACAGCCACTGAATTACTTGCCCTCAATAAGCAAGCCGATTTATTACTAGGGAATAATGTCCTCGCACATGTACCGGATCTCAATGATTTTGTCGCAGGGATGAAGCTATTACTCAAGCCAGATGGCATCATTACGATCGAATTTCCCCACTTGCTCCAATTAATTACTCAAAATCAATTTGACACTATTTATCACGAACATTTCTCCTACTTCTCTTTCCTCACCGTAGAACGAGTATTTGCTGCTCATGGCTTGACTTTATTCGATGTCGAAGAGTTACCTACTCACGGTGGCTCATTGAGAATATATGGTAAACACAGCGAAAATACTAAGTTAGAAAATAGCGATAGTGTCACTGAATTGAAAGCTAAAGAGGTTGTAGCTGGACTCGATCGCATTGATACCTATTTAGACTTTACCAAACAAGTCGAAAGTATCAAACGTCAGCTCCTATCTTTCCTGATCCAAGCTAAATTTGAAGGTAAATCGGTTGTCGGCTATGGCGCACCAGCCAAAGGCAATACCTTACTAAATTATTGTGGCGTGCGGACGGATTTTATCGATTATACAGTCGATCGTAGCCCACACAAACAGGGCTTATTCCTACCTGGTACTCACATCCCAATTCATAGTCCCGATCGGATTGCTGAGACTAAACCAGACTATATCCTAATCTTACCCTGGAACCTGCGATCGGAAATCGTCGAGCAGATGGCACATATTCGAGCTTGGGAAGGTAAATTTGTCGTACCCATTCCTCAACTAGAAATACTGTGAAATTTACCCCAACTAAAATCCCTGGCGCATATCTCATTGAAATAGAACCGATGACTGACGAGCGTGGCTTCTTCGCGCGCAGCTTTTGTGCTGATGAATTTCAGCAACAGGGATTAACTTCTAATTTTGTTCAATGTAATGTTTCCTTTACCGCTCACAAGGGAACAATAAGGGGGATGCACTATCAAGTAGCTCCTGACACCGAAACTAAATTAGTTCGCTGTACCAAAGGAGCCATCTATGATGTCATTCTCGATTTACGTCCCTCATCTCCCACCTTTAAACAGTGGGTAGCTGCGGAATTAAGTGCTGATAATCATCAGATGTTTTATATCCCTCCAGGCTGCGCTCATGGCTTGCAAACCTTAGTAGCTGATACGGAAGTATTCTATCAAATAGCTGGTGTCTACAACGCAGATGCGGCTAGAGGTGTTAGGTGGAACGATCCTACTTTTGGGATTGAAATGCCTTTCGCTGTGAGTGTTATCAATCAACGCGATCGCGATTATTCGGATTTTACTTAGACTACTAGAAAATGTCGATCGATAAATAAATTAATATCATCCGACATAATTAAATCTAAATTATCTTTTATTTTATCTATCTCCCAGTTCCACCACTGGATTGTTAATAATTTAGATATTGTTTCGTCACTAAATCTTTTTTTAATTACTTTTGCTGGATTACCACCAACTATAGCATAAGGCTCGACATTTTTAGTGACGATACTACCAGCCGCAACAATCGCACCATCACCGATGGTGACTCCTGATAAGATTGTGGTATTAAGCCCAATCCATACGTCATTACCAATAATCACACTACCCTTACTTAACTTCGGATAATTATAGTGTTTCTCTTTGAATTCATCGAAAACTATCCCAAATGGAAAGGACGAAATCCAATCGGTAGGATGATTACCACCTAATAAAATAGTAACATTTTCAGCGATCGAACTAAAATCGCCAATCTTCAAAGTTGAACCTTGATGCCAATCCTTAACAATTGGGGCACCGTAAGTATACTTGCCAACAGCATATTTGATATAGTTAGAAAAATTTCGGGTATAAGGCAGTCTGAACTTATATATTTTGTCCTTTTCTAAGATAACTTGCGCTGCCTCTTCATAACGATCGACTGCTTCCAATGAATTAATTAAAGCATCATAATTTTCAGCCGCTCTGTCTCCTAGATCGATCGCTTGCCTAAAGGCATCGATCGCATCTTCAAAATTTCTAGTTGCAAAGTATACTCGTCCAGCAGTCGTGTAGGAATTCGCCCAATCTGGATCGATAAGAATAGCTTGATATATTAGTTCGATCGCTAATTCATTATTACCAGTTTGGTGATAGAGATATCCTAACAAGTTAAGTATTTTAGTATTGTTATTATCAGCACTCAGAATTTGCTGATATATTTCTTCAGCTTCAGATAATTGACCTCGATTATGATAATCTAGTGCTCGAGCGATAAGGTTATCGGTAATGTAATTAGTCGAACTTAATTGCATGTTAGAGATAGTTATTAATATTCCTATCTCTAATTTACCCACTTTAAATATATTGTTAACAAAATTCAGATTATCCTAAGTAAAAAATTTACGAACGCAATGTTTCTTTTTAAACTAAATGGGGAACTATAAGACAAGTAAAAGCTCGAACTTATTTAGACTTCATCCTATGAATAAAGTTCTAATTACAGGTGCATCAGGATTCATCGGTCGTCATTGTTTACCTTTATTAGTTGCACAGGGGTATGAAGTACACATAATATCTAGGTATCCTGGGTGGATCGAAAATTTAGACGTACATTGGCATCAAGTAGATTTGTTCGATCGAGCTGCAATTCAAACCGTAATGACTAGAGTCCGTCCTTCTCACTTATTGCATCTAGCTTGGTATGCTGTTCCTGGTAAATATTGGACAGGATTAGAAAATTTTCAGTGGGTGCAAGTCAGCCTTGACTTAGTTAGAGCGTTTGCTGAATATGGCGGTAAAAGGATTGTATCAGCAGGTAGTTGTGCTGAATATGACTGGCGATATGGATATTGTCAGGCAAATATTACTCCCATAGCACCTCAAACACCTTACGGAACTTGTAAACAAGCTTTTTCTTTGATGTTGGAATCCTTTTGTCAGCAAACGGATATTAGTTGTACTTGGGGGCGAATTTTTTGGCTATATGGTCGATATGAAGACCCTAATCGATTAGTCTCATCAGTCATTCGGTCTTTATTATCCGATCGCATTGCCCAATGCTCTGCTGGAGTACAAATTAGAGATTTTTTGTACGTTCGAGATGTTGCTGATATCCTAGTTCGGTTATTAAGCTCGAAACTAGTAGGAGCGATCGATATTGGTTCGGGTATTCCGATCTCGATCAGAAGCTTAGTCGAATATATTGCCGATCGACTCGATCGATCTAGCCTCGTTGAGTTTGGAGCTATTCCTCCCAAAAGTTTAGAGGCTACTCTGGTTGTTGCCAACCCAGAGCGGTTGAGGTCGGAGTTAAATTGGTATCCTCAATATGATTTAGCTGGTGGAATTACAGAAACTATTAATTTTTGGAAACAAGAAATCGCTGTATGATAATTCAATTATCTAATTGTCCCGTATGCGATGCAAGCAATCCCAATTCTTTCTTGCACCGAAATCTAGTTCCTACACAACAAAATTTATTATTTAAATCTCATCATGCGGCTACTCAACATCAACGAGGTGAATTAACCTTAGCTGTATGTCATAAATGTGGCTTTGTTTTTAATCAATCTTTCGATGAAAATTTATTAAAGTATGGAAAAAACTATGATAATGCTCAAAATCATTCACCATACTTTGAATCGTACTTAAATGAACTTACCCAATATCTAATCCAGGAACGGCAAGTTCAGAATAGTCAAATTTTAGAAGTTGGTTGTGGTCAAGGTCATTTTTTACGTAAATTGGTAGAGCTAGAATCAGTTAATAACTATGGTTATGGTTGCGATCCTAGTTATCTGATTCAGCCTGATGAGCATCCGCGTCTGAAGTTCGAGCAACGTTATTATGGGACTGATTGTACGCATATTCCAGTTGATGTGGTAATTTGTCGTCATGTTATCGAACATGTACCAAATCCGGTAGAGTTACTAACATCGATTCGAGCTGCACTGGTAAATTCCCCTTATGCACGGCTATTTTTTGAAACTCCTTGCGTAGAGTGGATTTTAGAACACCAGGTTGTGTGGGACTTTTTTTATGAACATTGCTCTTACTTTACTGCGGAGTCATTGACGACAACATTTGAGCAAGCGGGCTTTGAAGTTAATAATGTCAAACATATCTTTGGTAGGCAATATTTGTGGCTAGAAGCCTGCATCAGCCATAAACCAGTTGATGTTACTTACGATCCCTGTCAAATCCCAACGCTGGCGACTGAATTTGCTAAATCTGAGCAACAGATCGCCAATCAGCTAAAATCGCAAATTACTCAACTGAGAGAGCGAGGAGGAGTAGCTTTGTGGGGCGCGGGTGCCAAAGGTGTAACGCTGGCAAATCTCATAGATCCGCAGCGAGAATTAATTTCGGCTGTAATCGATCTCAATCCTCACAAGCATGGTGGTTATCTACCCGGAACTGGGCATCCTATTATTAACTATCTCGATCTCGAGCAGTATGGAATTAGATCGGCAATTCTGATGAATCCTAACTATTATCAAGAAAACTTAGAGCTACTCAAACTAGCTAATATTGAGTTGCAATTGATAGATTAAATTAAGATGAATATAATTCGATCTCATCAGACAACCTAAATTTTTACTATACCTCTATTTATCAACTAAAATTTTCATGATGAAATTCCAGCCTCTATTTTCAATAATTATTCCTACTCGTCAAAGGCATGATACCCTCAAGCATGCTATCCAAAGTGTCATCAATCAAAGCTATCAAGATTTTGAGCTAGTAATTTCCGATAATTTTAGTACTATAGAAACATCTCAAGTAGTCAACAGTTTTTCAGCAGATTCTCGCATTAGATACTTTCGGACTCCAGAAAGATTTGGAATGGCAGATAACTGGGAATTTGGACTATCTAAAACTACTGGCACATACATATTTGTGTTAGGGGATGATGATGCCTTGATGCCCGATGGATTAGAACTAGCTGCTAACCTGATTGATGAGTATGATTTCAAAATTATTTCTTGGTCGCGTCATTTCTATGGCTGGTCTAGCTGCATCGTGCCCTGGTTGCGAGATCGATTGGGCGTTAATTTACAACAAGTAGCTGAAATCAGAAATTCACGCAATGCTCTGGACATTTTTTATCAGCATCGCTTATCTCATGAAGAACTACCGATGGTTTACAATTCACTAATTCATCGCGATATTATTGAACGGATTAAATCTGTGCATGGTAGATACTTCCATACCCATTCTCCTGATGTGTATTCGGGAATTGTTAACGCGTATTTCTCAGATCGATATCTTTATTCTTTACGCTCCATATCTATTACCGGAACTTCTGGGCATAGTGGTGGAGCGTCAGCATTATACCCTGGTTTAGATAGTAAACCTATTAATGATTATCAAACAGATGAGAAGAAAAATTTATCAACACAATCTCATCCAAATATTACGGCTGGAGAGTTGATTTCCACACCAGTTAGTCCTGAAACTGTAGTAGCTGGAGTTCAATTTATAACTAAAGAACTCTTTTTTGCTGAAGACAACGATTTAGTAGTAAATATTTATAATTATTTACACTCAATTGCAGTAAATATAAATCGAGATCCAACAATTTATCAATCAACTAAGATTTATATTGAAGCTCTATCATCGAAGTACGATATTCCGATCAAATCACTAAATATACCTAGTCCTCAAACAATAAAACCTGGAAATTTTCAAGGTTTTATTCCTAATCCACAGGGACAATCAGTACATCTTCGCATCAATTGCGAACAAGCTGGGGTTTTCAATGTAGCGGATGCTGCTAAATTAGCTCAAAGTGTTTTACCGAGTTTATTGGAATTCAAAATTCATGAATCACCACATTTAAGGTATAATAACAAATATATTGTACCTAAAATTGCGATCGATGGTGTCTTTTTTCAACTCTATCGCACAGGTATCGCTCGGGTCTGGAAATCGCTATTAGAAGAGTGGGTAAATACTGAGTTTAGCAATCATCTAGTCGTACTCGATCGAGTGGGAACTGCACCTAAAATAGAAGGGATTAGTTATTATCAGATTCCAGCTTATGACTACAATAACACTGATGCCGATCGCCAGATGTTGCAGCAGGTATGTGATGAACTAGGTGCAGAATTATTTATCTCCACTTATTATACTACTCCACTGGCAACACCTTCAGTCTTCATGGGATATGATATGATTCCTGAAGTCGTCAATGCCGATCTCAACCAACCGATGTGGCGCGAAAAACAGCGGGGAATCGCACATGCTTCTGCCTTTTTAACTATTTCGGAACATACAGCCAAGGATTTAGTTAAATATTATCCCGAACTAGATCCAACTACGATTACTCCCGCTCTTTGTGGCGTTCAGCCTGTCTTTAAACCCGCTCAATCGACTGAAATTGAATCATTCCGTACTCAGCACGAGATTACCAAGCCTTACTTCTTATTAGTAGGTGCTGGTAGTGGTTATAAAAATACAATTCTATTCTGGCAAGGATTCGCTAAATTAGCAAATAACAGCGATTTTGATATTGTTTGTACTGGTGCGGCTGGAGTCGGTGCACAGGAGTATGCTACCTATGCACCTGGTAGTCAAGTTCACTGTTTGCAATTAGACGATCGCAGTCTCAATCTAGCATACGCAGGTGCGATCGCCTTGGTCTATCCTTCTAAATATGAAGGTTTTGGATTGCCAATCGTTGAAGCTTTAGCTTCTGGTTGTCCAGTGATTACTTGTCACAATGCTTCGATTCCTGAAGTTGCAGGGACATCGGCAATTTATATCGATGACACGAGTATCGAGGAAATGACTCAAGCTTTAGCAACTGTCCAGCAACCTGAAGTTCGAGATCCGTTAATTGCCGCTGGATTAGTCCAAGCTCAGAAATTCTCATGGTCAAAAATGGCAAAAATCGTTCAAACAGTATTGCTAGAACAAACTTTAAGCCAGCTCGAACTGAATTCCCAAAACTTCATTATTTTCCCTGATTGGTCGGCGGATGAAGAGGAGTTAGGCGAGGAATTGAGTCGGGTTTGCTACCAACTTACTCAACATCCCGATACAGGTCAGATTGCTTTAATAATTAATACTAGTAATGCCGTAGATCCTGAAGCGGCTAACATGCTTATTTCTAGTGTTGCAATGAATTTGATGATGAGTGAAGGTATCGATATTACTGAGTCTTTAGCTATATCTCTGACTGGGGAGTTGGCACCGATTCAGTGGCAATCACTTTTACCCAAGCTCCAGGGACGTATTAAGTTAGAATTAGAAGATACTCGATCGATCGAGTCATCTGGGGCTAATCTAATTAGTGAAATTCAGTTAACTGAATCACCAATTTTAACATTAGTCTAGGTTGCAGATTGAGTAAAGAAATCCGATACCGCCCTCGATTGAAATCGCGGATGCAATCACGCGGAGGTGTATCAATACGGTTCGGTTAGCTAGTTAGGTAGCGGTTGAAACCGCCGCTAGTGATGCAAAGTCCGCCTTCGCGGACTGACAATATCTAAGAAAATGGACTTAACCGAACCGTATTGGGAGGTGTATCCTTCCGCATGTGTTGCACCAAGCAGGGGCTAACGTTGCAAAGTCCGCCCAGACTAATCTGTCAGTCCGCGTAGGCGGACTTTGCATCATGAGCAGAGACTTTAGTCTCTATGCTCTTCTTACACCAAACTGACGTTACCTTATATCCACATTATCGATCGATTGACCTGTAATACATCGCCAATGACAATCGAATAAATCTGGGTGCTGAACGCCGATACTCGCTAGTGCTGGGATCGCTGGAAACGGGAATAATCGATCGAATATTATCCCCGCTGCCACTTTGCTAAACTGCACTAGATAAGTTGCGGGTGGTGCGGTAAGTCGGGTCAGTAATTGGGAGCTAAATTGGTAGAGTGGTTGTCGATCGATCTCTTCAAGAGCAACTGGTTGCTGATAATCATCGCCGCTTTTGCCGACGATCTCCCCATAAATTGGGTCTTGAGCCGTCCAAATCACAGGTAACCACAAATTCCCACCACCGCCGACTTTGACCCCCGTTGTATTAGCAGCTAGGGCGCGGAGCCAATCGATATCCTGGCAGAACTTACCGATCGATTGTCCCCAAAATTGAAATGTTGGCGGTACAGCCAATGTCATCGGACAATAAATCGCCTTGGGACTGGCAACCGCTGGTAACTCACTCACCGTCACGAACTGAACTGATTCGACGATCTCACCGATCGATCGGAGCATTGCTACACCCAATCTTTGGCTATCGGCTGTCTCATCCAAAATCACTACGATTTTAGACATGACTGAGGACAGTCAATGGCTGGGGTGAATGCTGTTGAGTGATGTCGGGTAAGTCCAATTTGAGTTCGGGTGCTTGCTGCTGAAGCGTGATGCCTCTGGAGGCGATTCGATCCGTGACAGCTACCAAGTCAGCTTGAAGTTGGCGATTCTCGCTCTGCAATGCCATAATCTTGCTCTTAATCGGTGCCAATCGCTCGGCAAATTTGCGCGTATAAACTTTGGGAAGTTCCCTGATTACCTGCTCCAACATTTGCCCGCGCTCGGTAAGTTCGCGGATAGTTTGGCGGAGGTGCTGGATCTCCACATCCCGACGTTGGAGCTGTGCTTGATACAAGTGGACTTGCTGTTCGACGCCTTGGAGTTGTTCGCGCAGCAATCGTACTTCAGCGCGATAATCTCCCGCTACCTCTGGTCGAGGTGCATAAGGAGTGTTGTCTTTGACTAGCCGAAATAGTTCTTGGGATAGTTGCTGGACGAGTTTGTCGCGAGTATTGAGTTCTTCACGAAACCGAGCGACTTCGGCTTTGAGTATTGAGATGTTCGGGGTTTGAGTTTGATTCACGGGGGATCGCCACAGTAGTTAAGTTGACGGATACTGAAGATCGGTGCTTGATGGCATTCGTTGGCGTTGGCATAGCCTGCCGTAGGCACAGCCTATCCTACGGATAATCGATCTTACCGCTTGCCTTACGGTTTGAAGCTCGATCGACAATCTCTAACGAGTAGCCAATATTATGATGATTGAAATACCCTGACTGTATCAGTTTGTTCGGGCTGTCGCAACAACTTTTGATTTAGGTATCATCAGGTCGCTGAGAGGATGTTTGGAAATACGGAGAGTATAAAAGATTCAGGCAAGTCTCCGTAGCATAAGTCGAATCGTGGCAATATGAATAAAAGCTTCAGCAGAAGCAGGTAAACGTTCATAATCAACATTGAGACGGCGACACCAGTGCAACCAGCCATAATTACGTTCAACAGTCCAGCGTTTAGGCAAAAGGACAAAACCTTTACTACCATTAGGTCGTAAGACCACATCAACAATCCAATAGACCTCCTGCAAAAGTATCACGCGATCGCCTTTTCTGAAGCTAAATATAGCTCGTAATTGTAAATTCCAGCAATTATGTTAAATCTCAACCCAAATCGCTGTCTTCGATTTCTATATCTCGAAGAAAGAACCCTGAATATTTTAACCTTTCGATTAATATGCTCGACAATTATTCGTTCTTTTTCCAACTGTCGATTAAACTTTTTCGGCTCTTGGGTTAATGGTTTTTTCTTTGTTTTTTTGAAGGGAATCCTGCTGTTTTCGTGAAGCTTCTGAATCCCTTGATATCCTTTGTCTGCCAATAGTTTTATCTTTTTACCTCTACCTATTTGACTTTCTTTCCAAATCCTGAAATCATGTACTTTTCCTTCTCTGACTGCTGTACAGATAATTTCATTCGTTTTTGCATTCACTAATATTTGTGATTTAATTGTGTGACACTTCTGCTTGCCACTGTAGCTTCTCTTCTGTTGCTTGGTGCAACGCACACTGAGGAGACCTCAGCGCGATTGCATCCGCTTTTTTTAGGTCTTTCTACTTCATGCTCGGTCACGTCTCCTACTAGTATTTCTAGCTCCGAGTCTTGTACATATAGTTGCTTCTTTCCTCCCAAATTAAACAATCCTGATTTAATCAAAATATTCTCAACTTTTCTCACAATTCTCAAAACACTTGTTTCGTCTAAACCCCAATTTGTACCCATGTGAAAATAGGTACGGTACTC
>NZ_JBGSPA010000165.1:0-2964 GCF_041738855.1 Chamaesiphon sp. | reverse complement strand
ACCCAAATCACGCGGAGGTTCCCTCCGCATGTGTTTGGGTCAAGACAGCGCATCAGCGACCGAAATCGCGCTGAGGTCTCCTCGTGCTAAGCGTTTCGGTCAAGACAAGACAGGCGGACTTTGCAGCAATAGCGGCGATTTCAATCGCTGTGCTGTCCTAACCACCTTGACGAGCTAAAATCTCAGACGTTCATGTTCACAGGCGACGGGGACGCTCCCAGCAGATGGGAAAGCCCCCATCTGCTGGGATTTAAAATGAGGAGATTTGTTTATCTACCCATAGATTAAAACATCTTACCAATAATATTCCCCAAATCTTCCACGATATTGCCATCCCCATCTGCATCGATCGCTCTTGTAGCCATACCCAGCAGGTCACTGCCGCCACCGAAAGAGCCGAGCAGCTGGGCGATACCATTAGCATCTAAACCGCCCTGTTCCTGACTGGATTTGCCCAATGCACCCATCACCAGTGGCGTCAGAATACCCAATAGCTGAGTCGCTGCACCGCTCTCCATGCCAGTGTTTTGACTGATGGTATCGGCCATCGCATTCTGACTACCACCACCCAGCACTTGACCGAGCAATGCACTCCCCATCCCAGCCGCACCAGCATTACCCACAAAACCCATCACGTTGTCCAAAATCGAGCCATCATTCGATTGAGTAGCTTGCTGAATTACCTCAGCACCGTCTGGTGTAGCCGCACGGTTGCCCATTGCTGACAGTAGCAGCGGTAGAGCCATCCCCACCGCTGATTGAGTTGTACCCTGGTCTGAGCCAATTTGCTGGCTAATTTGTTGAATTGCTGGCCCACCCAGTTGACTCGCAAGCATTCCGATTAATGGATTCATGGCAATTTACTTGAGTTTGGTATGAACGAAAATCGCTCCGACAATATTGTACACAACTATTTCAACCATTCCGATTGGAGCAGCTAAGTGAGTGTAGGGTGTGTTAGGCAGCAGCCGTAACGCACCAGGATCGATACCCAAGGATCTGATTTAGGATTCCTATAACTATAAATTACAACTGTCCAATCATTTTATGAGTTTGTGGAATCACCCGCACTTGTGGCAGATACTCCTTCATTAAAGCCTGCCAAGCCAATACCTGTGATGGCGTTGGTGCTGACAAATGGGGATTTGTATGCGGTTGAGCTAAAGCCGTCATTGGCTGCAAAAAGATGATCGTGCGATCGCTTACATCAGCAACTAATTGTGCTGCTTGGTGCAGTTCCGCAGGATCGGTCGTCTGGGAAATAATAATTTTGACAAATACATCGACATCCGCATCTCGACACACTTGCAGGAATTCCCGATGTTGTTCCCAGTGAGTTTCCCCGCTGACACTCGGCAACTTGATATCCATCCCGATCGCATCCAAGTACGGTAATATCTGCACCAACTGCCCAGGGCGATGTCCACCTGTCTCCAGATAAATCGGTAGGTGTGTCAATGCTTTGACTTGGGGCAAAAATTGAGCGAGAAAAGCCGCATGTAATAGCGGTTCGCCACCAGTAATACTGATGCTATCGTGCAAATAAGGTCGATTTTGACGATCGATCCAGCTTAGTAGTTGAGATGACTCGATCGGGTTATCATGAGTGACAAAATCACGCTCTCCAGGGGTCTGCTCGATCTCGCAAGTCTGTTGCTTTTGCCAGGTATGTTGACTATCGCAGTAGTGGCACCGCAAATCGCACCCCCCAAACCGGACAAAGATCTGGCGCGTCCCCACATTTAGCCCCTCACCTTGAATTGCTGAGAAGATTTCAATTAAGTTGGCAGTGAGTGCAGTCATAGGAGCGAAGACTAGGGATAAGCGATGAACTAACTATTTTAGATCGGCTTCGAGTCGATTTCCCAAAGGGAAGGCTCCGCCAGCGCATTAGTTCAAGAGTCTAGATTGCACATTATCAGTGTTCGCAAGAGTTCCTGATATGATTATAGATATCGTTTCTCGTGCTATTTAGTGGAAATACCAGACAGCATGAAGGCAGAACTCGCCACTTGGAATAATGGTGATGGTGTCGATCTAGAGACATGGCATAGTTGTTTGGGAAATTATTCCTCAGCAGTTGGCTATTCAACCTTGTTCTGGCCGACATTCTGCAAACACAAAGAATATATTTTTAGAGCAGGCGTTTCACCAAGTAGCGTTCAAAGCTGGGAAAACACGGGCGTAACCAAACAAGCACTCGAATGGACAATCAACCACATCCATATCAGCGATCTATATCCAGGTGCGGAAGATTACAGTAACGATAAAGCATTCGCGATCGCCAATCAACTCAGAGAAATCTACCAAGCAAAACTTAACTGGCAGTTTCCAAACGATCCCTGCATTGTCGAAATTTACATACCCGAAGCTGAAGACGATTCTGAAGATGATTTTATCGATTATCAGGTATCTTTTTGGCAGCAAAAACATGAAGAATAGCAAGAATTGTAGAATGGGCAGTTCATAGGTTCGTTAGAGTGATAGCGAAACCTAATTAACACATGAATACTATTCTACATTCATTCAATTAATTATTATCTTCACCAGGTAGAGATCTCAATAGTAAAATATCGATCGCAAACATAAAAACAGTTGCCGCGTAAATAAATATCGTCCATCCATACACATCGGATCCGATCCACAGCTTACCGCAACCACTGAAATCAAAAAGTTCTTGGATTAAATTTTTACTACCACACGAACTTCTCTTAAAGTAATAGCCTGCATCGCCAATATTAAAGAGAGTAGTAATTGTTTGAAATAATAGTACGGGATATATTAAGTTAGGCGTGTAGCGAATTTGCTTGGTTGTCATGCAAATAATAGTAGTATCTAGTGCGATTCGTTTTCTCGAAACTGAGTAATCAGGGGATGAGAAGCTTCTGTTAAGTAACCCTAACGGGTAGAGTTCGCACTTTAATTCTTAACAGATGACAACTATATAACCTTATTGGTGAGTGG
>NZ_JBGSPA010000164.1:0-12645 GCF_041738855.1 Chamaesiphon sp. | reverse complement strand
ACCCAAATCACGCGGAGGTTCCCTCCGCATGTGTTTGGGTCAAGACAGCGCATCAGCGACCGAAATCGCGCTGAGGTCTCCTCGTGCTAAGCGTTTCGGTCAAGACAAGACAGGCGGACTTTGCAGCAATAGCGGCGATTTTAATCGCTGTGCTGTCCTAACCGCCTTGGCGGTTGCTATAAGACAAATACTGCCCACCTTAACCTCGACCTATCTCCACCCTCTACCATGACTATCTCTACACCAACCTGGGTCAAGCACGCCGTTTTTTATCAGATCTTCCCCGATCGATTGGCGATCGGTTCACAAGCCCCCAACCGCTTATTAAAAAATCCCACTTGGGAAGACTGGAGTGCGCCACCAACTCAACAAGGCTATAAAGGCGGCGACTTATGGGGCGTCATCGAAAAACTAGATTATCTCCAGAATCTGGGCATCAATGCGATCTACTTCACGCCGATTTTTCAGTCTACTTGCAATCACCGCTACCATACTCACGACTACTATCAAGTCGATCCGATCCTCGGTGGCAACAAAGCCTTCATGCAGCTACTAGAACAAGCTCATCAGCGGGACATCAAAGTCGTGCTCGATGGGGTGTTCAACCATGCCAGTCGCGGGTTTTTCTTCTTTAGCGATATCTTGGAAAACGGCCCTAATTCGCCCTGGGTGGATTGGTTCAAAATTAATGATTGGCCGCTCTCTGCCTACGATGGCAACCTACCAGCCAACTACGAGGGTTGGGTAGACAACCGCGCGCTCCCTGTCTTCAATCACGCCAACCCCGATGTCAAAGAGTACATCATGCAGATTGCCGAGCATTGGATCGGGCTGGGGGTTGATGGCTGGCGATTGGATGTCCCGTTTGAAATCACGATCGAGGGGTTCTGGCAGGAGTTTCGCGATCGCGTCAAAGCCATCAATCCCGAAGCTTATATCGTGGGCGAAATCTGGCACGATGCTAGCCACTGGCTCGATGGTACCCAGTTTGACGGAGTGATGAATTACCTCTTCACCGCGCCGACAATCGCTTTTGCCGCAGGCGATCGCGTGGTGATGGAATATGTCCAAAATCCCAGTTATGAACCCTACCCGCCCCTCTCTGCCGCCGCCTACGCTACCAAAATTCAAGCGTTGTTAGACTTGTATCCCTGGGAAATCCAGCTCGCACAGCTCAATCTCCTCGCCAGTCATGATACCGCGCGATTGATGTCGCTCGCGCAGTCCGATCGCGCCAGTGTCGAGCTTGCCACCTTACTCCTGCTCACCTTTCCTGGTGCCGTGAGTATCTATTATGGCGATGAGGTCGGTTTGGCAGGAGCGATCGATCCTGACTCGCGGCGCGGATTTCCGCCAGAGTCGGATTGGGATCTCGCCCTGTTGGATTATCATCGCCAACTGATCGCGCTCCGCCATGCTTACCCCGCCTTACGGGTTGGAACTTATCACACGATCTACGCCCAAGGTGATGCGTATGCCTTTGTGCGAAGCTTGGATGCGGTGGAAATAGTAGTCGTGGTGAATGTCGGTACCGCAGCGGTCAAAATCAGCCTCAATTTGGCAGAGCTAGGTTGCCAGCATCGCCCCGAGCGACAACTATTTGGCACCAGCGACCTGTCATGGTCGCCAGATCGAGCAGTGTTGACAATCGATCTGGCTGCTCGGAGTGGTTGTATTCTCAACTAGGGGTAACACACCCCATCGCTACTTAAAAAATAGACAATTACCATCCACCATCCACCCTAGATATCTAATTTAACGTCAGTGTCTCGTTCCGAGAGGCTACGCCAACGGGATAAGAAAAGCCTAGAGACTGGAAGTCTCTGCTGGTGGTGCAAAGTCCGCCTGTCTTGACGCGCTACACTTGGAGGGAACCTCCAGAGCGCGCGCCGCTGCGCGGACTAGTTAATCAGTCCGCGCAGGCGGACTTTGTAATGTTAGCCCCGATTTCGATCGGCGGCGGTGCTGAAACGAAGCTAATATCCTTAACCCGTTGGCGTAGCCTCTCCGACAGGAGACACTCACGTTAATTTGGCAAAAGCTGGCTAATTGAGGATCTATCCAATGATTCAGCTAGATCGGTAAATTGAATGATGACCGCTACAGACTGGACTTGTATCGTTATATAAATAAGTCGAAAAGATTGTTTGGTGCTGGTAGTTATGGCGATCGATTGGCGGTTGTTAATGCTGATGACGTTAACGATCGACTGCGGTCGGCAATTACACCACGGCGTCAATCTCGATCGACTTATATAGCTTTTATGCATTATTTAAATTACTTGCAGTACTACCATGAAAACTGATATTGCTTTACACGAGATTATGCGTATCGATGAGCAGGATGAAGCACAGGTCGAACACGCTTCGATCGCCGATCCTACTCAGGCTGATGCAGATCGTCCGACGCTCGGTCAACCTTTCATGAAGTCTGAAGAATCCCCAACCAGCACCACTGACGATGTCATTGTTGCGACTGAAGTGCCAGTAGCCAATCCAGTCGATGATACTACTGTTGCGGAAAAGTCTCCAGCTAGCCGACCCGATGACACTACTGCGGCTCAACCCGTTATCAGTCTCCACGATCCTGCCAATCTAGAGATGCCAGCCGAACAGGGGATGAATGTAGCCAATCCCGCAGATGACACTACTGTTGCGGAAAAGTCTCCAGCTAGCCGACCCGATGACACTACTGCGGCTCAACCAGTCATCAGTCTTCACGATCCTGCCAATCTAGAGATGCCAGCACCAGCTATGAATTACGACGAATCATCGATCGGCTCAGCAACAACTCCCACACCTGAATCCACGAGCGATTACAACCAGTCGCCAACTGAATCAGCCGAAGAAATTTGGCTATCAATTCAGACCAAAACCACCGGATTCTTCGATAATGCCCTAGCTTACACCGTTGCATTATACAAAAATAATCGGCAACTACTAACAACACTGGGAATCATTTTCCTAGCCGTTTTGAGCACAAAACTATTGGTTGCTGGCTTGAATGCGATCGATGATATTCCGTTGGTCGCCCCCATCCTCAAATTGATTGGTTTGGTTTATGTAGTTCGATTTGTCTCGCGTTACCTGCTGCGGGAACAAGATCGTCACGAACTAGCTGAAAAGATCGATCGTACCAAAGCCGAAGTATTTGGTAGTCAAAATTAATCGATTGTTAAACTAAATCGATGCAAGATCCCCAACTTCTCCCAGAAGTCGGGGATCGATCTTTACAAGCCTGACTTCAACCAAGTAAAGCGAAAACAAGCACCGCGATCGCTCTTATCATCCAACCAGATCCGACCACCTTCGCCTTCCACAATCTTTTTGACTAGTGCCAATCCGATCCCAGTATTTTCGCTAGAACTGCTCGGCTTGAGTGTTTGAAACATATCAAAAATCCGCTCTCTGGCTTCACCGAATGGAACTCCTGGGCCATCATCAGCGATCGAGAACTGATAGCGATCTCCCAGATCTTCAGCCGCAATTTCCACCCGCCCATCTAGCCGCTCGTGATGTTTGAGCGCGTTACTGAGCAGATTGGCAAAAACTTGACTGAGTAAGATCTGCTTGGTGTCAAAAGTTGGCATCGGGTGGATCTCGATCTGAAAACTCGCAGGTGGAGCGAGCGAATCGATCGTCTCAGCTAGCAGTTGCCCGACATCGACAGTTTCGATCGCCACATCTTTGCGCCCTAGTCGTGAATAGCGCAACAATCCATCCACCAACGCATCCATCCGCTTCACTCGTTGGCGCAAGATCTGAAATTGTTGCCGCTCATCATCAAGGAGACGCGCTCCCAAATCTTCTTCGATCCATTCTGATAAATTGGCGATCGATCTCAGTGGAGCTTTGAGATCGTGCGAGACGATATAGCCAAAGCGATCGAGTTCTTCATTGCGGTCTTTGAGCTGCTGTTGAGCCAACATCAACGAATCATTGAGTTGTTGCAAATCGGCAGTTTGCTTTTGATTGAGCAATGCCAATTGTTTGCGTTCGGTGATGTCGGCGACCGATGAGATAAAATATCGAGGCGTACCGATTGGCTCACCGTTATTGCTCTCTCTCAACAAAGCGACGTTTAGGTCTACCCAGATCTGATGACCTTGTTTGTGAATGTAGCGTTTTTCCAGATGATATTCACTAATATCACCATTGACCAACTGCGCTACCAACGCCAGATCCGCATCTAGATCTGCGGGTTCGGTGATTGCTTGAAAAGTAGTCGCCAGCAATTCGGCGGCACTGTAGCCTAAAATGTTACATAGTTTTTGATTGACCCGCAACCAAGTCCCGTCCAAGGCGACATGACAGAAGCCGATCGCCGTATGCTCGAAGGTGTAGCGAAATAACTCTTCACTCTTGTGGAGGGCAGTTTCTGCCTGCTTGCGTTCGGTAATGTCACGCGATACCGATAAAATTTGGGCAACCCGACCATCAGCATCCAGGATTGGCGTCACGACGACATCCCACCACTTGGGCGTACCCTTAGCAGTGGCACAATAACCATCAAATGTACCGACGCCCCCAGCTAACGCTGCCCTAAAAGCAGCTTGAGCAGCTTCGGCTTCGCTACCTTGCCAAAACGATCGCCATTGAGCCTTGGCAACCGCAGTGAAGTCATCGATCTCCATCAATACTTGTCCGCCGTCATTCATATACAGCAGACGCCCGTCTAAGTCTAGAACCTTAATACAATCTTGATTGCTTTCTAGTACCCGCCGTGTAAATTCCTCACTGCGGCGGAGGGCTTCTTCCTGGTGCTTGCGATCGGTGATATCGTAGATTAGACCTGATAAGCAGTTGAGATGACCCTGTGCGTCAGTATGTAACTCGCCGATCGTCTCCATCCAGCGAATTTGACCATTGCGACAGATAATTCGGTATTCACAGTGGTACTCAGGTGCCGCACCGTCAATTGCCGCTTGCAAATTGGCTTCTGTTTGGACTCGATCGTCAGGATGGACTCGATCGAGCCATTCTTGATAGAGTTGCTGCGTACTACCTGGTTCATAGTCAAGCAGGATCTCAAACTCTGGCGTCCAATGTACTGTTTGGTTGCCTAAATCCAGATGCCAAGCACCTGCTTTAGCTAATTTCATGGCGGCGGAGAGCCGTTCGTTGTAGAGTTGCGCTTGACGCTGCTCGGTTTGGGCTTGTTCGATCTGACTGAGATCCCGTCCCTCCGCGATAATCAGGCTGACTGCGCCCAGATCGTTGCGGATCGGCGTCAGCGAAAAATCGATCGGTACCAAGCGATCTCCAGTTCCGAATAATGTGACTTCATACCGGACAAATTCTCCTTGTGCTGCTCGCGCGATCGCTTGCTGTAACTGCTCTTGGATGGCGCGATCGTAAGTCCAGCAAGGAGCTGCCCAAAAAGGGCTACCGATCCATTCCTGTCCTGCTAATCCCGCAAATGCGATCGCTGTCTGATTGATCTCGACAATTATCCCATCGGGTTCGAGCAATCCAATCAGCCCAAAAGTGCCATCAAAAATCGCCCGAAACTTGCGTTCGCTTTGCTGGAGCGCAAATGTTGCTTGCTTGTAGGCAGTGATATCGCGCATCAAGGCGACAGCCCCTAATTGTTCGCCAGCAGGGCTATAAATTGGCGTCGCATTGGCACGGAGCGATCGCGTGAACCCCAGTTTGGACTTAATCGTCATATCCTGACCGACTACTGACTCCCCCTGTAAGGCACGAAAGAGGGGAATCTGAGACTGGGATAAAGTTTCGATCCCATCGCCATCGTAGAGATCGTAATAGTTTGCCCATGCGGCAGGATCGATCGGTTCGGGAGGCAACCCATGAAATGACTGTGCCATCCGGTTAAATAACACCAACCGTCCGTAGGCATCACAAGCCACAATGGCATCCGAAGCATGAACCAGTAAAGCCTCCAGAAATTGTGCCGATAGTTTTGAATTGGTCAGTGCGGCTTCCCCACCGAGCCGGATCGCCGTACCGATCCACACCGTCTGCCCAAATTCATTCCGATCTGGCTCTAATTCGACCCTAAACCATTCCCAATCGCCGACGCTACTTTTGAGCTGGAGCTTGATTGCCAATGGCTGCCAAGACTGTTGTGCTAGCCTCCAAGCATCAGCCCACTCCTCAACTGCTCCCACATCCAAAACTTCTGCAAAGCTCAGCAATAAGCGATCGTCACCGAACTCTCCGATATATTCGCACCAGCGACGGTTGACGGCGCAGACATCCCCTCCATCTGTCATCAACCAAGCCAGTTGGGGAATACGTTCTAGGAGCTTGCGCTCGCGACCGTTCGCGGAATTTCGAGCCTGAGACGGGTTTATCAACATGCAATGGGGTGCTGATGTTCTCTCCCTAGAGTAGCATATTGCACTGAGGCGAGTCAGCGATGTTGTAACAAAAAAGTTCAGGCGATCGCCAGGGCAATGGGAGGATCGGCGAACTGGGGCAATAAGAGGATGTTTGACGTGGCTCGTAGATCTGAGTCCCCCTTAAAAAGGTGGATTTCCTGGGGTTTAAGAGTACCCCTGTTAAGGTGACAAAAGTATGGCTAAGTAGTGAGAAGCCGAAAAGTAGCAACATGAGGATGTTTGGAGTCATACTTCTTCTTGGTGGTCGGCTTTTTAGCTCCTCTTGGAGATGATAAGAAGCGTTTGAGATCGACATGACTAGCACAGTCGCGTAAAAATTGGACGAACAAGAGCACACTCATCAGTGCGAAAGGTTTCCAGTCATCTGCTGCTATGGCAATCTCCATTCCTCTACAAGTTAACTGGACTTCTTCGACCACAGAATAATTGGACAAGCCTGATTCAATTTTTCCGGCTCCAGGAACATCTTTGAGCGCAGCTTTGACCGGAGAGAGAAGGTTAAAAGCCATCAGTGCTATGCAAAAAACACCGAATGCTGCTGTGGGATAACCCAAGGTGTTAAGTTCGCAATTAACAGATGTCACTAATCATCTTTAATTCCCTCTGGCGGTTAGGTTTTTAGCTTTCAATTCAGATTATAACTGGCACTTCTCCCCTCTGGCGATCGATAGTACAAACACTCACCTTAACAGGGGTACTCCCTAAAGCCTAAAGCCTAAAACCTAATTCAAACTCACTCCATCGCCGACAGATCTGTTGATGACAATCTGGCGGCGAAACTTGTAGTCGTTGACACCAGCCAAGATCGAGATTTGCGCTAAACTCGATCGCAAAAATTAGCTCGGTTTGCGGTTGATAGCTGGCAACAGCAGTTAAGATCGGATCGATCTCCTGACGATCTACCAGCCATTCTTGCAAGTAGATCGCTAATTGCGCCTGGGGGATATACCGAAAATTGAGACTGGGATCGAGCCGATCGCCACAGTATGGGTCAGAATCATCGAGAAGATCGACTTCACTGCTGATGACTACCACACCGCGCTCGATATTTAGATAGCCTTGCCAAGCCCAATAGCCAATCCACAGCAAGTTTTGGGTAAATAAATTGGCGCGACGAGAACGATTATAGTGCCGCATGGGAGATAGCGGTTGTTAACGGCGGAATTTTGGCAAGGATGCCTTGCTTGAGTGGCGCGGGACGCTCACTCCACGGCAAAGATCCGCTGGGATGCTGGTAGTATTTTGCCGCACAATCGAGGATATTGCTCAACGGGATACTCGGCTCACTGGGAGTGATATCGCCGAATAGATAAGTATGCTTGCCAGTAGCTGCAAAGGAAATCGCACACGAGCGATTACAGGCACTCATACAACCGACTGCTTGGATCGGAAAATCTGTCGCTAATTCCCAATTTTGGTGCAACGCTTGGAGCTGCTCTAGTAGCCTTTCGCCCTCACTAGTACCAACGCGCCGACCATCCTCCCACTTACTCCCGCAAGTGGTACAAACAAATAAACAATGTACTGGAGTCACCTAATACCTCGTAGGTTAATTGACTGATATGTAGATGCTGGCGGGCATTCTGACTCAATCTTCGCTGCTGCTAAAGATTTACAGTTGCGGGACAGTGCTGGATTTTCACCAGGCTTTCCCCATTACTTTGAGTGACTGTTCCCCACTCAAACCAGATCGAAGTTTTATTATACAGGTTCTGCGATCGCTTACCCAAAATTCGGTCGATACTCAATTCTCCATGAGAGCAACGTAGGTTGGGTGGCGGATGCACTCCAATCGGGTGACCCGACCAGTGCTGACAATTCCATTATCAATCTTACCCAGTCTACCTAAATATTGCCTAGCTACATAATCAGTGTGAATCCCTGCTTGGTGCGAACGCACGCCGAGGAGACCTCGACGCGATTCGCATCCGCTTTTTTGCGTTGGCGTAGCCTACCGGAGGTAATCGCCTGTGGGAGCATCCCACTTTTGATTTGCTCCAAGGAGATGAACCTTTAGCACCAGTTGTTACTTGCTTGGGTGATGGTCATGACGGGGTATGGAATATTATCAAGGAATTTGTGCCTGGTGGTGAAAGAAGGGAAATTCTCGACTGGTTTCAAGATCGTTGGCGAAGCCTCTCCAAAGGAGAATCGCTGGACTAAAATTTCTGGAGAGCAGTGGAAATCTGAAAATGTTCCTCAAGTATTAGCGCATCGCTGCGCTTACCTCAACGGATTAATTTGCGATCGCTAAATAAAAAGTGGGATGCTTCCCTGGTAATAAGACTCGGCTGTTATCTGCCAAATTTGCAGGTATCGCATATTTAAAGGGCAATCCTAACAAAGATACTGCTTCTGGCGGTAGACAAAGTTCATCTGTAAAACCTGTATCTATCACAAAATCTATCGATATATCCGATCGAAATGAAGTACGAAAGACAATACTAACGATCGCATGTCTGTCAGTTACGATCCCAGAAATCACTTATTTACCCGCTCCATCACGCCGCCAAATGAAGCCACGATATTATAACCAATGCGGATGCCAAAGAGTCGAGTATTTTCATGTCTGGCATTCAGGCGTTTAGCTGCCTGTAAACCATTTTTGTCTACTTCATAATCGCCCGTCTCAATGTCGATGATAAACATCTGGTAAAATGTACGAGTAATCGCATCGTGCTTCGATCGAGGAGAATCGATTCAACCTAGGCGACACAAAGAGAATGAGATTCTGCTACTACTTACTTCTATCTACCAACTCTCTAATAATGCGTTCTTGTTCCTCCACAGGCGTATCTGCTGATACTATAACTGCATTAGGGCGAGGACGAGCTGCAAACTCATCCCACGCTTCTTTGTCTTCTCTATGCGCTAACACATATCGTCTCAATTCATTGAGAGTCATCGCTTGAAAGTTAGGTTTAGACAATTTCATACCTCCATTTCCCATTATTATAAATAGTAATTTCGATATTTTCGTCCTCTCCAGCAACAATAAATATCTCTTGCCGCTCCTCGTCGTATCGAAACAGGTAAATTGGTCGATAGCAGTTTGACAGCCATTGAGATAGGACTATTGCTTGAAGCATCTGGCTCGGTGTCGGCAATTATTTATCCCCAAATTTTGTTCGAGCCTATTCTACATTATCCCCGATCGAATCCCTCAAACCCACAAACGGACGAGAGTCTGCTAAGATAATCTCTTGGGAAAATGCGGACTCGTGCCGCCAAGGGATGCAGCTAGAACTTATGGTACACATCAAACAGGTAGAACTGTCCCATTTCAAGTCCTTCGGTGGTACTACCAAAGTCCCGATTTTACCTGGATTTACTGTGGTATCGGGGCCGAACGGTTCGGGTAAGTCGAATATTCTCGACGCACTGTTATTTTGTCTCGGATTGGCTAGTTCCAAGGGAATGCGGGCGGAACGGTTGCCGGATTTGGTCAATCACGATCGCAATACCAAAGGTGCCTCAGAAGCGATTGTGACGGTGACTTTCGATCTGGAGAATGAGGACGAGCCAGCACCGGAAATTGAGGTTGTTGATATTAGTAGTATGTCCCCTGCTCCGCCGAAGCAACGGTTAGCGAGTGAGTGGGTGGTGACGCGGCGGCTGCGGGTGAATGCTCAGGGTGGTTATACGTCCAATTATTCGATTAATGGGGAGGCTTGCAATCTGGCGGAGTTGCACGACCAATTGAATGCGCTGCGGATTTATCCAGAGGGCTATAATGTCGTGTTGCAGGGGGATGTCACCAGCATCATCTCGATGAATAGCAAGGAGCGGCGGGAGATTATCGATGAGTTGGCGGGTGTGGCGGCGTTCGATCGCAAGATCGAACGCGCTAAGGGTACACTGGATGAGGTCAAGGAAAAGGTCGAGAAATGCAATATTGTCGCCACAGAATTGGTGGTACAACGAGATAAGTTAGCGCAGGATAAGATTAAGGCTGAGAAGTACCAAAGATTGCGGACAGAGTTTCAACAGAAGTCTGTCGAAGAGGTGGTCTTAAAGTGGCAGAATCTGCAACAGAAACAGGCGGCGATTCAAGCAGATTTAGGTAAGGGTAAAATTGCCCTGGGTGAGTTGGACAAACAAGTCATCGAGCTGCAAGGAGAAATCGGAGTGACGACTACTGAAGTCGAACGATTGAATGCTTGTGTGCGCGCATTGGGTGAAGAGAAATTGTTAGCTGCTCAAGCGGAGTTGGCTACACAACAGGCAGAACAGCGGCAACTCTCACAGCAAAAAGAAGAACTAACGGCAACTCGATCGACTACGCACACCAATCAACAGCAATCAGCTACACAATTAGCCAATTACGAGCAAGAATTTCACCGTTTAACTAGCGAACAACAGCAGTTAGAAACTACTAAACTTAAAAAGTCAGTTGCCGATCGCGATGAGGCTAAATATCAACTCGAAGTAACTAAAGAAAAAGCTAGTTCGATCGCCTCCGCATCTACGGCTTGGGTAGAGGAACAAACCCAAGTTAGTAGACAGATTGAAACTACCCTACAGTTATTAAGTAAACAGCGTACTGCTCAAGCCCAACTTACCGAACGTCGTAGTCAGTTGGCGGCAAAGATTGCTGAAGAAACCGAACGGTTGGCAACTGTAACACCGGACTTAGAGACAAATAGAAATAAAGTCTCGGAATTAGAAAATAAACTCGCCCAATCGACTGGTGAATTAGCGGTATTAGAAAAGAAACTTACCGCCGTTCAAGCAAATGTCGATACCCAACTCGAAACCCAAAAACGGCTATTACAAGAACAGCGCGACAAACAGCGATTAGTAGATAAATTAGAAGCCCAAAATCAAGTTCAAGCAGAAGCCCAAGGTACCTTCGCGACCAAAATTATCAAAGAAGCCCAAATCCCTGGCGTACATGGTTTAGTAGCGCAATTGGGTAATGTCGATCCGGCGTACCAATTGGCTCTGGAAATTGCCGCAGGTGCGAGACTGGGTAACTTAGTCGTCGCCGATGATGGCGTAGCTTCTCAGGCAATCGAAATCCTCAAACAAAAACGCGGTGGACGGGCGACATTTTTACCATTAAATAAGATTAACGCTCAACCATTACGTGAGAATGCGGCATTAAGATCGACCCAAGGATTTATCGATTATGCAGTTAATTTAGTAGACTTCGATCGCGAGTACGAAAATATCTTTAATTATGTCTTTGGTGGGACAATAGTATTCGATAGGCTCGATCGAGCAAGAAGTTTACTCGGCAGACATCGGATTGTTACGCTCGATGGTGAATTACTCGAATCCAGTGGGGCGATGACGGGGGGGAATATTTCCCAAAAATCCACCCTCCACTTTGGTACTGCCGATGCGAGTGAATCTGCCGAAGTTCGCAGCCTCCAGCAACGGCTGGGTGCAATCGAACAGATTTTGCAAGTCAGTATCGAGGTAGTTAATAAAAGCAATACCGAACTACGCCAACTCAGCACTGCCGTCGCCGATACTCGCCAAAATCAACGGGAAATCAAACTCAATTTCGATCGCAATCAACAGGAAATCGGGCAATTAACTACCCAACAAGCCCAACTCCAGCAGCAGATTTTAAAAAACCAACAAGATCTCGATCTCACCGTTACCAATCTCACCGCCTTAGAGCAAGCCCTACCCGCCCAGGAAGCCACCCTCGCTCACTTCCATGCCGAACTAGCCGAACTGGAAAAATCCGGCGTACACAGCGATTGGCAAGCCATTCAGACAGAGATTAAAACGCAAGAACAACAACTCAACCAACGTCAACAAGCCTTAACCGCCTTCGAGCAAAAACTCCAAGAAATCGATCGCCATCGTAGTATCTTAACCGAAAAAATCTCTGAAAATCAGCGACGGACTAGCGAATATATCGAACAGATGGGGACACTCGATCGCAAGCTCACCGATATTAGTACTAGATTAGCGGGAATTGGGGACTCGATCGCCACCACCAAAGCATCCCTAGTTATTCTCGAACAAGAACTCGGCACCGACAAACAAGAACGCGACAAAGCCGAAGCCAAACTGCGCCAACTCCACCTCAACCTCCAAGAATTGCAGTGGGAGCAACAAAAACTCACTCAACTCCAACAACAACGCCAAACCGAAATCGATAACCTGATTATCCAAATTGTCACCCAGCGCACCGAACTTCCCGCCGAACTTCCCGAACTTCCCCCCGAATCCCAAACCGACGAATATCTCGCATCCCTCCAATCCCAAATCCGCCTCCTCCAAAAACGGATGGAAGGGATGGAACCCGTCAACATGCTCGC
>NZ_JBGSPA010000142.1:0-8575 GCF_041738855.1 Chamaesiphon sp. | reverse complement strand
CACTTCTACCCCATCTGGGAAGCAGCATCACTCGACGAGTGGTTATACAACGGCGGTCCTTACCAACTAGTAGTATTCCACTTCTTGATCGGCATCTTCTGCTACATGGGTCGTGAATGGGAACTCTCCTACCGTTTAGGGATGCGTCCTTGGATCTGTGTTGCTTACTCTGCTCCAGTAGCAGCAGCAACCGCAGTATTCTTGATTTACCCCATCGGACAAGGTTCATTCTCTGACGGTATGCCTTTGGGTATCTCTGGAACGTTCAACTTCATGATCGTTTTCCAAGCAGAACACAACATCTTGATGCACCCCTTCCACATGTTGGGAGTAGCTGGAGTCTTCGGTGGCGCACTGTTCTCCGCAATGCACGGTTCATTGGTAACATCCTCCTTGGTTCGTGAAACAACCGAAGTCGAAAGCCAAAACTATGGTTACAAATTCGGACAAGAAGAAGAAACATACAACATCGTTGCAGCTCACGGCTACTTCGGTCGTCTAATCTTCCAATACGCATCCTTCAATAACAGCCGTTCCTTGCACTTCTTGCTCGGTGCATGGCCAGTCGTCGGGATCTGGTTCACCTCCTTGGGTGTCTCCACCATGGCGTTCAACCTCAACGGTTTCAACTTCAACCAATCAGTTGTTGATGCTCAAGGTCACGGGATCAATACCTGGGCGGACATCATCAACCGCGCTAACCTCGGTATGGAAGTAATGCATGAAAGAAATGCACACAACTTCCCGCTCGACTTGGCTGCTGGTGAAGCGACTCCTGTTGCGTTGACTGCTCCTGCTATCAACGGTTAAGATTTGGTTTAAGAGTTTAAGCGCAAAAACCCACTCACAGTAATGTGAGTGGGTTTTTGCATTGGGGTTGCTTCGGGTTTAACTTATACTGGTAGTCTCACATCTCCCATCTTCACAAGAATTATGGCTGCTGAAGTAATCTGTGTCGGTACCGAATTATTGCTCGGTGATATTCTTAATAGTAATTCTCAGTACTTAGCGCAAGAATTAGCCGCTTTGGGCGTACCGCATTTTTATCAAACGGTGGTGGGGGATAATATCGATCGAGTCCATCAAGCGATCGAGATTGCGGCTAATCGATCGAGTATCCTGCTATTTACTGGTGGCTTGGGGCCGACACCAGACGATCTCACTACAGAAGCGATCGCTAGCTATTTTAATACGCCACTGGTCGAATATCCACAAGTTATCGCCGATATCGAGCGTAAATATGCCCAACGGGGGCGAGACATGACAGCTAGTAACCGCAAACAAGCACTTCAACCTGAAGGTGCGACAATCTTGCCCAATCCGCTCGGCAGTGCACCAGGGATGATTTGGCAGCCACGAGCGGGGCTGACAATTTTGACTTTTCCTGGAGTTCCGCGAGAGATGTACCGGATGTGGAGGGATACAGCGATTCCATTTTTAAAAACTCAGGGTTACGGACAGCATCCGATTTATAGTCGTAGTCTCCGCTTTTTTGGGGTAGCAGAGTCAGCTCTGGCTGAGAAGGTAAATCATCTGTTTGACTCGGCGAACCCTACCGTTGCTCCCTATGCTGGCAAGGGGCAGGTACGACTGCGGATTTCGGCTAGAGCCGCTAGTGAAGTAGAGGCGACTACGCTGATTGCACCAATTGCTGAAGAAATCCAAAAGATTGCTGGAGACAACTATTTCGGTAGTGATGATGATACGTTAGCTAGTGTCGTCGGCGAGTTATTATTGCAGCGAGGTCAAACTCTAGCTGTCGCCGAATCGTGTACTGGTGGCGGTTTGGGGCAGATGTTGACGGAGACACCAGGTAGTTCGAGTTATTTTATGGGTGGCATCATTTCCTACGCCAATCGGGTGAAAGTCGAGCTGTTGGGAGTAGATAGTGAGGATTTGGCGAGAGCGGGTGCTGTAAGTGCCACCGTCGCGCAGCAGATGGCGGCGGGGGTGAAGGCGAAGTTGGGGACGGATTGGGGGGTAAGTATCACTGGTGTGGCTGGGCCTGGTGGGGGTACGGATACCAAGCCTGTGGGGTTGGTTTATATCGGCATTGCTCATCCCACAGGCGATCTCGAAGGAATTAAGTATCAGTTGGGGAGTCAGCAGGAGAGAGGTTTGATTCGGCAGATGTCTGCGTCTCAAGCGTTAGATTTATTGAGACGGAGGTTGAATAGTCGATCGTTGGGTGAATAGTGGATGGTGGATGGTGGATGATGGATGATGGAACTCTATCTATTTTCCACAGTCTTAGTCAAGAGGGTCGCGATCGGCTTACACTGAGTTGACTAAAATATTTAATTCCCCGAATCAACTGATGCAGAAACCATTTCAACGTTTAATCATTGTGAGTTTGCTCATGGGTACCCTGATTTTGGGTGCTTGCGATAGCCCAAAAAGACCCTCAGGGGAGCAGTCTACCAGTGCGCCACCGCCAAGTAGCACTGCGACTACTGCAACTAATAGCGATCGGTTCCCAGGATTGCCCAGACTCAATGGTAAAGCAACAGTACTGATGACTGTCAATGGTAATAAACAAATTACGATCGAGTTAGATGGTAATAATGCGCCGATTAGTGCGGGCAACTTTGTCGATCTGGTCGATCGCAAGTTTTATGATGGGTTAACTTTCCATCGCGTGGTGAGCAATTTTGTCGTCCAAGGTGGCGATCCCAGAGGTGATGGTACTGGTGGCTATATTCCCAAGGGCGGATCGGCAGAACGGCGGATTCCGCTGGAAATTAAACCCAATGGTTCAGTACCCATAGTATATAGTCAGACGATTAATGATGTACCGCAACTGCAACATAAGCGCGGTGCGATCGCGATGGCACGCTCTCAGTCTCCCGATAGTGCCTCTTCCCAATTTTATTTGACGTTGGCGGATGTGCCCTATTTAGATGGTAGCTATGCTGTATTTGGTAAGATTACGCAGGGTGTGGAGGTCATCGATACTATCCGTCAGGGTGGCAAAATCACATCAGCGAAGGTGACTCAAGGCATCGAAAATCTGAAGAAATAAGGTTACTGGTGTGTTACGATACCGTAACACACCTACATCAACCTAGCTGCTCATTTAGGATTGCTAGAGGGCAATATCGATCCCCAGACGGTCAAGATCGCCGAATCGAAGTAGGGGCGATCGATAAATTACCCCTACCCTGAGTTTTGAGCTACGATCTGAGATCGAGCCGCTGGTTGCTAGTATTGATAGATGCAAATTGTGATTACGGGAATTGGGTTTAGATCGGCACTTGGCAATCTCGATCGCACTTGGCAAGGATTGATGGACGATCGATCGGCGATTGGATTACACCAACCGTTCGCCGATTTGCCACCACTCCCACTAGCTTTAATCGCTAGCCAGCCGCAACACGTCATCGATCTCACTCATACAGTTGTCGAAGACGCGATCGCCGATGCGTGTTTGAGTAGATCGTTACTCGATTGTGGCGTGGTTATCGGTTCGAGCCGCAGTTGTCAGTCCGAATGGGAAAAGTTGACATCCAATTCAGTTGTCAAACCGGATTTGACTAATTGGCTCGATACCTTACCTCACAGTCTGGCGATCGCCACAGCTAGATATATTGGCTCTCGCTCGGCGGTATTAGCCCCGATGGCAGCTTGTGCGACGGGGATCTGGTCGATTGCCCAAGCGATGGGTTTGATGCGTTCTGGAGCCTGCGATCGGGCGATCGCGGGAGCGATCGATGCACCGATTACACCGTTGACGATCGCGGGTTTTGCTCAAATGGGCGCGCTGGCAACGACTGGCTGTTATCCGTTCGATTTGCGGCGGGAAGGTTTGGTTTTAGGTGAGGCGGGGGCGGTATTTATCTTGGAGACGGCGGAATTGGCCCGATCGCGCGGTGCGAAAATTTATGGCGAAGTATTGGGATGTGGCTTGACAAATGACGCATATCATGTATGCGCGATGGATGAAGCGGGGACGACAGGGGCGCAGGCAATTTATCAATGTCTCGATCGCAGTAATTTAAATCCCACTGACATTGATTATATCCACGCGCACGGCACGAGTACGCCACTCAACGATCGCCGTGAGAGTCAACTAATCCAGCAGATATTTCCCGCAGGTGTCGCGGTTAGTTCGACCAAAGGAGCGACGGGGCATACATTGGGGGCATCGGGTGCTGTTGGGGTGGCAATATGTTTACAAGCGATCGCGACTCAAACTTTACCGCCCTGTGTGGGGTTGCAGAATTCCCCATTCGATCTCGATCTAGTCAGGGTGCCTCGCCAAACAGTTGTAAATAATTTATTGTGTTTGAGTTTTGGTTTCGGTGGACAAAATGCGGCGATCGCGATCGGGAAATACTAGAGGATCTGAGGGACGACTTCTCGTTTAAGAACTGCTAGTGACGCAAAGTCCGCCTACGCGGACTAATTAGTTTTTAGATTAACCGAGAAGTATTGGGATCTGAGGGACTACTTCAGCCAGGTAAAGTAGAAGGTTGTGCCCTTGCCCAGCTCTGACTCTAGTCGAATCTGCCCGCCAGCGGTTTCCACAATTTTCTTGACGATGCTCAGACCGATACCCGTGCTATCTGGGTTCTTTTGAGGGTTGGTGGATTGGAAAATGATAAATACGCGATCGCGTTGTGCTGAGGTGATCCCTGGGCCATCATCGCCGATCGCAAATTCATAAAAATTGCCCTGCTCTTGGCAAGAGATCCGGATCGAGCCATCGGACTTGTCATAATGTTTGAAGGCATTGCCGATCGGGTTGGCGAATACTTGGGACAACAGTAGTCGCTTCGGGTGGAAAGTTGGCAGGTCGGCGGCGATGGCGATCTCAAATGTTGACGGTGGCGCGAGGGAATCGATCGTCTCAGCAAGTAGCTCGGCGACGGAAACTAGCTGAGTCTGGGCATCCGTGCGACCGACACGGGCATATTCGAGTAGTCCATTTATCATCGCTTCCATCCGCCGCACTCGACCTCGCAATTGGGTCATTTGTTGCTGAGTATCTGCGTCTAGCTCTGTGCCCAAGTCCTCTTCGATCCACTCGGAGAGGTTGGAAATAGCCCGCAGGGGAGCTTTGAGGTCGTGGGAGACGATATAGACAAAGCTGTCTAGCTCTTGATTGCGCTCGGCTAGGGCGATCTCCATTTGTTTGCGATTGGTAAAGTCTACCACCATCCCCAACAATCGCGTCGGCTTACCATTAGAGTCAGAGTAAACGCTGCCACGCGCCCAAATCCAATGAATGCTACTATCGGGGTGGATGATGCGACATTCAAAGTTCCAATCGGTACCCTCGGTGAGAGTTTGTTGGAACTTCTCATTTACAGTAGCGCGATCTTCGGGATGGACATGGGTGAGGAAGATTTCAAAGCTCCATTCCGGTAGTAGTGACTCATAACCAAAAATCTGGTCGTGAATGAGCGATCGATGTGCCGTGTGGGGTTGGTTGGTCAGATCGAGATCCCATTCGCCAATGTGGGAGGCATCGAGCATAAATCGCAGTTTGGCTTCACTCTCACACAGAGCTGCTTCAGCTTGTTTGAGCGCGGTGATATCTAGTACCACACCCATCATCCGCACGGGTTTACCCGTCGGATCGTAGGAGCAAGAACCTTTAGCCGCGATCCAATGTACCGAGCCATCCGACCAACAGGAGCGGTATTCGATATCGTAGTCTATACGATCGGCGATCGATCGATCTACAGCAGCCTGGGTACGATTGCGATCGTCAGGATGGAGAGCAGCCATGAAAACTGCGTGAGACATTTCCGTCTCAGCAGGTAAGCCAAACAATGCTTTACACTGTTCCGTCCAGGTGAGGCAGTCGGTTTCCAGATTCCAGAACCACATCCCCACTTTGGCTGCCCCTGAAGCCATCCGCAATTGCTGCTCACTCTCGCGCAGAGCGGCGGCTGTTTGTTGCTGCTCGATCGAGTCTGCGGCTTGACGAGCGAGTAGATCGAGAGCGCGCGACTCGCGGTCGTTTGGTTGGTGGAGAGCGCGCCAATGGGTAGAAACCATCCCCAGCGGTTTGCCAGTACGGGAGAACAGCGGGGTGGACTGGGCAGATCGATAACCTGCCGCGAAATGCAGCCGCATGGCACCATCGGGGTCTTCAGCTTCGGGCACATCAAAATTGACAAATGTGCGTTCGCCGTTCCGCATGGCGATCCCGCAGGAGGTATAGGAACGGGTATTCACACGGTAAAAATGCTCTGTCATCTGGCGATCGAACCCTTGCGAACTAATCAGTACCAAGTCCTGAGATCGATCGTCAAGAATCCGCACAGTAGCACCATCCGCATGTGTCAACGCGATCGCGGTAGCGAGAATCTCTCGATATAGCGTTTGGGTATCGTCTTCGGTCACTAGTCGCGCGCCTAGGTTGCGGAGCAGTTGTGTATTGCGGAGATTGGCGGCGACTGCGGCTTCAGCACGGGCGCGTTCGAGGCGGGGGAAGATCCGATTGGCGAGTTCGGAGATCAGCTCGATCTCATCCTCGCGCCATTGACGCGATCGCGAATCATTAATTGTGAGCAAATATTTCCACTCATTGCCACGATGAAAAGGTACGCTCACAAAGGCGTGGATCTTGAAAGCGGCGTAGCTGTCCGCATCAGTCCACGCATCGGTCTGGGTGTTGCTGATGACGATAGTTGCTTTCGCCTGCGCTGCTTGCTGAAATTCCTGACTGACAAAATCCGAGAGTTGATAGATACCCACTAAGTCTGGAGTGGCTAGAGTGTGCCAATCATATTCGACCGTGACTCGATCTTGAGAGCGATCGATTTCGGCAAACAGACACTGGGAGATGTTCAGATATGCGCCCACCTTTGCGCCCACCGTCTGCATAATTTCGTCGGCGGAGACTAGACGCGTAAATTCGTCTTGGATTGCTGTTAAAAAGGTGAGATTTGCTTCGCGACGTTTGCGCGCTGTCACATCTTCATAAATAATGGCAACGCGCCGACTCTGGGCTGCGCCGATCTTGAAGGCGTAGAAGTTATACCAGGTATCTAGCTGGGCAAAATGAAGCTCTTGGCGTTCGCCAATCCCCGTTTGGGCAACGCGACCGAGTGTTGCACTCCAGTGCGATTCCAGTGCGAAAATCTCCCTCGCCCGTAGTCCTACGGGGTCTATGCCTAGCATTGCTACTGCGGCTGGATTGGCTTCTAGATAATAAAAGTCTACTGGAGCATCATTTTCGTCAAAGATTAAGTCGATGAGCATGTAACCTTCATCCATCGACTCGAATAGAGTGCGGTATTTGGCTTCCGACTCGCGCAAGGCTGCTTGAGCGCGGGCGCGTTCGATCGCTGCCCAAGTCCGCTCGGCTACTTCTTCAACTAGAGTCACCTCGTCTGGTGTCCACACTCGTGGCGCGATGGTCTGGACAGCCAGTCCAGCGATGAATTCGCCACCTTTGATTAAAGGTATTCCGATGTGAGCACCGATCTGGATGGCGGCGTAGGTTGCTCGCTCCGCAGGGGATAGGTCGGGGTCAGCGGCGATATCGGACTCAACTACGGCTCGACCGCTACGAAGTGCCGCTAGCAGCTTCGCGCTGAATGAATCAACTGGAGTGCGATTCGTTGTGCGTGAATCACGGTAATTAGACCGTAAATAACCGCACCAAGGGCAAGGATACGTCCTCAGCCCAACGAGAACAGCCTTAAAACTGCCTCAATAGCTAACGGGACAAAATTTCCAGGATAACGCCAAAGAGAAGCCCCTACAGACGATTCTTGACACTAATCCCGCGAAACGAAACCAAAGAGTTGAATGCACCAAAAGGATGTAACCCATCCTAAAACTGCACGTAATTATTAAGCAACGTTACGAAAGGGAAAGGAAAGTGACTAGACCGAGTACGGATAACCGTACAAAGGAAAATGTCATCCCTTGAACTATCCGATTGATGAAGGTGAAAGTCCTTCCCTCCAAACTCAGGAGTGACTGCTTAACTACCCACACCGAGTAAATTCGGAATTTTACAGAGTCAAGCTGGGAACAGTGCGGAATCAGACAGCGAGTTATAGCTGACACTGCCGCAAATAGCGAGTTTCTATGACGAGATTAACGAACTTCCTTAAAAAGCAACTCAGTTCAAAGCATGGATAACAACCTAATACCATGACCTCATCGGAGAGCCAATGAGACTTCACTAACCGATGAGATCGAAAACCATCGATCGCATTACATATATATGATATGGGAGATTGTTTTTCACTGAGAATTTGAAGCGTGGTTTGTCGATCTAGATGTTGATGTGCAAGACTCAATCGCAATGGTGCTTGATGTTTTAGAAGCTCAAGGGGTTGCTTTGGGTCGTCCCTACGTCGATACGATTAAAGGTTCTGACTTTACCAATATGAAAGAACTCAGGGTTCAGCATGATGGAGATCCCTATCGTCTACTTTTTGCCTTCGACCCAAACCGCCAAGCAGTTGTACTAATTGGTGGAAATAAGCGCGGCGATAAGCGGTGGTATGACGTAAATATTCCAATTGCAGATCGTAGGTTTAAAGAATATTTAGAAGAAACCAGTGGAGGCGAGTTTTTATGAGCGGACGACACAGAACATACAGAC
>NZ_JBGSPA010000125.1:0-7552 GCF_041738855.1 Chamaesiphon sp. | reverse complement strand
AGCCGCCGCTGCTGCCGCCACCGCCGCCAGCAGCTATTAGGATTGTGCTGCCATTTTTCACAAACGTTCCACCACCACCACCACCACCACCAACACTGTTGCTGAAGCCTTGTTGTCCGACGAGAATGCTTAATGCGCCAGCAGTGAGGTTAAAATTGGCTTTGAGTTCGCCACCTAGTCCGCCTGAATTAGTTCCAGAACTGGCACCTTGTGCACCGAAGACATCGATCGTGTAAATTCCCGCAGTGGAGATATTAACTGTATCGACTGTCCCTGTGAAATTGAATGAACCAGAATTACTATTGCTATTATCAAGGGTGAAGGTGGCTGCTGTCGCTGGAGCTGGAGTGGCGATTGCATATACACTCGCGATGGCGACTGCACCTACTACCGCTTGGGCGCAGCCTCTTTTGATTTCGTACATATCTTTTAGTCTTGCTATTGCAAGCTGAGAAGTTGGGGGGTTTGCTCGGAGCTATTTTCAGTATATTAGTATTTGAGTGTATCAAAGATTATTCTCCCTCAAGATCGACACCTAAACCAAATCCGCCAATACCCCCGAAGCCTTCCCCTGCAAACCCTGACGATTATCGTCATAAATCATCAACGTATCCAACCGTGAATGCCGACACAACCGCTGCGCCGTCCGCACATCCCCCCCACTGGCATCTAGAAAAGTCGTAATCGAACTATGCCGAATCCGGTGCGGCGACAAATGTTTAGTCACCCCCGCATCAGTCGCTACCCAGTCCACCACCCGCGCCACAGATCGCCCCGACAAACGTTTGCCATAAGATCGCCCATCCAAAGCGATAAAGATCGGTTCGTTTGCCGCTCCCGCCCTCACCGCTAACCACTCCTCTAGAGCCGCTAAAGTACGCAAAGCCAAATCGATCGATTGTTGCTGAGTCTTCCCTTTACCAACGATCCATAACTTCCCCTCCCGCAGATCCCCCACATTCGTCGCCACCAATTCCCCCCGCCGCAGAGCGTTATCCCAGAGTAGGCGCAGGATTGCGTAATCTCGCTTACCTTTGACACTAGATCGATCGACCTCATTTAAGATCGATCGATAAGCCTTCACTCCCACGCCCGAAGTATCCCGATACTTCTCGACATGAACGTGAGTGACATCTTCGAGGCTAAAACTACACTGCCCTAACTTTCGCGCATGATTAGCTAAAGACTTCACCGCCGATAACCGCGTGTTAATCGTCGAAGGTGCCAGACCCAGATCCAGCAGTAACCCCTTATACTTCAGCACCACCCCCACCGCTTCAAATTGGGACAGCCGCAGCAACTCTTGAATTTGCTGCGGATTAGCGGCACTGCCCGTCAGTCGCGTAAAAAAATCATCTAAAGCCGAGGCATAAGTCCTTTTGGTATTGGCTGAAATTTGCAGCTTTAAAAAATCCTCCCAAACATCGATTGTCGTAGTTTGGGCGGCAGCTTTAATTGAACTCAGAAAAGAGCCGGAAACCTTTGGTACAATTGCACTCATCTATTTTACCTTGACAGTTTTGAGTCCGAAAAATGGCATTATCGGACTCAGCGTTAACTGTTTATATTTTCGCAGATTTCTTGCCCCCATTGCTGTTTGCAGATAATAGTGTTTCGATTTGAAGTACCTATAAACGTAACTATAGGCACCTGAATTTGGCTGCATCGATCTAAAAATTAGCTAGCTTGGGGCAAACTCGTGTCATCTCGTTAGTTGTAGGCTACTTGTAGCGACCTCCCAGCAAGCGGCAAAATCCATACCCCGCCCCGACCACCATCGATCATCCAGATCGATCGATGGTGGCATCTCAGATTTTTGCCTCTAATTTAGAAGATGATAATAGCCCTGGGCTGACAATAGCATCGGCGGCCATTCTCAAATACTGAGGTTTAGACTAAAAAAGAGAGAACGGTAGCCAAAGAAGAACTGGGGCTACCGTTAGGGAGAGAATGAGGGTGAAAAAAGAAAACCCATCCACTCACCTTCAATGAACAGTGAACTATTAAAGGAATTTCGTCAAGCAGCATATGATTTATTAGTCAAAGCCAAAGATGCGACATTCGAGTTAATGGATGCAGTGATGACAACCAGAAACGCGGCATGTTTAGCAGAATTTGCACTCAGCCCATTATTCAATCGTCAATGGTCAAGTGTTTATGAAGCACTACAAGACAGTAGACCAGATCGAAAGAAGCTGATGGTAATGTATATCCAGCAGTTAGAGCAACAAGTCCCAGCAACAGAACATGTATTGGTAGCAATCGACCATACCGCATGGGGCAGACCAGATGCCAAAACATTAAAAGATCGAACACATCAATATCAAAAAGGAGTAATCGTCGGACAAGGATACAGCACAATAGCCTGGATCCCAGAAGAGCAGGGCAGTTGGGCACTCCCATTGCTGCATGAACGAATTACTAGTGGAGAATCACCGATTCCCAAAGCCGCAGAGCAACTCAAGCAAGTCTGTGAGCAGCTTGCTACTCCAGTCCTAGCAGTATTAGACCGTGAGTATGGCAATGCAACATGGGTACTAGCACAAGCGGAGATTAAAGCTGATTGTCTGATGCGGGTCAGAAAGAATGCCTGTTTTTGGTCGGCACCACCAGCTTATAGCGGTCGCGGCAGACCACGTAAACATGGGCAGAAAATCAAGCTCAATGACTCCCAAACTTGGCTGGAGCCAGATGCCATCCTGGAAATTGACCATCATCCACAACTAGGGCAAGTCAGAGTCCAGCAATGGCAAGACTTACATTTTTATCGTGCGGCTGGAAATCCCCTCAATTTGATTCTCGTTGAAAGAATTAAACCAATGTCTAACGGTCAGCCTTATCCACCGTTGTGGTTAGTTTGGGTGGGCGCAAGAACCTTGCCCTTAGAGCAGGTTTGGTTTAAATATTTGCGTCGCTTTGGAGTGGATCATTGGTATCGTTTTGCCAAGCAACGATTGCATTGGACATTGCCTAATTTGAGAACTCCAGAGCAATCCCAGCGATGGAGCGACCTCCTGCCGTTGATGAGTTGGCAACTGTGGCTAGCTAGAGATCTGGTGGTCGAAAACCGACTACCTTGGCAAGCTGCTACTATTAATTTAACCCCTGGGCGTGTTGCTCAGTCTATGATTTCAGTTTTGGTCGAGATTGGCACTCCCGCCCAATCTCCCAAACCAAGGGGAAAATCTCCTGGCTGGATTAAAGGAAACACACGTACTAAGCCACCACGTTATCCAACTGTTAAAAAACGGGCTTCTCGATCTAAAAAGTCTCCCAAAGTAGCTGCTTAATCTTAAATCTCTGCTCTGGTTTAGAATCGGTTTGCCTTCAATTTATGGCAGATATTTTCGACGCGCTTATTTTTTAGTCTAAACTCCAGTAAATCAACAAGCTAGAAATAAGCTAATTACACTGACCATAGTTAAGAGTTAAAACCCTATATTCCTTTATCAGCAGGAATATAGGGTTTAAAAATGTGATTGGGTCATTTTGAGAAGCCTGGATTTTAAGTTTCTTATATTTTTTTGGGTACCATTACTTTACAAGCGCATTTTTTACTGATTATCTGACTTTTCAAACATCCTCAATGACATTCGTTTTCCCTTAATTCTCAGGGAGTGCAGAAAGTATACATTTCGCAAGGTAACTTCGATTCCAAACTCAGGTTATTGATGACTCTTCGGCCACATCACATAAAAAGTTGTCCCCTGTCCCAAGCTAGACTCTAACCGAATCGTACCCTGCTCTGTTTCAATAATCTTTTTAACAATTGCTAAACCAATTCCCGTATTATCACTATTATCCTTACTTGTGAAGGTTTGGAAAATGTCAAAGACTTTGGCATGATGTTCGGGGGCGATACCAGGGCCGTCATCTTTAAAGATAAATTCATAACAGTCTGGATGTTCGAGTGCCGAAATGTGTAGATGTCCTGTTAGAGAAGTATGGTGCTTAATAGCATTGCAAATTAAATTGGCAAAAACTTGGCTTAGAAAGACACGTTTGGTCGTAAGCGTTGGCAGCGGTGGCTGTATATCGATGCTGAAGCCCTCTGGCGGGGCAAGGGAGTCGATAATCTCGCTCACAAGTTCGGCCAGATCGAAGGTTTCTAGAGGAGCTGTTTGTCGTCCGGCGCGGGCGTACAGCAGCAAAGAGTCAATCATCGACTCCATCCGTTTGACGCGGGTACGTAGGAGCTGAAACTGTTGCTGGTTGTTTGGTGGCAACTTTATTTCTAAGTCGTCTTCAATCCATTGGGACAAGTTAGCAATCGCCCGTAACGGAGCCTTGAGATCGTGAGAAACGTTATATACAAAGCTCTCTAGCTCATTGCTGCGTTCGGCTAAAGCTACTGCGGCGATTTTGCGCTCGGTGATATCTTCGATTGCCAGAAGGATATTGTCGCCACCTTCGGCTTGAGTCATCCTCCGGGCATTGAGTAGCATCGTTTTGTTGCCGATTTGCTCGAAGTTATGCTCGACCTCAAAATTCTGAAATTCGCTGTCAGTGGGGAGGATTTCTAGGAGTAACCGCCGCAATTGAGGAATATTCCACTGTCCATTCCCGAGATCGAAGATTAATTGCTGTTCTGTATCCGCGCTTGTCGCCTCAAAGGTGTCATAAAACGAGCGATTGGCCGTAACTACTCGCAAGTTGCCGTCGAGGACAATCAGCGGTTCGCGCACGGTTTCGACGATCGCTCGCACATAGTTACGGGAGTGTTCGAGCTGTTCCATGCTGCGTTCGAGCTGTTCCATACTGCGTTTGAGCGCGTCGATATCGATCAAGATCACCATTGCCCCATCGATCTTATTGTCGAGCGTTCGGTAAGGGCGGATGCGGAGATCGTACCAATGCCCGTCTCGATCTTGAACTTCCTGTTCTGTGCTCTTGAGGGTGTTAATGACTTCTCGAATCTGTGATTCCAAGTCGGTGATAGTGAGGGCGTGGTTGAGATCCCACAATGGTCGTCCCACATCCGTCGGAATCAGACGCAGAACGCTTTGGGCGAGTGGAGTGAAGCTGCGAATGCAGAGATCGCTATCCAACACCAAACTGGGGATATTCGTACTGCTAATCAGGTTTTCGAGATCGTTGCTCACCTGGGTTGCTTCATGGTTGCGTCGCTGTAATTCGTCATTGATGGTATTGAGTTCTTCATTAGTTGCCTGGATTTCCTCTTTAGCGGTTTCCAGTTCCTCGTTGCTGCTTTGGAATTCCTCATTACTAGACAAGATTTCTTCATTCGCCGCGCGCAGATCTTGATTGGTTGCTTCCTGTTCTTCAATAATCGAGCGCAGATACTCTTTAGTAGTGGCTAGTTCCTGCTTGAGTCGGGCATTTTCTAGCTCACTGGGTGAGCTAACTGACTCAGGGGTAGTGAGATCGGCGGAGTTCAGCGTCAACATCCCGCCAGGGGATTGAGGCATCGCGGCTGGAAGAGTTGCTTGAAACAAGATCAAAAAATAGCGTTCTTCAACACCGCGCGTTTTAAGGGGAATCACATCAAAGTTAACCTGTCTGGTTCCCTCGCCATCGATTATCTGCAAATTTTCCTTGCTCACCACCAAGTTTTGCTGTCTGGCTTGGTAAACCGCAGAGCGCAGCTCCAGCTTCAAGCTATCTTTAGCCATCTTCAATAAGTTATGGCTGGCTCTACCCGGTGCAGGTTCGAGATAGAGACTCGTCTGTCCCCGAAAGTGGAGAATTTCTAAATCGTTATCGATGACGACACCAACAGGTGCGAGCCGCTTCAACACGATCCGATCTGCCTCTTTTTGTAAGTCAAAGTCGCTCCAATCAGGGTCATCGCTGGGGATGGAATTTACAATTTTGCTGGTCTGAGTGTTGCTAATGAGATCGATCGTCAGCCGTGCTGGAGCTAATTTTCTGGCATAAATTTTCTGCTTTTTATCTACCGCAGTAAACAAGTTTGAAGAGTCACCTGTCGTCTCGGAGCTACCCAACATCAAAAAACCCGTAGGTTTGAGTCCATAGTGGAAGGTTGGTAAAATCTTCTTTTGTAATGCTGCTCCCAAATAAATCAGTACATTGCGACAGCTAATCAGGTCTAGTTTGGAAAAAGGTGGATCGCTACAGATGTTTTGTCTAGCAAAGACACACATTTCGCGGATCGATTTGGCGATCCGATACCCATCATCGACGGGCACAAAGAATCGCTGGAGCCGTTCGGGGGAGACATCTGCAACTGCACTGTACTTGTAAAAGCCAGTTCTGGCTGTGTCGATGGTTCGATTGCTAATATCGGTCGCATAAATCTGAATCGGCGGCTTAATTGGCTGGTTGTCCAAATATTCCAACAGACAAATCGCGAGCGAATATGCTTCTTCTCCGGTCGAACATCCGGCTACCCAGATCCGAATCGGCTCATCCGCCCCTTGATTGGCAATGTTTGGAAATACCTTAGTTTTGAGAGTTTTAAACGCGCTCGGATCGCGAAAGAAACTGGTAACGTGAATCAAGATATCCTCATACAATGCCTGCACTTCTGCGGAGTGTTCGCGCAAGTAGGTGACATAATCATCGATATTTTCTAGCTTGTAGATCACCATCCGCCGTAAAATGCGTCGCATTAACGTGGCGTGTTTGTACTGGGTGAAGTTTACCCCTGTCGCCGTTCGTAACAGCGAAAAGATGACCTGCATGGCAGTCTCTTTCTCTCCTAGCACTTCAACAGCTTTCGCAGGTATGGGACTAGCAATATATGGATGACGGCTGATGTTTGCTAGTTCTGTGGCAATTTCTTGAGGTGATAAAATAAAGTCTACATGACCTGTCGCCACCGCCGTATTGGGCATACTAGTTACCTGAGCCGAGGCCTCACACTGAGCAAACGTAATGCCACCTGCGTCTTTGACGGCTTCGAGTCCCCGCGAACCATCCCCATCCCCGCCCGATAAGACGACAGCAATCGCTTTACTGCCCAGATCGGCTGCTAGTGATAGGAAAAAGGTATCTACAGGCTTGATCATCGCCCGACTTTGCGCGCGTGGGGTCAGTTTGAGTAGCCCCTGTTCGATCGTCATTTTGGTATTGGGCGGAATCACGTATACGCAATTTGGTTCCACTGCCATCCGATCGCGCACCTCAAACACGGACATGATAGTTTCTCGCGCCAATATCTCTGTCAACAAACTTTTGTGGTCGGGATCTAAGTGCTGAATCAGCACAAATGCCATCCCCGTATCGGTTGGCAAATGACTCAGTAATTGTCTAAATGCGTCCAATCCTCCCGCTGAAGCTCCAATTCCCACCACTGGAAATCGCTTTTCCAAGGAAAGGCTGTCGCCAACGGTTGCTAAATTCTCATCTAGATTCTCAGCCCGATCTGGCTGATTTTGCTCGTTAGGCTGTTTAGAGTTCATCGGAGGAAGTAACTTTTGCCTATGTAGGGATAGCTACAGGATACGGATACTGTTGGCGAATTCAAAAATTGATTACCTCGCGGCGCGGTTACGCCAACCAGCCCTTTCAACGCGAACACTCGTATTGCTTCCTCGATCGCCCTAGAGAGAGGTTTCTAGGCTTTGAC
>NZ_JBGSPA010000115.1:0-5844 GCF_041738855.1 Chamaesiphon sp. | reverse complement strand
TTAAATCAATGTTTTTTCAACTATTAATGATATTGATGGTGGATTTTAATGTGCCAAAAATTGAAAAAATTCTGCTGTTAGCCTAAAAGTGTTGAAATGCCTGAGTTTGAGGAGACAAAACTTCATCGAACTCAGGTTAATGAGGTTGGCAAAAACTTGTTTTAAGTGTAGAGAGTGAGTGTTAAAATTGGGTAAATCGGTCGGGAAATTGATTTCAAATTCAGGACTAGGTTCGATTGTGAATATCACCTCCGTAAACAAATCGCTCAGATTGATATTTGTCGATTCGATATTTTCTCTACCAACTCTGGCATATTGAAGTAATCCTTTAATCAACGCATTCATTTGCAATATTTGCATTTGAATTAGATCGATTTGTTGTTGATTTTCTGGAGGAAGTGTCCCTTCCAAATCTTGGCTCAACCAGTTGGTGAGATTGCTAATTCTACGCAGGGGTGCTTGGAGATCGTGAGAGGCAATACAAGCAAATTCATTTAGTTCTTGATTGCGTTTTTCCAGCAGGTTGGTGGCGACAGATAGGCGGAGATTGATCTGTTCGATTTCGAGGACGCGATCGCGTAGCTGTTGTTCTATTACTTGTTGGTGGGCGAGGCTGGCTTGGAGATCTGAGACTAGCTCGGCTTGCTGAATTGCTACTGCCATCTGGATCGATAGTTCGTTGACGAGGTTTATCTCGTTGGCTACCCACGTTCGGCTCGATCGACATTGATGGACGATCAGCAATCCCCAGACGATCGGGTCGCTCGATTGTGGCGATATTTCTCGGAACAGGATCGGGACGATGACTAGGGATCTAACTTGAAACTCTTTGAGCATTGTCACATAACAAGGCAACAGATCTGCTGTATCGATGTCCGAAACGATAAAACTGCGCCCAGCCAGGTATTTGGTAATCGGATGAGCGGTGCGATCGTCAAAACAACCCTCCTCGATCTGCTTACCTAATGATGAAGTCCACTGGGGCAAGACCGCCTCGGCGACGATGGTGCCACTGAGATCTGGCTGTAATTTATAAACTGCCACTCGATCGCAATCCAAAAGTTCGCGACATCCCTGCACTGCGGATTGGAGCACCTCGGACAATTCGACCGCCTGACCGATCTTGACTACGATCCGCGCTAGCAACTGTTGCTGTTGGTGCTGTCGATCGATCTGAGCTTGCAACTTTTGCATCGACAGGGCATTGACGATCGCATTGGCTAGCTTGAGGGGTGTAAGCTGGCTTTTGACGAGATAGTCGATCGCGCCATGCTTCATCGCCTCTACTGCCACTATTTCGTTCCCCTGCCCAGTGAGCATAATCGTCGGCGGCACGACATCCACGCGCTCGGCTAGCTCTTGGAGAAATTGCAGTCCATCCAGCTCAGGCATCAAGTAATCGAGCAAAATCAGATTCGGACAAGTCTGTTCGCACAGATCTAGGGCTACTGTTGCCGAGTCACAATCCCAAATCTGAGCCTCAAATCGATCGGTAGCTTCCAAATAGCGGCGATAAGTGTAGCGATCGGTTGCAGAGTCATCGACAATCAGGATCGTACAACTTGCGGGCAAGATTTTGTCCGATTGGTTTGGCTGACTGGTGTTAATAATCATCGCTAGTCTGACTCCGCAAATAGTTAATATTTCGCTATATTATTGACAATATTCATTGTAATACTTTTAGTGGGGGCAGTTCTTTTAGTAGAATTGCCCCACTAAAAGTTGCTACCGTGTATACACATCTCTGAGAAAAAGCGAAAACCCTAGAAATCCCCCCAACCCCCTTAAAAAGGGGGAGCAAGATCCGGATCTTAGCCCCCTTTCCAAGGGGGTTGGGGGATTTAGATCTACGCATCAACTCAAACCGACTTCTGTATATACGGTAGACTAAAAGTTACGGTTCAAAAATCGGGATCGCTCGCATTCGGCAGGATGACGCTCTCGAACCAATATGCTAAGAAGATCCGCAGCAATTTGCGGAGATCGTCGATCCGCATCGGTTTGAGCAAGTAGCTGTTGACTCCCGACTGGTAGCAAGCTGCGATATCCTTGGGATTAGCAGAAGTACTCAGAATCGCGACGGGGATGCTTTTGAGGGTCTCGGTAGTTTTGATAACGCTCAGGACTTCGCGCCCATCGGTACCGGGTAAATTGAGATCTAACAGGATCAAATCGGGATTGGGACAATTTAGCCGATCGAGATAACTGCCTTCATGATGGAGAAAATCGAGTGCGTCGTCACCATCCAGACACCGCTCGATCGAGATGGCTCGATCGAGCGCATCAGAGATCGTCCGACACAATACTTCAAAATACTCATCGCTATCTTCCACAATCAGTAATGTTGGCAATCGAGATTGGTCTGTCACTCACTAGTACCCAATGTAAAGTAAAAGGTGCTGCCCTCACCGAAGGTCGATACTACGGCAATGTCTCCACCGTGGCGTTCGACAATCTTTTTGACGATCGTCAGTCCAGCACCAGTACCGCCCCCGTACTTGGTAGCCGGATGCAGCCGCTTGAAGATTTTGAAGATATTTTCAAAATGTTTAGCGCGAATCCCAATCCCATTATCTCTGACAAAAAACACCGTCTGCGATCGATCCAAGCTGGTGGGTACTAGATCGTCGCTCTCAGTCGGTAAGATATAACCAATCTCGATCGATTTCTGGTCGCGATCGTTATACTTGAGGGCGTTGCCGATCAGATTGGTAAATAACTCGGTGACTTGAGCGCGATCGCATTCGATTCGGGATAGCGGTCTGGGAATCTGTAACTGCATGGGCGACGGCTGGCTGATTTTGATGACCTCCATGACACTCTCGACGATATGATCGAGCGCGACTGGCTGAAGTAGCAGTTCGGCCCGACCAAAGCGCGAATAGCGCAACAATGACTCGATCAGATCTTCCATCCGCTGTGTCAACTGCATCAGGGTCGCTAGCTTGTGAGTGCCATCTTCACCCAACTTGTCGCCATAGTCTTCAATCAGGAAGGTGGAATAGTTGTGGATGCCCCGGAGTGGCTCTTTGAGATCGTGAGATGCGACGTAGGCAAAGGCATCTAGCTCGACATTGCTACGTTCCAACTCGGCATTCAATAAAGCCAATTCGTCCGCTTTTTGGAGGACGATCCCGATGATTTTGATCCGCAGCTCCAGGGCTGCTTCGATTTCGCAGGCTTTCCACGGCAGCGATTGGCGTTGGACGGTTTGCTTCCACAGTTCAAATGATTTGCGGGGTGCCATCCGCAACTGATTATGTTCATCGACTTCGACAGACTTATTGGGTTCGCCGCCCCACTCGACCGTTTGAATCACTTCCGGTCGGAACCATAGTAAATAGGTTTGCTGAATTCGCGAAATCCGCAGTGCTAGCAACCCGCTGGCAACGTCCTTGTAAGGCATCAAGGGTGGATAATCATTAATTAGTGTACTAGTGCTATAAACCGCATCTTCGCCGATCTGGCGATCGATCCAGGCTAGCAACTCAGGGATCTCGGTTGTGGGCGGGGTTGTCCCAATACAGTCAATCTGACCGTGTTCGCAAAAAACTACCCCAGTTGCGCCGACTAGCTCGATCGGATCGCGCGGATTTTGGGTGAAACTGTCTCGCAGCTTTTGACAGCTAGCGATCGTATTGACAAATCGCGCTTGAGCTGATTGGAGTTGCATTTTGTAGCTGACATCCTTCGCATCATCCTTCGACCCGATCTCAAACGAAATTACCTGTCCCAAAAACTCACAAATTGTCCGCGTCTCATAGGAAAGTTGTCTGGGCGTAGAGTGATGACAGGCAATCAATCCCCACAATTGGCGATCGCGCAAGATCGAAATCGACATCGAAGCGCGAACGCCCATGTTGTACAAATATTCTGTGTGCATCGGCGAAACACTCCGTAGTGCCGATAGACTCAGATCCAGTGGCTTACCAGTGACTGGGTTGAGAGTTGGCTCTAGCTGGACTCGCTCGTAGCGCACATCGGGGATAATGCGGAGCAAATTGAGCCGATAGAGTTCTTTGGCTTGCTTGGGAATATCGCTAGCCGGATAGTGCAACCCCAAGAAAGATGTCTGCGCCTCGTGCTTGTTTTCAGCGATGACTTGTCCAGAACCGTCTGTATCAAAGCGATATAGCATCACCCTGTCGAACCCCGTTAGCGTCCGAACCACAGTGACGGTTTGTTCGGCAAGTTCGGCGAGGGTTTGGGTATTCTGAATCCGATCGATTGGCGTTTTGACAAACTTATAAAAGTCAAAGAAGCTCACAGCTTGTCGATCGGCTGCAACACTCAAGCAGCGTTCTAGCTCCATGACGATGACCCCATCAGTCCGATGCACGATCCCTTCAAAGCCCTCAGATTTGCCATTGACTTGTAAAGATAATCGCAGTGGATTGACGTTTTCAAAGTCACCATTGACGCAACTCTCGATCGTCGCAAACTGGGTTTTATCCATCAATAATGATAGCGGCTGTCCCAATAATTCAGTAGGTTTTTTGCCCAGAAATATTTCACAATTTTGACTAACCTGCAAAATCGTCAAGTCAGTTTCTAAAAATGTCAGTAACACACCATGAGACTGAATCGCGCTTGGGATATGAATCGGTTCGCGATCGCAATTGGTCAAGTCAAGATCGGACGGGATCGAGTTGGGATCGGTAAGCTTGGCGATCGATTGCTTGACCTGAGAGATAAGATCTAGTGATGTCATGACAAATACAAACGGTAAATTTTAGCTAGAGCCAGATAGAGCAAATCGTGGATGTTCGTTAGCGGAGCCGATCCTTTGGATCTTCGCTGTTAATGACTTGATGCCGTCAGTTAAAGGATCTTCAATGATAGTTCTCCAGACAATTATAGTCCGATCGAGCTAGTCAGTAGGCAGGACGATTGATTATTTCACTAGATTTACGCTACTGTGCCGATTGTTTATTTGAAAATGTGTTTTTCACGATCGGCATCTATCTAAAGATATATTTTTTACGGATTAACTAAGGAATGAGGATTAACTAAGGAATGAGGATTAAATAACTTGCAAGACTAGTAGCAAAGTACTGTAAAATTAAGAAATAGCTTTAAGGGAAGACGATCGTGGTAAAAATAGATACTTCAATCAGCGAACAGCAGATGAAACTTTACTATGAATCCCTGTCAGAGAAAGACCGGAGGCGATATGCAGCAATTGAAGCCCAAAAAATTGGCTATGGTGGGATGCAATATATTAGTAAATTATTCAAATGTAACTACAGAACTATCCGGCAGGGATGTGCTGACTTGAAGCAGTTCGATTTAATCAGCAATCCCCGAATTCGGAATCCAGGCGGAGGCCGAAAAAAAGTAATTGAGACGCTGCCAGGAATCAATGAAATATTTCTAAAGGTAATAGAAAATCACACAGCAGGTTCACCAATGGATGAGGAGATAAAATGGACGAACCTAACTCGCCAAGAAATAGCGAACTTGTTAGCAGAAAAAGGAATAGATATAAGTGTTACGTTTGCTTGTGATTCTATTCGTTATTGGTGGGATAATTACGGAAAGTATCAATATAAGCTAGCTGACTCTATCCTAATATTATGCGATGGTGGGGGCAGCAATAGTTCTCGTTATTATGTGTTCAAAGAGGCTTGACAACTTTTGGTTAATGAAATTGGAATTGAAATTAGGATTGCACACTACCCTCCTTATACATCTAAATATAATCCAATAGAGCATCGTCTTTTCCCTCATCTAAGTCGGGCTTGTAAAGGGGTGATTTTTCAAAACATTAGTACTGTATCGAAATTCATGGCGACAGCGACTACCCAGAAAGGTTTACAGGTATTTACAACCATAATTGATAAA
>NZ_JBGSPA010000114.1:0-16017 GCF_041738855.1 Chamaesiphon sp. | reverse complement strand
TTGGTGCAACACATGCACCAGGGTTCCTCCGCCTGAACAGCATCCGCAAACCCTCGGCAGAGCCTACGTATCGCGAGCCGCTGGTGCAACACATGCGCCAGGTATCCTCCGCCTGAACAGCATCCGCAACTGTCAACTGTTTACGCCCGAATCCATAATGGTGCAGAGCGTGCCAACATCAACCAGCGTCCATCACCAGTTACATAGCCAATTTCAGTAAGATAACGATGTTCGCTCTGACCGATCGGTAGTTCCAGATCCCAAGCCGAATCACTGCATTCAAACTCTTCAAATGTAGTCGGTAACTCAGCATTGACATCAAAATTGGTGACATCATACAACCGCACTACCAGTTTTTGTCCACCTTGTTCCCGGAGCTGTCGTTTCAACCGCACGGGGATTTCCCAGTGAGCATAGGCTTGAGTCGGACTGGGAGAGACGAAGGTGATGTGACCATCACTGTAGAGATTGCCAGAGAGATCGTTACGATTGTCTGGAGGGTTGGTTGAATCGTTGGGTGGATTTTCTTTACCTTGAAAGAATGATTGAACTGCTTTACCAGCTCCAAAAGTTGCGGCTGCACCACCAGCGAGAGCGGCACTACCACCCGCTAAGGCGGCTCCACCCAATCCTTTACCATCTTCAACGAGATCGCTTGCTTTGTCTTTGAGACTGGCTAGAAAGCTGCTCGGCTCTGGCGTTGATACTTCGGGACCGATATTCCCCGTATCTTCACCCAGGAGATCGGACAATCCGGCAAACGGATCTTCATCTAGATCGTTGAGATCGATCGCTTCAAGATCGCGATCGAAAGTGTCCATTTCTGGATTTGGTAGTGGCAATTCCGAGATCTGCGGTTTGTTGTCCCCACCGAATAAAGCCGCTCCACCAGCGATCGCACCTGCTCCGGCGGCACCAACTGCGGCACCGCCACTGCTGAAGAAGTTCCCGATATTGTCGGTGAAGTCACCAAAGGGATCGTCGAGATTGAGATCGAGATTGTCATTAGTGGGATTGACAGGATTGTCTGCCACTGGGGTGACAAGATTGCCAAAGTCAAACGGATCGTTGTCAATGTCAGGGAGTAATTCGATCGAGTTGTCAGGGATATCCGCAAGCTGTTCCTGGGCTGGAGTTGCCAGATTGCCAAAGTCAAACGGATCGTCATTGCTGCTACCGGAAACGTCTGTTGCTGGTAGTTCCACTGCGGCATCTTTGCCACTCAAGAAGTCGCTGATGGAAGTACCCGCGCCACTTGCTAAAGCTGCACCACCTGCAAGGGCAGCACCACCTGCAAGGGCAGCGGCTCCAGCACCATTTTTGAGGAAATCCGCCAAATCCACCGTGTCACTTTGTGAGCGATCGATATCTGGCAGCGACTCAACTACTTGAGATTGGATATCATCTAACGGATTTCTGGGCTGGAGATTGGGGGTTTCGAGGCTGAGATCTGCCGATGGGGGATAGTCAAATAAGTTGGCTGCGCCACTAGCTGGACTACTGTCGCTGACCTTAGCCTTGATGCCCTCTAGCGGGTTGTTGATGTCTAGATCTGGCAGGAGATTGGACGACTTGTCTTTCAGCCCTTCTAGGGGGTTGGAGAGGTCGATCTCGGGAGCTTTGATTTCTGGTGGATGTACTGTGCCAGCGAGGTCTTCACTCCGATTGCGGGTGGTCTCTGGGGTCGCATCCAAAATGCCTTTACCAAGTGCGGCAGCGGCAGCAGCACCACCGACGAGTGCGGCACCACCAGCAAGATTGATGTCATTGGCGTTGCTCTTCACTGGATCGATGACACCATTGAAGTTGATACTTGGGGTCTCAGTCGTAGGGCGTGGCGTCATCGTGCCCGATAGATCGCCCGATCGGAGGTCACCCGATCGCAAGTCACCAGAAGGACGGTAACCACCGAGACTCGAAGACAAGTCTCCCGAGAGATCCCCAGACAATCCTTCACCTCTAGGAGTGCGCGACGGTGGTGGTGGATATAGTGGCTTGATCGTCGGGGTGGTCTCTGGTGCTGTCGCGATCGGTGTTACGGTGTCGGCTGGCTTCTTCCGTGTTGCCAACCATGCTAACCCACCAGCAACTGGCAGCAATAATAGCCACAATGGGTTAAATCCTCCCGTGTCGGGATTTTTGGCAACTGTGCTAGTAGTCTCCGTTGTGGTGGTGGTATTTGGACTAGTGGTCACAGGAGCCGTTGCGCCCGTAGTTGCGGTCGTAGTCGTCTCAGTTGTGTTGGTGGTCGTAGTGGCTGGACTAGTGCTGGTAGTGGGATCTGGGACTGTCCCCGTAGCTACTGTGGCGGCACCAGCAGCAACAGCTTCTGCGATCGCTAGTTGACCAGTCGGGCCGCTCACGAAGCCCAGAAATGCCTTGGCACCATCGCGGACTTGTCCGCCTTTGTTGTTGTAAACGTAGGCTAATGGCTGAGAGAAGGGATATTTGGGATTGTCCGGCTGGGTACCGTGGAGGGTAATCGCTCTAATGCCTGGAATATTTTTGATTTGATCGGCTGGTGCGTAGCCGATGCCATCGACACCTAATTTATCAACGACGGCTTGAGTCGCGTCTTCAGTAAGTTTCTCAGCATTACTGCCCGTCTTGAGTTTGCCATTTTGGAACACTGGATAGTTGGCAAATGCCCGCCGAGTATCGCTACTATCAGGCCTGTCAATGACTTTGATTTTGCCTGTGGCTCCGTTGGCACTGGGCAATTGCGACCAGTCTGTGACCTCGCCGCGATAGATTTTGGCAAAATCTTTGAGGGTGAGGTTGCCAGTATATGGGTTATCATCTTTGACAATGATGGCGATCTTGGATCTACCGAGCGGTTTACTTGCCAAGCCTTGGGCTTTCTCTGCGGCTGTCAACGCTCGACCGATGCCCGCGACGTCGGCTTTGCCTTGGGCAATTGCTTTGACGCCGCGATCGCTGCCTTGGTACTGGGTGGGTACGGTGACATCTGTGCCTGGGAACTGCTGTTGGAATCGCTCTTTGAGTCCTTGATTGACAGCTTGCAGGCTACTAGAACCATCAATCTGCACTTTCGTTCCTGCCGCTATTGATGTTGGCAATGGGAACTTGTCTGCCGCAGTTTGGGCACTAGTCTTGAGGGTAGTGCCACCAGTCGCGATGAGTAGTGCCAGTACAATTAAACTACTTTGCTGTTTCATTTTGTAACAACTAGTTTTGTGGATATTGTAATCAACAATAGCTTAGATCTGTTGTCTGAGTAGATCCGCGATCGACTGCTCGGTAAAGCAAATGTCTAATCAGCACCTTAAAATCAGTGAGCGATTCTCCAGGATCGACTGTACCAAAGAATTATTTGGACGCATTCTCAACTTACTGGCAAATCGCTTTTGATGTCGATCTATCTAACCTTACAGGTGTTTTTGGTAAAATTTTTTTAGCCAGCAGTGTGCTCAGATTTTAACCGATTTTATCAGGTCGATCGACCCAATTGTGACATTTTTGTTAAGATACAATCGAATAATAAATTTTACTGTGCCTTTTATCACCAATGTATTAATTGAATGAGCAATATGCACCGCAAAAAGTCAGCACAATTTGGTACCAATCATCGGGAGATGTCCACTCGCGGACACAATGGGGAGGTGGGCAAATCAACTCTAAATCTACTCGATCGCCATCGGATTGCAGGCATCTGGAGCGTGCTGGGCATCGGTGCAGTCGGGTTAGTGCTGAGATTGGGATGGTTGCAGACGATCGATGCACCGAGATTACAGGCAATCGCCCGCGAACGGCAAAGTATCACTGTCACTCCCTTGGTACCACGGCGGACGATCGTCGATCGCGCGAACAATCAAGTGGCGATCGATCGACCCAGCTATACACTCTATGCCTTTCCCGCCAAATTTAGTCAAGTCATCTTTGGCAAAGGCTTACCCAAAAATGGGCAAAAAGTCCCAGTTACCCGCCTGGAGGTAGCGCAGCGATTGGCACCTATTTTAGAACGTACACCCCAAGAGCTGATGAAAAAAATTCAGCGCCGCCGGAATTCAGTTCGACTCGGCTCTGGGTTGCGGGAAGATACCAAAAGTCGGATTAGAGCCTTGAAAATAGAGGGACTAGATGTCGTCCACGGCGACCTCGACTACACGCGATCGTACCCGCAAGGTAACATGATGGCAGAGGTGCTGGGCTATCTGGACTGGGAACACAAAGCCCAAGCGGGAGTAGAATTAAGCCAATCTTTATTATTGGAGCGCAAACTCGTTCGCTACGAAGTCACCAAAACAGGTAGCGGCAAAATTTTACCCGATCGCGTGACGCCTGATTATTTACATACTGATGACTTGCAACTGCGCCTGACAGTAGATCTCCGGCTGCAACGTGCCGCCAGAAAAGCTTTGGTCGATAAAATGGCGGAATGGAACGCCTTGCGCGGGACAGTCATCGTGATGGATGCCGAGACGGGAGCCTTGCGCGCGTTGGTGGTTGCACCTACCTACGATCCCAATCATTTAGAGCGAGATGTCGAAAATTACGGCAAAATTGTCGGTGGAAAACGCGCTCTCACCTTGCTCCAAAACGCGGCTGTCTCCGATCTCTACGAGCCAGGATCGACCTTCAAACCCATTGCAGTGGCGATCGCCCTGGAAAACAAGATAATCGCACCCAACACCACCTTCTACGACGGTGGGAGCATCACTGTGGGCAAATATACGATTCGCAATTCCGATAAAAAAGGCAACGGTGAACTGAGCATCGCCCAAATCCTCCAGCAGTCTAGTAATGTGGGGATGGTAAAAATGATGCAACGGCTCAAGCCGGATCTTTACTATAACTGGCTGCAACGGATCGGTTTGGGTCAAAAATCGGGGATCGATCTGCCGTTAGAAGGACGGGGCGAAATCAGAAGTCGCAAAGAGTTTGTATCAACTGCGATCTATCCAGCCAATGCTGCCTTTGGACAAGGGTTTTCACTGACACCGATTCAACTAGTAACGTTGATTGGGAGTATTGCTAATGGGGGCAAATTGGTGACGCCGCATGTGGTGGAAGGGTTGTTTGATAGTACGGGCATCCGCAAGGATAAGCCCACTCGCCCCGCACCCACCCAGATCTTTTCGGCGGCTACCGCTCAGGCGGTACTGGAGATGATGGAAACTGTCGTCACCAGTGGTTCTGGGATGAAGGCGATCGTGCCTGGTTACCGGATCGCAGGGAAAACTGGCACCTCTCAAAAAGCTGTTAAAGGTGGCTACGGGCAAGATGATAAGAAAATTACTAGTTTTGTGGGAATTTTGCCTGTAGATCGGCAACATCGCTACATAGTTTTTGCTGCCATCGACGAACCCAAGGGGAAGGAGAGAGCTTTTGGGAGTAATGTTGCCGCACCGATTGTCAAGTCCGTGATGGACTCATTAATCTTAATTGACGGCATTCCCCCCAGCGATCCTGACAAAGTTCAGGCACCGCCAAAAGTTCAAGAATAGCGAGTTAGCGATCGAGTTTGAAGATCTTTCTATCCAACATCCTCATGACTACGTGGATGGGCGTAATTAAATATAAGATATCGCGTAGGGTGGGCACTGCTGCTGGTTGGGTGACCCGCCCAGTCCACCAGCTAGGTTTTAGGCATAGTCTATTTTATAAATAATTGCACCTACCTACTTACGTGCGGTGAATCGCTGTCAACTGTCAACTGTCAACTGTCAACTGTCAACTGTCAACTGTCAACTGTCAACTGTCAACTGTTTACCAATATTTGGCACAATTGACGAAAATCATCCCCCCGCTGCTCGAAACTATCATATTGGTCAAAACTAGCGCAAGCTGGGGAGAGTAATACCACTTTGGCTTGATGTTGTTGGGCTAACTGACTCGATCGAGCGACAGCATTTGCCATCGTTTCGACGATTTCAAAGCGATCGTATCCTACCGATTTTAAGCGATCGGCAAATTGATTTGCAGCAGAGCCAATCAATAATACTGCTGCTGCTTTGTGGTTGATGGTATCCAACCACGCCAGATCGTCACCCTCCTTGGCTGCGCCGCCAGCAATCAAGATCGCTGGTGCTTTTACCGCCGTCAATCCAACATCAGCAGCATCATAATTAGTCGCTTTACTATCATTGATATAATCAACTCCTGCATAAGTGCAGATATATTCAAGGCGATGGGCAACACCTGGAAAAGTAGCGATCGCAGTAGCGATCGCCTCATTCCCGATTGCGGCTAATTTAGCAATAGCTACAGCCATTAATAGGTTCTGAAGATTGTGATCTCCAGGCATTTTCAGCACATCAGCTTGGAGTACTCGCTCACCACGAAACACGATCCAGTTATCTTCGATCCAGATCCCATACTCAGGATTTCCCTGTAAATATTGTTTGCCTGGCACGCTCGTCCATGTAGCATCTTGCCAATCAGATTTACCCAGCTCATGCAAGTAGCGATCGTCACCATTGAAAATTTGATGCTGTGAATTGCGGAGTAACTTAGCCTTAATTTCGGCATACTTGTCAACAGTTTTGTGACGAGCTAAATGATCGGGCGTTAGTGTTGTCCAGACCCCTATTTGTGGCTTGAGGGTAAAAGTAGATTCGATTTGATAGCTACTCAGTTCGGCAATAATCCAAGCTGGTCTTGTTTCGAGTAATGCCAATTCACAGGCTGCAAAACCGATATTACCACAGGCGATCGTCTCCAGTCCAGCAGCTTTGAAGATCGCATCAGTCAAGGCGGTAGTGGTAGTTTTACCATTGGTTCCCGTAATTGCCACCCAGGGAATATCTTGGAGATATCGCCATGCTAGTTCCATTTCACCGATCGTGTCTATGCCTATTTCTCTGGCTTTAACTAAGGGCGCAATGTCCCAAGGTACGCCAGGACTAACAACAATTAAGTCTTCATTAGTGGGTGCAAATTTATCACCAAGTTTGATATCAATCTTGAGCGTTTCTAGTACTTTTCTTTGAGCTTCAAGACTAGGGTTATTACTGCTATCGCTAATAATAACGGTATAACCATGTTTGACTAATAGTTTAGCAGCGGCAATACCCGATCGACCCAATCCAATTACAGTAGCTTTTTTCATAGATAATCTTTAGTTGCTGTGAGGAGAGTACTTTTCAACCCAGAGACGGACACTGCGACTTGGGTCAGTGTTAGGAGAATACACAGGTTCGATCTTAAATGAATTTTCCCCTAGTATTTTACTCGATCGCGAGGATGTAACTTAAAATAAAGATATTCGATTTTAGTTGAATCTATGACGGCAACGCTACTTGCACCACCGAATGAGATTATTCACCTATCGGGGATTAGCTGGAAAACCTATGAAACGCTGCTAGAGGAACTGAGCGATCGTCGGCTCCGCCTCACTTACAATCGTGGCGATCTCGAAATTATGGCTCCTTCTCCAGAACATGAACTGAATAAGCGAGTCTTGGGTCGTTTTATCGAGACGATCGCTGAAGAGTTGGAAGTAAGCATTTATCCGCTCGGTTCGACTACTTTCAAAAAGGCTGAACTGAGTGGAGCAGAACCAGATGAGTGTTTTTACATGCGGAATATTGCAGCGGTTCAAGGAAAGAAAAGACTAGATATGGAGGAAGATCCCGCACCGGATCTCGTCTTGGAAATTGATATTACCAGCAGTTCCCAAGATCGCCTTCAGGTGTATGCAGATCTGGGAGTAGCAGAAGTCTGGATTTATGATGGGGAATCTTTAGTTATTCAACGATTACAAAATGGTACTTATGTTGCTACTCGCGCCAGTCAATTTTTTGTGAATTTATCAATTCCAGATATTGTCGGATGGTTGCAACTATCGACAACGATGGATTATCTCACATTGGTGAAAGCATTTCGGGGTTGGGTGAGAAGTCAGATCGAGAAATAAGATTTACGATCGTGAATCTGGTGGAGAAAGGTAGTCGTAATGCTCCGTCTAAGTTTGCTCGTGGGTAGTGCCCACCATATATTTTTTACTGCGGCTATCCATATCTAAGTTTGAAGCGTAAAATTATTAAATTCAGCACTAATGTTACTGCATTTGCACCAATTATCGGCGTACTTTTAACTAATAAGCCATAAAGAAGCCACATTGACACCCCAGCAATAAATGACAGCAGGGTTGGCAATGCTAGATCTTTAGTTGACTTGGACTGCCAAACTTTCAGAACTTGAGGCAAAAAAGCTGCTGTTGTCAACGTTGCCGCTATGTATCCTACAAGATCGATCGATTTCATATGAAATTTTTGCCTATAAGTAGATGATAGAATGGATTATTGCTCCGAATAAGTTTGCTCGTGGGCAGTGCCCACCCTACATTTCTACATTTCTAATGGATGTGCAGTAGATTGTACGGTGGGTTTCATCCTTCAACCCAACAGCTCTAAGGTATTGTTGTGTTCGTTGGGTTTCGCGTTCGCGAAACCCAACCTAATATTTATCTACTACTTGACGATCGATCCAAAATCAGCCAACACCCGCGCATGATTACGAACCAATCCTAATAGATTGAGACGGTTGGTTTTGATCTCTGGATTGGAGTCCATTACCAACACGCTATCTTCGCCATCAAAAAAGCTGCTAACTGCGGGTGTAAGCTGCGCTAGAGCATCGATAAGTTGTTGATAGTTTCGCGAGGCTTGAGCGGCTTTTGTCTGCGGTTCTAGGGCAATTAAGCCATCGTAGACGGCTTGTTCTGAGGATTTTTGGAATAGGCTGGTTTGGACTACTTTGTTGGGTGCTAATTGTTGGGTGTTGAGGTTTCCTTGAGCGGCTAATTTGCTCGATCGATTCACAGTTGCATAGATATTTTCCAAGGTACCGTTATCGCGAATCTGTTGGATAAATATTGCTCGATCGCGTGTGTCGAGTAAGTCTGTTAAGGCACGTTGGGTATATTCAGGGTCGTTTTCACCCAAGATAGCATTGACGAGATCGTAATCGATGTGGCGATCTTCTTGGAGCAGATTTCGCAATCTTTGAATGAAGAAGTCTTGTAATTGTTGGGTGAGTTCGGCGGTATTGACTTTGGTTCTAATCTGCTGAAATTCGGTGACAATGCGATCGATTAACCTTGCTAGATTTATATCTAAGTTAGCATTCCAGACAATATTGACGATCGCATTTGCTGCACGTCTGAGGGCAAACGGATCGGATGAGCCTGTAGGCAACATCCCCAATCCAAAGATACAAACTAATGTATCCAACCTGTCAGCCATCCCCACGACTTGTCCGGTGAGAGTTTGGGGTAAACTATCTTCGGCATTGCGCGGTAAATAATGCTCGAAGATGGCGGTAGCTACTTCAGATATTTCACCATTGGCGATCGCATATTTAGATCCCATTATCCCTTGGAGTTCGGGGAACTCGCCGACCATTTGGGTGACGAGATCGGCTTTACATAGTAAGGCTGCACGGGCGATATTTTGGCAGTCGATCGGATTTAGCTCTAATTGAGACGCGATCGAGTTAGCATTAGTGACGATGCGATCGACTTTCAATTTTACCGAACCTAAATCGGCTTGAAATGTGACTGTTGCTAATTTCGGTACGTAGTCAGCTAATGGTTGGGCTAAGTCCGCATTGTAAAAATATTGTCCGTCGGCTAATCTCGCGCGGACAACTCGTCCATTTCCGGCGGCGATGATGTCAGATTTGGCTGGATCGCCATTGGAAATCGTAATAAAGTGGGGTAATAATTTCTGTTTAGTGGCATCTGTAAAGATCGGGAAATATCGCTGATGCGTTACCATTACTGTTGTAATAACTTCTGGAGGTAAGTTGAGAAATTCATCATCAAACTTCCCAATGATTGCGGTAGGATATTCCACCAGATTGACTACTTCTGCGAGTAAGTCGGGATAAACTTCTGCTACGCCACCCATCTTAGTCGCCGCAGCTTGAATCTGTTGCTGGATGTCGATTCTACGTTGGTTTTGGTCTACATTGACATATCCATCTGCCAAAGTTTTTAAATACTGGGCGGCTGAAACGACGGAAACTGGTGCGGGATGGAGTACCCGATGAGTTTGGGAAAGGCGATCGCTGGTGACTATATCCTCACCATTGAGGATGTCGATCGGTAAAATAGTCTCATTCCATAATGCCACCAACCACCGAATCGGACGCGGAAATTTCAGATCTCCATTCGCCCACCGCATCAATCTTTTGCCTTCTAATTTGAAAATCCACTGGGGGATTAATTCAGTTAGAATCTCCCTAGTATCTCTTCCGGCAATCGTTTTGGTGATAAAAATAAATTCGCCCTTATCCGTCAGGCGTAATTCCAGACTAGCGATATCCACGCCTTGCTTTTTGGCAAACCCTACCGCTGCGGGAGTCGGTACGCCATCTCGATAAGCGGCTGCGGCGGGAGGGCCTTTGATTTCCTCCACCCGATCGAGCTGTCGATCTGGTAAATTAGTAACAATTAATGATAGGCGGCGTGGCGTAGCATAAATCTGGACGCGATCGTTCGTCAAAGCCACCGCTGCTAGACTCGCTGGAATCATCTTTTCCCATTGACAAATCGCATCGCTGACAAAGCCTGCGGGTAAATCCTCAGTCCCAACTTCCAATAAAAAATCAGCCATAGCGAAAAATTAATAATTACAGATAAAAATCTAAATTTATAGAAACCAATTCAGCCCGTCGATCCGTTCTTATTATCCAACCTCTCCAGTCCCTGTGGATCGCTCTCGGTTCAACCAAAACTTGCTAAATGCGTGCTAGCCTAACACCCAACTTTCAAGTTCTGATTGTCTATAACCCCACTGCGGGACAGTCATCAGATCTCCAGAATACACTCGATCGAGTGGCAAATTTGTGGCGCGATCTCGGCTGGCAAGTCCAAATCGCCGCGACGACATCCCCTGGTGATGCTACCAACAAAGCCCGTCAGGCATCCCAGGCTGGCTATCATGCTGTCGTGGCGGCAGGGGGCGATGGCACTGTCAATGAGGTGATGAATGGTTTAGTCGGGACTCAGACAGCTCTGGGCGTGCTACCGCTGGGCACCGTCAATATCTGGGCGCGGGAAATGGGTTTGTCAATGGATATGCTCAAAGCAGCCGCTAGTATCGCCAAATCCGATCTGAGGCAAATTGACGTTGGCAGGGCTGGCGATCGGTATTTTCTCCTGATGGCAGGGATTGGCTTTGATGCAGCGGTGACTGCGACTGTATCCCTCGCCCAGAAGCGACGGCTAGGTGCGATCGCTTATATCAAACAAGCGATTCAAGTTGCTTGGAATTTTCGCGGGGTGCGGCTGAAGTTACGCATCGACGGGAAGCGGGTACGGGGCAAAATTCTGATGGTGATTATCGGCAATAGTCAACTCTACGGTGGTGTCGTCAAGTTTACCGCTCATGCGACGATCGATGATGGATTATTGGATATCTGCGTGATTAAGGGGCAAGGGATGTTGTCTGCACCGCGTCGGTTGATTTCGATTTTTGCCCGTCACTACAATCGCGATCCGCTGGTGCAATATTTTCAGGGGCGACAGATCGATATTCGCCGACAACGTGGTAAGGCTCTCCCCGTACAAGTCGATGGGGATTATTTGGGCAAAACACCGATGAGTTTTCGAGTTGTTCCGCATAGTTTATGGATTCTAGTACCACCCAATGCCGATCGATCTTTATGGCAATCGGCTGAGATTTGAGTATTAGGTGCTGGTATTTTCGCCTACTCACGATCGAACCATCCAAGAAATAAACATTCACCATGCACCATTTACCCACTACCCTACAAATCTAATTCGCTCCAGGTACGCGATCATTTAGCTTAAACCCAATAGCGAGATTAACCGATCGACTTCACAATGATTGCCAAATAACTCCCGCGCACAATTGATTTTGATGGTTTCTTGGAGCCGCACCTGCCCGAACGCCCGATCGATAATTTCTACAGTGGTAAGCGTATCTAGATCTACCGACAGGATGGGGATTTCTAGGTCTTCAGCACGGCTGACGATGAAAGGTTGGGGTGCAAGGTGTCCAGTCAAAATCAAGCACTGTGTAGAGGTTTCTAGCGCGGCTAGCTGAATATCCGCACGATCGCCACCAGTGACTACCGCCATATTATTGCCCCGCCGAAAATATTCTAGAGCCGAATTGACATTCATCGCCCCGATCGAGAGGCTTTCGACCATCAGATCCAACCTGTCAGGACGGCATAGTACCTCCGCATTGAGTTGGGAGACTAGTTGCTTGACAGTGACACTCCGCAGTAAGCCATTGCGATGCACGACCCCAAATACAGGGATACCTAACTTTTCCAAATAGGGTACTAGCGTAGTTTGGACGCTCTCGACTCGATCGCGAGGGATATCATTGATGATACAACCTAGTAGTCTGTGACCGAGTTGCTGCTGGGCAGACAGGAGTAGATCGATACTGGAGACGGGATGGTAGCGATTGACGAGCAACACGCCAGCATCGAGAGCTTGAGCGAGTTGCACCGTAGCTAGCTCGAACAGACTTCCCTCGTGTAGGTTGGCACCACCTTCGATAATTACTAGTTTGCCTGGGAGTTGGCGGACATTTGCTTGCAGTAATTTAGTATAGTCTTGGCGATCGACTCCGGTCACCCGATCGCTCGATCTGGCAGCATCTAACACTAGTAAAGGCAATCCGAGTCGCTCTGGGGGCAAGGATAATGCTTGAGCCATGAGTTGGACATCACTTTCTAGTGTTGGTGAATTGGTAGGATTGCCACTGATTACTGGCTGAGTATAGGCAATCTCAATCCCCTTTTCCTGTAGGCGAGCGGCAACTCCCAAAATTGCTGCCGACTTCCCACTACATGCTTCCGTCGAAGCTACCAGCAAATATTTCATAGCCATCCCCACACAATTATCCCCAGTCATTTAACTGCTTAATTCAATAGTTAGTAATATTTAAAAGCGACAACCAGTTGCAAACAGCTAGTCTGTACCGATCTCGTGCTCTGGCTCGAAATTGATTACTCCTGCACGAATGCTAGCCATCGTTCACAGGCTCTAGCGGTTGTATGCCCAGTGGGAACCCGATCGTGCCAGTTGTCAAGCTGATAATTCATAAGTGACAAAAGACGAGTTAATTTATCCTTTATCACTAGACTAATCTAGGTTGTACGCGATCACAATGACGCACATTGGTAGTTAAGATGTTCCGCAGAGAGCTGTTGCTAAATTCACCAGTTAGTCTTCCATTTTCATCAGCTTATAGTAAAAGTATTGTGGAAAATCCGGCGTATTGGTATCGCGGATATTAATCAGCCAATCGATGAGGTACCCGATCAATTCTGAATTCATCAGATTGAGATCGTAGGTGAGATCGGAATTGTCATCAAACATCATGGTACATCTAGTCAGATCGCCAGGGAGATTTTGAATTACCCAATCGATCGCATAGGGGATTTTTTCGCCACCTTCGATCGCGCGATGACCGCCGAGTCCGCCTTTATGATAGAGCGTAATGGCTTTGGGCAATACATTGCGCCTAGCGGCTGATTTCATGAAGTATGGGGCATACAAATTCACCTTATCTGGGGGTGCGGGGATGATTTCGTCGAATAAGTTCATCTATTTAGGTTTTAGGCTTTAGGCTTTAGGTTTTTGGCTGGGGGTTTAGGTGTCCCTGGTGCTATCTTGATGCGCTTGGTTGAGCTTAGTATTCACCATTCTGGGTGGAGATTTACGATTTGGACAAAAAAACCCGACTTCGCTGAGGAAGTCGGGTGTTGGGAGTTAGAAACTATTTAGTTTCCGAAAATTCGGCATCGATGACATCATCAGCTCCGCCAGTAGTACCACCACCAGGAGGAGTACCAGCATCGGAGTCGTTACTATCGCCAGCATTAGCACCTGCTTGAGCATAGATATTACTACCGATCGCCATCAGTGTTTGTTGGACTTCTGGGGTGAGGCGTTGGATTTCGGTGTCGTCTTCCTTGGTTACCGCTTCTTTGAGTTCTGTGATTAAGCCTTCGAGCTTGGTTTTGTCTGCTGCGGGGACTTTATCACCGAGTTCTTGAAGTTGCTTTTCAGCTTGATAGGTGAGGGAGTCAGCCTGATTTTTGCGATCGATTTTGTCGCGATTTTCCTTGTCAGTAGAAGCATTACTTTCTGCTTCGCGCACCATCCGTTCGACTTCGGTTTTGTCAAGAGTAGACGCACCAGTGATGCTGATGGACTGCTCTTTACCAGTACCTTTGTCTTTGGCGGTGACGTTCAAGATCCCGTTGGCATCGATGTCTAAGGTGACTTCGATCTGGGGTACACCACGGGGAGCCGAAGGGATGCCGTCGAGACGGAAGGTACCCAAACTCTTGTTGTCGCGGGACATTTCCCGTTCGCCTTGGAGGATTTGGATTTCCACATTGCTTTGTCCATCTACCGCCGTGGAGAAGGTTTCAAACTTCTTGGTTGGAATGGTCGTGTTGCGCGGGATAATCTTGGTCATTACGCCACCGAGCGTTTCGACACCCAACGATAGTGGGGTGACATCGAGTAAGAGGATATCTTTGACTTCACCAGCCAAGACACCAGCTTGCACCGCTGCACCGACAGCCACTACTTCATCAGGGTTAACAGTTTCGTTGGGTTCTTTGCCGAGTAACCGTTTGACGAGTTCTTTGACTGCGGGAATCCGAGTAGAACCACCGACTAGCACAACTTCATCGATCCGGCTCTTATCGACTTTACCATCGCGGATCGCGTTTTCCACTGGTACGCGGCAGCGATCGATCAAGTCAGAACATATTTCTTCAAATTTAGCGCGAGTCAACGTCATTTCGACGTGTTTTGGCCCGTCTTGAGTGGCTGTGATGAAGGGGAGGTTGATTTCGGACTGCGTAACGCTAGAAAGTTCGATCTTGGCTTTCTCAGCAGCTTCAGTCAATCTTTGGAGGGCTTGACGATCCTTGCGGAGGTCGATCCCTTCATTTTTCATGAAGGTAGTCGCTAAATGATCGACGATCTTCTTATCAAAGTCGTCTCCACCGAGGTGAGAGTCGCCAGAAGTTGCCAGTACTTCAAAAACGCCATCACCGACTTCGAGTACGGATACGTCAAAAGTACCGCCCCCAAGGTCAAATACGAGGATCGTTTCGTTACTTTTCTTGTCCAACCCATAAGCCAATGCCGCAGCCGTTGGCTCGTTGATGATCCGCAGGACTTCAACCCCAGCGATTTTGCCAGCATCTTTGGTAGCTTGGCGTTGAGAGTCATTAAAATAAGCTGGTACGGTAATTACGGCTTGGGTGACAGTTTCGCCCAGGTACTTACTGGCATCATCAATCAGTTTTCTGAGCACTCGCGAAGAAATTTCTTCGGGGGCGAATTTCTTGCCTAAGCCAGGAGCTTCAATTCTGACGCTACCACCATCGTTAACGACCTTGTAAGAGATCTCAGTGGCTTCTTGGCTCACTTCTTCAAATTTGCGACCGATAAAGCGTTTGACGGACGAGAACGTATTCTCTGGATTCATCACCGCTTGACGTTTGGCGATTTGCCCGATCAATGGATCGCCATTTTTCGCAAATGCGACAACAGAAGGGGTAGTGCGGAATCCCTCGGCGTTAGCGATTACGGTGGGTTTGCCACCTTCCATTACGGCAACACAGGAGTTGGTAGTTCCTAAGTCAATGCCAACAACTTTTCCCATAAAACTATAACTACTTCCTAAATAATGACAACAGTTTGAATAATGGCAACGAGCGCAGTGGGCAAGTCACACGATCGATATTACATATCAATCCCTATACTTGAGCCAACAGCTACTTTTTAAAAGGGGTGGTTTTCCGTACCTCTACTGGTGCTAATGATTATTTGCGCTCTGGCTCGATTGACACCTCTCTACTGTAGGTGACTTATCCTGATGTCGAAATTGAGGCGAACCGTATAACCTGAGTTCGATGAAGTTTTGTCTCCTCAAACTCAGGCATTTCAACACTTTTAGGCTAACAGCAGAATTTTTTCAATTTTTGGCACATTAAAATCCACCATCAATATCATTAATAGTTGAAAAAACATTGATTTAA
>NZ_JBGSPA010000113.1:0-22193 GCF_041738855.1 Chamaesiphon sp. | reverse complement strand
TTAAATCAATGTTTTTTCAACTATTAATGATATTGATGGTGGATTTTAATGTGCCAAAAATTGAAAAAATTCTGCTGTTAGCCTAAAAGTGTTGAAATGCCTGAGTTTGAGGAGACAAAACTTCATCGAACTCAGGTTATTAGAAACCGCCCTGACTTTGCTCACATCCAAAGCCATTACCGCTCAGAATAATTTGATGATTTTAGGACAACCACTCGAAGAGATTAAGCTGCGGGAAGGTTTAGAAAAAGTCTTGCGATCGCTAGCACATCTGAGTAGTGGCGATGAGAAAATCGGATTGGTAGATGAAGCCAATCGAGTGCGACCACAGACATTATTTTAGAGCGATAAATATTGACGTAGTGGCTCGTACTTTTACCAATAACTCTGCTCTAAGTTACGATGATGTTTAAAATATTTGGATCGATTATTGTTGCTGGCTTAGCCTTATCGCTGGCTTTAGTATATTTGCCAATAAATATGAGCAGGCTATTTTTGTCGGAAGATAAGATCGCGCTCTCTGAAGATCCAGATGTAGTGGAGCGAGAGATCCTCAGGATTATCCCGATCGATAGCGCGATCGATGGAGCCAAACAGATGATGGAAAAAAATGGGTTTGGCTGTAAATTTATTAAAAATGGTGAATTTGCGAGAGTAAGAACCGATCGAAATGCACCAGGAGGATCGCGGCAGCAAGTTTATAGAAACGTAGATTATCTCTATTGCGATGCCAGCCAAGGCTTCTTAGTTCAAAGAAGATGGCAACTCGCAATTATTCATGTCGGAAAACAGGTTAAATCTGTCGCTGTCTCGACTGGATTAGTCGGTTTATAGCTGTTCGAGATCTCGAACAGCTTGCTGGATGATAAGACCGATGGTTTCACTTACCCCAACTGACAATGCGTCGCTCCCCCCAGCTCGATCCAACCGCGAATCAGACCAGAAGTAGACTGCGCCGCCGCACACCGCCCAGATCGATCGATGACAATCACCCCGCCCTCTCCATTCACCTTGGCAACCAAATAGTCAATCCCCGCCTGCGCTGCTGCTGCGGCATCTAGCCCCTGAAACAGGACGAGATCGGAAATCGTCTTCGCTAGCACCGTCCGTAAGAACTGTTCGCCATAGCCTGTTGCAGACACCGCACAGGTGTCATTGTCAGCAAATACACCCGCGCCGACAATCGGCGTATCGCCAACCCGACCCCACCGTTTGTTTACCAAGCCACCTGTGGAGGTTGCTGCGGCGAGATTGCCATGCAGATCCCGAGCCACCGCGCCGATAGTACCTAGCTTTTGTGACGGTTTAATCCGTTCGTGATCGAGAGTCATCCGCCCTGCTACCTGAGCTGCTGCCAATTGCTTGATGCGCGCCTCGGTAATGAAATAATCATCAGGATAAGTTTCGATCTGACAGAATTTGGCAAACTCCAAAGCTCCCTCGCCCACCAACAGCACATGTTCGCCATGCTCCAAGACGCGACGCGCTAGCGAGATCGGATTTTTGATTCCTCTAATCCCCGCCACCGCCCCCGCACTGAGATCGCAGCCATTCATCAGTGCAGCATCCATCTCCACTTTGCCGTCAGCATTGAGTACCGAGCCGCAGCCAGCATTGTAGAGTCGATCGTTTTCGAGGAGATTGGCGCAATATTCCACCACATCTAGCGCACTATCACCACGTTCGAGCCGTTCGCGACCCTGTTCTAATATCGCCGTGATACTTTGCCTAAACTCTGCTTCACTGGCTTCATATTTCAAATCTTCGAGGGAACCAGCACCACCATGAATCATCAAAGAATAGGAATTAGACATGCTTGCGATCGTGATAGAGATAGAGCCATGGACTGAGTATACTTCGATATCGATTTTTATAAAATTCTTTGTCTGAGCCGCTACTTTGATGATGCCCAGTCTATCAATCCGCTCTCAGCGATGAGTTTACCGCGATCGCGTGTAAATATTGGCAAATAGCTGGAGTCTCAGGTCTCCTCCGCAGGTGTTTCAGTCCAGACAAGACACAATCGGAGGCATTCTACAGGTAGCAAATTGGGGTAGTTCCCAATGCTATAATAGAAAACCATTTGACCAAAAACTTAGCGGTCGAGGTTCGCTAGAGCCAATTGTTTATGACTAAAAAACGTGTTTTATCTGGCATCCAACCAACGGGCAATCTACATCTGGGCAACTATCTTGGCTCGATTCGCAACTGGGTACAGCATCAACACAACTATGAAAATTATTTTTGTGTAGTCGATCTTCATGCCATCACCGCCCCTCACGATCCCCAAACTTTAGCTGAGAATAGTTACACGATCGCCGCTCTCTACTTAGCTTGTGGCATTAGTTTAGAGGATTCGAGTATCTTTATTCAGTCCCATATTCCCGCTCACAGCGAACTGACTTGGCTGCTAAATTGCATCACCCCGTTGAATTGGCTCGAAGATATGATCCAATTCAAAGAAAAAGCCATCAAGCAGGGTGAAAATGTGAATGTCGGGCTATTGGATTACCCCGTACTGATGGCTGCGGATATCCTCCTCTATCAAGCAGACAAAGTTCCTGTGGGCGAAGATCAAAAACAACATTTAGAATTGACTCGCGATATTGCCGTCCGCTTCAATCATCAATTTGCCAAGAAAATCCCCGTCCTCAAATTACCTGAAGCACTAATTCAAGCCGACGGTGCCAGAGTCATGAGCCTGACTGATGGCACTCGCAAGATGTCCAAATCCGATCCATCAGATCTCAGCCGGATTAACTTACTAGATAGTCCCGAATTAATCGAGAAAAAAATCAAAAAGTGTAAAACCGATCTCGAACGGGGTCTTACCTTTGAGGCGATCGAGCGTCCAGAATGTCGCAATTTATTGACACTATACATGCTGATGTCTGGCCAATCCAAAGAAACTGTCGCGATCGAATGTCAAGATCTCGGCTGGGGTCAATTTAAACCACTCCTAGCAGCAGCCACGATCGAACACCTCCGCCCGATCCAAGCCAAATATCACGAAGTAATGAGCGACAAAACCTATCTCGAATCCGTCCTCCGCGATGGCAGAGATCGCGCCGCCACGATCGCCGATCGCACCTTGGCTCAAGTCAAAGCAGCGATGGGGTTTTCGATGGTGAATGGTGGAAGGTGAATGGTGAATGGTGTTTTAGGAGCTGGGACGCTGGCGTCCGTTGAATTTAATTAAACACCGGATAGTGAATGAGATATGGTATTTGGGATTGAGTAGCTGGGACGCTGGCGTCCATTAAATTTCACCATCCACCATCCACCTTCCACTATGATTAAAGAGTAGTTGTGGAGGGCGATCGTGAATAATTTTCGACAAGCTGCTACTGCTGGTGAATTCTTGATTACCGCAGAAGTTGCCCCACCCAAAGGTGGCGACATCACACACATGGTACAGATGGCAAACTGCCTCAAAGGGCGCGTTCATGCCGTCAATATCACCGATGGCAGTCGCGCCGTCATGCGGATGTCACCATTTGCAGCATCGCTGATCTTGCTCCAACAAGGGATCGAACCAGTGTGTCAGTTTGCTTGTCGCGATCGCAATCGGATCGGACTCCAAGGCGACTTATTAGGTGCCCATGCCTTGGGAATTCACAATGTCTTAGCTCTGACTGGCGACCCGATCGTGGCTGGAGATTGCCCCACGGCTAAAGCCGTATTTGACCTCGAAGCCGTCAGACTTTTGAAAATCATCAATAACCTCAACCAGGGGCTTGATGGCAACGACAAGCCGCTACCAGATGGGGCTGTGGACTTATTTGTAGGGGCGGCGGTAGATCCCCAATCCAAAAGTCGATCGGGCTTGGAGCGACGATTCGAGCAAAAAGTTGCCGCAGGTGCCCAATTTTTTCAGAGTCAGTTGATCTCAGATTTTGAGATCTTCGATAAGTTTATGCACCAGATCGCCAATAGTTATCACAAGCCAGTCCTCGCCGGAATTTTCTTGCTCAAGTCTGCCAAGAACGCCGAATTTATCAATCGCAATGTCCCTGGAGTCGATATCCCCCAACACATCATCGATCGCTTGGCACGATCGACAACACCACTCCAAGAAGGAATCCAGATCGCCGCCGAACAAGTGTTACTCGCGCGCCAACTCTGTCAAGGCGTGCATTTGATGGCAGTCAAGCGCGAAGATCTCATTCCCCAGATTCTCGATCTCGCTGGGATTAAGCCATTGGATCGTTGATAGTTTAGTGCGTCGAGAGCATAAAGTTACTCACATCTTGTATCAGTTGCCATAATTACTCATTCAGCAACACTAGTTCACTGGTTCTGAATACTCAAAGCAACAGCTTCTGCTACCTTGATCCCATCTACCCCCGCCGACAAAATCCCCCCCGCATAACCAGCCCCTTCCCCCGCTGGATACAAACCCTTGGTATTGAGACTTTGATAGTCATCCCCTCGCTTGATACAGATCGGTGATGAGGTGCGGGTTTCTACGCCAGTAAGTACCGCATCGTGCATCGCAAAGCCGTCGAGTTGCTTATCAAAAGCCGGAATCGCTTCTCGAATCGCCTCGATCGCGTAATCTGGTAAACTCGAACTCAGATCGCACAAGTGGACACCAGGCTTATATGAAGGTTTAACCGTCCCTAACTGGGTGGAGGCTTGGGCAGCCAAAAAGTCACCGACTAGCTGCCCTGGAGCCTCGTATGTGCCCCCACCGAGCGCGAAAGCCTGCTCTTCTAACCGTCGCTGAAACTCAATCCCCGCGATCGGACTTTCAGGATAATCCGCTGGTGTAATTCCGACGACGATGCCACTATTAGCATTCTTCCCGCTCCGCTCGTATTGACTCATCCCATTGGTGACAACCCGTCCCACTTCAGATGTAGCTGCCACAACCTGCCCGCCTGGGCACATACAAAAGCTATAAACCGATCGACCATTGGCACAGTGATGAACTAGGCTATAATCAGCCGCACCGAGCATCGGATGTCCCGCCTGAGATCCCAGCCGACATTTGTCGATGACGGTTTGGGGATGTTCGACGCGAAACCCGATCGAGAATGGCTTGGGTTCGATGTATACTCCTGCCTGGTGCAGCATCTCAAAAGTATCGCGGGCACTATGTCCCACAGCCAGAATCACATGCTGGCTGGGGAGATATTCGCCACTAGCGAGGGTAATACCGCAAACTTGCCCATTTTCAATATTAATCTGTTCTACCCGACTTTGAAAGCGAGTCTCACCACCGAGTGCTGCGATCGTATTCCGAATATTTTCCACGATTTTGACTAGTCGATAGGTGCCGATGTGAGGCTTATTAATGTAGAGGATTTCCGACGCAGCACCAGCATTTACTAGTTCTGCTAATACTTTGCGCCCGTGATGATTGGCATCTTTGATCCGACTGTAGAGTTTGCCATCCGAAAACGTCCCCGCGCCACCTTCGCCAAATTGAGCATTGGATTCTGGGTTGAATTTTGCCTTGCTCCAAAAGCCAAAGGTATCCACAGAGCGATCGTGTACTGCCTTTCCACGTTCTAAAATAATCGGGCGAAATCCCATCTGAGCCAATAATAACCCCGCAAACATCCCACATGGCCCACAACCAATCACGATCGGACGTTGCTCTAATCCAGATGAGGATTGGGTTACATAGCGATAGCTAGTATCTGGAGTAGGGACGATATGCGGATCTTTTTTGAATTTTTGTAGTAGCTGTTGCTCTCTGGTTGTCTCGATGTCAATGATGTAAACGAATGATACTGCTCCCCGCTTCCGCGCATCGTAGCTCCGCTTGAAAATTTTGTGACGAATTAAGTCCTTGGGGGCGAGGGATAGTTTTTTGAGAATGGCGGACTGGATATCTGCTTCGGTATGTTCGAGTGGGAGTTTGACTTCAGAGAGGCGGAGCATGAACGTTATCCTGGACAGTTGGGGCAATATCTACTGTTCTTATTTTGTCACAATGGTTATGGATTGGTAGTCCTCGAAGATGGTAACACTAGTGTCGATCGCTTACTGAGATCTGAAGATGCGATCGCCAACAACTTCAAAGTTGTCTAGTAGCGTCTAGAAATGAAATTACCCAATCTTCACTCTGAAGATTGGGTAACTAGGGTCGGATTGAAATCGCTATTGAGCAATTGTTCGATCGCTAATAAGAGCAGTTGAATTAATAATGATTAATTATTAACACCTTATTTATTTAGCAAGGATCGAGAAACCACTCAAAACTGGGATATTGGCTACCAACACATAAGCAAATGCTGCACCACCAAGTCCGCCGATTAAGAAGCCAGAAGTAAATTCACTCCAGCCTTTACCATCCTTGACATTTGCAGGTGGATTTGATGCGGCTAAGCTCGGTAATGGTGGTGCTGGATTGACAGCAGCATAGATAGCTAGACAAGCAGTTAAAATCACCACCAATCCAACTGTGGACAGCAGTCCTGCTAAGTAGGCTTGGTCGGTATGACGCAGCGGCCCCAATAGGGTGAAGGGACCGAGGAGGAAATAGCCATGAGCCATTCCGACTTCTAACCCGCGCCGCTGTGGTGACAAACCAGTGCGGTAAATAGGTAGGTTACTGATGAAAGCTTGAACGATACCCAAAGAGTTGACTGGAGTAGCTAAATTGCTAACTTCAAGATTGGGAGTACCGACGACAGATCGATCGCGACTAAGAACCATAAAATACCTCTCAAAATAATTAAGCGGGGGAGATTTAGGTTGCGGTTTTAGGCGTCAGGTGTTAGAGCTGGGGAGCTGTCTGCATCCTTGCTAAGTCCCTAATACCTAAAACCTCAGACCTAAGACCTAACATTACAAGGGGTGAAATAATAGGTCGGGAAAAACGAGATTGAACTCAATCAAGAGGAATGCAGTAAAAGACAACCAAACTGTTGCTAAAACTGGGGCACTAGATAAAAATCTCAAGAAATTTGATGACATGGAAGATCTCCAGAATTTAAAGTCAATATAACTAGACCAAATCGGTCTAATTTAGCGAGGAGAAACAGTAATCTCGCTATCTTTGGCAACTAATTTACCAGAGGTGAATTCACCAATGGCACTAGCGGGCCAAGCGAAGCCGCTCAACATACAGGTCACAGCTAAAGGGACATCGATGATGATTTCTTTGTCTTCAGTATTGGCATCTTTTTTGATGGCAATCATGTAGGCACGACCAACCCAACCAATCCAGCCCGCAATGTACAGAAACAGGATACCTGGAATCAAGAAATCACCCGCGCGATCGAGTCGTCCATCTACGATCAAGTGTGGCAGTCCTTCGGGACCGCACATAGCTTGAGCGTATCGTTCAAACCGTTTCTTGCCAGATTCGGGGTCGCCAGTGGTATTTCGGGCTTCTTTGGCACGCTGTTGGAAGGCTGGAGAGTCGCCACAGCGGACGAGTCCAGCTACTTCTGTCGCAGAGGCGATCGGCGCAAAGTTGAACCAGAGACAGATGGCAAAGATAACAGCCAACAGTTTTTGCATAGTAATTGTTTCCGTTTATAACAAAACAAAAAGTTTTATTTACAAGCAGCTCGTTCGAGTTTCCGATCTGCTTTGGTAAAAAAACTATAATAGTCTTTTGGGAATTTTCAGCGGTCTTGCGTGTCGATCGCGAAAGATCGCTGATATGGTAGAAGTTGGCAATGTTTAACCAAGCGAGTAATCTCGACTGGGACGCTATTTGTTAGCAGATCGACTCTGCCAACAAGCGAGTGTAATACCTTTAACAGTTACACCGTGACGATTGCCAACCGAGTTATTTTTATTTTCATCTTTAAAATTAGCAGCTAATGACAACAGTTTTATCAATTGAAACAAGTTGTGACGAAACTGCGGTGGCAATTGTAAACAACCGTAAAGTTTGCAGCAGTATCATCGCTTCTCAAATCCCAATTCATCAGCAATATGGGGGTGTCGTCCCCGAAGTGGCATCGCGGCAACATTTGTTGACAATTACCGATCTGATTGCTCAGGCGATCGATGCAGCCGCTCTCACTTGGGCGGACATTGATGGGATTGCGGCGACGGTCGCACCAGGATTGGTGGGTGCGCTGATGATCGGGATGAGTGCGGCGAAAACTTTGGCGATTTTGCACGACAAGCCGTTTCTGGGCGTGCATCATCTGGAGGGGCATATTTACGCATCGTATCTGAGTTCACCAACATTGGAGCCGCCATTTCTCTGTTTATTAGTATCAGGCGGACACACTAGTCTGATTCATGTCAAGGATTGTGGAGTGTATACCGAACTAGGCGCGACTCGCGATGATGCCGCCGGAGAAGCCTTTGATAAAGTCGCTAGATTGTTGAATCTCGGCTATCCTGGCGGCCCTGCGATCGATCGCATGGCAAGTCAGGGCAATCCCCATCTCTACCCGCTCCCAGAGGGGAATATCTCGCTCCCAGGCGGTGGTTTTCATCCCTATGATTCGAGTTTTAGTGGTGTCAAGACGGCGGTGCTACGCTTGGTACAGAAGCTGCAAGCGGAGGGTAAGGAGCTACCTGTGGCGGATATTGCGGCGAGTTTCCAACACAGTATCGCGCGATCGCTTACCAAACGGGCGATCGCTTGTGCGAATGATTATGGGTTGAAAACGATCGTTATTGGGGGCGGGGTGGCTGCCAATCGTGGCTTGAGAGCGACATTACAAGCAGCGGCAGACAAGCAGGGGATCGCGGTGCTGTTTCCGCCGATGGAGTATTGTACTGACAATGCGGCGATGATCGGTTGTGCGGCGGCGGAGCATTTAAATCGGGGGCATGTTTCGCCGCTGGATCTGGGTGTGCGATCGCGGTTGTCGATTATGGAGGTGATGAGTCTGTATGTTTAATTTGGGGTGGATGGTGGCTGGTGGATGGTGGATAGTCAATAGACAACCTATCGATTCCTTGAATGGAAAGGGAGTAGTTAAACAAAAATTCCGGCTAGTTCTCGAATGCGATTTGCCCAAAGTTGAGCCAAAGTTGAGACTTCGCTGCGACTAGTATCACTTGCCCAAATATCTAGCCAGTGGAGATGCCATCTGGACAATTGACGCTGGATTTGTGCTAGTTCAAAGGCACGATCTACATCTAAGTCGATCGCCGTAAGTTCGATATATGCCTTACTTTCTTGGACGATCGCTAGGACAGTTTCGGCATCCATACCATTCGCACTCAGAGCTGCTATCCGCCCAAAGTTCTGCGCCAATTCCTCCATCCTGACAGACAATCGTTCACACCGAAATGCAACTTGTGCCACCGTCCAGTTATTCATACTTCTCCTAATAATCTGTGGATGATTTGCTTGACGCAATCTCGGATCGATGAATCTAAAATTTCCATCGATCTATTTTGACGCGGACGGAGATTTACCATTGACTCGTAGAAAACTTCTTGAGTAATTGGATTCCAACTTGCACCCCAAAGATCTATTTGCTGACTGCCATTGTCAAGCAGCATAATTTCGCAGTCAGAGTGCATTTCACCTCCACCTGCTAAAATTTGCTGACGGATATCTACAACTGTTTTGATGTAGAAACGATTGGCTTGCAGCATCCCATCGATTTGATTGCGTGTTGCAGGTTCCTGCAAGATATAAATGAGCAAGGGTCAACGTGAGTCAATTTCCCTCAATTTAACAGATTCTTACTTACCGATACAGAAGCGACTGAAGATCCGATCGAGGACGGATTCGGTGACTTCTTCGCCTGTGACTTCGCCCAAGGCTCTAATCGCCTCACGCAGGTCGATCGTCCAGAAGTCGAAGGGAAATTGACTATCGATCGTCGTTAGGACTCGATCGAGGGCAGTCTGGGCACGAATCAGGGCAGCGGCTTGACGGTGGTTGATGGCGATATCGATATTGGCGGCGTGGAGTTTGCCGCCAGTGACGATCGCGATGATGGCTGCTTCCAACCGATCGATGCCCAGATCGATCGCTGCTGCGGTTTCGACGACGGCACTGATTCCCGATGGTAAATCCAACTGTGGGGGAGTTGCAACTAGATCGATTTTATTAACTACTACAATCGTGGTAATTGGGGCAATCTGGGCATAGAGTGCTGCTTCTACTTCCGTCCAACCAATCTGAGCGTCGATCGTCAGCAGGACTAGATCGGCGGCTTGGGCGGCTGCACGAGAACGCGCTACCCCGATCTGCTCGACGACATCGCTAGTATCTCGAATTCCGGCTGTATCTAGCACCTGAACGGGAATGCCACCGACGACTAGCTGGGATTCGACTACATCCCGCGTCGTACCTGGCAGTGGGGTGACGATCGCCCGATCGCTCCGACTCCAAGCATTGAGCAGACTAGATTTACCGACATTGGGCTGTCCGAGAATGGCAACTTTTAGACCACTTCGCAATAGTTCCCCGCGATCTGCTGTCGCCACAATCTGCCCAATTTCCGCCGCCAATGCCGTGAGTTTGGCTGTGACATCATCCAGATCGAGTGGTGGTAAATCCTCCTCAAAATCGATCCTTGCCTCAATCTCCGCGAGTAAATCTAACCCCTGCGATCGCAATTGACCGATCGGTTGGCGCAATTTGCCTTGGAGTCCCGCAATGGCTGTCTGAGCGGCGGCAGGCGACAATGCCCCGACCAGATCGCTGATACTTTCGGCTTGAGTCAGATCGATTCGCCCATTCAAAAATGCGCGGAGGGTAAACTCGCCTGGTTCGGCGACTTGAGCACCGCACTCGACGCACAATTGCAAGATTTGTTGAACTAAAATAATCCCGCCGTGACTGTGGATCTCGACGACATCTTCCCGTGTATACGATCGCGGTGCCAGCATAATCAGTAGTAGTGCTTCATCGATTGTCACACCTGTCTCTGGATGCCGCACGTACCCATACAAAATCCGATGGCTGTCCCACTGTTGTGTCCCAGGTGTCCTAAAAATTTGCCGTGCGATCTCGACGGCATCTAGTCCCGATAGTCGGACGATGCCGACACTCCCTTGTTGAGGGACAACAGCCGTCGCGATCGCTACAATAGTTCCAGTCTGCATAATTAGGCTTTAGGTTTTAGGGTTTCGAGGGGGCAGAGGGTTGGGTTTTAGGTTATGAGCTTTGGGCTTTATTTACCATCCACCATTCACCATCCACCATCCACCATTCACCATATTCTTGTAGAATACTAAAATTTAGATCGGTACATTTGGGGGTAACTTAATGGAGTATTGGGAGTTTTTGATCCAGCGTCAGGGCGATCGAGGATGGCGACCGATTAAGACAGGCAATCTCCAGTTAATGGAGGGAAAATATCGGATCGTTGCCAATAGCAACTTATTGGATACACAGATTCAGACTCGCGTTACCTATCAAACTCCAGGCGTGACACCGCAACGGCGATCGCAATCTTGCAACCAAACTACCAAATCCAATGGATTGCTAGTAATTATCCCCTTTACCCAATTACACTCGGGTATTTGGCAGTTTGTCTGTAGCGGCACGACAACAAGCCAGACGGCATGGCATCAGATCCTCAAACTCCGCGTCCTCCCACGCACCCCAGCCCCCGTTGCTGCTAACGATCCGCTGCAACTAGAAACACTACCCAGTCATAGCCATCGAGTTGGCACAGGCGAAGAACTGGCAACGCCTACCCAGCCAATGGTACCGATCTCGATGCTGGGCGAACAGGAAAACTGGGCTGATGGACTCGATCGCTTATTAGAGCAACTGGAGCGGGATTCATTAAAAGTTCACCACCAGCCACCAGTCTCGCCAGAATTTCCAGGTACGATCCAACTCCAGCAGATTGTCGATCCACCCTTGCAACTGATTGGTTTGAACCGTGCCACTTTTTCGGGGATCGTTCCTGGCAACCGACTGACGATCGCGGGTGTCTGCAATTTACAGTTGTTGAGTGCTAATCTCATCCATAGCGTCAAAGTTGAGAAGCTGTCGATCTGTCTCCGCCATCCCCAAACTTCGGAAATAATTACGGCGATCGAACAAACCTTACCTCCAAGTCTTGACACGTTCTCTTTTAGCGGTCAACTGCAATTGCCCACAGAGCCGAAAATCAGTCTTCTACTGGGTGAAGTCAGCTTGTATGACAAACATCACATTCAGCTCGGCTCCAGTGGCTTCACCGTCACCCTCAACCTCAATCCCCTCCACGAGTCGGAATTGTCATTGTTGCGAATGTTCGATCTAGGCACCGATCCTGCCGCCGTCACACTCACTCAACTGACCCAAGAGCTGCAACGCGAGATCGTGACGATCGATCGCCACGGCTCCACTGTCCGCCCCCCAGCACCTAGCGTGCCATCAAGCATTCCGTCGCTCAATTCACCCCACTACCCATCTGTACCACTGGCTTACAGGCGAGCATCTGTGTTTGCTCATCCAGACATCGTACCTGTCGAGCCATCCACACCGCATCATCTCCCTCACCCCAAACTTGGAACAACCCCAACCGCTCCAACCGCTGTCAGTGGCGATCTGGATCTGGATCTCGATCTTGATTTTGCTAACCCCACTGCTGTTGGTGCGATTTATCGCCATCAAGATCTCGAAATAGTAGTGGATGATTGAATCGATCGAGCGATGAAGGACGTTGACGATCGACCAAATTTGAGAGTGTGCGAGTGTGCGCGCTTTACTTGTGAAGATTTGCAAATTTTTATCAACTATTTGTGAGCTTTTTTAGCTGACTAATTCAGATAGAATCTAGACATGCAACTCAGATCTACACAGGACTTTTAATTATGGCAGCTTCTTTTCTCCCTTCTATCCTCGTCCCTACTGTCGGTTTGCTATTTCCAGCGATCGCGATGGCATTCTTATTTGTATATATCGATCGTGACAGTATTGTCTAGCTCGATGTGCGGGTGAAATCGGAATGAGTAAGCAAATTGTTTCACTTACTCATTCCTGCTCGTTGACACTCATACCAAAAAGCCGGACTAGTCCGGCTTTTTGGTGTGGGTTCGCAATAAATTATCGCCGTGATTACATCGACGATCCAAGTCCAGCATAAGAGCCATAGAAAAACAGGCTCACAACACCGATTACCCCAATCCCAGCAACTGTAGCAACCAGCCACAATGGAATTTTTCCTGGTTCAGACATAGTTTTTTCCTCAGTAAAGATCCCAACAGCAACCCAACTAGTTAGTTAAAGAAATAACTAGTAAACAAAATTCCGAGTGTGAAAACCATTAATAAGCCTAAAAATAGTGAAGCTCGATTGAGTTCTACTGGCTGATTATTGGGGTTTGGAGTACGTTCCATAATTTTAATCTAGTCCTATCTTTGAATAAACTGCATGGCTGCGATCGCGCCGATGAAAAATACAGTTGGGATGCCCAAAGTGTGGACAGCTACCCATCTGACTGTAAAAATTGGATATGAAATAGGCTGATTTCCGCCGCCGCTAGTCATTGTATTTGTTCCTAAAATTAAGAAGAAGTCGGTTTAAGATGTAGTTAGCGATCGACGATCGTCTAACCAATGAGCACATCGCTTTTGAGTCGATCGATAAAAACTCGAGCTATGTTAACGTAATTATTTAGTTTGAACGAATTTATCGAGCTGATTCTTGGAATCAAATCGATCGGAAACGATCGGCAACTCTTGACGGGTCTGAGTAAAATACTCATCAGGACGAGGAGTGCCAAAAGCATCGTAAGCCAAACCAGTGCTAACAAACAGCCAGCCAGCGACGAATAACGCTGGAATGGTGATGCTGTGAATAATCCAATAACGAATACTGGTAACAATGTCCGAAAACGGACGTTCTCCGGTGGTTCCGCCTGCCATCTTGAGCTACTCCTATAGTTAAATATCTACTATCACAGTTTATCTCATAACCTTGAAGAAATGTGATGTCTAAATGAGAACTTAGGCTTTAGGCGTTAGGGTTAAAACTCGTAGCGTCAAGCCTAAAGGCTTGATGGTGGCTCACCCGCCACGCTCCAATCCATAGCCCAAGCCCTAAAGGCTTTATCCATCACCTCAAACCTAAAGCCTAAAGCCTAACACCTAACACCTAAACCGTCGCGCCTTGATACTGAAGCACGATCCCACGTTGACCGATGATAAAACCGCGATCGGGACTAAAAAACAAAATCTTGTAGAGATTGGATGGTACCGCTTCTACTGCTTCATCCTTGAGCCATGTTTTGCCGCTGTCTGTGCTGACAAGTAGATCGCCGCTACCACCAGATACCCAGACCTCACCAGGTGTCCGATAAGCCAGATCTAGCAGTCCGGTATTAGTTTTCTGACCTGGGAATACTTCATTATCCCAAGCGTCTGGTGTTTCTGGGTTGCTAAATTGAAGTTGTCCGCCCCGTGCTAGCATCCACAGCCGACCATCATTGGCAAATCCCATGTTAGATACTCGGCGAGAGCTGTTCCGGTTGTGAGGTTCCCAGTTTTCTTGACCTGGTGTCCAGATCGAATAAAAGTTACCTTTGGCAGAGACAGCGACGTATTTGCCATCTGGGGAGCGAGAAATCGTCCGAAAGACACCAACAGCTCCACTCACTAGTGATTTCCAGTTTTTACCTGCATCTTTGGTAGCATAGATTGCGCCAATGTCAGTAGTCATCTCCGCCGAACTTGCGCCCAGTGCTTTGATAGTGGCTGGAATTCCAGGTAATTTGGCACTCAGAGCCACCCGTTCCCAAGATTTGCCAGTATCTTTGGTGTGGAGCAGGATCGCGGGTTCTCCGACGATCCAGCCCTCATCGCCAGCAAAACTAATCGAAGTGAATCGATATTTATCGCTGTCTAGTTCTAGTTTGCGCTGTTCCCAAGTTTTACCACCATCATTGGTTTCCAAAATAGCGGCATCGCTACCGACGACCCAACCATGCTCGGGATTGCCAGTAAAGGTCAAATCTTGAATATTGGATTCGGTAGGGAGCTGAATTGGCTTCCAGGGGCTGCTAGCTAAGGGTTGAATATGGCTGCAACTGACGCAAAAGATCCCGATCGCGATCAGTGTAGCAGTTTGTTTGAGAATTTTTGTAAGCAGGTTCATATTTCGGGACGATAACGATTTTTAATTCAATGTGTATAAACTGAGGAAAATGATAATTCCGAGTACGAGTCCACCATAAATAAGTAAACTTTTTTGTCCTGGTGTCATCGTATTGACCCCAAACCCGTAGCCTTGGTTTTCTTTGAACCCATAGCTTTCGGTAGTGCCGATGTTCGCAAATGCGGATTTCTTGGCACCACAGGAGGGACATTTCCAGGTGATGGGGATAGCGGTAAAGGGTGTACCAGCGATAATTCTATTTTTGGGGTCGCCCTTGTTAGGATTGTACTTGTAGCCACAGGCGCGGCATTCAAACCGATCGTCATCGCTGGCTACTACTGCTTTGCTCTGTCTGGTGTCTGTTGTAGGTTCCAGATCTGCTGGACTACTAGGACGATCTTGCTCTAGATCGCTCATAAACCTAAATTTTAATATTGGATGATTATTAATATACTGTTACAAATTTTGGCATACTATGTCGAAGTTTGATAGCTGGTATTTATTCGAGCTGCTAGTTACCGTTCTCTAATCCTCAATCCCCATCTGCTTATGTCTATCAAACAGCTCCTGTCGATCGGTTTACTTGTCTTTGTCCCAATTTCGATCGCGGCTAAATATCTCGAATGGGGAGAGCTATCTGTATTTGTCACCTCAGCATTGGCAATCGTGCCCCTAGCCATCTGGTTGAGCACCGCAACGGAGGAACTAGCCATCGTCACTGGTCCTGCGGTAGGCGGGCTGCTAAATGCCGTATTTGGTAATGCCACGGAGTTGATTATTAGTTTAGTTGCGCTCAAGGCTGGCTTGATCGATATTGTCAAAGCGAGCATTACTGGAACGATTATCAGTAATCTGCTGTTGGCGATGGGGTTGTCGATGTTTTTGGGGGGCTTGAAATACAAGGAGCAAGAATTTAAACCGATCGTTGCTCAAGTGAGCGGTTCGTCGATGACGCTGGCAACGATCGCGATTTTATTACCGACGATGGCATTTTATTCTAGTAGTAATTCAGATTTGTTTGCTGTCGAAAAACTCTCGATCGCGGTGGCAGTGATTTTAATTGCAGTTTATGTGATGACATTACTTTTTTCGCTCAAAACTCACAGTTATTTGTATGATGTCAGCTTGGTCGAGCTAGATGTCGAAGCGACCGGACACAAACCAGATTCACGACTGTGGTTAGGTGTTTTGATCGTTTCCACCTTGGCAGTTGCTTATGAGTCAGAAATGTTTGTGGGAGTTGTCGAAACAGCAACTGAAGGGCTAGGCTTAACACCGTTATTTACTGGCGTAATTTTGTTACCATTAGTTGGCGGTGCGGCCGAATATGTCACGGCGGTGGGAGTGGCAATTAAGAATAATATGGATCTGTCTGTGTCGGTAGCCATGGGTTCGAGTTTGCTCGTTGCTCTATTGATGGCTCCAATGTTGGTATTAGTGGGATATGCGATCGGTCAACCGATGGATCTCAATTTTAATCCGTTTGAAATTGTAGCGGTAGGGGTCGCCGTAATTGTAGCAAACTTGATTAGTTTAGATGGTCGATCGAATTGGCTAGAAGGAATCTTATTACTAGCAACTTACTCTATTTTAGCGGCGGCTTTCTACTTCTTGCCGATTTGAATGCGCCATAACCGAAGGTTACCCCTACACAAGTTACCTGTTGGGTGCCTCTTGCAGGTACCCTTAGATCTACGCTAATTACTGTATCTTAATACTGGTAAATGAATGCAGTGAGACAATCTTGCGATCGTTTGGAGCAGTTCGAGATCCAGAACTAAAATTTTCAGCCAATTACGAGCAGCTGCGGCAGGCATCGGTAATCATGAACAAACACTCTGGGGTAAGACTGTGCGAACTTGGAGGAATTTACTCAAGCTTTATTTGTGTAAAAATACAGTAAAGTCGCATAATTTGAAACCGTCATTTTCTATTTCATCAAGCAACAAGAAACTTTGCTCTTTAGATATAGCAGTCGCCACATCGGTTAAGACACTCTAGATCTCAGTCCGCGTAGGCGGACTTTGCAGCACTAGCGGCGATTTTAATCGCTGTGCTGTCCTAACCGCCTTGGCGGTTGCCATAACTCAAAATTAACTAAGGATTTGAAATTATCGACCTTTACGTGTTTAATTCGCATGTCTTTACAGAAAAAATCCGTAAATGTAACAACACCTACGGAATCTGTGGAAGCATAATAAAGTTGCGTAATTACACAAGCTGAATATGCTGATATACCGTAAGGTACTTTCAATTTTACCAAAATAAAGTCGCGCAATTTAGTGTGTATTCAATAGAAACAAAGAACAATAAAGTCGCGTAACTTGATAGAGCCGTTGCTGAGACAGAATTACAGCGTTGACAGAATATGCGTCTGATGCGAAATAGTTCATTTAGCAAATTTGCGGCTACTTACCCAACTCGATCCAACCAGGAGCGCATCGTAATGTAGTATTACTATCCTTGATTTTGGCGATCGGTGCATTGGTTGGTCTGTTACCATCTATGCCAGTGACACAAGACTCACATAAGATATATGATATCACCGATTGATTAGACCTCTTACGTGAATAGGGAGAATTAGGGTAGAAGTAGAGGAAAGGGGGAAGATGCAATCGCGCTGAGGTTTCCTCAGCGTGCGTTGCACCAAGCAGCAGAAAGCTTACTACAGTGGGAAGAAAAAGCACCACACACTAAAGGCGCAAGTGGTCGTCAACCAAGCAACAGGGCAAATAATTTGTACTGCTTTTGGAAAAGGAACCATTCATGATTTCCGCTTATTTAAGTTGGAGCGATTACCGATGTTACCTGAACAGTTGTGTTTGGCAGATAAAGGATATCAGGGGCTTGGCTTTACTGCATCCTGATAGTTGTCTTCCAACTAAAAAGCCTCGCCAGGGCAAGCTAGATAAGTCTGAACGTCAGCATAATCGCTCCTTAGCACGATTGCGAATCGTTGTTGAACATGTTAACCGCAAACTTAAAATATTTCGGATTTTGGCTGAACGCTATCGCAATCGACGCAAACGTTTTGGTCTAAGATTTAACCTCATTTCCGCTATTCTCAATTTTGAACTTGCTTCTCCCTCATGATTCACGCAAGAGGTCTATTGTCGTATAAATCGGCATTGGTGCGATCGCAACCCCATAGCTAGAGGCTCACAGATCGCTTTTCGATCGAGATTAACAGCCAAGCAGTTACAACCTAAATTAAACTGTAACTGTAATTTTGGCTTGTAGATGAGGAATATTAGCTAATAAGTTCTCTATCTTGCCATGAAACCAGAAATCGATCCTGCCAGAATGTTAAGCGACTTTTCTAGTAGTCTTAGCACTGGACGTCTTGAAGTAATTTGCGACAGTGCGAGCTGGAGTATTGTGTTGCAATCAGGACAGCTATTGAGTGCAGACTGTTCGGTACAATCCCTAGGTCAATTGAATCATCGATTGTGTCAACTGGGCTGGGATCTGCCTGCAAAAGCCATTAATACTGCTGGCGATCGAAATAGCAACTTGGCTGGAGATATTTTAGTTCGACAGGAAATAGATCGGCTGGAAATGCAAGGGTTACTGGTACCTAGTCAAGCCAGCCAAATTTCGGCAGAAGTGACTAAAGAAGCCCTAGAGTCTCTGCTATGGCTGAGAACTGGAGAATGGAAGTGGCATTCAGACACATTGGTAACTAGCGTAGTTATCAAAAATTCGGCATCGCGGTTCAATTTGTCACAACTGCTGGAATATTACCAACAGCGGCTGAGGATTTGGCAGAAATACATTACGGTGATTCAGTCTCCACACCAGCGTCCTTATTTAGTCAATCCTCGGTTGCTCGAAAAACCAGTTGCGGGAAACCTGAGCTCTACAGCTTTGAGTCAGATTACTCAATTGATGAAAGGGATCAGTCTGCGGGAACTATCTTTGCTGCTCAAGCAAGATGAATTAAAGCTGGTGCAACTATTGATTCCCTATATTCGCGAGAATGTCATTTGTTTGCTGGAACCATCCGATCGCTTTAGTCAACTACCCTCGATCCCCGAACCCGATTTGCTAAAAATCTCAGCTAGCGGTGAAATTACACCCTCTGGAGATAGTAACAATCAAAGTAGTGACAAAAAATACAAAATTGCCTGTATTGATGACAGTCCATTTATCCTCGATGAAATGGAAAAGATTCTAGGCAAACATAGCCAGTACTCACTGACAAAAATTGAAGATCCCGTCAAAGCTGCTGCGATGATTTTTCGACTGAAGCCGGATCTGATTTTAATGGATATCACGATGCCAGATATCAATGGTTATAAGCTGTGCCGCCTATTTAGAAGTAGTGCTGCTTTTAAAACAACACCCATTATTATGGTCACGGGAAATAAAGGCTTGCTCGATAAAGCTAGAGCCAAGTTAGTTGGAGCCACAGATTATCTCACCAAGCCATTTAGCCAGACAGAGCTACTAGCATTAGTCGAAAAATATTTGGTCGAAAATTCAAAAATAGCAGTGTGAATACTGACGTTTGATTTGGGCATCATAAAGCCAAGAGTAGCATTTTTCACTCGACTTAATTAGTTTATTTTTTAGTTATTACCCAAAATGTCCAAAATTTTAGTAGTAGATGATATGCAGGCTGAATTGGAACTGATCTGTGAGCATCTAGCCAAGGCAGGGCATACAACCGTGACCGCCATAAATGGCGAGGAAGCCCTCGATCGAGCCAGATCCCAACAGCCAGATGCGATCGTCACCGATTGGATGATGCCTGTGATGGGTGGGCTGGAACTATGTCGCCATCTCAAAAAACACCCAGAGACGGCGAATATTCCGATCGTCGCCTGTACTGCCAAGGATCGGAATGTCGATCGAGTCTGGGCGATGAAACAAGGTGTCAAGGTTTATCTCACTAAACCCTACACTGCGGCAGAATTAGTTGCGGCGATCCAGGAAGTTATCGGATGAAGCAATGACAGAGAATACTACACTTACCAGACTTCAGCAACTTTTACCGCAATTATTTCAACCACTAGAAATTAGTGGCGACCTCTATTTGCGGTTCCAACTGACACCAGAGATCCCCGCGCTGTTGTCGATGGATCGAGTCTTAGAAGCGTTGCTCGTGCCAGCTAGCTCGATTTCGCCCCTGCCCAACTTGCCATCGATCGCCATCGGCATGATGAATTCTCGCGATCGCGTCTTCTGCGTGGTCGATCTAGGGCAACTCTTGGGATTGCCGCAGATCGCGATTAATCCTCGCGATTATCAAGTCATCGCGATCGATTTACCCACACCGAGCGTTCGGGCGGGGGATACACCAGGTAGTTCCAGCAAATGTCTGGGCTTGGCAGTGCGCCAAGTTAGAGGAGTCGCTCGACTCGAAACCCACCAGTTGCAATCGGGTTGCGGGGATGTGCCGGAGTGCTTAACCCCATACCTGATGGGCAGCTTCATCGAGTCCGATCGTCGCTCTGTGTTACTAGATGCAGACGCGATCGCCACTGCTCCCGCTCTATTCCACAATCCATTCGCGCGCTCTTGAGCTAAACCCTCGGCAGAAGCCCAAGTGTGCCGAATCGCTGTCAACTGTCAACTGTCAACTGTTAAAACTAACGACAATGAATCAACCTGACTCTGCCCCCGAACAACTCGATAAGAATTCAGATTTGGCTACCCCCATCTCGCCATCGATTACACCAGCAGCTACTTGGTGGCAACAGCCTGCAAAAATCTGGAATAACCTCTCGATTCGCGCCAAAATTACCACGTTATTAATTACGGGCGCGGTGATTCCGGTTGTCGCTGTCACTCAGGGGCTGGTTGGACTCGCCAGAGATGTAGCCATCAAAGATCTCAGAGCTAGTTTGGAGACAAAGCTACTAGTTTTGGGCAAATCCGTGAAATCTGAAACGCGGCAGATTGAAGATAATTCTCATGTGTTGGCGCAGTCGGTGGTTGCCGCAGGGATTGACTTAGACAATGCTGGTGCGATCGCCGCTCAACAAGCCAAACTGACCGGATTTATCCAGACTGCCAAGGATCTTAAACCCAATGCTAGCTTCTATTTGATTACCAATAGCAAGGGTCAAACCGTCGCTCAATCGATCCAAACAGTGCGGGATGATTTTACTAAGTACGCGCCATTACCTACAGATAAGACGACAACTCAATTTAGTCCTGTCCCCAGTAAATCTGGAATTGAACTAGGTGAGATCGACATTGTTAAAGCAGCGTTAACCAAATCGCGATCGCTCTCTGGTGTGGAACTCGTCAAAAGTCAGTCGCTTCAGCAGCTAGGACTTGCCCAGCAGGCGAATATTGGGATGCGGCAGCAATCGACCCAAGGTTTATCAGAGCTGAAAAAACCCTATCCAGAAGGTACCTTCAACGTTGAGGGGGGTAAAGTTGGTCTGGTGGTAATGTCAGTACAACCGATTCGAGTCAATGGCAAGCAGGTGGGTAGTGCGATCGTCGGCACCATGCTCAATCGCAACTTCGAGCTGGTAGATCGACTCAAGAGCGAAATTGACGTTCCGATCGCAACCCTGATCGCGCAGGATTGGCGGGTCAGTACCAATGTGCCCTACACCGATGAGGCGACTAGAGCGATCGGGACGCGGGTATCTAAATCTACTGCCGATCGGGTCTTGAAAGAGGGCAAAGTTTATCTGGGCGATGCCAATATCATCGGGATTGACTATCTAACGGGCTATGCACCGCTGTACGATCATCGACAACAGCTCGATCCTGCCACTGCCAAACCGATCGGGATTAGTTCTGTGGGCAAACCTCAAACTCAGGTAGATATCGACCTCCAACAACTTACGCTCACGGGTTATGCTGTCGGAGGTGGGATCTTGGTCTTGGTAATCGGTATTCTGGTACTCGCGCCATCAGATCGATCGATCTCGCGACCGATTAAGGGTTTGACACTGTTTGCCGATCGGATTGCGGCGGGTCAGTCGGGCGTGCGGTTGGTAGATAACGATCGTCGAGATGAGGTCGGGATTCTGACGCGGAACCTGAACCAAATGGCACAGAATGTCGATGCTAACTTAGAAGCCCGTCAGCAAGAAGCCGAGCTGCAACGTCAGCAACGGGAAGAATTAGAGAATGGAATTTTTAATCTAGTTACCGAAATTGAAGGTGCGACAGATGGCGACCTCAGAGTCAGAGCTAGTCTAGATTCGCTAGAATTGAGTACCGTTGCCGATTTATTTAATGC
>NZ_JBGSPA010000111.1:0-21476 GCF_041738855.1 Chamaesiphon sp. | reverse complement strand
TGGGATGCGTTGGAGTGAGTCGGGTTTCAATCATTTACTGATCCTTCGCGTTGCTTGGGTCAATCAACGTTTTGACTCTCTTTTTCCTCATGTCACTCTTCCAGTACACAAACACTCCCCCATCCCTTAACTACGCCCCTCTTGATATGGGTTCAGAGCGTGTTTTGGACATTCATTAATTATGTAAAACTGACAAATATCGATGCACAGTGACACATTAAATGACGTGAAGACAGATTGATGTCATTAGCTTTAAGCATTGCTCTGTCTCATTTCTGTCATTATTTTACCATAAATTTATCATCTACTTGATGACATATTAATTGTCGCTTCTCAGCATCGTGACACTTTATGTGTCGTTTTCTGTTTCTGGGCTAGAGCGAATGTGTGACAAATTAGTGGTCACTTTCTTTAATATCGGTTAGGATAACACTATGTGTTTATAAGTTACTGATATTTACAAAGCGCAAGGATGGAAATAAAAGAACAAGCGATTAGCGAGGGTGCTGCTCCCGAATCATCTACACGGGAAAGCGCACCAGAACAGCAGACGATCGTTACTGAATTAACCCCAGAAGGGCAACTCAAGCTCGAAGCGATCCAGAGCTTGCTCGAACCATGCGATCGAGTTACTTATGGTCAACGGCTGCGAGATGGGGCACAGAAGCTGAAGATATCGGTAAGATCGCTCCAACGGTTATTTAAAAAGTACCAAGAGCAGGGGCTACTTGCCTTGACTACAACAGAGAGATCCGATCGAGGGCAATATCGGATCGGTGAATTTTGGCAGGAGTTTATCGTTAATACCTACAAAAATGGTAACAAGGGTAGTCGGCGGATGACTCCTAAGCAAGTTGCTATTCAGGTTCAAGCAAAAGCCAAGGAAATAAATGACTCTCAGCCTCCCAGTTATCGAACGGTATTGAGGGTAATTGCACCGATTCAAGAACGTGCCGCCGAAGTTAAGAGTATTCGTTCTCCAGGTTGGCGGGGTTCGACTTTATCTGTGAAGACTCGTGACGGATATAACCTGGACATTAACCATAGTAATCAAGTGTGGCAGTCGGATCATACTCGTTTAGATGTAATGCTAGTCGATCGACATGGCATAGTTATCGGTCGTCCGTGGTTGACAACAGTGATTGATAGTTACTCTCGCGCTCTAATTGGGATTAATGTCGGCTTCGATGCGCCGAGTTCTCAGGTAGTGGCACTGGCTTTGCGTCATGCTATTTTACCCAAGGTGTATGAGGCAACGTATGGATTGCATACCGAGTGGATTACTTATGGGAAGCCAGAGTATTTATTCACCGATGGCGGGAAGGACTTTCGATCGAATCACATCACCGAAATCGGCACACAACTGGGTTTTGTACATAAACTACGAGATCGACCATCAGAAGGTGGGATTGTGGAGCGATTCTTTGGAACATTGAATGAGTCGGTGTTGAGAGCATTACCAGGGTACACCGGAGCGAATGTACAACAACGACCTAAAGATGCTGAAAAGGATGCTCAGTTAACGCTACGAGATATCGAAAGAATAATTGTGGGGTTTATTGTCGATAAACATAATCAAGCTCTGGATGCACGGATGGGGGATCAGACGCGCAATCAACGGTGGGAATCTGGATTGATTGGCGATCCGCCGTTGATTTCAGAACGAGAGTTAGATATTTGTCTGATGAAAACCATTCGACGAACTGTGCAAAGGGGTGAGAATGTCCAGTTTGAGAATGTGATGTATCAGGGCGAGTATTTAGCTGGCTATGCAGGTAAAACTGTGAGTATTCGCTACGATCCCAGAGATATTACGACGATTTGGATCTATCACCAGGAACAGAATAAGGAGGTGTTTTTGACTCGCGCTCACGCTCACGATTTGGAAACGGAGCAACTGTCTGTAGACGAGGCAAAAGCCAGTGCCAAACGGGTAAGATCTGCGGGGAAAAGCATTACTAATCAGGCGATCTTGTATGACGTAATCGATCGCAGTGTCGAGAAAGAGACAACTAGTAAGCCTAGCCGCAAACAAAGGCAGGAAGACGAGCAAGCTTATAAAAAGTCTGTCACAGTTACCAAAACCGTTGTGGAAATTCAGACAGAGAATTTAAAGCTTGATGCTGCTGAGTTATCCGTGAGCGAACAGGCTTCTGAGTCAGTGGTAAGTTCAGCCCCCATCGACGATATGGAAGTTTGGGATTACGAAAAAATGCGTGAGGACTAGGAGTGATAGCAGATGAGTGAAGCACAGAAAATTGCTACAGAATTAGGCGATTTACCGATTGATAGTGAGTGGGTAGAGGCAGAAACTAAACGTTTGCGCCGCAAGAGTGTTTTACTTTTATCTCAGGTAAAAGAGTTGCACGAGTGGCTGGGTGAAAAGCGGAAAGCGCGTCAATCTTGTCGAATTATCGGGGAGTCTCGCACGGGAAAAACGATCGCATGTGAATCATACATGTTGCGGAATAAGCCTCGGCAGACGGGCAGACAAACTCCGGTAATTCCAGTAGTATACCTGCTACCACCATTGAAATGCGGCTCGAAGGACTTTTTTGCATCGATTCTTGAATACCTGAAATATCGAGCCGTTAAGGGGACTCTTTCAGATTTTCGGAGTCGGGCGATGGATGTTCTTAAAGCTTGTGAGGTCGAGATGCTGATTGTAGATGAAGCCGATCGATTGCAACCCGATACGTTCCCTGAAGTCCGCGATATTAGTGACAAATTGGGGATTGCGGTGGTGTTGGTAGGTACCGATCGATTGGATGCCGTCATCAAGCGAGATGAGCAAGTTCTCAATCGATTTCGTGCTTAGAGAAGATTCGGAAAGCTTCTGGGGCAAGAGTTTAAGGATACGGTGGTTATTTGGGAAAACAAGGTAATTGCCTTGCCTGTACCGTCTAATTTAGCAAAGGTGGATACTCAAAAATTGCTGCTGAAGGCGACGGGGGGATATATCGGTAGATTGGATGAGATCTTGCGGGAGGCAGCGATTAAGTCGCTATCGAGGGGGCATAAGAAGATTGAATATTCAATCTTGCAGGAAGTAGCGAGGGAATATACTTGAGTACTGAAATTCAGTCTTGGTTATTGTCGATCGAGCCGTTCGAGGGAGAGAGTTTAAGTCATTTTTTGGGACGGTTTCGACGGCAGAATCATTTGTCGCCCAGTGCTTTAGGCGATTTAGCGGGGGTGGGGGCAGTAATTGCTCGATGGGAGCGGTTTCATTTCAATCCTTTTCCTTCTGATGCGGAGTTAGCAGCCGTTGCGGAGGTGGTTGGAGTGACACTCGATCGACTCAGACAGATGTTAGCTCCAGAGGGAGTGAAGATGAAGTGTGAGCCGATTCGGCTGTGTGCGGCTTGTTATCAGGAGGAGCCTTATCATCGGCTGGAATGGCAGTATCAATCGACTGGGGGGTGCGATCGGCATCAATTACGGTTATTGTCAAAATGTCGTAATTGTCAGGCTAAGTTTCCTATTCCAGCTTTGTGGGAGGATGGTTGTTGCGATCGATGTAGGCTACATTTTGGTGAGATGACTAAATGGCAAAAGTCATATTAGCAAACAACCTACCAGGTGGGGTTATCTAATTCTATCTGCTTGTTTGGAACTACCTTGTAAGCAACTTACCTTGAGCTTTTGCGGCTCTAACAACATTACTATTTGCAGTAAATACGATAATTCCTGGCACGGTCACGAAGTCACCATCATCAGTGACGATTTGGGTAATACCTTCTTTTTTCATGGCTTCCAGCATGAATAAATCGTAACCATCCAAAAATTGGCTTTGGAATCGGGATAAGGCTAAATTCGTTACGACTTCATTCACTACCACGTCTATGGGCGCGGAAGTCGATGTTACCTGACTCCAGGCTGTTTCAATTTCCTTGATGACTTTACTTCTCTCGGTTGGATGATTATGACGATATTCTTTTGTTTTAAACCTTTTTGGATCTAAATTTTGAGAATCAACGAATAAATTGTATTCTGTTTTTTCGATTAGATGAGAAAGTTCGGACAGGCTCAAGCCAGTATAGGTCAGGATTGAATTAGCTACAATTGCCTGACTTAAATAGTCAGGATAACTCTCTATTTGGTAAGAAGCAGCACTAATGCTGGCATTTGTATAAGTATGCCAATACCAGACGTTAGTGTCTACCATAAAAACGTCTTCAGCGCGAGGACTGTCAACTCTGATGTCAACTATCTGTGCCTGAATCTCGTAATTAATCGCCATTACATACTAGCTGCCATCTCTCTGATAACTTCATCTTTGGTGTGACGAAATTTGGCATCAGAGTAATAACGCTGTGCATTTTCAATGACTAGCTCAAGGGTATTAGAGCCAACAGCATTGAGATTTTTGATAATCAGTAACTCGTTCAGCCGATCTGCTTTTAAATCTCTAAGCAGTTGCCCGATCGCATAATTAAAGAATGGTGAGGCGAAAATTCTCACGCCCATGAAGTCTAGTTCTACAGTTTCGCCAGATTGAAGCTGTGGATAAATAGCATCGTATAAACTCTGACCCTGCTTGAGGGTCATGCAGTTTTCACCAAGATCTTGTCTGATATTAATCTCCATCGGTGTAAACTCCTGATTGGAACCAAGGTTTGTTGGGTCTATGGGGTTTTTTATAGTACCTAGACTCATCACAATTTAATTTTATATTTATTAGTGTTCCCTCAAAAGAGGAAAAACACTCTCTACAGGTTACTCCATCTTGGGTTAAGAGTACATACCCATTATGGCTGATAATCTGAATTACGCCGTTGTGTTGGGTCACAAAACGTTTCAGAGTATCTAATCCTTCACCTCCTGAGACGCAGCCACCACGAGTTGTCCTCTGGTCATTGCCCACTCGATCGCTTCTGTAGCTGAAGTAGTGGGGTCGCCTGTGTGACTCCTGACTCGTTGAGGGATGCCTACACCAAAATCTACAATCGCCAAGTTTAATTCACAGAGGTTTGGATACCTCTGCCCACAAGCGAAAACTCCTACTTTTGATTCAGCGTGTTCAAAGGCATTTTCGTGAATTTCCGCAATTTTGTTAATAATCTCAATCTTGAGATCTTCGCTAATATCGATCCATCCTCTTCCTAGCCAGAACTCTGACAGGTATGATACAAAACTGTCACTGTCTTGGATTGGATATTCTCGATAAGGAATCGAGTTACCGTTAGACTCTCGACTATCATTGCTAAATGCACCGTAGAAGCCATTTTTCTTGAGATTGGTGGCTATGGGGGTCGAACAACTACTCCAATCTATTCTAACAGTTTTACCTTTTAGCTGGTTTAATCGTACTAGTCCACCGATAAAGGCTACAGCACTATGACGGAGAAACTGACATTCAGAAAAATCTAGGATGAGATGTTCTCGATCGGTGTCAATAGCCTGCTGGTGTAGTGAGAAGAGCCGCTCAAAGTCTTGAATATCATCATTGAGTGTTGGTACTTTTAGAATCAGGCTCATGGAGTACAAATAATTTCCAGCCAAGCTTTTGACAGAAATAAAAATATAATCCACTTTCCCCAATTATGTCAATTTTAAATCATATACATAACTCATATTTAGATAATTTGTCTAAATATGAGTTATGTAGTGTGCTAGGATGTCTAGCAAATTATTGTTGTCTAGCTGATATATGCCTCTAATTTTTAACATTTTATTCAAAATTATACATCATAGCAATGATCTAAGGTGTATAATTTAATCTTTTTTCATGATGGTTTTATGTCACACTTTACATGCCAAATACACGAAACACGAAAGCTCTGATATCTCAGCAGCTCAAACATATTTCAGAAGATAGTCGCAAACAACAACTTTTCTTCAAACAGGCTCAGTAGAATCTTATAATCTTTGCTGGTTTCAATGATTTTTACAAGCTTTTCTTTGACTTCTAATTCTGCATCCAAATAAGTCTTTATTCTCTTCTCAATAACTAGCTGAACTGCATTCCAAATATTCTCATCCAGCATGAAAAAAGTTATTTTCTTGGGATCGAAAATAGGATACTTTAGATCGTTGTAAAAACCTGGGACAAATGCTTCAATTTCCAGAATATCAATTTCCAAGTAGCTAGATCCGATTCCTTGAAAACAAAGATCGATATACTCATCATAATTTTTTTCAGTGCCTCTAAGCAAAAGAATAAGAGACTCATAAATATTTTCACTGGGAAAATGCGGAGTTATCTCTTCTTTGAAAACTTTGAGTTTTTGAAATTGTATTGTTTGAGACATTATTTTTACACTATATTGATTTTAAATAATTAACAAGAGATTCAAAGTCACTGAGCTTCTCTAGTTCTTGAATAAGCCCTTGAAAATTATCACGATCGTAATAATTAATATCTATTTCTGTATAAGAATACTTGAATTCTTCCAAGATTCTTCTTCCGTCATTATTAATTAAATTCACCGGAAAGACGTAGTAGTAACCACTAGGAGTTCGTCTATTTTCCCATCTAGATTGAAGAAGAGCAATTGCCCTTTCTAAATATTTAGGATCGATTGCGCCACCAGGATCGCTATGAGAAGATTTACATTCCCAAATGTAATTACCAATATTAAAAACTTTTGATTCCATTTTAAATTATCTTTTTCCAAAATCGATCTTCTGCTTAAGTGATCGTTCTTACTTTTTACAGCAGTCTACAAATGCTATTAACAACATAGATATAAAAGTATCTACAAGGGGCATTAGCACGGGTTGATTATATAACGATATCTTCGGAAATACACCGATCGCTAACGTTTTTTGCTGGTGCAGTGCGTGAGCGTCTCAAGTGAGGCTTGATTGTAGAAATTTTCCCAGAGCTACTTATTCTGGTATGTTCTTTTATGACTTTTTTCTCTCCACTTATCAGGCTTTTTAATTTATCATTTGCTTCTTTATTCCTAACTACAAAATCCGCTCCTGGCTCATTCGATCGAAGATTACTTTCATAATCTTGATTGGCAATATATCCAAGCTGCTCTACGACATCTGTAAATATAAACTTGAATTTCTTGTCTACTATTTTCCCTTTGTCTGTTGCACCCGAATCGAGAAATCCAGGCTGTTGCTGTAATGCTTTTAAAAAAGCATTCTTTGTGTTATGTATAGGCTGTTTAGGATTTGTAAATGTAGCATTGTTTTTATTTAAAAATAATACTTGTAAATATCTAAAAAAGTCTTGGATTACAGAAAAAATTTGTCTCATAAATTTATAGTGGCGAACTAGTTTTTTGGCATATAAAAAATAATCATGATGATGATGATGAAAGACAAAATACTGTGTTTGAATTGCAGACCTTATTAAAAAATGCTAGATCTCCATCTAACTATCTTGTACCTCTGAGACTTTCCTCAGAGATATAATGGTAATTCAGTACTTTATGTATAAAATCAGACATGTGCTCCTAGCTATTGTAACTTGGCAATCTTAATTTTGATAGCAATGCTAGTTGTAACTTTTCGTAGCGGAACCCCAAGGCAAAGATAATCGTTCCACAACATCTCGGCGTGATAGTACCCGCGAACAGAGTTCCCAGCGATCCTGGTCAGGGTCGATCGTGGTTTGATAGCGGATCTCGAAGACATCACGGGCTTTTTGGCGGAGGTGGATATACTCATCCATCATGTCTTCTAGCTTTTCGATGCTTTCGATCCAGTCATCTTCGATCGAGTCTGGTAATCCACCGAAAATATCGTAACGGTCTTTCATGCGGCGCGAGATGACTTGGTAGACTCGCTCGTCTTGAGTATCGTGGTAGACCAGATTTAGCGTATCGACATTGCGCCGAGATTGACCAAAGCGTTTGATTCTGCCTAGCCGTTGTTCTAGGCGGGAGGGATTCCAGGGTAGATCGATATTTATCAGCGTACCGAGGGTTTGGAGGTTTAGTCCTTCACAGGCGGCATCAGTGGCGATAACTAAGCGGATGCTTCTTTCCTTGACGGCTTTTTTAATGTCGTCGCGTTCTACTGAGGTAAAGTCTTCGCCTTTGAAGAGTCCACTTTTGCCAGCACCAGCATAGATACCGATCGGTTCGTTGGGCAGTAATTTGGCTAATTCTACACCCATTGCGTAGACGGTATCGTAGTACTGACTGAAGATAATACAGCCATGCTCTAGCCAGGTTCGATCGTCGGTGCGATGTTGGGTGAGAAAGTAGCGTACTGCTGCCAGTTTGGGATCGCGAGCTTCTGGTCTGGAGAGTTCTTCGACGATCGTCTGGAGGTGCGTTGCCTCTTCTGATGTGAGTGTACTCAAGGCATCATCCAGCAGCCGCACCTGTTCTTCATCGTCGAGGGATTCCCGCCGGAGCATCTTTTCAGCAGTCGATCGACCGGATGCAAAACTCGAACAAATCCGTTGCAGGAGTAGTGTTTTCATGAATCCAGCCGCCTTGGTGCGCTTCTGCAAGGCGGTGGTAAAGTCTTCAGCGGCTTGATACGCTAGATCGAAGGGATGATTAGTCAGCAAGCCTAGACCACTAAAACCGACTCCAGTGTAGGCGGTGGCTGGGGCATCTGGATTGGGATGGATATCTACACCGACTTTCTCTAGTAAGCCAGCTTCTTCTAATGTTTGGCGGCGACGTAATACGGTGTGGCGGAGGATTGGGTTATGTTGCTTGAAGAAGTCGGGAGCGAGAGCTTGACCGATCGCTTGTTGTTCTAGATATCCCAGGCAGCCGAAACCAAGATCGGTAAAAAATGTTTGCGGTGGTAATCCTAATTGCAATCGTAATGTCATAAATAGAGGATCTTCACGATCGGGTGGCAGCGGATTTCGTAACCATTCCCAAGCATCTCGTTCGTCTACAGGTCTTTCATCACCTTTGACGAATGGTAGTGCTTGTTCGCAATCATCCCACTTGCCAAAGAATTCGCGACCTAGCACAAAGTCGGCACCAGCATTGAGGATGCGGAGCAGATCCCAGAGTTCGTTTACTTCAGTTTGGATCGGCGTTGCAGTACCCAAAAGTAGGTTGCGGGTACGGGAGCCGATACGGAGCATGAAATCGAGTAGATTATTTGGTTCTCCTTTTTTCGCGCCCAGTCCCCCGCGTCGCCGTGCTTTGTGTGCTTCGTCGAGAACGACTGTCCCATACTTTCGCTCTAGTAAATACCCGCGCTCCTCAGAGTCATGAAAGATTAGACCCGTAGAGACAATAGCGATCCGAAAGGGACAGTTGGTGATGTCTTCTGGCCCGCGTGTTTTGATAATGTGTCCATTGGGATCGCTCCATACTTTGCGGTTGGATAACCAGACGGCACTGGGAATACCGAGTTTATCGGCTAGCTCTACCTGCCATTGGAGGGTGAGGGTGGAGGGACACAGGATTAGAATCGGGCCATCATCGAGTAGGGCGGACATCATCGCGCTGGCAGCAAGGGAAAGGGTTTTACCGACTCCCACTTCATCAGCAAGTAATAGGCGGGCTTTGCCGTAGATTTCGCGATGTTGGAGGAAGAGGGTGACGAACGATCGCTGCCACGGCTGAAGTTGTTCGCCACCGCGATAGATCGGACTTTCGGCGAGGGCAGCAGCAGGTAATTCGTTAGGCTTGACATCGGGGAAGCGAATCTCGACTCGATCGGCAATCCGCTTGACTTCGGCGAGAATGGCATCGGGGAGGGGGTAGGCATCTGGCCAGAGAGCATCAAATTCTTCCTCTACCCAAGCAACTCCTTCCGGTGAGGTGTCTTCCCAGAGGATTTCGTAGTTGTGGGCAAAGGCACTTTTGGTTTCGTTGACAGAGCCTAGAAAGCAGGTTTTGGTACCATCGGCGGCTTCAATAACTCCAGCTTTGCCGTGGATAAAGATCCGATCCTTGGGTACGACGCGAATCTCGACTTTGCCACTGGTCAGGAGTTCGTATAAATAACGGTAGCGATCGCGATACAGCAACGATTCAACTTCACAGGGGACTTGATTCCAGCGTTCTTTTAGTGCCATCTCGCGGACGTGCTTAGAGATGACGACATCAGCAGCATCTAGTTCGCTATTGCAGATAATCTGCACTGAAGCAATGGAAGAAATCTCTTCACCAACTAGCTCAAAAATGGAACTGCGAAAGTAGCCTGCAATTCGTTTGTATGATTTGGCTGTTTTGAGTCGATCGCGCAGGAAGGCATGGTCGAGGCGTTGGCGACGGGAGGAGAAACGATTGATGGGGTTCATGTTGTTTGGAAATCTCAGCCCTATAAGATTTAGGGTACCCAGAAGTAGCACCTTGAAGAATACATCGATCGAACTTTGCTGGTTATCGATCTTAAAGCTAAACTATCAGTAGGGACTACTTTGTTAGCTCCCACGTTCATTCATGGGAAATCTCGATTCGCCAATGGCGACGATACACGAACGATATGGACTGGCAATCTCACATTACTATCGACCCGAATATCTTGGTGGGCAAACCCACGATCGTTGGTACCAGACTAGCGGTTGAATTCATTATCGATTTACTCGCTCAGGGGTGGAGCACTGATGAAATTCTGCGAAACTACCCAGGTTTAACGATCGATGATATTCGAGCCTGTCTTAGCTATGCTAGTGCTGCTCTGAAGTCTGAAAAAGTTTATGCGACCATAGCCTAATTCATGCGGTTCCTTGCTGACGAAAATTTCCCATTAGATGCTGTTGAGGCATTGCGCCAAAATGGACACGATGTAGCTTGGATCAGATCTGATTCTCCAGGTATCGCCGACCCTCAAGTGCTGGAACGCGCTCAAGCTGAAGACCGGATTGTGTTGACGTTTGACAAAGATTTTGGAGAATTAGCTTTTCGCGAAAGGTTGCCTGCTACGACTGGCATCATCTTATTTCGGATCAAAGCACCTTCGAGTGCGGTAATAGCTGAAAAAGTAGCAAGATCGATCGCTTTCCGCGATGATTGGTACGGACATTTTAGCGTCGTTGAAGATGACAAAATCAGAATGAGAGAACTCAATTGAACCGATCTCATTTAGATGATGTTTGCGCCGTTCCGATACCGCCTCCGACTGAAGTCGGGGCTAACGATGCAAAGTCCGCCTACGCGGACTGGGAAATTAGTCCGCGTAGGCGGACTTGGCTCGCGCGTGCAACGATTTCAATCGTTGAAGTATTCGAGCCTATCCCAACCGTTGATTTTTCACCAATTCGCACAACACCCGCGCCGCGCTAGCCTCTTCAGGGCGCAATCCATCCAATCGCTTCGCTAGATAGTCAGCCAGTTCTACGGCTAGCTCTCGCTGAGTCATATCGCCATAATAGTTGGGGATATTGAGGGTGAGGTGAGCCAGCACCTCGTCGCCGTCGAGATTTTTGACTAGCTCCATCACGGCATACAGGACAGCGCGTAATACTGACTGATACAATTCGGCACCTTCACCCATTTCGGCACGACCAAACTCTACGGCTGTTCGCAGTCGCGCTTTATTGGCGCGTTGGTCGCCCATTAGCACTTTGAAATCCCGCACTTTGAAGGCTTTGGCAAAGCTTTGGTAGTTGTCGAGGGTTTTAGTGCCACGGGCTTCCATATCGAGCATCTTGAGGTAGAAGCGTTCGGCACCACTGAGCTTATCCCAATAGGTTTTGGCGATGCCTTGGGGCACTAGGCACTGATTGGCGGTATCGACGGCAAAGTTAATCAGTCCATCCACAAAGGTGATTTCTTTTTTGACTCTGGGGCGAATCGCTTCGGCGGTCATGTCGCGTCCATCGATGATGGCGTAGCGGGTGAGGACGCGCAGGGCGGCGGCATAACCAGCCATCTGGATGTCGGCATCCTCAAATACGTTTTCGTCGCGGTAAAGTCCTTTTGCCTGTTGGTTGAGTCCAGTCAAATCCTGGACTTGGGTTTCGACTTCTTCCTGAATTTCCCAAGCCAAATCGTCACGGGTGGTTTTATGTTGTCCGAGGCGTTTGCGACAGACTAATAGGATGGTGCCTTTAACATAACTACCCTCCCTTAAAGGGTTGTTCGTTTCAGTCACAACATACCAAGCAGCGGTGACTTGTAGGCCAGATGCCCAAACAATGTTTGCCATATCTGCCCAGATGGAACCAGATTGGTGGGTGAACATAATGATTTGGATGCCGTTGTCTGGCATACATTCGGTCATCCGTTTATAAGCGGCAACCATATCACGGCGGAATTTTTCGTCTTCACCTTTAATTGCTAATGAACGGCGACTATCCCAAACCCAATCAGCAAATTCTGGAGGTGGATTTTTGCGAAGCCATGCAATGAAGAATTCGAGAATCTCCTCATATTTGACTGCATCGCCGTAGGGAGGATCTGTGATAAAAATATCATTTTCAGAAGATAAATCAGCACAGGCATGACAATTAACTGTTTTTGAACTTGCAATATGAAAGCATTTAGTTTCTTTATTCGCGACCTCAAACAGATCTCCTGTAGATCGGCAACTGTAACTAAAGAGAGTATTTAGAGCTTGATTGTAAAATACATTCTGACTGCTGTTGCGTATACCACCAATCTGCTGTCCCGTTTTTGTAAATCGAGCGGGTGAAGTTGCCCATCGAGTGAGTTTGCTAGAAAAATCCAGCATACTTGTAAAAGCTACTATACTTGAATATTCATTTTTATATTCGACATTAGATAAATATTTTTTTGCTAAACCTAATGATATTAGTTGTCGTGGTGCCCATAGATGATGCCAGTGTGTCCAACCTCTTTCTCTGATGGGTTGATCTGTATTATATCCTGACTCTATTCGCATATCTGGAATCCAGCCTTTATTTTGCCAATCATCTAGATGTTCAGTAATAAACTTCTCGGCAATCTGTTCTCGTGCTAAATCTGCTGCGGTAATAGAGCGAAACTCAAAATCATAGCCCTTTCCCTTTTGCTTAGGGCGCATCCATTGAATACAATATAAACGCTCTTGAAAAATATCATCTGGTCTAGGTTTGAAGTCTTGCTTTTCCCAACTTCTTAGGCGATTGGCATTAGTTTTATCTTCTTTCCGATAATCACCGCGCAATGTAGAAATTTTAGTGCGATATTCAACACCATTAACTGCATGAACTAAATAAGAATTTTGTCCCTTCCCCTCACTACGAATCGTCCCCTTTGTTGCAAAAGCAAGTTCCTCTTCTGTTTCACAAGTGCGAATATTAATGTCATAGCGTTTATTCTGCGAATCTGGTACTAGATCTGCAATCAAGCGATGCCCCTTACTTACGATCGAGCTTGGCATTAATGGAACCATCCAGCCAGTCTGTGGACAACGGGTTTCTACACAATAAAGGAACACTTTTGCCCGCCAGCCATTTCCATCTGTTTCTACTCCCAGTTTGTCAATTTCTGCCTGAACTTTGTCAAAGAGTTGAATCTGATTTTCTGCAAGTTTTTTGTGGTCTTCTTTAGAGCCACCAACAATATTAAACGCGCCCCAAGTTAGCATACAGGCAACTGGATTGAGGTCAGAAGCGTAGACATCACAACCCAATCGCGCCGCCTCAAAGGGAATTTGTCCCGAACCAGAAAATGTATCAGCAACACGAGGACGATGACCGAAACGCATGATCCCAAGTTGTTCTACTAATTCGGGAAAAGTGTAAGCTTGGGTGCCAAGATATCCGTTTACAGCATCCCAGATGTGATCGTGAACAGTATCCATCACTTCTTCAGAGCGATAGGACTGCTCCATCCACTGGCGGTAGGGTTCTTTTGGCAGCATTTGCGCTTCTAGTTGCCGCTGTTCTAGCTCTGTAAGATTGTTTCGCCAACTTACCTTCACTTTTTCGTATTCAGGATTTGACCAATCCACAGGTGAGGAAATCGGTAAACTCCCTTCTGGCTCAACAGTGAAATAATGAGTAATACATTTAATCGATAGCTTCTCTAGTATTTCCTTCGGCTTAAACCGTCGTTTCCAGCGGACGGCGAATGATTCATCATCCATCCCCATCAACTTCTCAAAAATCTCTAAATCCTTGGTGGGATTGTCGGTAGCGGGTAGCAAGCAACCTAGAATACAAGCCTTATTGAGAATTAATGGTTTACGCCCTTTCCAATAACTACCCAAAGCCGTCAAAGTTTTTCCCGATCCTGCCATCTGTTCCTTATATGCCTCAGCCGAGAGCTTCTGCACAGGTAATAGCCTTTCAATCAGGGCAGGAGCATCTTTGAGCGAAAACGGAGTAACAGCGTGGGTCATTGGGAATCCAGAAACAAAGGCAGAGTAAAGGCTTCGACCGAAAGTTGCAATTAACTCGATCTTACCAACATCGATCCTTATCATCATGGCTCACTCGATCGACTGTCAAGGTTACACGGTTCGATCGATCTAATTTTTAACTATCACAACTCCAACACACCGATCGTGACAACGCCATCAGGAATGCTATCTACCTCTAACTTATATCCTTCGAGTAGCCCCATGCCAATCAACGCTCCAGAAGTCGCTGCATTTACTTCTACTAACTTTCTAGCTCCATCCCAAATCACGGTTGCTGCATATACTTGAAACTGAGAGATGGTACCATCACCTAAAATCGCCTTCTGGTACCCTTGGATCTTCAATCCTAATTCCGAGATTGTTTCCAGTGGTAAAATCAAATCTCCATTAAAGCCTGTATCGATCACTGCATCTACAGCAACTTTCAGATTTTCATCGCCCAAAATTACCAATTTGAGAATAGCTTCCCGACTGCGATTGACTCGTCCAAACATCGTCATAGGTAAGCTGGTCGCACCGAATGAAACTTGTGAACCGCGTCCGCACCAACGCGCTCAAACCACAACTGGGCATCTGGTAAACGCTCGAACATTTTAGCCGCCGCCGCTAGAGTATTTTCAGCCAATTCAAATTCACCTGTTTCAATATCGATCGCGACAATTTTGCCATCACAATCTCCATTCAATTTCGGTAACACTAGATCTCGATATAGCTGAGAGCCTTTGGTGGCAAATTCTTCTGGACTGTATTTTAGCTGATGAGTATTCATACGCACACTCAAGGAGTATTGACTAAATTATATCTCGCCTACCTCGATCGATTATTTGGAATCCATGAACAAAGGCAGACTAAACAAATCGAGTTCGACAGGGCGGGGGCGTTTGCGTCTTGGGGACGGCTGTTCACCATCCGAGAGCGCGTAGAATAGAGCGCGTCGCCAGCCCCGTTGAGTATCACAGGGCAAGCCCGCTTCAGCCACTGTCATCGTAAACAGCCACCAGCGTTCCTCTGGCCGCAAAGCCGCCCATTTACTACAAATTACCGGAATTTTATCCTCACCCGCCGTCTCAGCCGCCCATGCCAGAATACACAGTTCCTTGCCGAGTAATCGATCGACCAGATTTATCCCTGTATGCCAGCGACCAGTCAGGATTTTAGCAGCTTTAAGCCGATCGTTAAACTCCCGACGAGCAGTATCCGCGATCGCCGACCAAGTAGCACGGGTGAGAATTACCCGCTCCTCACCACTGGGAACCTCCCCATCCAAGCCACGATAACCATAATCTTCAGTAATCACAACCGATCGATTTCGGGCGGCGGGAATCTCCACTTGGAACAGGTGAGATCCAAACGCATTTGACGCACCAAAATCAACAGTAGTTAGCTTTTCGCTCATTGCTCCACATCGCCGACCTTCAACTCAATCCCTAGCTTACTAGCGAAATCACTCAGATCGTGACCACTAGTAAAGTGACCTTTACGAAACGTCATAGTTACGGGTGTCTCTGGCGTGAACTTTTCCAACACCTTGCTCAATAAAGCTTCGATGAAAGGAGCATCCACCGCAATCTCACCCACATTGATGCTCATCATCTGGCTACCTTGCCCGACGGTCAACGTCATCCCCTCAAAAGTAATCGACTTCTCCGCCGCTTGCTTTAAACCTTCAAAGGTCTTGCTCCGAGAATCCAACTTGCGCCCAGATTGGGAAACCAAACGGCTCGGCTTGACCGGATCGACCTGTACGCCCCGATCTCCCTTGGCAGGAAACCGGAAATCTTTCTTAGCTTCCAGGCTATCGGCTTCAGCAAACGCCCGAATCAACACATCCCCATCGCCAATGCTAATCGCACCAGTATAGGGAGTCCCTTCACGGGGTTCGCTCCCATCGAGAGTATAGCGAATCGATCCCTGTGGCGAAACTAACAATTCAACGAACCGCTGACCGTCTCGCTCGGAGAGGACATTGCGTAAAACCAACGTGTTAGTCCAAGGCACTGGATTGCCAGTCTCATACTGCCCCGAAGGATCGCAGACCAAAAATGTTACTCGTAAGGCATTGGTAGTCAAGATTTGATCTTGGAGTTGAGGACTAGACTCCGTAACTAGACCATCTTCCGCATAGTAAATTCGTGGCGCGGGGCCAGCATTTTGGGGATTTATTCGCAGCCGCACCCGACCATCATCATCGGGTTGAGATTCAGGAATGAACTGTACCGAAGTCATTTTCTTCTTCGGCTTCTTGGTGATGTAGCCATTACCCAGATCTTCCCACAGCCCGCGATTACACGCGATCGTTTTGAGTGTATCCAATCCCTTGGGCGGCAACCATTGCATCCCCGCTTGCTCGGTATATCGATCGACTACATCCGACCAGCGGGCATCATCTTGATTCTCTGGCCACAATAGATCCTGCGCCTTATCCCGAATTGCATCAAAATCTTGCTCGACATCGGGAAACAGCTTCGGTGGATTCGAGATCAGTGTTTTCTCGATCTGTTCCTCCCCATTGAATGGTTTAGCACTATCACGAGTCATGTCCAGCGGTTTAGAAATTAGCTGGGCAGTCTTCCCCGCCCGCTGAATCGGAAATAATACTCGATCGAATAAGTTGAGAATAGTGGAATTAAAATCTTGCTCGTAACTCTGCTGCTTGCGCTCCAGATCCTCTCGCTGAGGATGTCCAGCGGGAATCCGTCCATCGGCTTTTTTGGCAGCGTACAACTGACGTGCAGCTTTCTCCACACTACCCATCGCCGTCTTGTCACCCGTTAGCACACAGATATTATTCTTCTGACTCAAACCCTCAAAAAACTTCTGCACCTCATCGGGCGGGATTTTCGAGTCTGGATTCACGACCAATAATACCCGACCTTTCCGCACTCGATCGGCTACTTCTTCCAGTCTCGGCAATGGCAACACATCATCATAACAAGTCTTCCGCGAAGCCTTAAACATCTCGTGCAGACGTTGACGAATCAACTCATCCACCTGATTTTGAGGAGCATCATTAGCCAGACTCTGGAGCAGTTTGGTGAGGTTTTCTTGGCGATCGAAGTAATAGCGACCTTCCGGCGTATGATGCACGTACCAAGCAACTTTTTCTAGCTCATCAAACGCCGATAGGAAGTCCGAAGGCTCGCGCAAAGGCGAAACCAGACATTCTACCATTTCCTCACGAGTCAGCCCCTTCACGGCACTCACAGCCGTCGATAAGCTCGCTGTCAGCAACAAAGCACCAAGCTGAGTCGCAGACTCCTTCCCCGTTTGCAGATCGATGACCTGAGCATGGGCAGATTGTTGGATATCCCACAAATCCTTAGCGATTACATCGCGCATTCCAGAGATCTCGGTTAGCTTATCCCGCACGTCGGCGATCGATAGATCGAAATGCTGGGGGCCAATCAAAAACACATCATTAGCATCTCGCGCCCACACCGATTTCAATAACCGAGAGACTAATTCAATCAACCCACGGGTTTGTTTGAACTGTTCGTTTTCCTTGAACAGGGCAATGACATTTTTCAGTCTGGGGTGAAAGGGATAGGTAGCCGCAATCTCATCTGCGATCGCCTCTGCACCCCGATTAGCAGTTTTTGACTTAGCTGCCTCTTCCAGCTTGCGCCCAAAAGCATCCGCAATATCTTCAATTTCCGCCTTGTCTGGCAAACTTACAAACAGCCGCTTCCGTAAGATGTCATAAATCTCATTAGCCGCGAGATCGACGGGCGTAATGCTTCGTTCCTGACGACCAAGCTCCGAACTGGCATCCTTGAGAGCGCGGTTAATCAAACTTGCACCACTGTCGTAAGCTGCCGCCAAATCGGAAACCACAACACAGACATTTTTCTTCTTACCTGCCGCTGTTAATAAGTTCGCAAAGGCACGAGTAGCAATATCAGCAACAGTCCCATTACCAACCTTTTGAGTATCGAGAATGTGAAAGTAGGGCGGCATCTCATCGAGGAGGATCAGAATCGGTCGTTCGCGCCCGTCGCGTGCGCTTGCGCGGTCGCTCTCAAATAGTTGCAGCCAGTCATTTTCGTCAGGAGCCTTGGGGCCACTCTCCCAAAAAGATTTGAATTGCTCTCCTTTGCCAAGTTGATTAGCAATCTCACCCCAAAAAAAGTGCATTGGGCTATTACGACCATTAAAAGCTGCGATATCAGCACTCTCAAAAGCTGATGTATACGACATCCCCGCACAGTATTTTTCACGCAGTTCCTGATGCCGAGCTAGCAAACCAAAACCAACTAACAAGTGAGTCTTACCGCCACCCATCGCCTGCTTGAGATGAAAGATCGCTTGAGACGATGTTCCAGCCAGACGAGTTAGACCCTCATCAACTAGATCCCGCATCCCTTGAGTGATGTAAGTCTTCTCGAAGAAGGCTTCACCATTACCTTCACTTTTAATCAGTTCATCAAGCTGCTCGATCTGATCGCTGAGTTTGATGGACAAGGCATTGGGCTGGAGGGCGCAAGCATCACGGACAGTTTTCATATTCTTGAGGCAGATATGCCCGAATCGCAGGGTGGAGCATTGGCAACAATATCAAATTTAAGCTTTGAAAGTCTAGCTCTTTACAAGCCAATGCTGAGTGTAAACGAATCGATTTATTCTCTCGTTATGTAAAATATTCCCAAAATCCTCTGAAAATGAACTCTGCCAATCTTACTCAAACCTTTACCACTATGGACAATCGACTTCCGAACAGCGATTACTCCTCAATTTTTAATGCCGATCGATTATTCAGCTTTACCACTATCTAATCTAAGTAGTTCTTTCGAGTAGATCGGGACGTTTTCAAAAACAACGCTCTCGTAGCCACCCGCCGACAAATATTCATCCGAAGAAGGAATAACTTCACCCTTGAATTCTGCTAAATTTCGCTTGAGATGTTGGTAAATACTATCGCTAGCTAGATCTAATATCCCTCCGCCTCTTTCGAGCATTTCGATAGCAAAATCGCGATCGAAATTAAGTACGGCAGGCGAGTAGTCTTTTATGCCCAGTGCAATCATCCACCGCTTACTCTGACTTGGTTCCAGCGATTCACCAAACAGCCATGTTTCGCCATGCTGAAGCATTTCTAGCACCTGTACCGATGGCTCAAAACTTAAGCCTAGCGATAGTAGACGGTGCATCAAAGTCAACGCTAATAATTCCTTGATAGAATAATAAACATTTCGCCCCTTACCACTAGGGTTAACGGTAGGCACAACAACCCCCTTGTCCCGCCAATACTGAAGCTGTCGGCGGCTACATCCGGTGATCGTAGAGACTTCTGTGCTGGTGTAAAAATCGTTTTGCATATCAATTTATGATACACAAAGCCGCTGTCAAATAATTTATACTTATTAGCACATAATGTGTTTAAAAGATGATATGCTGTTGAAATGAGTCAAATAACTATCCAGTGTCAACTATTTGCAGACGAAGCTGCTAGAAAATACCTCTGGCAGTTGATGACCGAGCGAAATACTCCCCTAGTCAACGAATTATTGCGCCTAGTCGCCCTCCACCCTGATTTTGTGACCTGGCGAAAGCGGGGCAAACTTCCCACCGCCGAAGTCACAAAATTAGCTAAAGCCCTCAAAACCGATCCTCGATTTAGCAATCAACCAGCTAAATTTCACATCTCCGCTGAGAAAACAGCCATCTACACCTTCAAATCCTGGCTGGCAATTCAAAAACGCACCCAGCATCAGCTAGAAGGCAAATTATCCTGGCTGAGGATGCTTCGTAGCAATGAGGAACTAATAGCTGACTGCGGACAAGATTTAGAGCAAATCAGAACCAAAGCACAAGCTCTGATCCTGCGATACCAATCAGCAGAAGATTCGGCGGAATCCCAGAAAAATCTCCGCAAGAGTTTATATCAAGCTTACGATTTGGCAGAGCAGACACTTTGCGAACAAAAAGAAGGCTCTCTAACTCGGAGTGCGATCGCTTATCTTCTCAAAAATCGTTGTCAAATACCTTCAGATACTGATGAAGATCTCAAAAAATTTCTCAAGTATCGCCGTAAAATCGAAAATCAAGTCAACCGCCTCACCCAGCAACTAGAAAACCGTCTACCACAAGGCCGAGATCTCACAGGAGAAAAATTCCTCAAAACGTTGGAAGCAGCCACCAAAAACGTTCCAATCGATAATGCTGAAGCCTCACGATGGCAGTCCCAGTTATTAAAAAGACCCAATCTAGTCCCATTTCCCATCGTCCTAGAGAGCAATATGGACTTAAAGTGGTTGATTAACCCACAAGGCAAGATTGGTTTACATGTCGGTGGCATCAGCGAATATGAATTCACAATCGGTTGCGGTCAAAGACAACTGCATTACTTTCAACGATTCCTGTCTGATTACCAGACCATGTTAGCCAGTGGAAGACAGCATACCAGCAGCCTCTTTTTACTGCGATCGGCTAAGTTGATCTGGGTGCCAAGGAAAGACAAGGGCGAACCTTGGAATATGTATCAGTTATATCTTTTCTGTACCCTAGATACTCAATTATTAACCGCAGAAGGAACAGAATTAGTCAAACAAGAAGTATCACCAAAGACGACTAAAAAACTGGTAATGATGCAAGGGAAATCTAATCGAACCGACACTCAAGATATTTATATCAAACGCCTCCAAACCACTCTAAATAGAATCGATCGACCTTTTCATCGTCCCAGCAAACCTTTATATCAAGGACGGTCAAACATCATTGTGGCAGTGAGCATGGGACTACAATCTCCCATTACAGCGATCGCGATCGATATCACAACTCAAAAAATTCTTGCCTATCGCAACACCAAACAGTTGCTAGGCGATAATTATCAACTCGTAAATCGCCAACGAAATCTTCAAACACAGCAACGACATTCAAGCCACAAAGCTCAAAAAAAAGGTTTATCGCGCCAGTTTTCTAATTCCGAGTTGGGCGAACATCTCGATCGATTATTTGCTAAGGCGATCGTCGAATTAGCTCAAACTTACCAAGCAGGAAGTATCGCCTTACCCAAACTAGACCAAATCTGCTTGAGCATCCAAAGCGAATTAGATGCAAAGGCTCAACAGAAGATTCCTGGCTATGTCGAGGCACAGAAACAATACACCAAGCAAATACGAATCAACCTCCACAACTGGAGCTATAAACCTGAGTTCGATGAAGTTTTGTCTCCTCAAACTCAGGCATTTCAACACTTTTAGGCTAACAGCAGAATTTTTTCAATTTTTGGCACATTAAAATCCACCATCAATATCATTAATAGTTGAAAAAACATTGATTTA
>NZ_JBGSPA010000106.1:0-3255 GCF_041738855.1 Chamaesiphon sp. | reverse complement strand
TTAAATCAATGTTTTTTCAACTATTAATGATATTGATGGTGGATTTTAATGTGCCAAAAATTGAAAAAATTCTGCTGTTAGCCTAAAAGTGTTGAAATGCCTGAGTTTGAGGAGACAAAACTTCATCGAACTCAGGTTTTTGGGATTTAGATCGCTTCAAGATTCACCACCAAGGGAGCGCACCCTAGATCTTTAGCAAAAAAATTGGCGATCGATACCACTACAATTATTCAATATTCACTTAGTATAAAAACACTTTATTATATTAAAATACTAAATTGGGTAGTAACTATATATATAATTAGCTACTAACTCAAAATCAATAAGATTGGCACGATCGATCCTAATGCTGTTGTTGGTGATGGGCTATTGGTTGTGACTGGCGATCGACTGCGGTTGCTGTAGTGAAATTGGGTGAAAGAGATCGTGAATTTGGCGACTTAAAATCTGCTTGACTTTTTCATGATTACAGCATATTTTAATTGCAGATATGCTTCTTCCCCCTTTTCTCTTTTACAGGTAGACTACTACAAACATGAACAATCTTTTGTCGATCGGCAGCATCGCTGTCGGTTCTGTTGCCTTAGCTGTGAATCTACTGCAAGTGCAGCAGGCACAAGCAGTATCATTCATCCAGAATGGTGGCTTCGCGCCCAGCAACACAGCACAAACTCAGTCTGTGTACCTAGGCAATTTTCTTAAAGCTGGACAGACCACCCAGTTTACGATCCCAAATTGGACGACCAATGGCTATAACTTCCTAGTGCCAGATGGTACGGCATTCTCAACGAATCTGGACGGGTTGGGATATTCTGCCGATGGTAACTTGAGTCTTTATGCTAGCTCTGGACAAAGCGTTATTGCTCCTGGCGGATCGGGCTGGTACATCGCCGCAGATAGTGCTTACAAGCAAGGTCCTATCAGTCAAACTTTGACTGGACTCACCATCGGTAGTAACTATGATGTGACTTTTTTCCAGGCAACCGGACAGCAAACTGGTTACGAGGGCGATACTACCGACCAATGGGCGGTGAATCTGGGGGGTACTTTCAACAGTGCCAGCTATATACCGCCGAATACTAATGCGTTTACAGGCGGAGTCACCAAGTTCTCAACTGTGATGAGTGCGTCTAGTAAGGCTCCTGTCTCTGGTTGGACACCACAAAAGTTGACATTCACGGCAACTGCTACCAGTCAAGTGCTCAATTTCTTGGCAGAAGGTACTCCAGTTGGACAGCCACCGTTTGCGCTGTTGGCTGGTGTTGACGTTACTCCTGCTCCTGTCCCCGAGCCACTGACCATCATGGGTACTTTGTTTGGTTTGGGTGTCACTGCTCGGTTGCGATCGAAACTAGCCAAAAAGAAGTAGACGCGACTACCTTTGGGCGTGGCTACGCCAAAGATGCCGTTCCGAGCGGTTTCAATGGATGAAATACTACTCATCCACTGCATCAGGAGTGCTATTTTTATGGCACTCCTTATCTTTAAATAAATATTTTTATTCTCAGTATTGACACGTTATTACACATGCAGCAACATCTCCCGTCATTGGCATTAGATGTCTTTAGGTTGTGTATCTGGTTGGTACTACTAGCGATCGTTTTTATCCCGCTAGAACGGCTCTGTGCCCAACACCAACAGCCGATTTTTCGCAAAGGATTGATGACCGATCTGGGCTATTATTTTCTCAACAGTATTGTGCCCAAGTTCTTGCTAATTGTGCCGATGTCGATCGTCGCCTGGAGCATTCATCACTATCTCCCCAGCGGCATGTACGCATCGGTAGCGGCTCTACCAGTGCGGGTGCGGTTTGTACTCGCGATCGTCGTGGGCGAATTTGGGGCATATTGGGGTCATCGCTGGTCGCATGAGATCCCCTTGCTGTGGCGATTTCATGCGGTTCACCACAGTGCCCAGGAGATGGACTGGCTCGTCAATACCCGCGCGCATCCGCTCGATATGTTTTTTACCAGATGCTGCGGTCTGCTACCCATTTATCTACTGGGCTTGGCGCAGCCGATGGGAACGACGGTGGATTTGGTGCCGTTAGTATACGCGATCGTCGGTACTGTCTGGAGCTTTTTTGTCCATGCCAATCTGTCCTGGCGGTTTGGGCTACTAGAGCAGGTGGTGGCGACTCCGGCTTTTCACCATTGGCATCACACCAATGATGGCGCGGAGTATATCAACAAAAACTATGCGGCGATTTTGCCGTTGATGGATATCCTGTTTGGGACAATATATCTACCCACGCAGCGATGGCCCAAGCAATACGGTATCGAGGAACAGATCGCTCCAGATTTTGGCGGGCAATTGTTACAACCGTTCGCTGGAAAACTCACCAAGTTCAAGAACTAGCGATGTTAGATCCCCGACTTCTCGAAGAAGTCGGGGATCTTTCTAACCAATCTCTACCTTTTGTCCGATCGGATCTCTAACTTATGAAAGATGTAAGCCTATCCGAGTTTGCATAAAATCGTTGATAGTTATCAAACGCACGATCGTTAAGACCGTTCAGGAAACAGCTATGACAGAAGAAACTTTGAGACAAGACTCACCGGAGACTCCAGAGAAGACATTGGCAAATGCGGAGGGACGCAGCAGGAAGATCCCAGAGACCGATTCGACCGAGATTGAAGACCCCAGAGCGATGTTTGCCGATCGCGATCGGTCATTTTTAGAGTATGTGATGGTTGAAGGTGGTTTTGCCGACCCTTATGACGCCAGAGACTTTACAGAGGTCGTGTTTCGGATCATGCGGGACTTAATGACGACCGAAGCCGCAGATCGAGTCGCTGACGAACTCCACGAGGAAATGCTGCCTACCAATGAAAAGGCACTGCAAATGGAAGTCACCGATCTGTGGAAAGATACCAATCCCATTGTGGGCTTTCTGAGCCGAGTACGTCCACCTTGGCAAGGCCCAGGCATCTTTAAGATCGATTCCTCTCGCTTTTTCTTCCGCGCTGCCAATGAAAGCGGACTGGAAAGAATGCCAGAAGATAAGGATAAAGAGCGCAAGCAAGCTGTCAAAGCTGTATTCACAGCAACAAAGCGGGAACTATCTCCAGAGCGGATTGCTGAAGTTGCTAGTTGGTTGCCAACAGATGGCGTCCGCGAACTTTGGGATGAAGCATAGGGATCGTCAAAGGCTAGAGACTAGAGTCTCTGCTCATGATGCAAAGTCCGCCTACGCGGACCAATATGTCAGTCCGCGTAACGGCGCGCGATCTGGAGGTTCCCTCCAGATCGCGC
>NZ_JBGSPA010000086.1:0-3312 GCF_041738855.1 Chamaesiphon sp. | reverse complement strand
AAATATTGTCTAACAATAGTCTAACGTATGGAAATGATTCTTTTCAGATGTTCAGATGTGGTATAATCCTACTATCAATCGCACTTGCCCCCTATGTATCAGTACCAGTTACCTCGATACTTACCCACCGCAGACGAACTGCCCTGCTCCGACGATACCCCCGTGGATAACGAACTCCAAGAAATCATCCCCAGTCTGCTTAAATCAATCCTCCAAATCCTCTGGAAAGGTCGTATGGATTGGTTCTTTGGCATCGATATGGGCATCTATTACGATCCAGAGCAGCCTCCCATCGTCCCTGATGGCTTTTTGAGTCTGAATGTCGAGCGACACTATGACGAGGAACTGCGCCTGAGTTATTTACTCTGGGAAGAAGAGATACCGCCACTTTTAGTACTCGAAGTAGTCTCTACCACTCCTGGTGGTGAATACACTACCAAACTCGACAAATACGCTCGGATCGGCGTACTTTATTACGTGATTTACAACCCCAAGCGTCGCCGTAAAGCCAAACTAGAAATCTATAAACTAATCGATGGCAAGTACGATCTGCAAATAGATAGTCCTCTATGGATGCCAGAGATCGGATTGGGCATCGGCAGCGAACGCGCCAGCCATGATGACCTCACGCGAGAATGGCTGTATTGGTATGACGAGAATAACCATCGCTACCCTACTCCAGTAGAACGGGCCGAACTAGCAGACCAAAGAGCCGAACGGTTAGCAGCCCAACTACGCGCTTTGGGCATCGAACCAGATTAGCTAGACAATCGCTTCATGAACCTCTGTTCGATCCCTGATGTTTAACCCCACTCTACTAACCCACATCGATGCCCTCAAAGTGAGATTAGATCGCCTCCGCCCCCTACCGCCGGAATTGGTTGATAATCTGCGGGAAGTCTATGATATCCGCCTCACCTATCACTCCAATGCGATCGAGGGTAATACCCTCACCCAATCTGAAACCCAAATCGTTGTCGAAAAAGGGATAACCATCGGCGGCAAACCCCTTAAATACCATTTAGAAGCAATCAACCACGTCGAGGCGATCGATTTTATTCGCGATCTGGCGATGGATGAACGAGCGATTAGTGAATGGGATATTCGCCAGATTCACGGACTGGTGTGTAAAGGAGAGCGTGGGGCTGATGCATACCGGACTGTAAACGTGATGGCTGCGGGGAGCAATTATCGCTATCCCGATGCGATCTTGGTGCCCGAATCGATGCAGGGATTTGGCGAGTGGCTGCAATCTGCACCTGCTTTACATCCAGTCGAACTAGCCGCAGAGATTCACTATCGGTTAGTGACGATTCATCCGTTCTCGGATGGCAACGGACGTACCGCTAGACTGTTGATGAATCTCAGTTTACTCAGAACTGGGTATCCAATTGCAGTAATTAAAACCGAAGATCGTGCCATGTATATCGATGCCATTGTTGCTTGGCAAGTTGATGGTAATGACACCCAGCTCAAGGAGACGATTGCCAAGTGTGTTGAATCTTCGCTGGTGGAAATCTTGAGTTTGGCGGGTGAGGGGTAAGTTGTGGTAGAAATTGTCATTCAGAAGATCGTCCCTGTCGCCGCTCCCATAGTTACTTCAGATGACTTGTGGGCAGAATTCGGACAGTTGAAAATAGCCGACAGTACTCGCAAACAGTATGTCAAAGCGATCGAGAATTTCTGTCAATTTGCTTATAGTGGCTCTGCTACCCCAGCGACGATCTCAGAATTTCTAGATCTCGATCGATATGCGGCAATTGAGATGGTATTAAGATATCGTCGTCATTCGATAGATCGAAACCTCGCACCCAGCACGATTAATGTCCGGTTGGCGGCGATTAAGAGTTTGGTTGACATGGCGCGGAAACTGGGTAAAACTACGATCGATCTGGGCGATATCGAGAGCATTCCCGCTGAAACCTATCGCGATACTAGGGGGATTTCGGTCGAACAGTTTAAATCGATGTTGGAGAAGATCGATCCGAGTACGTCGATCGGGGTGAGGGATTATACGATCATGCTGTTATTCTGGGGCAACGCGCTGCGGCGGGGGGAAATTGCCAGTGCGAATATTGAGGATTTTTTACCCCAGCAGCAGAAGTTGACGATCTTAGGGAAGGGGAAACGAGCGAAGGTGGGGATCGATCTGACCGATAGTGTGAGTTATGCTTTGGAGGAGTGGCTGAATTTTCATCCTTACAATTCGCCAGGACAGCCGCTGATTACTTCCTTGAGCCATAACTGTTATGGGGCGAGGATTGCTGGGGATAGTATCTACCGGATCGTGCAGGGCTATGCTGAGGCTGCGGGAATCGAGCAGCGGGTATCGCCTCATCGTTTGCGGCATAGTTCGATTACGGCGTTTTTAGATGCTAGTGGGGGTAATCTGCGAGCGGCGCAAGCTTTGAGTCGCCACAGCAATCAGAATACGTTGAATTTGTACGATGATAATCGACGGCAGGAACAGAAGGGTGCTTCTGGGATATTGGAAGATTTGCTGACGGGAAATGGTCGAAAAACGAGTGACTAGAAGCCTCTAAGGATAGCTTGAAACCATTGCCCAATCTTTGTATCGATCGCGAAGCGCGCCGAGGCGGTCGAATAATTAACAGAAAGCTTTGCTAGAGAAAGGATGTTCGAGTCGAATCGACGAGGGTGATTTGGTCGAGGCGACACGGCGCGAATGTACTGTCGGTATAATCTGATTTTAGGGTAAAGCGATTCATGACTAAGGAAGACCCGTCCATTCAGGAGAGCTTGCTGCAACTTTCCATTCAGTTAGGACATCCCCTAGACCAATCATCCGTCGAGCAACTGTACCAAAATGCGCTGGATCTACTCACTCATATTTCTCCAACACCCGTAACGTTGGCTCGTGTTGCAGGCACATTATTGGTCTACCATATTCAAGATCCAGAAGGCGACGAATTGAAATGGTTTAAAACTCAGATCGAGCAATGTTTGGATGAAGAAGAGGTAGAGGAATCGATTGAATCTCTCCATCGCACTGATGCCTTATGATGGGATTTTTAGCTAAATATTTGGATCTGGCTACTAGCAAATACAATTCGATTGGTTATTTGGATGAATTATTTTTCAACTGACTATTTCACCGCTCGATCTAAATTCATCACGGCTGCAAATCTGCATAATGGTCGATTAAAATCCTATCAACCTGAGTTCGATGAGGCTAGCCTCATCATCAAATCAATTACCTGACTGTGTTTGAGCCAATCACTACCAATCCTCAAAAACTAAGTGTTTCATAAATTATTATCAATAAGCTCTGCTTGTTGATAATTAGCGGTC
>NZ_JBGSPA010000036.1:0-2694 GCF_041738855.1 Chamaesiphon sp. | reverse complement strand
ACAACGAATCGCACCATCCCAATCCATGCACCGTCTCGATTAAATCGTCGGGGGCACCAGCATCCCGCAACTTTTGGCACAAACCCCGAATGTGGGATTTAATGCTGAGACTGGATTTGCAGTGGCGCGGGGCGGCGGACTTCTGAAGCAAGCAAGCCAGCACCACCGCCGACAACAGCTCAGTTGTAATCTGGTTTTTTGGAAAGTGCCAAACTAGCGATCGAATCCTTAATACTACCGCCCCTAGCTCGATTGGTGAGTTATGAGGCCATTACTAGCCCCGTGGCACCGTTGAAAATGCAGATTAGTTACTTGAGCGAGCGAGATATCGATCGCGATGGACAAGCCGTAATGGTCGAGGATATCCGCAGACAATTAGATTATTCGACAGCCGAGGTGACATTCAATCGAATCGCTCCTATTTTAGCAACAGTCACCTTTGAGTTGAATCGATCTCAAATTCCATCCGACCAAACGCAAATACTAGATCGGATCGGTCGAGTAATGCAACAAAATCCGACATTGCAAATCGAGCTACAATCTGGGCAAACCCCATCGGAAATTGGCACGATCGCTCAGGATCGATCGCTAGCGATCCAGAACTATCTCCAAACTCAATGGCAAATTCAACCCGTTGGCTCCGGTACTCAGAATGAGCGTTGCTATCTTGTTAAAACTGAACTAGCAACCACCCCCACCGTTCGATTGCAGCCAACGATCGAAGTGCTGCAAAATGCCTCGACAACCGACCCCATCAATGCTGGTGAACCAAATAAAAATAACGATTCAAAATCGCATGTACTCTCTACAATTGAGGAGACGATCGGATCTTCCTAAAGGTAGAGAGTCAGCAAGTGCTATCTTGTGTACGATCGAAGGTGGAACTAAAAATTTAGGATCGATATCGACAGCAATATCAAAGGCAATCAGGCTGAAAGTCGATCGTGTCATTGCTCAGGTAAGATTCAAGCTAGAGCGAGAAATAATTGCACATGAGCCAACCCAAACATCACTCAATCTTGGATAATTTCAACAATACCAAGCTAATTCGCTATGTGTTGTTATTTATACTGGGGTGGGCGATCGTTCAAATCGTAGCCTACTTTAGCTCGGTAATTATTATTTTTATATTTGCAGCAATTTTTGCATTCTTACTGAGCTTTCCGGTGCAGTGGGCCGCCCGGATCGTGCCGCGCGGAATTGCTGTTATTTCGGTCTTTTTACTCAGTTTATTAATTTTAGTTGCGATCGCGGCCACAATTGGAACTGCAATTTTTTCACAGACACAGCAGCTAGTCGATCGGGCACCACAATTATTGGAGAGCGCGATCGCTTCTGTCGATCGGCTGATAATATTTCTCCAACGATGGAACATCGATATCGATCTTAGCGAACTTGAAACTCAACTTCGGACTCAAGTCCCCTCTACCGTAGGTTTTGGGTTGACAATGCTACAAAACATCTTCGGAAATTTGCTGGACTTAGTTATTATTGCAGTTGTTGCTGTATTCATGCTACTTGATGGCAAACGATTGTGGAATTTACTCCTGCGAATTTTCCCGCTGGCAATGCGCGATCGCGTTACCGAAGTGGTACGAAAAAACTTCCTAGGTTTTTTCTGGGGCAGATTAATCCTGGTTGTTTTATTTGGTATTTCTATTTATATTGTGTTCCTATTATTAGGAGTTTCTTCTCCATTAGGCTTGGCAGCAATCGTGAGTATATTTGACCTGATTCCGGGGATTGGAGCAACGCTGGGAGTTAGCTTAGTGTCGCTGATTATTTTGCAGCAAGGAGTCTCCCTAGCATTGATTACTTTGGTAAGTTGCATTCTACTCCAGCAAGTTCAAGAAAACATACTCATGCCTAGAATCATGCAAGGATCGATCGATCTCAATCCTGTAGTCATGTTTTTTGCATTGCTCGTAGGTGCGAAGGTGGCAGGATTAATTGGCGTGTTTTTATCGATCCCGCTGGCTGGCATCGCAATCGAATTATGCGGAGTTAGAGAAATGCAACAAGACCACGATTAGCATTGTTAACGATCTCCTCGCTCTAGTTTGTTAGCTCGATCGCGGATATCTCGTAAAAATGCACATACTGGCTGTCCACCGACATCCTCATTGGCTACTGAGTAGGGAAATAGGGGAATTACGAGCAAGGGTTACTCAGTTAAAGTAAGACTCTCTAATTTATACCTTTTGATAGATTTAATATATTGTTCCGTAGCTAAGGATATATGTAAATAAAGTATCATTTGTGGAGTAATTATTATCTCATGAAAGAACAAATTCTGGATGAGGCGAGTAATCTATGAATTTCAAAACAATCGTCTTCTACGGTTCTTACCGACGCGATCGCCAGGGGATCAAAGCCGCCCGCTTCACGATCGATCGACTCCAGGAGAGAAATCATCAGGTAATTTTTGCAGATGCCAAAGAGTATGACTTTGGGATTCTCGATCGCATGTACAAAGAATACGAACAGGGACAAGCCCCTGGAAAAATGGAGGAATTAGCGGAGCATATTAGAACCGCTAATGGCTTTGTCGTAGTAGCTGGAGAGTACAACCATTCCATTCAACCCGGCTTGAGTAATTTGATGGATCATTTCTTAGAAGAGTACTATTTTCGTCCGGCAGGCATCGTTTCTTATTCTGTAGGCGGCTTTGGCGGTGTGAGAGCCGCGATTCAA
>NZ_JBGSPA010000022.1:0-34169 GCF_041738855.1 Chamaesiphon sp. | reverse complement strand
TGACAGACATGGGATGATGTCTGACTCTTATGGGAGACGCAGTTTCTTGCCGTGGTATTTCTTCAATGCGATGTTCAGAATAAGTGCCGCTGTAGTAGCAGCTATTCTCGGACTGATTATCTTGCAAACCAGTCCGCAGTTTTTACCGAATTTGGCGACCAAGTTGCGTCAATATCCTGGTTTGGCTGCTCTGTGGGGGCTGGGGGCGATTTTATCACTTGTCTTTGGCACTGTGTTTCTGGCAATTACGTTAATTGGCATTCCCTTGATTCCAATCCTGAGTTTGATTGCAGTTGTCACTTCGTTAGTCGGTTCACTCGGAGTAGCTTTGTTTGTCGGTTAACGCATCGATAGAAATATTCAGCAGTCGGCATTACAGCAGTTTTTAATTGGTTTGGCGATCTTGACGGTGCTGACGCTAATTCCGTTTTTAGGAGGCTTAGTAGTTTTCCTAATTAATCTGTTCGGTTTGGGTGTCATCTTGCTATGGCAATTTGGTAGAGAACAACCGCAGATGGCTAGTTAGTAATTGCATTTGTAAATTCGCAAACAGAGGAGAGAACACATGACGATTCTGGGAAGCTGCCATTGCGGCAAGACTGCCTTTCGCATCGAGAGCGATATTCCGGCGAAACTTACTCGGTGTACTTGTTCCTTGTGTTCCAAACGCGGCGCACTGTGGGCGTACTACCAGCCTAGTCAGTTTCAAATAACAACCCCATCAACCGACGATACGACTTATCGCTGGAATACGAAACTAGTGGCGCATCACTTCTGCCCTGAGTGCGGATGTACCACGTTCTCCGATAGCCCAGCTTTTGAACCAGACGGAAGTTGGGACGAAAGCACCCGCCGAATCGGCGTTAATGCGCGTCTGTTCGACAACTTCGATGCAGCCGCAGTGTCTGTCGAGGTTATCGACGGCAAGAACCTTTGGTAGCTAGTTGCTTGCCTCGCTGTAAATAGACTTGGATGGTAGCAGTTGAATTACCACAAGAAGATTCTATGAAAATCAGATGCCCTGTCTAACAAGTCGTTAGACCTCAACATTTGTTCGCGACATAACCAACCCAACTAAAGATGACTCATGAAAAGATTCTTTGTTAATAAGCCTACTCTCAAGCAATATCTATTGCTCACGACAGGAGTCGGTTTGAGTATTTGGGTGGGAAGTAATCCGATTTTTCTTCAGTATGAAAAATCATTAGCTCCAGTCACAACTTCTACAGTTACTTCTACTAATTCATCCCAAAAAATTCAACCGCAAGTTTATTGGTTGCGATCGGATCGATCTAAATTAACCCTAGTTGCCAAATCATTACCATCAAACATATCGAGTTCTAGTTCGTCACAACAAAGATTAACAATTGCCATGAAACAGTTGTTATTAGCTCAACCCCGTGACGATCTAACTAGTACGATTCCCAAAGGCACCAAACTTCTGAATCTACAAGTTAGATCGGATGGAGTGCATGTTGACTTATCGCCAGAGTTTCGATCTGGAGGTGGCAGTACATCGATGATTTATCGAGTCGCACAGGTGGTTTATACAGCTACCAGCTTAGATCCTAATCAAAAGGTTTTTATCTCTGTCGGCGGACAATCGATCGATAGTAACCATCCATTAGGTGGCGAAGGATTAATCTTGCAGCAACCGACTACCCGTTCTCAGTTTGCTGCTGATTTTCTCTAATTTGTAGACATAACCAACAACAGGAATTAATAACATGACTGTACAAAATGATGACTTTAAAGAAAATGTCGAAACAATCCAGTCTGAATTAGTAACTGGACATGAAGAAAAAAAAGCAGAAAAGATTGGTGTAGAAGAATTTAGTATTCATGGTGATGCCTTGGGTGCCAAAATTAAGGAACTGATTCATCAAGGTAATATTCGGCGGATTATTCTCAAGAATGAAGAGGGACATATATTAATTGAAATCCCCTTAACTGTTGGCGTGGTAGGTGGTGCCATCAGTGCGGCTTTCTTCCCCATTCTGGCTGCTGTGGGATCGATCGGCGCGATGGTCGCTCATCTGACGATCGTGGTAGAAAAACGAGCATAAGTATTGGTATTACTACCAATTCTCTAAATTACTGCTACAGATCTTTACCCCTCCCAACCTCCCCTTGTAAAGGGGAGGAGCAGATTCTAGAGCTTTATCTGTAGTCCAATTTTTTAGATTTGGTATAACTGGTAGTAAAGCTCAATATTTGGGCGTTCCTGGAGCTGAATAACATGCCTTGTCCATGCGATCGGTTACTGGACGAACTACCTCCAAAGTTAGGAATTTACACCCAAAAATATCTGCGAAAATTAGGGGTTGAGATCCGATCTGTTTTAAAACAGAAAATTAGGGTAAATACGATCGAATAAATTTGTCTAAAGGTAGATATATGCTGACGATTCATCAGATCGATTCACTCGATCGAGAGAGGTAACAGCGGGAAATAATCGATACTCTGGAAAGAGCCGTGCTAATTTCAGGAGCTACGGGTATGGAAACTTCTAAATCACCAGATTCATCGCCAGAAACTACCGTCAAATCTCGTCGCCCCAAACGGTGGCAGCTTGGTTTGCTAGCCCTCCTGCTATTACTCGGTGGTGGGGCGATCGTCTGGCGGACGACGCTACCCAGTCAAAAGGCGGCACCACCCGCTGCCGCACGCGGATTGCCGCCCACTCCAGTCCAAACCGCCGCGATCGGTCGCGGACAAGGCACTAGAAGCATTCAGTTAGTAGGGCAGACAGAGGCAAATCGAAGTGCCACGTTGCGGACTCAGACAGCCGGAACGGTGGAACAGGTATTTGTCGAAGTCGGCGATCGCGTCAAACCAGGGATGACGATCGCGACTCTGGATGATGACGAACGACAACTCGCACTCGCAGAGTCACAAGCCAAGCTGGCACAAGCCCGCAGCGAACTGGCACGGCTGCAAGTGGGGACTCGATCGGAAATTATCGCCCAACGGCGAGCGCAAGTGAGTTCCGCGCAGGCTAGCGAACGCGAGGCGCAGGATAATTTGCGCCGCAACTCATCGCTGGTCAAAGTTGGGGCACTCGCCCAACGGGTACTGGTAGAATCGCGTGTCAGTGTCGAAACCACACGGGCACAGCGATTGCAAGCAGAGGCGACGCTAGCAGAAGCCACGGCTGGCCCGACTCGCGAGGAAATTGACGCTCAGAAAGCTAGCGTCGCTGCGGCTCAATCGGTGGTCAACCAATCTCGACTCACCCTGACGCGGACTCAAGTTAAGTCGCCGATCGCTGGTACCGTCCAAACGCGCCAGGTGAATGTGGGCGATTTGGTCGAGAGTCGCGATTCTGTAGTGACGCTGGTAAATAATAACGAGTTGGATGTGTTTTTAGAACTACCAGAACAACTGACTGGTAGCGTGAGGACTGGCTTACCTGTAGAACTCCGAGCGCGCGCTCTACCCGACTGGCGCGGACGCGCAACGATTAGCGGCGTGGTTCCAGCGGCTAATGCCGCATCGCGGCGACAATTGGTGCGGTTGCGGTTGCTCGATCCACCTCAGAATTTATTACCCAAAATGGCGATCGGGGGTACGCTCCAGTTACCGATCGAGTCCACTAATCTGGTCGTCCCCCGCGATGCACTGGTGCGTCGCGATGAAAATTGGCTGGTGTACACCGTTCGGGATGGTAAGGCGGTAGAAGTTAAAGTCCAGATGGTCGCCGATCTGGGCGAAACGATGGCAATTTCGAGCACTCAGTTGCGGGCGGGGCAAGCCGTGGTCGTGCGGGGCAGCGAAGCACTCAAACAGGGATCGCCCGTGCAGGTCGTCGAAAACCAAAAAACCAAACAAACATCATGAACTTTATTGAAACGGCTGTCCGGTGGCGACACGGCACCTTTGTGTTGTTTTTACTGTTGGTGATATTTGGATTCATTGCCATGTTTCGGCTGCCGCTTGAACTTCAGCCTGGAGGCGATCGACCCGAAATTACGATTTCTACGCCTTATATCGGCGCGGCACCTTCTGAGGTGGAAAATTTAATCACCCGCCCGATCGAGAATGTGCTGGAGGAAATTGAAGGGATTCAAGAAATCACCAGCCAGAGTCTATCTGGATTTAGCACGATTACGATGAAATTTGATTGGGGTACCGATGTCGATGCGCGGCTGGTGGCGACACTCAACAAGCTCCAGCAACTCGGAGATCTCCCAGCGGAAGCAGGCGATTCGGATATTCAGGTCGCCAGCGGCAACAATAATCCGATGATTTGGCTGGTGCTCAAGCCCAAACCAGGATTTCAGACTGACTCTAACCGTTATCGCGACTTGATTGAGGAAACGATCGAACCCGCACTCCGGCGCGTGGAAGGAACGAGTCGATTTTTTATCATCGGCGGGCAGGAACGGGAGGTAGAAGTATTAGTCGATCCCAAAGCTTTGGCCGATCGCAATCTCGGTCTGACTAATGTTACCAGTACGTTAAGTACCAACAATCGTGATATTCGGGGCGGCCCACTGGTGATCGGCAAGCGCGAATATCAAGTGCGGACGGTCAACCGCGCGCAAGCAATTAAACAGCTTGAAAGCTTTGTGCTGCGGCGCGATGACTCTGGGACGGTGTATCTCCGCGATGTGGCTACTGTCGAGATGGGGCGCAAGTTTCAAGACAGTGCCTTTTTGTTTAACGATGCACCCTCGGCAGGTATCGGGATTATCCGCCGCGTAGGTGCGAATGTGCCGGAGGTAGCCAGGGGTGTGAAGGAGGTGTTGGCGACTTTAGAAGCCCAATTCGATCGGCAAAAACAGGGCGTGGCGTTCGAGATTCTCTACGATGAAAGTACCTATATCGAGCAGTCGGTGGCGAATGTGCGCGGCGATTTAATTACGGGTGGCGTGCTGGCGATCTTAGTCTTGCTATTATTCTTGGGTTCGCTGCGGACGGTGGTAGTGGTGGCGATTAGCATTCCGATCGCGATGATTGTCACGTTCATTGTCAGTGCTGTCTTAGGTCGATCGCTCAATATTATCAGTTTGGCAGCATTGGGGTTTGCAGCAGGGATGGTGGTCGATAATGCGATCGTCGTGATCGAAAACATTTTTACCCACATGCAGCAGGGCAAAGATCGCCTGCAAGCGACGATCGATGGCACCCAGGAAGTCAGTGGGGCCATTGTGGCAGCAACATTAGCAAACGTGGCCGTATTTGCGCCGTTGGTGCTGGTGACGGGCGAAGTCTCGCAGTTGTTTATCGATATGGCAATTACGATTACAGCGGCGGCAGTATTATCGATGTTTGCCTGCTTGACATTTTTGCCGATGCTGGCAAGTCTGGTACTAGATCCCGCCGAGGCTCAGCAAACCTTTCAAGTGGGCGATGCCAATCCTGCCGAGCAGCCGCAAGTCCGCCGCAACTGGCTGGAAAGATCGATCGTCCGTACTTCCGCCGGATTTCGACGGGTGCAAAGCAAGTTAGAAAGCTTTTTGCTAGCAACTGTCGGGTGGGCATTGGGGCCGGGTCGGATGCTCCGCAGGCTGGCATTATTATCGATTCCGATCGTGTTATTGGTGTCGAGTATTTTCTTGCTCCCCCCAGCCGACTATCTGCCCCAAGGCAACCTCAATTTTGTATTTTGGTTGACCGAGAACTTTCCTGGTACCAGCGTCCCTGAAGCCGTCAAGCTGTCTGCTCCAGCGCGATCCTATCTCAAACAGCAACCCGAAATCTCCAGTACCTTTTTTGCCAACTTCGCGCAGTTTCGCGGGATTGGCATGTCCTTAAAGCCAGATTCAGCCAATGGCGGCGGGCTGGCAGACATGGAAAAACGCCTGACTGGCAAAAGCTTCGGGTATCCCGGCTATAAATTCATGTTCCCAATCCGGTTCCCGATCTTCAACGATCCAGGCAAATCCTTTGAGGTGCAGATTATTGGCCCCGATCTCGATCGACTCAACCAGTTAGAGCAACAGTTAATCAAGCAAATCTCCGCTTTGCCAGGGGTAGCCAATGCCCGTTCCAATGCGATCGATGGTGCGCCCCAATTGCAAGTAATTCCCGATCGCGATCGCCTCGCCGAAGTCGGACTCTCGGAATCAGAACTCGGCGCGATGGTAGAAGCAGCTCTAGGCGGACGCTTTGCCTCACAATTCATCGATGGCAAAGAAGAACTCGATGTCACCGTCCAGTTGCAAAATGTCTTTGTCAAAACACCCGAACAGTTGCGGCAATTATCGCTCTACAGCGCACGGATTCCCCAATCTACATCTATCGCACCCAGCACCACCTCCACAACTTCCACAACCACACCAACCCCTACTGGCGGACAAATTCAGCTCGCCGATGTTGCCACCGTCAAGGAAACCATCGGTCCTGGCGTAATTAACCATGTGGACTTAGAACGCTCCACCACCCTCACCGTCAGCCTGACTCCCGCCGCACCATTGGGGCAGCTCGTGAGCCAAACCGAATCGCAAATCCTCACCCCCTTACGCACCAAACTCCCGCCAGAATTTCGCTTAGAATTGGCGGGTTCTGCCGATCGATTGTCGGAAACCGTCAGTCAACTCGCCGCTGCCTTTGCCTTCTCAGTAATTATCACCTACTTGCTGCTAGTGGCTCTGTATCGCTCGTTCCTGTATCCACTGGTGATTATGGCAACGGTACCGATGGGATTGACTGGCGCACTCTTGAGTCTGGTGATTGCCAATTGGATTCCTGGGGTGATCGTGCCGTTGGATATGATTACGGGACTGGGATTTTTGATTTTGACTGGGGTTGTCGTCAATAATGCGATCTTGATCGTCGAGCGCGTACTCCAACTTCAGGAGGAGGGACAAAAGTACGACGAATCGCTCTATAATGCGACACGCGATCGATTGCGACCGATTTTTATGTCCGCAGGTACGAGCATTTTGGGGATAATTCCCCTAGCACTGTTTCCCGGACAGGGATCGGAATTGTATCAGGGTTTAGGGATTGCTTTGACTGGTGGGTTAGCATTCTCAACGATCCTCACCCCCACAGTAGTTCCCGCATTGATGGCATTATTGCAGGATTTCTCAGGCGATCGTCGCAAACACACGATCGGTAATTAAATTAATTGAGAATTGAGAATTGAGAATTGAGAATTGCGAAATATTAAGATGAATGTATTTTGTAAAATTAATGAGCATACTATATTTTCTTCACGATATCCTCATAAACTTAGCTTAGGATAGTAGTTATTTATCGATTTTCAACCAACAATATAACTTTAAAAAAATCAACTATGGCACGCCAAATCTTTGTCAATCTTCCAGTCAAAGACCTAAACAAATCTGTAGAGTTTTTTACCAAGCTCGACTTCACATTCAATCCAAAGTTTACGAATGAAGATGCCACTTGCATGATTGTGGATGAAAACATCTTCGTCATGTTGCTGGTGGAGAAGTATTTCCAGACCTTCACCCCCAAAGAAATTTGTGACGCATCTAAAAATACAGAGGTACTTGTGTCTTTATCTTTTAAGAGTCGAGCCGAAGTCGATGCAATGGTTGCCAAGGCGATCGCAGCGGGTGGAACTACCTACAAAGAACCAACCGACATGGGTTTTATGTATCAACATGGATTCCAAGATTTAGATGGTCATCTGTGGGAAATCTTTTTCATGGATGAGAGTGCGATCGGACAAACAACATAATTCCACGCTTTGTTGCTACTTCCCTCTATTTGATCATCGGTAGCCTGCTTTATCTCGTTGAGACATTAGTAACACCATTGGCAACCAAAAGAAGGCGATCGTGTTCGGATATGGACAAGATAACGGGGGATTGGAAAAAATCACATTCCTACCATGAATAAGATCCGGCGTAAATGTCTGTTGAGTTGGCAAATTCCATCGATCGGATTTGGGCTAACTTTTCTCCTGGGATTGGGATTGAGTTACTCCAATCAGGATATTAGATCGGAAGTTCAGTCTGTGGGATTGGTGGTATTCAGTGTATTGGTGGTAATTGGTAGTTATTATACCGTTCGAGCTTTTCGCTCTTACCAACGCTACCAAAACAAAAACTATCTCAAATATGCGATCGCCGGATTATTAGTAAATCTCTCGATCGTCTTGTTTGTGGTAACTAGCGTTAGTAAAATTTATACCCTAAGTCATCCTCTGAACACAACCAAGCATTCACTAGCGCAATTCAAGCCTTCGTCGAATGCCTCTAAACTGCCAATTTGGATTGATACAGACCCAGCCTGCGGTCAAAGCGCGACCAGTGATGTGGATGATTGTTGGGCATTGATGCTGGCACTTCGTTCGCCAGAACTCGATATTCTGGGCATCAGCACAACTTTTGGCAATACTAAAGGTGAAACTGCTCTTGAAGTTGCGCGTCAAGTAATTAGGCAGTTGGGCGGTGCGAGTCAGTCAAACCGCACGCCGCCGATCTATCAGGGTAGCCATTCTTCAGGCAGTCCAGAGTGGAAATCGACCCAGGCATCATCAGCGATCGCCTCAATACTACGCCAGGAAAAGCTGACGATTATCGCTCAGGGGCCATTGACAAATGTCGCAACAGTCATTGTCAATTATCCCGATCTGGTGAAGAATATCGATCGCATTGTCATCGTGGCCGGAAAACGACCGGGTGATTTATTCCATCCCGGACAACAATGGTGGTTTCATTTCCGCGATTTCAATATCCGTAAAGATACACCCGCCGCCAAAATCGTTTTGGACTCTGGCATTCCGTTGGTACTCACCCCATTTGAACTGGCGACAAAGGTGACGATTACACGATCGGATTTAGACAAATTAGGATCTGGTGATGCAGCCGCTCAGTGGTTGCGGCAGGCAAGTCAAGCCTGGATGTCGTTTTGGGAGGATCGTCTGCAAAAACAAGGATTCCATCCCTTTGATGCGCTGGCAGTTGGTTACGTTACTATGCCTGACTTGTTTAGCTGTGAGATTTTACCTGCGCGAATTGGCTTTAGTATATTTCTCGAACCGTTTGGGCTGGGGCACGATCTGGAAGTAGCACCGGATCTTAAAGGGTCGCAAGTATATTACTGCTCGGATGTCGATTCACGATTTAAAGACCGCTTAATCGATCGGATGTATAATTAGCTAATAGATTTTCTACGCTAAAGTCGATCGTCCTGATGTCTTCAGCACAACAAAAGCGGCGAACACCATGTTTGTGAAGGGTTGTCAATACAACTTACGCCCAGTAAGGAATGAATCAGCCCTGCTTTAGGCGCAACGTCGAGCTGGTGTGGGAGTCTTGAGTATGATACTGACCTCACTGCAATCGATCTTGACGTGGGAGGGACAGAAACTGAAAATACTATGGAGCTTCCTGTGCAGCAACAAGATGATGCGCTAGCAAAATTGACATCGCCCACATCCGATCTCGATTCTCCTACGGAGACGCCATGCGAACGCATCATATCCGATCTGCCCAATGGCTTTGCGACATTCGATCGCGAGTGGCGGTATACATACGTCAACAATCGGCTGCTAGAAATCTTTAAGCTGCCTCGTGCTCAAGTTCTCGGTAAAAAAGCCTGGGAAGTATTTCCGCATCAAGTTGGGATCGAAAACTTCGATCGACTCAATCGCGCCATGACCGAACGGATCGAAGCGCAGTTCGAGTTTTATTATGACATTGCCGATTGCTGGGTCGAACATCGGGTCTATCCTACCGCTGACGGACTGGCGATCCTGATGGCAGATATCAGCGACCGCAAACAAGCAGAATTCCTGCTGCTAGAGCAGCAGCAACTACTAGAATTAACGGCATCTGGGGCACCGATGGCGGAGTGTCTAGCTGCCGTGTGTGCTTCAGTATCCAAGCTGAGTGCGGATGTCCGCGCCTGTATCGTGCTGACTGATTCGCAGCAGCAGACATTTAACGATTGCATCGCGCCGACGTTTCCGCCGTCTTGGGGTCAAGGAATTTGGGGTGCGCCGATTAATGAACTAGCGATTGGTACCTGTGGGACGGCGGTATATTGCGGTAGAGCGGTCACCTGTAGGGACATTGCTAGCGACGATTCCTGGTCGCAGCCCTGGCGAGATTTATGCTTGGCTCACGGGGTGCTGGCGTGTCATTCTGCGCCGATTCTGAATGCGGATGATGTGCCATTGGGTTCGCTGATGCTGTGCTTCGATACAGCGCGGGAGCCGACGGCGTGGGAGTGTCAATTGGCGGATTTTGGTACCCATATTGCCAGTATTGTCTTCGAGCGCGATCGATCGAGCCTTGCGTCATTCGAGTCGGCAGCAGAGTATCGGAACTTATTGGAGTCGATCGATGAGGGCTTCTGCATTGTGGAAATGATGTTTGATGCCCAGGAACGGCCAGTCGATTATCGGTTCTTGCAAGCGAATCCGGCGTTTGTCAGACTGACTGGATTGCCAGCAGACGCACTAGGCAAAACAGCTCTCGAACTGGTACCCGATCTCGAACAGTTTTGGGTAGAAACCTATGGCAGAGTCGCTCTGACAGGCGAACCCGTGCGGTTTGAAAATGAATCCGTACCGATGAACCGTTGGTTTGATGTTTATGCCTCAAGGGTCGGCGATGCCGCCAGCCGCCGCGTGGCGATCGTGTTCACCAACATCACGGAGCGCAAACAAGCAGAGAAAATTTCGCAGCGAGCTGCGAAATTTGATTCTTTTCGCCTGACGCTGGCTGATGCGCTGCGCCCACTTGCCGACCCTGTGGAGATTCAAGCTACGGCTAGCCGCGTCTTGGGCGAACATCTGGACGCAAACCGCGTGGCATATTTCGAGGTTCGCAGTGGTAATTATGCGGTCGATCGAGACTATGTTAATGGTGTTACACCCATACTGGGCAACTATCCGATCGATTCATTCGGCGAGAAGCTATTAGAGGCATACCGTAGCGGTAGAGCGGTATTTGAGTCCGATATTGCTGCCGATTCCGACCTATCCTCAGCAGAACAGGCGGGTTACGCTGCGATCCAGATTGGTGCCTACATCGGTGTACCGCTGATTAAGGGTGGCGAATTTGTTGCAGGGCTGGCAGTCCACGCGTCCGCACCGCGAGTGTGGACATCTGATGAGGTGGCGATAGTTGAAGAAGTCGCCGAGCGAACTTGGGCAGCACTCGAACGCGCCCGCGCTGAAGTTGCTTTGCGCGAGTCGGAAGCTAAATACCGGACTTTATTCCAGTCGATGGATCAAGGCTATGTGCTGATGGACTTAATCTTCGACGCAGAAGATCGTCCGGTGGACTTGTACTATCTAGAGGCAAATCCAGCTGCAGTAGGCATGATGGGCACAAACCCCGTAGGACTACGGGCAAGCGAAATTTTCGCCATAGAATCGCACTGGGTGGAAACACTCAGTCGCGTGGCAAAGACTGGGATCGGCGAACGCCACGAGCTACATTTTGCCCAGCTAGATAACTGGTATAGTTTCTACGTCTTCAAAATTGGCGGTGCCGACAGTCGGCGCGTCGCCTTTATTTATGAGGATGTGACAGAGCGCAAACGTCGCGAAGCAAATCTTGCCTTTTTGACAGAAATCCAAGACGAATTCACGCGCCTAGTCTCAGCAGACGAAATTATGCAGACGGTGGGCGCAAAGATCGGTGCATACCTGAATGTCACACATTGCATGTTTGTGGATATCGACGAAGCGCAGAACGAGGCAGTCGCTAAATACGGTTGGCACACCTCAGATGCACCAGACTTAGTGGGTGTTCATCGACTTTCAGAATTTGTCAGTGCGGAATTTCAGCAAGCGGCACGAGCTAGGGAAACGATCGTCATCAACGATACCCAGACCGATACGCGGGTTGATGCGGACAGTTATGCCGCCCTGAATATTCATGCCTCTGTATGCGTACCCTTTTATGATGGCAATGAGTGGAAATATTTGCTCACTGTCAACGATTCGCGATCGCGTGATTGGCGCGAAGATGAGATCGAGCTGATCTCCGAACTTACCAATCGGATCTTCCCCCGCCTCGAACGCGCCCATGCCGAAGCCGTAGTCGCCGCCAACCTCCGAGATACACGACTACTCCGCGACCTGAGTGCGCGACTAGTAACCGAAAACGAGATCGAAACGCTATATCGAGAGATTCTAGCTACCGCGATCGCGCTGACAGGTGCAGATGCTGGTACAGTGCGGATTCTCGACGATCGATCTCAGGATTTTCTACTGATTAGCTCACAAGGGTTCGATCGACAGATGACCGAGTATTTCTACCGTGTGAATACCCACTCTCATACATCCTGCGGGATCGCTATGCAAAACGGCGAACGCGCGATTGTCAATTTTGATGTGCCCGAAGCTGAAGACCCCGACGGTTCAATGCGATTGCATTTCGAGGCGGGTTATCGATCTGCCCAATCTACCCCGCTGATATCGCGCACGGGTAAACCCGTGGGGATGATTTCTACCCATTGGCGATCTCATCACCGACCGAGCGATCGCCAATTGCGCGCTCTAGATTTACTCGCTCGTCAAGCCGCCGATCTCATCGAGCAGCAACAAACAACCGCCGCTCTGCGCGAGAGTGAAGAGCAATTGCGGCTGGCTTCAGATGCCGCCAAAGTGGGGATGTGGTTCTGGAATCTGGAAACCGACTCCTCGATCTGGACGGAACAGTGTAAGTCACTATTTGGCTTACCTGCCGAAACGGAAATGTCCCACGCCGTTTTTCTAGCTGCCATCCATCCCGACGATCGCCAGCACACTGATGCAGCCGTAACTCGATCGATCGCCGAACATATAGACTACGATATCGAATACCGCTGCTGTTGGTCGGACGGCTCGGTACACTGGGTTGCATCAAAAGGTTCTTGCACCTACGATCCGACTGGTAAACCCGTGCGGATGATGGGTGTAACAATCGACATCACCGATCGCAAGCAGGTCGAAATTGCGTTACGGGAGAGTGAGGAGCGGTTGAGTCTCGTACAACTGGCTGCCAAAATTGGGGCGTGGGATTGGGAGATAGCTACAGGTGATGCATATTGGTCGCCAGAGTACTATACCTTGTACGGCACCGATCCGGCAGTTCCGCCCAGCTATGTGAACTGGCTAGCTTCAATCTTAGAAGCCGATCGAGACACTACCGAACGAGCCATGAGCGAAGCATGGCAACAGCAGCAAACCTACTTCAGCTTCGAGTTTCGGACTGCTCATCCCACCCAAGGCATCCGCTGGATTGGCGTACGCGGTCAAATCTTCTACAATCCAGACGGACAGCCGCAGCGGGTCGCAGGGATTGCGATCGATGTCACCGATCGCAAACACATAGAGATCGCCCTAGCCGATCGCAATCAAGAGCTAGACAGCTTTGTCTATATCGTCTCCCACGACCTCAAAGCCCCCCTGCGCGCGATTTCCAATCTCTCCGTGTGGATTGAAGAAGACATGGGTACCGATCTGCCCGCAGAGATTGGGCAACACATGACCCAATTGCGCGGTCGAGTACGACGGATGGAAGCCATGATCGACGGACTCCTCGGCTATGCTCGTGTCGGTCGCACTGATGTCCAGATCGAGCTAGTTTCTGTCGCCGAGCTACTTGCTGAGATCCTCGACTCCCTCATGCCACCATCGACATTTGAGATTACCATCGCCCCAAATCTGCCAACTTTCCCCACCAAACGGCTCCTATTATCCCAAGTATTCTCCAACCTGATCGGCAATGCCTTCAAGCATCACGACAAATCCAATGGCTTTATTCGGATCTCTTGCCAAGAACAGGGCGATTTTTATGAATTTACGATCGTCGATGATGGCCCAGGCATCCCATCAGAGCAACACGATCGCGTGTTTATCATTTTCCAGTCCACCAACCCTCAAAAAAACCCAGACAGCACGGGCATCGGTCTGAGCATCGTCAAGAAAATCGTCGAAACCACCGGAGGCAAGATTTGGCTAAGGTCAGAGTTAGGTAAGGGCACAACCTTCTACTTTACCTGGCCGAAGTAATGTAAAGTCCTGACTTCTCTCAATACGGTTCGGTTAAGTAAATATTTGCTCTATTTTTAGTCCGCGTAGGCGGACTTTGCAACACTAGCGGCGGTTTGCGGCGCGCGCTCGTCGGGTTTCCCGACGGTTTGCGGATGGAATCGCGCTGAGGCTTCCTCAGCGTGCGTTCCACCAAGCAAGCGCGACAAGACACAACCGCTGTCTAACTGCCTAACCGAACCGTATTGTGACTTCTCTAAGTCGGGGATCTTGCTTTGCTCATCCAGCCGCAAACTTGGAAAATCATTACAATAACCTGAGTTTCTCCTGGCGGAGAGGCTATTGCAGGGCAAACGCTCCGCTACCGCCAACGGGTTAAGAAGAGACTAGAGACTGTTCGCCATCCCTAAATTGCGCTTAATTGTCAAAAAATTACTTTCGCAAAGGTTTAGACCATGCTCTTTGTTATCGCATCATTGATTGTTACACATTTGGTCATTCCTGCCGTCTTCATGATTTCGCTGTGGCGATCGAAATTTCAGAGTAAACTTAATTGGTCGATTGCCCTGTTAACACTCACAGTTTATAGTATTCACATTTTTCTGATTGGGCGATGGGACTGGATAAGTTACTACGTCAGATTTTTATTACCGATCCTGTTTTTTATCGTAGCATTTCAGTCTTTCATCAAAGCAAAGTCCTTACCACTTTACCCGCCCAAAAAGTTTAAAAATTACCTCGATTTAGGAATCAATGTTCTGGTCACGATCCTATTTCTAGCTATTCTCAAGAGCTATATTCCTCAAGGTTATCTTTTTACTGGCGCACCTGTCGAACTGTCTTTTCCATTAAAGAATGGCACATATTATGTTGCACATGGCGGAAACAACCCCACTATCAATTATCACAACACTTATCCAACACAACAATATGCCTTGGATCTAATGAAACTAAACGTGCTAGGAGCCAGGGCGAATGGGTTTTCCCCGCAATCTTTGATCGATTATGCCATTTTTGGAGAAACTCTCTACAGCCCCTGCGATGGGACGATCTCTAGTCTAATCAACGATCTGCCTAATCTTGTTCCAGGTAAAAAAGATCGAAAAAACCCGGATGGCAATCATATTTTGCTCGGATGTAAAGGTGCCCAAATCACCATGGCTCATCTTCTCAAAGGTAGCATCACTAACCAAGTAGGATCGTTCGTGAAAACAGGAGATGCGATCGCCAAGATTGGCAACTCAGGCAACACTAGCGAACCCCATCTTCATATCCATGCCCAAACAGCGAACACCGGAAAATCGAGCTTAGATAGAGAAGGAGTACCTATTACCTTTGATGGCAAATTTCTGGTGAGAAATAGTGTGCTTTTTTTGTCACACTAATGCTGGCTTGTTTAGTCTGTACTTGCCGAAACGCCGCAAAAGTTGGAGAGATCTAATCTAAATTCTAGGCTGAAAGTCGCATCATACCCGATCGCGCTGCTTAGATCGACAGTGCGGAATATGTAATTGACGGTAGCATAAGCCAGTAGGGTGGGCAAAGTCTATCCGATCGGATAGACTTTGCCAACGCGCACGCCTTGGTTCACTTTGATTCGATTTACACCACGCAAGATCCCCCAGTTAAGACGCAACTTAATTTCTTTATCTCGATCGATCGAGGTGTGAGTGAAATAGGGGTTAAAAGTGGCATGAATACTCAAGGAGCGATTTGGCTTGACGTAGTAGCACGCGATCGTCAACTCAACTCTAATGGTGACGACCCGATCTTGAGTACTTTAGGTGATGCCGATTTCGACGAGCTGTGGTTGTTTGCCTTAGATATGGGTGATGGACTCAGTAGCAATGATTGTGCGGGCATCACTGCCTTTCACCGCAGTGGTGGGGGTATTTTAACCACCCGCGACCATCAAGATATGGGTATCTGTTTGTGCGGCTTGGGTGAGATTGGGGCACTCCACTTTTTCCAATCCAAACATCTCGATCCAGATACCTCGCATCATTGCATTGATGATACGGGCACTCCCACTATTTCTTGGCCCAACTATCATTCAGGGCGCAACGGCGACTATCAGCGGATTACGCCAGTCGAGCCAATTCATCCGCTGTTCCGCAATTCTGCTGCGCCAGAGGGCGCGATCGAGTTGTTTCCAGCCCACCCACATGAAGGAGCCGTCGGCGTTCCAGCCGGAAGTAAGGCACGGGTAATTGCCACTGGTACCAGTCAAACTACAGGACGATCGTTTAATTTGGTGGTTGTGCTCGACCGCCTTGGTGGCGCGCTTCGCGATCGAGCAGAGACAGCAGATGGCGAAACCGGACGAGTTATCGCTCAGTCAACCTTTCACCACTTTGCTGACTACAACTGGGATGTCTCGAAGGGATGTCCGAGCTTCGTAACAGAGCCAAAGGGAGACGGGATGCAAACAGAACCATCTGCGCTGGCTGATATTCATGCTTACGTGCGGAATTTAGTGGCTTGGCTAGCTCCTGTACCCTCGGAAATTATCCCCAATGCCCGACTCCAAACCCTCGATCGGGTTAGCACCTGCAAATAATAAAGTTTTAACTATAAATACTAGTCTTAAAGCTTAATTGGTGGATCTTGAGTGGTGAGATTTGGATGAATCTTTTAAACTGAATATATAGCAAAAAAAGTTGTCATCGACCATACCAACAGGAGCGTGTCGAGATGGAGAAAGGGAGATTAACAGCATTCAGTGATGGTGTCATCGCCATTATCATCACGATTATGGTGTTGGAATTGAAAGTGCCTCACGCAGATAATTTGGCCGCATTGCGTCCGCTCATTCCCGTATTTCTGAGCTACATCCTGAGCTTTATCTATTTGGGGATTTATTGGAACAACCACCACCATTTATTTCAGGTAGTGCAGTACGTCAATGGTCGAGTTTTGTGGTCTAATCTGCATTTATTATTCTGGCTGTCACTAATTCCTTTTGTCACTGCCTGGATGGGTGAAAATTACTTCACTGCCGTACCAGTTGCCTTTTATGGTGGTGTACTGCTGCTTTCCGCAATTGCTTATGCGCTCCTGACTGTGACTCTCATCGACCATCACGGCAAAGATTCGACGATCCCAACTGCCATCGGGAGAGACTTTAAGGGCAAGGTATCGTTGGCGATCTATGCCATCGCAATTCCCCTCGCTTTTGCTAATCGCATGGATTCACTAAATTCACTCACATCAGAGGTAATTAAATGATTACTACAGCTATCCACAAAATTCACGACCGCAATCTCCGAGGACATAGCAAAATCGGCTGGCTCGATAGCTGGCACACCTTTTCATTCAGCGGTTTTCAAGATCCAAATCGGATGGGGTTTCGTTCTTTGCGCGTCATTAATGACGACCGCGTGATTCCTGGTGCCGGATTTGGGATGCACGGACATCAAGATATGGAAATTCTCACCTATGTGTTAGCAGGAGAATTGGCACATAAAGATAGTCTGGGCACTGGCTCCGTCATTCGCCCTGGGGATGTCCAAATTATGAGTGCGGGGACGGGAATTCAACATAGTGAATTTAACTCGTCAGAGTCCAATCCAGTCCATCTCCTGCAAATTTGGATGCTACCCGATCGCAATAATATTACCCCGCGTTACGACCAACGCAATTTTCCATTAGCCGAAAAACAGGGGAAACTGCGGCTGGTTGGTTCCAAAGATGGACGAGATGGTTCGGTGGTAATTAATCAAGATATTAACCTTTACGTCTCGGTGCTATCAGCAGGCGATCTGGTGAAGTTTGAGGTCGCCCAAAATCGGTTCGCCTGGATTCAAGTCGCACGCGGGATCGTGACACTCAATGGCGAGTCATTGCGGGAAGGTGATGGGGTGCAAATCAACAGCTCAGAATTGCTGGAACTAAGCACCGAATCTAATGCTGAAATTTTGTTATTCGATCTGTCCTGAAACTTAACTTTCATAGCCATGATTGAAGATGCCGATCGACAAATTACTACTTGTCGATCGCGTAGCGTCCGCTTTGCAGAATCGGCATTTCCCAAGTGAAGTAAACATTTTAATTTACAGATGAGGAAGTCTCTATATGGTCATTTCCACTGGCAATCTGCCTGCTACAAGCATATTTCCTAGTTTGCCACTGGCATCATGGCAGGATACATATACTGTCCTGCACCTCTGGACTCAGATCGTCGGCAAAATTCGGCTGACACTATCTCCCAACATCAATCACTGGTGGCAATCGACTCTCTACGTGACTCCGCGTGGGTTAACTACTGGCACGATTCCTTACAAAACTCGCACTTTTGAAATCCGATTTGATTTTACCCTGAGTCAGTTGTGCATCGAAGCAAGCGATGGAGCGACCCAAAAAATTGACTTGGTAACGCGATCGGTATCAGAGTTTTATGATGCTGTAATGGCAGCATTAAAGGCAGTCGATATCGAAGTTTCAATTTGGACGATGCCCCAAGAAATTGCCGATCCGATCCCCTTCGATCGAGACGATCGACTTTTTGCTTACGATCCAGACTCTGCCCACAGATTTTGGCAGATTTTAGTTCAAGTCGATCGCATCATGACGATCTTTCGAGCAGACTTTATCGGTAAATCCAGTCCGGTACACTTTTTCTGGGGTAGTTTCGATCTCGCTGTTACCCGTTTTTCGGGACGAACTGCACCCCAACATCCTGGCGGAGTGCCTGGAATGGCTGACTGGGTAACGCGGGAAGCTTATTCCCATGAGGTCATTAGTTGCGGCTTCTGGGCGGGCGGTGGCGAGGTGACAGAGCCAGTTTTTTATGCCTACGCTTACCCCGAACCGGAGCGATTTTCAACTTACCCGATTCAGCCGCCAGAGGCGTTCTATCACCCTCAGATGCATGAGTTTATGTTGCCCTACGCAGCGGTGCGGCAAGCAGCCGATCCAGACGCGATGTTACTGACATTTTTCCAAAGCACCTACGAGGCGGCGGCAAATTTGGGTAACTGGGATCGCTCAGCTCTCGAACGCGCCTAGATCGGGGACAAGCCCCTGACGGGCTATGACAAGCGATCGCTCAGTGTGGGCATTGGGTTATTGATGAGCGTCCTGAAGAACTGACCCAACAGCTTCTGATGTTCTTCAGCCAATATCCGTAGCAGGACAAACGCATTTTATCCAAGCTGCCTTTGGAGTGGAAAAGGTTACGGTTTAAGGAATCCACTCTCAATACGGTTCGGATAAGCCCCCCAGCCCCCAATTCTGGGGGAGCCGGGGAAGTCCCCCAGAATTGGGGGATTTAGGGGGCGATTATCCTCGTTAGATCTACTAACCGAACCGTATTGGATCCACTCCCCCGTGCTAAAAACTGCGCCCGTAATTAAAACGGTATTAGTCATAATTTTTGCTCCTGATTTGACGATCGAATTATTCAGTTTCGCTGAACGATCGTTAATCGCCAAGTTGGTTTATCTCGATTTGAATCGGTTGCTTTCATTATTCAACTTTGATTCGATTTAGACCATGCAAGATCCACCAGTTAAGATGCAAGTTAATTTTTCGAGCGAAATAGTGGCTAGAAGCGGCATGAATACTCAAGGAGCAATTTGGCTTGACAGTAGATCGATTTGCGATCCCGAACAGATTAGATATATCGATCTAGCATCAATCTGCTATCGATTCCGCAAGGCGGAGGCTACGCCAACGAGTGTTAAGACGATCTATTCAAATTAAAGCTTAACTGGTGGATCTTGCGTGGTGAAATTTGAATGAGTCTTGCAAACTGAAGATATAGCAAAAAACTGTCATCAATAATTTATTAACCACTGGCAAACGACTAAGACAGACAGCAAATTAGGAGAAAATCCCATGACGAACTATGACTACATTATCATCGGTGGCGGATCCGCCGGCGCAGTGCTAGCCAATCGCCTGAGTGCCGATCCATCTCGCCGTGTCTTGCTGATCGAAGCGGGCAAGGCTTATCCCCCAAACGCCTATCCCGACCCAGTCCGCCGCCAGGACCTAGTGGGTGGCGATCCGCAGCACGACTGGGGCTTTTACAGCGAGCCTGGCATGTTGGGCAGAAGGCTTCAACTCAACCGCGGCAAGGTGCTGGGTGGCTCGTCTGCCATCAACGGCGCAGTGGCGATGCGGGTGCCGAAATACGACCACGATCGCTGGGCCAAGGCGCATGACCTCGACGCCTTGAACTGGCAAAGCTCGCAGGCCTTCTATCGTTCGCTGGAGCGTACCTCCGGCACTGGCGGCGAGGGTCGCGACGGCCCTGTCCCCATCCACCAGCTTGGTGATGAAGAAGTCTCCGACCAGCATCGCGACTTCATCGCGTCGGCGCTGGCGGCGGGCTACAAGCGCACATCGGGTTTCACGACCGAGCAGCCGCTGGGCGTGGGTCCCTACGTGATGAACACCCGCATGGGTGTGCGGCTCAATACGGGAATGACCCTGTTGGGTGATGCAGTGCGCGCCCGGCCCAATCTGACCATCCGCGACGGGACGCTGGTCGATGCCGTGTTGATTGAGCATGGCCAGGCTCAAGGCGTCCGACTGGCCGGCGGTGCGATTGTCCTGGCCGGTGAAGTCATCCTGTCGGCTGGCACGTATGTCAGTCCGGCGATCCTGATGCGATCCGGCATTGGCCCCTCCGAGGTGCTTCGTGGCCTCGATATCCCGGTCGTGTCCGAACTGCCGGTCGGTCGCCGTCTGCAAGACCATCCGCTGGTTCCGACCGTCTGGTCTATTCGTAAGGAAGCCGTTGGGCTTGCGTATCCTCCCATTGGGGCAATGCTGTGGACGGCATCGCGCCACGCGACGAGCGGCGAGGCGGATCTGAACATCAGCACCGCGCCCATGCCCGACGGTGGGCAAACCTCGGACGGTGTGATGTTCCTGCTCTTTGCTGCGCTGGTGAGACCGCGTTCGCTGGGTTCCCTCACCATCGCCAGCCGAGATCCCCATGCCGCGCCCATCATCGATCTCGGCTTCCTGACGGACAGCGGCGATCGCGAGCGATTGGTCGATGGTATCGAAGTCATCCGGAACATCGCGCGTCAGCAGCCCTTTGCCAGCATGGTGGGTGCAGAACTATCGCCGGGCGCGGCAAAGCGCGACCGCGCATCGCTCGACGCCATACTGGCCGACGCTGTGCAGAGCTATGCGCATCCGACTTCCACGGTTCCCATGGGCGGATCGCGCGATGCCGGAGCCGTGGTGGATATTGACGGGCGCGTTCGTGGCGTCAAGAGCCTGCGAGTCGTCGATGCCTCGATCTGGCCTGACGTGCCCTCCGTCGCAACGGGGTTCCCGACCATGATGCTGGCCGAAAGCATCGCTGCCCGGATGGGCTAAGAGTAGGGTGGGCAGTAGCTGTTGATTTAGCCTTCATCCTCTGTGGGTCGAGTGTTGAGACGATCGATTCAAATTAAAGCCTAACTGGGGGATCTTGCGTGGTGCAATTTAGATGAGTCTTGCAAACTGAAGACATAGCAAAAAAACTGTTATCGACAATTTATGAACTGCTAGCAAAAGACTAAGACAGATAGTAAATCAGGAGAAGTTTATGACGAACTATGACTACATTATCATCGGTGCTGGGTCGGCAGGCTGTGTGCTGGCCAACCGTCTGACAGCAGATAGTGACACAACCGTCTTATTACTCGAAGCGGGCAACCCAGCTACCAAACCAGAGATTCACAGCCCGTCAGCAACCTTGAGCCTACTAGGGTCTGAAGTGGATTGGGGCTACTTCTCCGAACCAGAACCATACCTAAACAACCGCAAAATCTATTGTCCCCGTGGCAAAGTTTTGGGTGGCAGCAGTGCGATTAATTTCATGCTTTATAGCCGGGGCAATGCTCACGATTACGATCGCTGGCAGGCATTGGGAAATCCTGGTTGGAGCTACGCGGAGATGTTGCCCTATTTCAAGAAATCCGAGCATCAGCAACGCGGAGCTGACGCATATCACGGGGTCAAGGGAGAGTTGAGCGTTACCGATCTTCCTGCTCCAGCAGTCATGTCTCAACGCTTTGTCGAGACAGCGGTAGCAATGGGCTATGAAGATAATCCTGACTTCAACGGCAGTCAACAAGAAGGGGCGGGCTTTTATCAATTTACGATTAAAGATGGCAAACGGCACAGTACCGCTGCGGCTTTTTTGCTTCCCATTCTCGCTCGTCCCAATTTGACAACCACAACAGGTGCGTTGGTGACGCGGTTGTTATTTGAGGGTACTCGCACCGTTGGGGTGGAATATATACATGAGGGCATATTGCATCAGGTCAAAATCAACCAGGAAGTGATTTTAAGTGCTGGAGCGTTCGATTCGCCCAAACTGCTGATGCTGTCGGGTATTGGCGATGCAGCACACCTGAAAGCCTTGGGCATTCCTGTCGTCGCCGATCTGCCTGGGGTCGGCCAAAATCTCCAAGATCACGTTCTCGTTCCGATTACCTACCAGTCAACTGCGGCTGTCCACCCTGCCAGCAGCAGTAGTGGGATCGGTGAAGCTGGGTTGTTCTTGCATAGCGAACATAACTTGGATGTTACGCCAGATTTACAGTGTTTTGCAGGCCCCATTCTGTGGGCACCACCTGGCTCTAACCGCTCTGGCCCAGGCTTCTTTGGGGTCGCCTCTTTGACCCACCCTCACAACATTGGCAGTGTATCTTTGCGTTCGTCCGATCTGCAAGATCCACCGATGATTCGGCTGAACTATCTGCACAGTGAAACAGATGTCCAAACCCTAGTTGTCGGGATTAAACGACTCCGCCAAATCTTTGAGACTCATGCCTTTGATGAATTTCAAGGGGTGGAGCTGGCTCCTGGTCTCGATCTGCAAAGTGATGAGGCGATCGCATCTTACATCCGAGGTGCTTGCGAGACGATGTACCATCCGGTCGGCACCTGCAAAATGGGATTTGACCCAATGGCAGTAGTAGAACCCGAATTACGGGTACATGGGATCGAAGGGTTGCGGGTGGTAGATGCTTCCATTATGCCCACGATCGTGACAGGCAATACGAATGCACCTACCATCGCGATCGCGGAAAAAGCCGCCGATTTAATTAAAGCTGCACATCACTTACAGCAAAGACTTTTAGCGTTGGCATAGTATATCCCCAACGCCAACACTATTAGGAAGATAAAAAATGATCCAAACAACCAACATAAAACTCCAGTCTCAAGGGCAATCCATCGCCCCCAGTCCTGAAATCCAGCGTCTGCATCTATTTGTGGGGACGTGGAAGACAGAAGGAGAAACTAACGCCAGCGTGGATGCCCCAGCCGTCAAGGTAACTGGAATGGACACTTATGAGTGGCTGGCTGGTAAGTTTTTCCTCGTTCACCGTGCGGATAGACAGATTGGCAATGAGCAGTTAAACACGCTCGAATTCATCGGTTACGATCCTTCGAGCCAGACATACACCTGTCACAGCTTCGATAGTCGCGGCAACTCCGATTTATTCCAAGCCAATTTCCGAGATCCCATTTGGACGATTGAGGGAAAATCATCGCGATTCACGGGCATGTTTGCGACTAGTGGTGACACTTTGACGGGCAAATGGGAGCAGTCCAGCGACGGTGTGAATTGGCTCCCTTGGATGGATGTGAAGTTGACGAAAATCTCATAGACGAGTTATTACCACGGATGCAGCGATTTTCACCCTTGTTGGCGAAGCCTCTCCCCTGGAGAAACATCACTGTATCCATTATCAAACATTGGGAAGCTCCAAACATGTCACGCAAAGCAATCGCTACAAAAGTCCAATCTCTACAGCCACCGCTCACCCCCAATCCCGAACTCCGTCGTCTGGATATATTTGTCGGCAAGTGGCATACAGAAGGGCTGTCTTATGGATCGGGACAGTCGAAGGAAAACCCCTATGACTCAGCCGTCCGGTGGTCGAGTGAGGAAACCTACGAGTGGCTAGCAGGTGGGTTCTTTCTCGTTCACCACTGTGATGGGCAAATCGGCGACGCACCGATAAATGCGATGGAGACGATTGGCTATGATGCCACAAGCCAGACATATCCCTCCCAGTTCTTTGACAATTATGGCGGAATTCATCTCGGTCATTGGAGTGTCCGTGATGGTGTTTGGTCATGTACCGCAACAGAATACCGCACCACATATACGTTTAGTAATGACTGTAATATCCTAGCTGTCCATTGGGAGTGGTTTGATGGAGAAGATTGGTTAGTCTGGGGTGATTTGAAGGCAACTAAGGTTGAGTAGGCGTTGCTCTCTAACCGCTCGAAACTCAACACCAGTGGATTCTATCAGCAGTCCGATGCACAAGCAGTAGAACATTAGTAAATCTGGAACTCAGTTTATAGCAGCATAGTAATTTCTACATATGTAGTGAAGTCATCGGTCAACCTATCGATCGCTTAATATTTCTATTTGTTTTTACAGGTAATCACATATCTATTTGGTGTTTGCTTAATTGGTGCTAATCCCCAGTTTTAGACCACTTGATGGCAAGATGATTGTCTACCGAACAGACTCCTTGAGCAGCCCAGGCGACTCGTTCGGCTTCCTCGCGCTGGGTAAGCGTCGGAACTGTGCCGTGGAGCATTACCTTGTTGCCAGCAATCTCGATGCGGATCTGTTTGGCATCCAAAAGAGCGTTACGAGCGAATGCCGCTTCAATATCCATACCGACTGCGGGGATTTTAGCGGTGGATTTTATCGCGATCGAATTAGACACTCCACAAACGCCCGATAGGTGCCGCACGGCGACTTCCGCTGCATTCTTCTGATACCACCACTCCACTTCGCCCTCTAGGATGACCCAACCGTTCCGAATAACGATCTCGACAGTTCCGGTGGTAATTGTCGTACACCAGGCGATTTGGTGAGCGGCGGCGGCAGCGATCTCGCTGTCAATGCGGTGGTTGGCATCAGGGATATGAAGTTCGATGTCGTCGGCGATCGCGACTACCCCTTATTTAAGGTATTAATCATTTATTTTCCCAATATTTTAGGTGATTTATTAATTAGATTCTGCGCGACTATCTATTCCAACTTTATGACCATTTTGTCCATATTTTTACCTTTAAATAAATCGATAAAATCCACATAAGTAGCTAGACATCATTAAAGTGACAATGACGAAATCGCCCTCACCCCGCCCTCACCTGCGGCTCTGGCTCCCGCTGGGGTGAGGGCAAAAGGCTGGCATCTCATATTTAATTCCGCCTAGCTACTTATCAGAGCGGCATCACATGATGAAAAGAAGTCAAATCAACATAACGATTCTGCTCGTCAACGATGTGAATAATATCTACTAATTGGTGATTGAGGATGATGCTATTTGCACCGTATGTATGGCGAGCATGGACATTTTGAGAGACAGTTTCATCGATACCGCTCAATGAAACAATAATCTGGGACTGAGACTCAGCCAGCGACTCAGCCGAAAAACCATACAGGGGACTTTGCTCGTCAATCGGGTGCATCAATGTCCACGACAGTGAAAAAGTGGGATTGTACGATCGCAATACCTGTAATTCATAGAATCGCCGGATGTGGTGTCCGTCGGCGGTAACTTCATCTCGACTGAGGGAGAGCGTCACCCGTGCTTCGAGAATTTGGTTCCGCCGTTGATTGGCAGTGCGTAACATTAAGGTAGGCAGATTATTCTGGGGCATAACTACTGCAAACTTGCTAAACATCACCTTGGCAGTGGGACGGGAAAAGCGGGCAAAGCTAAGTCCCGTCAATAAGGCGATCGCCAATAGACCAGCGATCGCTTCAATTACAACTATGTAGTTAGCATAGGTAGTTTTCGGTGACAATACTCCATAGCCAATCCCCGCCAGAGTCTGAACGCTAAAGAAGAAAGCATCTGCAAAGGAGCCATTACTATTGACGATGCAATCTCCGCCTAGCAGGTACAGTCCCGCAAAGCCGATATTCAGGGCTAGGTAGAGCAGGGAAACGATTACCTCCGGTAGGCTACGCCAACGCAATGAAACCCACCCAAGGTAATGTCAGCATCAAATGGTAAGGCTCTTGCCAGTTGCTATACCATTTGTCTAATCCTTGAACCAAAAACAGCCCATCTTGAACCTTGATATGAATGCCGTTTTTTGAAGGCAAGTGCTGAAATCGACTGCTGGTTTTGGAGATTTTCATGTTCTGCCTTCACCTGCTAAATTAATTAAGCGATTCGGATCGCATCTGTTAAACGATTACCTCCGGTAGGCTATGCCAACGCTGCTGTTCGGCATTTCATTAGACTTTCTTTTATCATTTTGGCTCGTGGCAGAGTAGAACAATTCCACAGTCAAATGTCTTGCTTTTCACAAGGTTCAGATTTAGCTTATCTTCCAAGTTGTTAAATATCGTCATGCCTTTTCCTAACGCCACAGGATTAACAAAAAGATTGTATTCATCAATGAGTCCCTCCATGATTAAGAACGACACAAAACTGCCACCTCCATAGACAATGATGTCTTTACCAGATTGTTTTTTAAGTTGAGTGATTTCCTGCATACTGTCGCCCTTTGCTAGCTTTGTGTTTTCCCACTCTGCTTTTTCAAGTGTTCTTGAGAAAACGATTTTAGGTGTATCAACCATTTTATGAGCAAAAGCATCCGCCGTTTCTAGGTTGGCAATTCGAGATGCCCAATTAGGTATAAACCCTTGTGCGAGTTTACGTCCGAGGATAATGCAGTCAACGGGTTCGGTGATTTCATTGACATAGTTTTTCATCTCATCATCCCAGTCAAACACCATCCAGTCCATTTCACCATTCGTTCCTGCTACGAAGCCATCAATGGTTATTTGCATTTGTAATTTTAATTTTCTCATTTCAATTCTCCTAAGTTCGAGTTATTTATTTAAAGGCTCGATGCTACTGGCAATTTGCTTGTCACTGTGGGTTGGGTGGACTTTTTTGGAGCTAGTTTTAATTGGCTCTGGAGATCGATCGCATGAACGCCAATCAAGTTTGGTAGGATGATATTTGCCGCTCCAACGCGAGTAGCAGGGCCGATCCCGATCGATCTCATTCCACCTGCGATCGCTGCTTCAATCCCGACAGTGGCATCTTCTACCACCACACAGTGGGAGGGTTCGAGTCCCAACTGTTTAGCGGCGTATAGAAACACGTCTGGGGCTGGCTTAGGACGTGTGACACTATCACCATCCGCGATCGCATCCACCAGATTACCAATCCCTAATTTTTCAATTACAGTTCGGGCATTTTTACTCGCCGAACCGTTGGCGTAGCCTCTCGGAACGAGAATCGCAATTTTGAGTCCCGCTGTTCTGAGTTCTTGTAATAACTCGACAGCTCCTGGAAACATATCCTGGGGTGTAATACTTTCGATCGATTCCTGATAGTAACGATTTTTGCGCTCCATCATCTCCTCAAGTGCCGCTTCTGAGTACTGTCTGTCACCAACGATGTGCATCAGCGATTCACGACGAGCTACGCCGCGCAGGGCTTCATTTGCCTGTCTGTCAAATGGCAGTTTTTCCTCATCAGCCAGTCGTTGCCAAGCTCGATAATGATATTCGGCAGTATCTGTCAACACCCCATCGACATCGAAAATATACCCCTCAATTGTGGGAGCTGGAGCCAAGGCAGGTGATAGATCGAAGTTGTGCCAAGTGCCGTGCCAGTTTAATTTGAATTTAAGCCGAGTCCAATTTGGTGGCAGATGGGGATTCGCGACAGGGGCACGATCCGTCAGTTGGATACCTGCGAAGCCGAATACTACCGCTTGCCAGACACCGCCAGCCGAAGCCGCATGAATGCCATCGGCGGTGTTGCCACGAGTATCTTCGAGATCGACTAGGGCTGACTGCATAAAGTCTTGATAAGCATCCGCTGTTGCACCCAGACGGCTGGCGAGGATCGCGTGAATGGACGGACAGAGGGATGAGCCATAGGTGCTGTCGGTGCGCGGCGCATAGTAGTCCCAATTCTTTTGGAGGATTTCAGTTGAGACTTCTGGGGTGTCTCGCAGCAAGTAAAGCAGCATCAACACATCGGGCTGCTTGAGTACCTGCGTCTGATTCGTTTCATCCATGCCGAGGACAGCTTGAATCGATCGAGATCGCGGTTCGTAGTCGTTTAAATTAATATCCTTGAGTTGGAAAAATCCCTCAAATTGCTCGATTAGTCCGGTTTTAGCATCCTTGGGGATGTACATTTGGGTGGAGGTTGCCTCAATCCGCCACCCTCGCGCTGGCGTGGGATGTAGGCTACTATGCAGTTCGCTCATTCGCGCTGGAAAGTGCTGCTGCAACCAAGCATAGACGGCAATTGCTTTTTCTAGATGCCACTGCACCAGCCGATTGGTGTAGGCATTATTATTCACCTGCTCGTGGTATTCATCGGCTCCGATGACCCCACGGATTTCATACCGTTCGCGTCTGGCATTCCAGTCCACCCGACTCATCCAGAACCGAGCAGTATCGAGGATAATTTCGGCTCCATAGTCACGCATCCAGATATCATCGCCCGTTGCTTGCCAGTATTGCCAGATAGCATAGGCAATGTCCGAGCTGATATGAATCTCCCTATTGCGACTCCATAATCGCACAGCTTCGGCATAAGGATCTGACAAAATCGACCAGCGGGGGGTCATCTCATCGCCAGTGGCAGCACTTTCCCAGGCAAACATCGCCCCTTGATACCCACTACTTGCTGCTTTGCGCCGCGCTCCATCCAAAGTCTTATAGCGGTAAGTCAACAAGCTCCGGGCGACATCAGGTTGCGTCAGGGTGAAAAAGGGGAGGATAAATATTTCGGTATCCCAAAAGACGTGCCCGCGATAACCCAGTCCCGACAGTGTTTTGGCGGGAACGCTGACTCGATTGTTATCCGAGCAGTCACCAGTGATGTGGGGGCAGGCACTAATTAAGAGTTGAAACAGGTTGTAGCGCACTGCTAACTGCGCCTGAATATCGCCCTCAATCTCGACATCGCAGGCTTGCCAAACTTCTTGCCACGCCATCTTATGCGCTTCGAGCAGCACTGCATAAGCTGGCAAATCGGCTAATTGAGTTTGAGCTGCGTGAGCTGGTAGTTCCGCATCCTGGGATGTAAATAAGGTCACAACCTTTTCCACGCCTACGGTCTGCCCTGCTGCCGCGTTAAAAGCGATCGTCAAGGTGGGACTGTCGAGTGGATTCGTCACCTGCGACAACGCATCGGAGCCAATCGCCGTCATTTTCGCCGCCATACCGAGTTCGATCTTTGAACTGCGGGTGCGAAGCTGGAGCCAAATTCTTTGCTCCATCGATCCTCGATCGATCTGCTCCCAATGGTTCAAGCCGTTGTTATCGGGATAAGCATTAATGCTAGATTGAATCTCAATCGTGCCATCAAAATCGATCGACGTAATCTGACACCGCAACCCCAAGACCTCCCGATCTGCCAAACTCGCAAACCGATCGAACTGTAAATCTACAGTATTTCCCATCGGACTCCGCCAGCGGATCGATCGACTCAGGATCCCGTGCTGTAAGTCCAACTGCCGCTCGTAATGGAGAATTTCGCCGCGATCTAATCGAAACCGCTCTCCGTTAACCACGATCGTTAATGACAGCCAATCAGGACAATTTGCCAGTTCGGTATAAACCCCAGGCACATCGTCATATACGCCATGCACCAAGGTCGCTGGCAACGCATGAGGATAGCCTTCCTCAAAGCTGCCCCGCGTGCCTAAATAACCATTGCCGATCGTAAATACGGCTTCTCTAGCGCGTAATTTTGCGGGGTCAAATTCAGGCTCGATTAATGTCCAGTCGGTGTAAATTAGATCGGCTTGGCGGGTGAGAGTATTCATGCTGTTGGAGATAAGTCAGATAATTCAGCGGTTGAAACCGCTGCTAGTGTTGCAAAACCCGCCTACGCGGGTTAAAAATCTTAGTCTTAGGAATGAGGATTTAATAATATACATATCTGCTCTCATGCCGACCTTTGGTAGGGGCAATTCATGAATTGCCCCTACCAAAGGAGGAATTGCAAGTTATTTAATCCTCATTCCTTAGTCCGCGTAGGCGGACTTTGCATCATGAGCGGCGGTTTGCGTCGCGCGCTCGTCGGGTCTCCCGACGGTTTGCGGATGGAATCGCGCTGAGGCTTCCTCAGCGTGCGTTCCACCAAGCAAGCGCGACAAGACACAACCGCTGACTAACCTCGAAGTAGGTAATCGACTCAAGCGGCTTGCTTTACCCAGTCATGCTCGCGTAAATAGGATTCAAAGTCAGTCGGTGCGGGGAAATCACGTTTTAACTGTGCCAGATCTGCGCCGTAACCGACGTTTTCAAACCAGCGATACATCGTGGTCATTTCCTCACCAGCTTGCTGCTCGAATGCTGCAAATGGAATTTGTTGGTAGGCGACATTTTTGCCTAAAACGCGCGTAAATGCCGCTGCAACTTCTGGCATCGTCATCTCCCCGCTGGCGACTTCAATCGCGCGATTGGCAAAATCTGTGAACCGAGCGAATACCTCGGACACCATTTCGCCATAATCTTCTTCGGACAGTTGTTGCAATTTAGTATCGGGACTGAGCGGTTGGGAGAGCGTTCCGGTTTCAACGATCCGCATCACGTTATAGTTGAACAGGAAGAACACCGGACGCAAAATCGTGTACGGTAAACCACTAGCGCGGACATATTCTTCGATTTGAAACTTGCTATCGAAATGTGGCACGCCAGTTTTACGTTCCGCACTACCTACCGAACTGTAGACAAAATGCCCAATGCCCATCGCTTTGGCAACGTCCACTAGAGCCTTGCCCTCACGGATTTCAGCTTCGATGCCATCATTGAGTCCCTGCATCGAAAAAACGCCATAAACATTTTGCAAAGCGTGTTCGAGTGAAGCCTGCTGGTCGAGATCGCCGACGCGAAGTTCTGCACCCAATCGGTGGAGCGATTGAGCTGCGGGCGTGTGTTGGTCGCGCACTAAGGCACGAACTTGGAAGTTTCCGCGTTTTAACAGATGATGAGCCACCGCGCTACCTTGATGTCCAGTTGCACCAGTAACGAGAATTGTGCGATTTGAAGTTGCCATTTTATTTTCTGCGATCGTTAGTAAATGCTTGATGTCTGAGTTGTCGAGATCTAACTAGCTGAGAATTTGTTCGAGTTCGATGATATTGCCGTCTGGATCGCGAATACAGGCGGTGAGAAACCCGCCCGTTAGCCCTTCCTCTGGGAATTGCCAAGGACGGCTAAAGATGGGAACTCCTTTGGCTTTCAACTGGAGAATCGCGTCATCGAGATCGGGCACGGCAAAGGTTAAAATCATCTTGGCATCGCGACGTTGGCGTAGCCTACCGGAGGTAATCGTATATTGCTGTTTCGATCGGATCGATGTAGTCTTTCAACCGCGATTCTCGTTCCGAGAGGCTACGCCAACGATTGAGAATCGTAATTTTAGTTGCGCCTGCATCGAGCGGCGGCGGCTAGAGAACCAATCCCACCACCCAATAGATATGCTTTAGATTCAGTACCCATCTTAATTAGCTCCCTAAAATGCTTAGCTTACGAGCAGCTAAACTCCATCAAAAAAAAGATTGATGAAAATACTTTCTCCGCCCGTTGTGATGTCTTCCAGGATCTGGCGAAGGTGATATTATGGTTCGACTGGTTGTAACTTTACTAATGTTTTTGTCCCAGCAGCGTCACTAATCCAGACTGCCAGCATCCGTCCGCTTTCGCTTTGTCCTGTCATCACTTCAGTTGGTGCATCGACAGTATGTGCGTAAGTTACCTCATTTTTACCTGTTTCAATTACCAAATCGTTGCCCTTGCCAGGACGATCGTAAACCATCGCCATCAAAGGTGCATTCTGAATCAATTCTTCATCACCGAGTTCGGAATTGATGATTTCAATTGAGATATATCGTCCCCGATTACCATCAGAAAATTGGTCGAAGAATTCACCCCATCGTTCCTGTGGCACAGATTTAGTTAGTTCAATTTGATTTAGCATAGTTTTTTTAGTATTGATATAGTTGGCAGTTTCTAGCTAGTTCAGATCGTTGAAAGTATCTTGCGTAGTCAGATCGGCGATTGTCGCCTGCTGTGCAAGTGTGATTCGCAGTGTTATGGCTTCCCGTCATATCGCTTGGGATCTTTCTTTTGCTTCTTGGTTTCATCCAATGGTGCTTTGGGCTTTTTGGTTTCTTTATTGCCTTTTTTCTCTTTTGACATCACAGTCCTCTTTTTTTGGTAATAGTTTGGATGTTACTTATTTCTTAGTGGTGGAAATTGAGATTAGTGAGGTACTTGTAACACTAACTTGCCATGCGGTTTGGGTGCGATCGCCTCGGCATAGCCCAGTGCATACTCCGCATAAGCTCCCGAAAGCTGAAGATCGGCAATGCCATACACATCTTGTCCTGGGTATAGCGTCGTCACGCCACTACCCACTGCTGCCACTACGCCAGCAATGTCCTCACCGATAATTACGGGTAAAGGAAGATCGAGCATTTGCTTGAAGTAGCCCTCGCGAATCTTCCAGTCGATTAGGCAAAGCCTACGCTTCGCGAACGGGTTGACTCCCGCTGCATGGACGCGTACCAGTACTTGACCCGCTTGGGGTTCGGGACGCAAGACATCATCGTAGTGGAGATTTTCAACCCCGCCATAGGCATGAATGCGGATTGCTTTCATCGTTGTCACGATCGTGTCCTCCTAATTAATAAAATTAGTCTCAAAAGCATAAATTAGTAGTCGTAATAGGGGCAACTTATGAATTGCCTCTAGACATTTCCTATGCTGCTACTGACATACTATTGATAGTTTTTGCATATCGAAGCCTTGTCGTTGCAACTCCCGTACCACTGTTTCGGCTTCAGTGTGTGAGGGAAAATGAGCGACAATTGTATGTGTAGATGTCATGTTTTGTGTCCTCGACGTGAAGTGAATATTTGAATCAGTTACCCAATCGCTGCTAAGAGTGTTTTTTAGGATGTCGCACAGCAGCTTCGGTATCCATGCGGTTGCAAATTGCTGTTAAGGTAGCCTCTTTATACTTCTTCCATCATGGCCATTGCCAAGTAGACAGATGTAGCCGCATAGTCCTCAGCCTTTTCCGCCCGATGTTCGAGTTTCTTGATTTCACGACTCGCTTTCCACTCATCGACGCTCGATTTTACTTCAGATTCTTTATCCTCAAATTGAGTTTTGAGCTTGACTCGGTATTCATCAAATTCTTGTTTCTTGGCAGCTAGGCTAGCTTTGGCTTCATCGAGTTTCGATTAAATCTCAGCCTGATTTTTTTTCGTGGCAGATTTGATACTTTTATTAAGAGCTTTTGCCCGATCTTCAACTGCTTCTAGATTGTCATGAAGTTGACTAGTGAAGTTGTCGATTGCTGTACTCATGATGTTTTAGCCAATTTACTAAGTTTACAAAACTTGTTGTTAGTATTGTCATCGAAGAAAAAATTATGCTATTAAGTTGCCATCTGGCATCTAAGCTTTTGTGGTCAAATACTTCGATACCGGATGGCAACTAAAAAACTATTGGATGAATTTATAATGCGAATTTATTAACCTTCATCTTAAGCTATAGTTGTGAGGATTTCGTGAGGAAAATATTTTCGATTCACTATCATTGAAAATATTTTCCTTAATATTTAATTTATTATTGTATGACTTTTAATTATCACACATAATCAAAATGATCTAATCTGTCTGTCTACCGATCGACGGATTTTAATTATGATTTTTTAATCTAATTTCATTCAAAAGGGGTAGGTAAAACTAAAAGTAATCCAAAAAAGCTCCCAATTTGATGAGATCTTTATTTGAAGCAGAATTTGAGATAATTAGATCGCAGACTATGCGAACGAAATTCGCTCCCGTTTACTTTCGATTGAGGAAATAGACTCCAGACTCACTCCAATTAATTGGGCGACTCGAATAGCAGAGGTAATCGCACCACCGTGCAAACCGTCACCAAGATAGGCTCCCGCATGGTAGGTATAGTTCTCACCATTAGTCGCCACCACTTCATCGCGGTAGCGGAAGGATTCAGTGTTATACATCGGAGTGTGATGTGCTTGAGTGTGAATAATTTGCTACTGTCGGTGCAAAACCTGGATAGCCAGATGAAGCATTGCAGAAATAAAACCGCTCCCAATACGGTTCGGTTAGCTAGTTAGGTAGCGGTTGAAACCGCCACTAGTGATGCAAAGTCCGCCTTCGCGGACTGACAATATCTAAGAAAATGGACTTAACCGAACCGTATTGACAGTGATGGCAAGATTGTGACGATCGA
>NZ_JBGSPA010000210.1:0-5567 GCF_041738855.1 Chamaesiphon sp. | reverse complement strand
ATGACCGCTAATTATCAACAAGCAGAGCTTATTGATAATAATTTATGAAACACTTAGTTTTTGAGGATTGGTAGTGATTGGCTCAAACACAGTCAGGTAATTGATTTGATGATGAGGCTAGCCTCATCGAACTCAGGTTCTCAGCATTTCTTAACCTTGTCAAACAGTAAATTTCGAGATTTTGCACCAATAGTTATTCTCCAAATCTTTTTGTAACGAGAAAACTTTATTAAGTGGTAAAAACTACTTCATGCAATGTTTTTTGATACTCATTATCCGCCAAAGCGAGCATTTCTCCAAAGAGCGGTGAGAATGGACGGTTTGAATCCATTGCTGTGAATTTTTCGACAGATTCCCAATGTCCAAAATTGATACAACGCCATCCATCAAAACTGCGGTGAGCATGAGTCGATATCAATCCTGCTTGTCCCGATACCATTTCCAGTGCTTGGCGAAATAACTCAATGAATCTCGGCTGATTTTCAGGGTGCTTCATTTTGAAGATGCCAAAATTGATAAGTCCGCTCATGTTTGGCGATAGTTGCAACTCTGTACTTTCTGGCTCTGCGGCAAAGATTTCAAATAGGTGAATATCTGGCGCAGCGATATCTGTAAAGGGTTGAGTAGCGACATAAGATGCTAGATCTATCCACTGGACATAACTTGTTACCCTGAGTCCATCATGGCTATGTAAAACCGTACCTGAAGCAAATCCAGGTTGATGCTTGAGGGTGTTGATGTTTTGAATGACTCGTTCTACTAAACTTACCTGAAGATCGGGTTCGACAGGGAAAATAGCAAACTCAGCCAGTAAGTCATTCGCTTTGGTAACAATCGGCATATCGAACCTCAGTATTAAATGATGTTGATGTTACAATTATTTGTTATAAGCTCCTAACTGTCAACTGATTCGATCGCTAGTTTGTCGATTTGAAACCGCGTTTGAAATGCTGTTAATGTATCTAAGTTACTAGTTGAAGTGTAGATCGCAAATACAACTCGATCGAAGCAACCCAAAAAGTAGGGATGTTCGAGCCATCGCCCAAATACATCTGCCACCATCCTCGGATCGTTACAAAATACACCACAACCCCAAGCTCCGAGTAATAACGATCGATGTCCATTCTCGCGGGCAATAGCGAGAATCATCCCCGCACGTCGTTCGAGTGTCGCTGCAATCGCTGCGCCACCGTGAGGATCGCGGCGCAAGGCTTGTCCCGCATTGGGTGCGGGGGCAGTAATCACCGATGCTAGAAAAACATCATCTAGCAGTTCGCGGTTGCGGACGCGAAACCAAGGTACATTCGGCGAGTAGATAATATGGTCGGTGTATAGCAGCGATTCTCCCGCGCGGTTGGTATCATAATAAATGGGTTGAGTTAGCAGACACGGGTAGATGCCCGAACACCGAGCCAAGTCCTCTTCCTGAGCCTTGGCACCATTGATAAAGCCACCGCCAGGATTTCGTGCTGATGCGAAGCTCAACAATACCAAATCTTGACATCCCTCAGCGCGGACGAGTCGATTGGCTGCGGCTTGAGTTGTTTCGCTAGTCACCTCGATCTGGGGTTGCTGTCGGGATTTAGCAACGGCTTCCTTTGCTAATAGTGCATCCGACTGTTGCGGCGTATATAAAACCGTTTTTTTAACTGCCATCTGCTGTGCAGCTAAAAATTCAATTGTTTTTCCAGCACTATTGGTATATTTTCCTGATTCGAGTATATTTAGTGTTTCTTGGGCGGTATTTTTGAGTGACATGGTGCGCTCCGAGCGGTTATCAATAAGACTATCTTACCCATCTAGATCTCGATCGCTCTGTGGCATACTAATTTAGACTCGCACTGATGAATAAGTGATTACTTCAGGTTGGCAGATTGAGATTTAGAGCCAATTTTTGCAGCCGATCGCAATATTTGACCCGCCAAAATCGCCGCACCAAAGCCATTATCGATATTCACAACACCCACCCCCGCCGCACAAGAATTTAACATCGTCAACAATGGCGCAATCCCCCCAAAACTCGCCCCATAACCGATACTAGTCGGCACCGCAATGACCGGACAATCAGCCAATCCCGCCACCACACTTGGCAAAGCTCCCTCCATCCCTGCTACCACGATCAGCACATCAGCATCATCAATAACATGACGATTGCTCAACAGGCGGTGAATACCAGCCACACCCACATCCCACAGCCGCACCACCTCAAAACCACACAGAGTCGCAGTGCAAGCAGCCTCCTCAGCGACGGGTAAATCCGCCGTCCCAGCGGTCAAAATGGTAATTTTGCCTGGATGTAGGGGCGAGACTTGCGGGGGCGTTAGCGCGCAGATTTGCGCCATCTGATAATAGATCAGATCGGGGATCTGCTGCTGAAGTTCGGCAAAAACTGCTGGCGTAATCCGCGTCGCCATCACCACCGATTGTTGTCGGCGCATGACTTCGATAATCCGCACGATTTGCGCTGGTGTTTTGCCCAGCCCCCAAATAACTTCGGGAAAACCCGTACGTTGTTGACGTGACAAGTCGATCTTGGCAAATTCATCGATCGATTCGTAGCCCAGTGACTGGATTTTGAGTAATGCGCGATCGGGTGCCAGTTCTCCGGCAGCAACGGCGGTAAGTAAATCCTGAAGCGATTCTGACATCATCTAAGCTATTTGCTGCACAACAATCTTATCTTAGATTAACAGCAGTATCAGCCAGTAGATCGACACCATTTCGTCCCCGTCGGTTTAGCCGCAAGCTGGTTCACCTTCCAGATGCGATCGCCTTTTTTGATAGTCTTAGCCGCGATCGTTGGTAATTGCTGGGATTTGAGTGTTTGGACGCCTTCGACTACGACGACATCGTTGACTTTGATGTCGAGACGTTGCTGCTGGAGGTACCGCTCCGATCCCAGGTAAACTGACTTTTCGGCACCTTCGTTAGTTCTTACCCGCGCCCAGGTGACACGCTCTTTAGCCGCGATCGGTTGATGCTTATCATTGTGCTCGATCGCGACGACGCGCCCGACTAGCTTGGTCACTGGTGGCTGTTCGGCTGGCGGTCGGACGGCAATCTCCCGCGACCAACAACCGCCCCGAGGTGTCGGAGCCTCAGCCTGAGCTGCATTGGCACCTAAACAGGCGATCGCCACAGCCAACAGCATTGTCACTTTCATGCGTTTCATCTTTGCCGCCTCCGATAAAATATCGATTCGGTTCTCTAGCTAATATGCACTGAGATTTTGGGAGCAGATCGCTGACAAATTTCGATCTCTACCCTGATTAAAGCAGCTCAAACAGATCGATCGCTAGAGCTGTGAGAAATATTAATATCTAATCCCTAAAACCATCCCCAACAATAGCCCAAAACCGATCCAGACATTTTCGCGAAACATTTGGGGATAGAAAGAGCGCGGAATTGTCGGTTTTTTGAGCCGGAGATATTGCCAGATCCAGCAACCAGCAGACATGCCGAGTGTCAGCCAAAAGATCGCTCCCAAGCCCATAAGTTGACCCATATAGCCGAGCAATCCCACCGTCAGGGCATAACAAATAGCAGTCGCTTCGGCAACATATTTACCGAAAAATAGGGCACTAGAATTGACCCCAATCCGCCTGTCATCCTCGCGATCGGACATCGCATACACCGTATCAAATCCCAATGTCCAAAAAATCGTCGCCCCCCATAGATACCACGTCGGGGGAGCAATACTCGCCGTCACCATCGACCAACTAATCAACACTGCAAATCCCCAGGCGATCGATAATACCAATTGCGGTACGGGAAATACCCGTTTTGCCCCAGGGTAGAGCAAGATGACTGGCACGGCTGCAACGCACAGCCAGAAGGTGAGCGGGTTGAGATATAGAGCCAAAATCGCCGCACAAATCAGCGATACAATCAGCACGCCAATGCCAGTCGCGATCGATAGTGACTTGGCTGCTAGCGGACGGTTCTTGGTACGCTCTACCTGCGGATCGATATTTCGATCCCACAGATCGTTGACGACACATCCTGCCGCACTAGTTGCCAATGTCCCCAAAATCACGACGCCCAATAATGGTAGTGGTGGATTGCCCTTCGCCGCCAGACACAATCCCCACAAAGCCGGAATCATCAAAATTAATCTCCCGGCGGGCTTGTCCCAACGCAGGAGCCGGAAGACAGTCAGCCAAGTTGGCTCAGTGGGAGGAATGGTTGCCATGAGGTAGAGTGGATGGGTGAATGGTGGATGGATACTTGCGTCAATCGAACCTCAAGCCTACCCAACTATCTATTATCAACTAGTCACTATGACGTAAAATGGAGACATATCCAAAAAACTCACCTCGCCCGAGCTAGTTGCGTATAATCTTTACAGAAGGCTTTGTTTCGCGAGAGATCTTTAACAAACTTTTCCGACATTTACACAAAATTACTCGAACATGCCTCGAATACTAGTCGTCGATGATGATGCAGCGATCGCTGAAATAGTCTGTATTAACCTCGAAATGGCTGGATACGAGGTGAACCAATCGCCCGACGGTATTCAAGGGCAGGCAATGGCGATCCAAATTCAGCCAGATTTGATCGTGCTAGACTTGATGCTGCCCAAAGTTGATGGTTACACGGTTTGCCAACGCTTGCGCCGCGACGATCGCACTTCAGATATTCCGGTATTGATGCTCACCGCTCTGAGCCAAACCCAGAATAAGGTGGAAGGGTTCAATGCTGGTGCGGATGACTATCTGACGAAGCCATTTGAGATTGAAGAGCTACTAGCGCGCGTACGGGCGTTGCTGCGGCGGACAGATCGGATTCCCCAAGCTGCCAAACATAGCGAAATTCTCAACTATGGTGAACTGACGCTAGTTCCAGAGCGATTCGAGGCAATTTGGTGCGGCGCGACGATCAAGCTCACTCACCTCGAATTTGAACTACTGCATTGCTTACTCCAGCGACACGGGCAAACAGTGTCCCCTAGTGAGATTCTCAAGGAGGTCTGGGGGTACGATCCCGATGACGATATCGAGACTATTCGCGTCCACATCCGCCACCTCCGTACCAAAATGGAACCCGATCCACGTCGTCCTAAGTATATCAAGACGATTTATGGTGCGGGTTATTGTCTAGAGCTACAAAACGATCGCGAGGCAGAAAAAACCTCTGTTAGCTAAGATTGCGAAGACACAACGACTGGAAGTCGTTGCTAATGTTGCCAAGTCCGCCTGCGCGGACTCGACTCTAGAGTGTTTTAAACGATCTGGCTGCGATATTTAACGATTTTCTTCTTACTGGCAAATTTAGCGATCGTTAGCAGGCTGATTCACTGTTTCACGGAGAGCTAAAATGTACTCACGGGTATTAGGTGCATTTGGAAGATCCCATCCAATGACACCAGCAGCATTGGAACAACTATTTGAAGCAGCCAGATGCGATCGACTGTTTCAGTCTACACCTTTAACCTGAGTTCGATGAGGCTAGCCTCATCATCAAATCAATTACCTGACTGTGTTTGAGCCAATCACTACCAATCCTCAAAAACTAAGTGTTTCATAAATTATTATCAATAAGCTCTGCTTGTTGATAATTAGCGGTCA
>NZ_JBGSPA010000181.1:0-20953 GCF_041738855.1 Chamaesiphon sp. | reverse complement strand
CTAGCAACTGTTCTAATTGAGTGATGACGTTCTAAATGTGCCGCAACTATTTTTTCTCGAAGATCGATTGAAGCTGGTTTCATTATCAAATATATTTTTACTACCCTTTAGTGTACCTCATAACTAGCAGAAGTGCTGTATATAGTGATTGGTATATCATTGAGGCTCCCGCAAAAATGTGTCATTCGGTCAAATCAGCACGGACTGAAGTACTTTGGATGAACTACGAACCACCGAAAGGAACAGAATGGACACGCCACCAGAAATCCTCGCAATCGCGCTCCAAAGAGCCAACACTGACATAGGGAATTCGATCGTCAAGAATGAGGATGTTCGCCAAAGAGTAGAATTAATTTGCCGAAATATTCGCAATAAAGCTCTATCTCGGTTGATATTGTCTTGTTGTTTGGCAGAGATCCACAAACCACAAATAGATATTCGTAAACCATACACAGAAATTGATGGCACCGATACATTTTCCGGTCGTACTTATGATGAAGCGTACATCGGGCAATTTATCGTCGAATATCGTCTTCCCTGCTACACCACAACTGCATTCCTCACACCCGCACTCCGCAACCGTAGCGAACCACTCACTCCCAATACTAACCTAGTCGGACGACCACCAGAACTTTACAAAGCGGCTCTACAATTACTCGACGATGTTTATACAGGAATAGTAAGTGCTGACGATTTACTAGCTGAAAGCATTCGTGTCTTGCTGATTGTCAAGCATGAGAATCAACAGCGGATAGAAACACTTTTGGCAGGAGTAAAACCATTAGCTGGTGCTATTCCATTATCCGCAGAGAGTATTGTTTCGATCGTTCAAAGCCACTTGGTAGGAAGAAACTCAAGCAGATTGCCCGTAGTAATTGTAACGGCTGCATACAAGACAGCAAGCATACAACTAGGCGAACAGGCAAAAATTCTAGCAAGTCATAATGCTGCGGATAAACAAACGGGTGCGATTGGTGATGTCGAAATAACCCTTATCGATGACGAATGAGTTTTAACGGGTTACGAAATGAAGATGCGCCCTGGCACTATGCCCTCAGACTCAAATGTGATGTTGTCTTGCATGGTGTCAAGCGTCATCCCGTCACGGTCGGACAACTTTACCCGTTGGTTAACCAAGCGCAACTGCTAACGTGAGCTTTTCGGGGGAAGCTTCCCCCGAAAACGTCACTTACAAATGTGGGCTTATGGACAGATGGATTTCATCGGGCTAACCTAGTTCTGGCAACAGTCGCAGAAGCAAAAGACTCTTGGGTTGAGATTCTATTTTAATTCTTTGACGACCTCTTCAACTAGCGGAATGTGGGTTGTAATATTAGCCGCGACTTCAGTCGCAGGCATGACCGATCGAATCGCGATCGAGTGTTACTAAAAATTATTCAAACCCTTGCCTACATCCAGTTAGATCGCTAGATTGCGATCTTCAAAATTTTGTTTGGGAACATTTCTGGAATCAGGACAGAGCATTATGTAGTTATTGCTACGAACACAACAGATACACTTCAAACATCCACAGTTAAAACATCCGTAGCACCGCAGATGAGAGTTCAAATTAAATCTTGCACCTTTACGGAATTAACTAAATATATTTGTAGTCTGTAGTGTCCGACTGCTAACCCATCACTCATTTTAGGAATATACACATCATGAACTTCAAATCGATCGTCGTCCTCGGTCTCAGCGTTGCTACTCTCGGTCTAGCTCTCCCCGCTCATGCCGATACCGCAACTGTAATTGACAGTCAGCAAGGTGTAGTCGTCACTGGCGACGGCAACAACACTCGTCAAACCAACACCACTAAAGTTAAAAATACTTCATCCGGTCGCCGCACTCCTAGTGCAACTGGTACTTCAATCACCAACGGTCAATCTGCGGATATCTTGGGTAACGACAACAACACCCGCCAAAACAACAAAACCAACGTTACTAACACTCAACGCAACAGTCGCTAAGCCATTGTCCGCAGTCGCAGCAGACCACTGCGCCTGCTCGAATTTTACTGAACTTAGGGATTAAGTTATCAGCATTGAACATCATGAACTTCAAATCGATCGTCGTCCTCGGTTTTAGCGTTGCAACTCTCGGTCTCACTCTTCCCGCCCATGCCGATACCGCTACCGTAGTTGACAACCAGCAAAACGTAGTCATCACTGGTAATGGCAACACCGTCCATCAAAACAACAGAACCACAGTCAACAACCGTCAAACAGGTCGTCAGAATGTTGGCGCAACGGGTAGTTCGGTCACTAGCCGTCAGTCTGCCGATATCCTGGGCAACGGCAACCGCTCTCGCCAGACCAACGTTACCAACATCAGCAACCGACAACAAGCGCGCTAATCGCTGCGGTCAAATGGTTGGATGACGATGAGTCAATCCGCTCACCGATTTTTTTTAGCTAACTTACTCACTTACTACTAGTAATATAGACATCATGAACTTCAAATCGATCCTCGTCCTCGGTCTAAGCGTTGCTACTCTCGGTCTGACTCTTCCCGCCCATGCCGATACCGCCAACGTAGTTGACAGTCAGCAAAACGTAGTCGTCACTGGCGACGGCAACAATACTCGTCAAACCAACACCACCAACATTAGGAATACTTCATCCGGTCGTCGTACTCCTAGTGCAACTGGTACTTCAGTCACCAACGGTCAATCTGCGGATATCTTGGGTAACGACAACAACACCCGCCAAAACAACAAAACCAACGTCACCAACACTCAACGCAACAGTCGCTAATCTCATTGAGGTGGTTGTCTGATACTTTCTAGACAACTGCTCTCACGCAGAATATCGTCAATTTCAATTAACGCGCTCACTTACTAGATGTGGTAGGTGAGCGCGTTAATGTTTGGGCTGCATCGAAAAGTATGAGCTAATGTTTGGGTCAGTCTAGCTAGTAGCAGCGATGAAAGGTTGCCAAATCGTTATATATTAAGTAACTACCCAAGCATAATTTAGATTCGTCAAGTAAGGGTTAATACTTGACTCCCATCTAGGTTGAGCTTTGATTATTGTGACGATCGCTTATATCCATGAATAGATGGCAGCATGTTAGCTTAGTAGTCTCCAGCGCATTGGCACATCGTCGAGCAGTGGCATTGATGCGCTGTTGGGGATTGGTAAGTTTGCTCTCGATCGCTAGTTGCGCTTCCGGTAGCAATCCTGGGACGATCGCTAGTAACAATGAGGGGAGAATTACGGTCGGGACGACTCAAAAACCGCGCACTCTCGATCCTGCTGATGCTTACGAATTGAGATCGATCGCGTTGATTCGGAATTTGAGCGATCGCCTCTACACTTACGATCCAGGTAGTACCGTCCTCAAACCCCAATTAGCAACCGCTTTACCAACAGTTAGCACCGATGGGTTGACATATACGATCCCGATCCGTCAGGGAGTAGTTTTTCACGATGGTACCGCTTTTAACGCCGCCGCGATGGCTTTTTCACTCCAACGCTTCATTCAAAATAAAGGCAAACCCTCCTCGCTATTATCCGATCGGATCGCGACAATCACCGCCACAGGAACTTACGAACTGACAATCACGCTCAAAAAACCTTTTGCTGCATTGGCTTCAGTCCTCGCTTTCCCTGGTACCTGTGCCGTATCGCCCACAGCTTATAAGATCGGTAAAAATCTGTTTGAAGCTAATACCTTTGTCGGCACAGGGCCATATGAACTCAAGGAATATGGTACAGATCGCGTCAAACTGACTGCATTCGATCGCTATTGGGGTGCCAAACCGCTCAATCGTGGCGTCAACGTCCAAATTTTTAATAACAACTCTGCCAATCTCTACAACTCCTTCCGCACTGGAGCCGTCGATGTCGCCTTCCAAGCTCTCGAACCAGATCAAGTCAAAAGCCTGGAAGAAGGAGCCAAAGCTGGCAAGTGGCAATCGATCGCGATCGATGGTAGCGTCACCAGTTACCTGATCCTCAATGTCCTCCAGCAGCCCCTAGATAACCCCTCAGTCCGCCAAGCACTTGCTGCCCTAGTCGATCGACCCACCATCAACGAGCGGGTCTTGTACGGGCAGGGCAACCCCTTATACAGCATCCTCCCCAGCACCTTTAGCGTCTCCCAGCCTGGGTTCAAAACTACCTATGGCGATGGCAATATCTCCAAAGCCAAACAACTCCTCACCCAAGCCGGATTTTCACCCCAAAACCCCGCCAAAATCCAGATCTGGTACCCCTCCGGCTCGACCAATCGCCGACTGACAGCAGGCTTTCTCCGTGCCTATGCCAAGCAAAAACTCGGCGGCATCCTCGACATCGAACCCAACACGATCGAGTCAGCATCCTTCTTCAAATACGCCAGCAAAAATATCTATCCCGCCACCCTCCAAGACTGGTACCCCGACTTTCTCGATCCCGACAACTTCGTCCAACCCTTCCTCGAATGTCCCAAAGGCTCTGTTAAAACAGGCTGCCAAGAAGGCAGCAGTCAATCCCAAGGCTCATTCTACTATAGCGATCGGATGAACCAACTCATCACCGCCCAAGGCAAAGAAGCCGATCCCACCAAGCGCAAACAAATCTACGCCGATATCCAAACCCTCATCCTGCAAGATGTCCCGCTCATCCCCCTCTGGCAAACCAAAGATTTTGTCTTCGCCAAAAAAGGCATGAGCGGTATCGCGATCGATCCCCTTCAGAACCTCCTGTACTCAACCATCAAAAAGTAAATTCAGCACTACTAATCTTTTTCGTAACTCTGCGAGATCTTCGCGACCTTTGCGTTAAAAAAGCACCAACCAAAACTCAGCACCAAATCATGTCCCGATCGAAAACCCTCCAATACTACCTAGCTGCGCGACTACTCCTAGCCCCCTTGATGTTGTGGACGATCGTCACCCTCGTATTCTTCCTCCTCAAAGCCACCCCTGGCGACCCTGCCGATGCCTTCTTGGGCAATCGAGCATCAGAAGAAGTCAAAGCCGAATTACGCAAACAATTGGGACTCGACCGACCAGTTTACGTCCAGTATTTTAGTTACTTATTAAATCTCCTCCAAGGAGACTTTGGCAAGTCAATTACTAGTTCTGGTAAAGAAGTTTTGGATGTCATTCGGGAGAACTTTCCAGCCACATTGGAACTGGCGATCGGCAGTATGTTGGTGGCATTTATTGTCGGCGTGACAGTCGGGACGATCTCGGCATCTCGACCTGGGACAATCTCGGAAGCTAGCGGGAGATTGTTTGGGATTATTAGCTATTCTTTACCGATTTTTTGGGTTGGGATGTTATTGCAATTGGTATTAGCAGTACAACTAAATATCTTCCCCCTCGGCGGTAGATTTCCCGCCAACCTCACACCACCAGCCAAAATTACGGGACTCTACACGATCGATAGTTTGTTGAACTTCGACTTAGCCAGCTTCTTTGTTGCGCTCCATCATCTCGCCTTGCCCTGTCTCACATTGGGGCTGTTGCTCAGTGGCATCTTTGAACGGATCGTGCGGGTAAATCTCAAGCAAAGTATGAAAGCGGAATATGTGGAAGCCGCCAGAGCCAGAGGTATTTCCGAACAAAAGATCCTAATCTCTCACTCGCTCAAAAATGCGATGATTCCAGTGATTACCGTCTTGGGCTTGACTACCGCATCCCTGCTCGGTGGTGCCGTTTTGACGGAAGTGACCTTTTCTTGGCCCGGATTGGCAAGTCAATTGTACGAAGCGATCTCCAATCGTGATTATCCCGCAGTCCAGGGGATTATGGTCTTCTTTGCGGCGATCGTCGTGATTGCGAGTATCGCGATCGATCTGATCAATGCCTGGATCGATCCGCGTATTAAGTATTAGATCTAATTCAAGCCACCCCTAAAATCGTTAACGGATCGATCTCTAGTTGGTGAGTATTAATTACCCTATCTGAAAAAGGTTTATCATTCGATCCCAAAAGAGTACGGGTGATGAGAAGTATTCATCAATAAATGAAACACTCGACCGTGCATCTCTAGGTAAATACTTGAGGATTTGAGCTTCTACATCCATTGCTCTAACTCCTTTTCAGAGATTTTTAACTTTATTCTCCTATTTTAACCTCTGGAGAGTGACAGAAGAGGGCTATGGCAATCCCAGAAGACTGGTGTGCTAGGCGTTAGCCGTAACGCACCAGTCTTCTCACACCAGCCAAAAATCGTCATGCCGAGCAAAGATGCGAACTGACTCATTCCCAGCGAGTAGTATCTATGCTCAGGCTAGAAATTTCCCACTTCAGCGACTAAGAATGCTAGGATCGCAAACAGCAAGAGAAGAAGTGAAGAAAAAAAGGACAACCTAATGGCAGAGATAAATAAGTCAATATCCTTTGACGGTAGGGATATTCGGCTTAAAGTTGGTGTATTCGCACCCCAAGCTGGCGGTTGCGTCTTAATCGAATCTGGCGACACCAGTGTCTTAGTTACCGCTACCCGTGCCAAAGGACGAGAAGGAATTGATTTCCTACCGTTACTTGTAGATTATGAAGAACGCATCTACGCAGCCGGACGCATTCCAGGCGGTTTCTTGCGACGTGAAGGTCGAGCACCAGAAAAAGTTACCTTGATTAGTCGATTGATCGATCGACCGATGCGGCCACTGTTCCCCGACTGGTTGCGCGATGATATCCAAATCGTTGCTACCACCATGTCCCTCGACGAATTGGTTCCTCCAGACGTCCTGGCGGTGACTGGAGCCTCGATTGCTAGCCTCCTAGCACAACTCCCCTTCAATGGCCCCATGGCAGCCGTCCGCGTCGGTTTAGTCGGTGATGATTTCATCATCAATCCCACCTATCGTGAAATTCAAGTTGGCGACCTCGACTTAGTAGTCGCAGGTACACCAGACGGCGTGATCATGGTCGAAGCGGGTGCCAATCAGCTACCCGAACAAGATATCATCGAAGCGATCGATTTTGGTTATGAAGCCGTGCAGGAGCTAATTACTGCCCAGCGCGAATTACTTGTAGAACTAGGACTGAGTATCGTTCATGCTGAGAAACCAGCCACCGATCCTACCCTCGAAAACTTTTTACGCGATCGCACTACCGAAAGCATCAAAATCGTCCTCGGTAAATACGAGCCGAGTAAACCGATCCGCGATGCCGAACTAGATGAAGTCAAGGCTAGAGCAGTAGCCGAGATCGCTAGTTTACCAGACACCGATCCGCTCCAAGTTGCCGTCGCTAGTGATAGTAAAGCTGTCAGCACCCTGTTCAAAAGCATCACCAAAAAAATGATGCGTCAACAGGTCATCGAAACCGGACGCCGAGTAGACGGACGGACACTCGATGAAGTGCGCCCGATTTCCTGCTTTGTCGGTGTTTTACCCCGCCGCGTTCACGGTACGGGCTTGTTCAATCGGGGCTTGACTCAAGTCATGTCTGCTTGTACTCTCGGTACTCCTGGCGACGCTCAGGATCTCGGCGACGACCTCAATCCCGAAAATACCAAACGGTATATTCATCACTACAATTTTCCTCCCTACTCCGTAGGTGAAACCAAACCCATGCGTGCCCCAGGACGGCGCGAAATCGGTCACGGTGCCCTCGCAGAACGCGCTCTGATCCCAGTATTGCCAACCAAAGATGAGTTCCCTTATGTACTCAGAATCGTCTCAGAGATCCTCTCTTCCAATGGTTCGACCTCGATGGGTTCGGTCTGCGGTTCGACACTCGCATTGATGGATGCTGGCGTACCAATTACCAAGCCTGTCAGCGGTGCGGCAATGGGACTAATTAAGGAAGGTGATGAAGTTCGTATCCTCACTGATATCCAAGGAATCGAAGACTTCCTCGGCGATATGGATTTCAAAGTTGCGGGTACCGATACCGGAATTACCGCACTGCAAATGGACATGAAAATCAGCGGTTTACCGATGGTAACTATTGCTGAAGCCATCAACAAAGCTCGTCCCGCCCGCTTACATATCTTAGAGAAAATGTTAGCCGCGATTGACAAACCCCGCGAAGAACTCTCACCCTTTGCCCCACGCTTACTCACCTTCAAAATCGAGCCAGAATTAATCGGCTTGGTCATCGGTCCTGGAGGTAAAACTATCAAAGGGATTACCGAGGAAACCGGAGCCAAAATCGATATCGATGATGATGGTACTGTAACTGTGTCTGCGATCGATAATGAGAAAGCCAAACGTGCGATCCAAATCGTTCAAGGTCTAACTCGCCGTCTCAACGAAGGCGATATCTATGCTGGACGGGTGACCCGAATTATCCCAATTGGTGCCTTCGTGGAGCTGCTACCTGGCAAAGAGGGGATGATCCACATCTCCCAACTTGCCGATTATCGGGTAGGTAAAGTGGAAGATGAAGTCGGTGTCGGCGACGAAGTGATCGTTAAGGTTCGCGAAATCGACAACAAAGGACGCGTCAATCTGACTCGTCTGGGCATTCATCCCGATGAAGCCGCAGCAGCCAGAAGAGGGTAATTCATCGGTTGCCTCAACCCTAGCAACCACCCCCAGCCCCTCAACAGAGGCAGGGTGGTTGCATCAGGCTTGAGCATCTAGGGTATTTCAAAAGGCTCGACTTCTCACTTGCAATTTTCAACCAATTTACCCAAGTTGTTACCTCCAAGACAGCGGTTTTAACCGCTGTCTCGTATTGTTACAGGGAGGTCTGGCGGAAATCTCCAGATTGAGTGAGCCAAGACACAACCGTCGGCTTGGTAGTAGATAGCAACTTGGATTAACTTAACGGATTTGAGATAGGACGTAACGCAATCTGTCATAATCATCTTTGAGAATCAGACTGACAGTGCGCCCTGCGGTGACTAGCCAAGACCTGTCTCGCGCTCTGAGTTGATGAATTTCCCTGATGGTGGCGGCGGTGAGAGCTTCGACTGGCGCACCTTGTACCTGTAGCAATGTTCTCAAAAATTCCAACTGTTCGCTAAATCTAATAATCTCTTCCTTATCGCACTGATACACCCCCTGATGGATTTGGGGTGGGCGGGGTGGTAAGTATTGATACATTTGCCCTTTATCATCCTCAAAGCCGATAATTGCCGCTTTAAATTCGGTTTTAAGCATCGCAAATATTTGGGGTTGTTCCTCTCGCAACTCATCCAGTGACATTCCCAATGCCCGAGCACGATGGACAGAATCGATCGGGGCAGTGGTAGCATGGTAAACCACGGCGAGGATTTGATTGCCCGATTCCTCGTCGGCTGCTTTGACGATACTCCCAAAAGTAGGCATCACCGCGAGTTTGAGATCTTCTGGCTCCAGACATTGAGCCAGAAATTCACAAGTAGATGTCTCGATTACCTCGGCGATATGGTGAGGATTTTTGGCACCGATGCTAAATTGGGGAAGGGGTAGGCGCACGAGTAGAGGTTAGAGGGTAAGGGGTAGAAGGTAGAAGGTAGAGGGTAGAGGCAACATGGGGATGTTGGCTGTCAACCAATTATAAACTTGCGGGATCGATGCCCAATTCCTGTAATTTTATCGTTAGTAGGGCTGCGCGTTGTTCGGCGATATCTGCACGCTGTTCGGCAGTATCGGCACGTTGTTCGGCAGCTCGACGGCGCAGATCGAGATCGCCAAAACTGAGGAATGGTTGACCGTCGGGGCGATAAATTTGGAGAGTAGCGGGTTCGAGATCGAACCGAATCCCTAATAATGGACTTAACCAGCTCTGTGGCTCTTCAATCGAGTCCAATTTACCATCAACTCTCATCCAGCCAGCAAAATCAATCCGATCTGGATCGTAGATATAATATTCGGTTACGCCATAGCGATCGTAAAAACTTAACTTTCGCTGCATTTCTGCCAGTCGATTGCCTGGAGATAGAATCTCGAACACAACTTGGGGCACAACTCCGGCTTCCTTCCATTGCTGGTAAGAGCCTCGATCTCCTTTCGGTCTACCGATCGCGACCATGATATCGGGTGCTTGGCGAATGGTATTATTACCTTCGACTGGATACCACAATAAATCTCCCGCGACGAACACATCGGGATTTTCGGCATATAGAAGTTCGAGATTTTCTTTGATGGTGACAATCCACCGAAATTGTTTGGTATTGTCAGACATCGGATTGCCGTCACAGTCGGGATAGATAATCTCGGCAGTAGTTGAGGTGAGGATGGGTGCGACCATGTGCGTTAGCTCAATCGAGACTACTCTAATTGTAAATATAGCAGAATCAAGAATCTGGCATTGACCTGGAGCGCGATCTATTGACTAATTTATCAACAATCTGGCGAATTATTCCACCGATTGAGACTACAGGACAAATCCAAATGTCGATCGATCGGTGGTTATTACAACAACATATTTTAGGACAAATCCCACCGACATTACGCTTCTATACTTGGTCGCAGCCGACTATCTCTCTAGGGTATCACCAACGCCACTATCCCGAACATTGGCGATCGCTAGTGTGGCACAATCGATCTATAGATCTAGTCAAACGTCCGACGGGTGGGCGGGGCGTACTGCATCAAGGCGATCTAACTTATGCCCTCATCGGATCGGGATTTGTGGGCAAAAGAGTAGAAGTATATCAACAAATTTGTCAGTTTCTCATCGACGGTTGGAGATCGCTCGGTGGCGAATTAGGATATGGTACAGCAGGAACGGGTTATATTCACAATCCCAATTGTTTTGGTACAGCGACAAGTGCAGATCTAGTTTGTGCGGATGGTTATAAACTCATCGGTAGTGCCCAACTGATTAAATCTGGGGCAATCTTACAACATGGTTCGATGCGCCTCAATCCAGATTTAGAGTTATTTGAAAAAGTATTTGGTGAATCGATAGAGCTACCGCCTAATCTAGTTTCCCAATTAACTATTCCTCAGATTATTGATGCTCTTACCAAAGCAGCCGAAAGTCATTTTCAGATAAAGTTTGAGATGCAGCCATTATCAGATCGTGAATGGTCGCAAATTAATGGAGACTCAATTGCTATATAATTTCATCCAAATTACTGTTTAACGATAAAATGAGTATCGATCGCAAGTGGACATCCAAGAAGAAACGAGCAGTGGAAGTATTGCTTAGACTAAAGCGACTGTATCCAGACGCCACTTGTAGTTTAGATTATACAACACCCGTCCAATTATTAGTCGCAACTATTCTCTCTGCCCAGTGTACCGACGAGCGAGTGAATAAAGTTACTCCAGCATTATTCGCGAAATTTCCAGATGCTCGATCGATGGCGTATGCAGATATTCTAGATATTGAAGAATTAGTGCGATCGACTGGATTTTATCATAATAAAGCCAAAAATATTCAAGGTGCTTGTCGCAAGATCGTTGAGGAGTTTGATGGTGAAGTGCCTCAACTAATGGAACAGTTACTCACATTGCCAGGTGTAGCTAGGAAGACAGCAAATGTTGTTTCTGCTCATGCCTTTGGGAATATTCAAGGTGTCACTGTCGATACCCATGTCAAACGTCTGACTAATTTAATTGGTTTAACTAAGCATCAAGATCCAATCAAAATCGAGCAGGATTTAATGAAGCTTTTACCTCAAGTAGATTGGGAAAACTTCTCAATCATGACTATCTATCATGGTAGAGCTATCTGTAATGCAAGAAAGCCTAATTGTCCTGATTGTGAACTAGCCGAACTATGTCCATCAGCATATCAGCCGCTTAAAACAAAAGCTCAAGCGAATATTCGTAAATAACTGGTGAGGGCAGATCCCCGACTTCTCAAAGAAGTCGGGGATTTGAGGGGATCTGAGGAGATCTGAGTGAGTTATTTTAACTCTTTTAAAATGGTTTTAGCTGCCATTAATCCGGTAGCACATCCCCCTTCCATATAGCCTTGAGCCTCGATCGAACAGTGTTCGCCAATGAAAAAGAGATTGCCCACCCTTTCGCCCTCTACACCCGCAAATTTCGTCCACTGTCCAACCAAATAGCAGGAGTAGGAACCTCGTGAATAAGGGCGATCGATCCAATTAGTAACGATCGATTGATTTAAAGATAAATTCTGGATGCCTGGATAAATTATATCTAATTGATTGATTATTTTACTAGCAACTTGTGAGGGTTTCGACCTACCTATCCTCACACCCAAATTGCCACCACTAAAGCTAGTAATAGTACCTGTTTTAGTATCTGTACAGCGACTTGAATCCCAGGTTTCGCTAATGTCGAGATCGCTGAAGGATTCACCATTAGACTTGTACTTATTGCGCCACACTTTATCACTATAGCTGGTAATTAATTTAGTATTTGTACCATAGCCTAATTCTTTAACAGCAGCTTGTTTAACAGCAGGTAATCTAACACCGATATCGATTTGTCTGAGCACACTAAATGGTAAAGCTAAAATGACTCGATCGAATTTATACTCCTGGCTCACACCACCTTGCCTGAGACTGACGCGATAGCGATTGTTACTACTGCGGATTGATTCTAGCTGAGTATTAGTTTCGATCCGATCGCTCAGTTTATCCGCTAATCGATCGACGATTTGTTGATTACCACCACGAATCTGATATCGTTGGTCACTCTCACCAAAGATTTCAATCTTATCTGGTTCTTTACCGATTAGTAGTAATAAATTAATCGATGACTGCCGATCGACTTCCAATCCATACTCATTAGTGTAAGCGACTTCAATAAATCGCCTCAAGATCGGATCTAGACAATAGCGATCGAGATAAGTTTTAATTGAGAGCCGATCGAGTTGAATAGCGCGACGATTTTTTGACTTATAGTTTACCTCACCGATGGCTTTGACATCTCGATCGATCTGTTTGACAAGGGGAATAAATGCCGTAATTAATTCGCGTTCGGTAACTAATCGGTTTTTAAAAAACCAGACATCTTTAGTCAGCTCACGATCTATGGCAAATAGATCGACTTCTACCAAACTTAGCTCCTGAGCCAACTTCCGAATATTCTTATGTGCAGAATCGATAAACTCGCCGCCTAATTCGATAGTGCTTTCCGTGCCGAGTGCCTTAGTTTGACTGAGCATCCTCCCACCAGCCCGATTACTGGCTTCGATGATGCGGACTGGTACACCCGATTTAGTTAAATAGTAAGCCGCCGTCAATCCGGCAATCCCCGCGCCTACAATCAGTACTGGTGTTGTTATCGCATCAACTTCTCGTTCCAATGCCAGGGCGGAAAGAACACCCGTTGCCGCGAGAGAGCCTCGAAGCAAGCGGCGACGACTAATCCGCAACTCCCACATTTCCAGAGCTGTTGACGACGCAAGGCTGCGGCGTTGGGCAAATCTGGCAATCTGATAAGCACGTCGTAGACCCTGAACTAGAGAAGTTTTAGCCATAAAGTCCCAATTTTACAGTTTTATCTGGATTATCAGCATATTTATTCTGTATTCTGGTTAACTTTACAGTTTAGTTAAATGCAAAAATCGGATTGATAGCATGTATTTATCGAAAGATAGCTAGTAAACGGTAACAAAAACTACTAATTGACATCAAACATTCCCGTAACTTGGACGTACTGAAATCCATTACCAGTTGACGCAACTGTCTAATCGATCCCCTCAGTTGTTGTCTTGTTATAGTTACAGCCTGATGCTAAGTGGATTACTTTCATTCAAAAATCCGTATCGAACCTTGCACCTGACCTGGTTTGCTTTTTTTCTAACCTTCGTTTGCTGGTTCAATTTTGCCCCCTTTGCGACTGTGATTGGCAAAGAGTTGGGTTTTGATGGGTCGCAGATCGAGACGTTAATCTATTCTCGCGCCCTAGCGGGGGTTTTATCTCCGACAAATTCGGGAGTCGAAAATGGACGATGACTGTAGTAACTGGCTTAATCGGGATTGCTTATTTGGTAGCCCATCTCATCGATAAAACTTGGGCTTTACCTGTAGCAGTTGCCGTCACGATGTTTTCAGCTTTATTTGCTCAAGCAGGTTGTGGCGGTACTTATGCCATTGTGCCATTGATTAAGAAGGAAATTACCGGACAAGTGGCGGGTAATGTTGGTGCCTATGGTAACTTTGGTGGTGTAGTCTATCTGACTATTTTTAGCTTGACTGATGCACCGACTTTATTTGCCTCGATGGGCATCAGTGCTTTGATATGTGCTTCTCTCTGTGCCTTTTTCCTCAAAGAACCCCAAAACTCGTTTGGGCTAGACAAGGCTCAAGCTATCGGAATTGGCAGTAGTCCTAGTGAAGAATTGAGCTAACTAACTCAAGCTGCTACTTACATTCAAAGTGGTTTTAATCGTTGGCACTCCACTTAACAATCACGTTACGAGGCTGGATAGTCAAACCATCTAGCCTCATCATATTATTAGTATTCGTCAACACAGAATATCTTAACTAGAATCGGTACTTTGCAGATCTATACATATTTTCAGCATCATCCTAACCCTTAACTCCTAGCCCCCTATTCCCTACTCTCTACCCCCTACTCTCTACCCCCTCTCCTATGACTGATACAACTAAAACACTTTGCCCCTATTGTGGTGTCGGCTGTGGTTTAGAAGCTTCGCCCCCCGCTGTGCCAGGGAAATCAGTACATCGGGATAGTAGTGGCGTGCCGATTTGGAAAGTGACGGGCGACAGGTCGCATCCTTCGAGTCAGGGAATGGTATGTGTGAAAGGGGCGACGATTAGTGAGTCGCTATATAAGGATCGCTTGCAGTACCCGATGGTACGGGATAGTTTGACCGAACCATTCAAACGGGCGACTTGGGAAGAAGCCTATACTCGGATTGTCGATCGAATGCAGCATGTCCTCCATACTCAAGGTGCCGATGGCATCTGTATGTATGGTTCTGGACAATTTCAGACCGAGGATTACTATACCGCCCAAAAACTGCTCAAAGGTTGTCTAGGTACAAATAACTTTGATGCCAATTCGCGGCTGTGCATGTCCTCAGCGGTATCTGGCTATATCCAAAGTTTCGGTGCTGATGGGCCACCATGTTGTTATGACGATATCGAGAAAACAGATTTTGCCTTCTTAATTGGGACGAACACCGCCGAGTGTCACCCGATCCTATTCAATCGCCTCAGAAAATATCATAAACAACACGATCGAGTCAAGCTAGTCGTAGTAGATCCGCGCCGTACCGCCACCGCCGAAGCCGCAGATCTCCATCTAGCGATTACACCAGGGACGGATATCGATTTATTAAATGGGATTGCCTATTTACTCCTGCGCGCGGGTAAAGTAGATCAACAATTTATCGAATCCTGTACCAGCAACTTCGCCGCCTTTACTAAAGTCATTCAACATTATCCCCCCGACGTAGTTGCGGCTAAATGCGGCATCGCTCAAGCAGATCTCGAAAAAGCTGCCAAATGGTGGGGAGCCTCTAATAATGTCCTCTCGCTGTGGTCGATGGGTGTCAATCAATCCAGCGAAGGCACCGCCAAAGTCCGGCACATTATCAACCTGCATCTGATGACGGGGCAAATTGGCAGACCAGGTGCGGGGCCATTTTCCCTCACCGGACAACCCAATGCGATGGGAGGACGCGAAGCTGGCGGACTAGCGCATATCCTCCCCGGCTACCGGATGGTCAAAAATCCCACTCAACGTGCCGAAGTCGAGCAACTCTGGAATTTACCCGCAGGGAGAATCTCCCCCAACACAGGTAAAACTGCCTGGGAGATGATAACTGGCATGGAAACCGGATCTATAGGCTTGCTGTGGATCGTCGCTACCAATCCGGCAGTCAGTATGCCCGATATCAACCGTACCAAAGCCGCCTTAATGCGATCGCCTTTTACGATCCATCAGGATGCTTATTACCCCACCGAAACCGCTAAATACGCCCACGTCCTCCTCCCTGCCGCTCAGTGGAGCGAAAAGACAGGCGTGATGACCAATTCCGAGCGGACAGTTACCCTCTGTCCCGCATTTAGAACACCACCTGGCGAAGCCAAAGCCGATTGGGAAGTATTTGCCGAAGTCGGGCGGAGACTGGGCTTTAAAGAGGAATTTTGGTTTAAAAATAGTGCCGATGTCTACGCCGAATTTGCCAAACTCAGTGCGGGTCGTCCCTGCGATATCACCGGATTGAGCCATCAATATCTCAAGGATAACGGCCCCACCCAATGGCCCCACCCGACGGGCTGTAAAACCCAGTACGGCAAACGCCTCTATACCGATCTCTCCTTCCACCACCCTGACAAACGCGCCAAATTTGCCGCCTGTCACTCCAAAGGACTCGCCGAACCTCCAAACCCAGATTATCCATTTGTCCTCACCACAGGACGTTTATACGGGCACTGGCACACAATGACCCGCACCGGACGCATCCCCAAAATCCAGCAGATGCACCCCGACCCCTTTGTCGAAATTCATCCCCGCGATGCCGCGAGGTTAAATATTGAGAATGGCGAAATGGTCGAAATTCGATCGCGTCGCGGTACGGGAAGATTTCCAGCATTAGTCACAGCGGCGATCGATCGTGGTACGGTTTTTGTACCGATGCACTGGGGCGAATTGTGGGCGAAAGATGCCGAAGCAAATCTGTTTACTCACGATGCCGCCTGTCCCGATTCTTTACAACCAGAACTCAAGGCTTGCGCGGTGCAACTAGTACCAGTTAAATCGATCGTTTCTACTTCTTCGATTCCATTTGGGGTGCCGAGTAAGGTATCAAGCAAATTGGGAGTTTATGGCTGATATTTAAGCTAGTGTTTTGGTGGGCTTGATAGCTGGGGACAGATCCCCGACTTCTCGGAGAAGTCGGGGATCTTGCAGTGATGGTGAGCGATCTATTTCGATCGGTTATTATGTATTCAATGAGCCGTCACACAACTTTTATGTATCCCGAAATCGAGATGTGCTAGTTATGGATTATGGTGATATCTGGGTAGGATCTCCACATGCACTCAAAGATATCGTTCGGCAGGATATAGGTTTTCAACTTGTACAAGGCGATTAACAGATCTAATTTAGTTTCTATATATATTTGAAGAATAGTTATTGTGATAAGATAGTACATGTATACATCTTAATTTTTATATCATAATAGATAGAACTTGTAATTTTAATCATTTATAAATCACATAATGATAAGCCAACTATTCGATGCTGCTAACTTATTCGTTCTACCATTCTGGGCTTTGATGATTGTATTGCCCAAATGGGAAATTACCCGCAAAGTAATTTCATCTCCACTACCTTTCATCACCCTGGCTGGATTGTACATTTACCTGCTCGTGGTTGCCGTCGATCCTGAATCAGCCGCAGCACTCGCCAATCCCAAACTGGCTGACATTGCCCGCTTTTTTGCCAATGAAGGGGCTGCGGCTGTCGGTTGGGTACATTTCCTCGCAATGGATTTATTTGTCGGACGGTACATCTATTTAGAAGGACAAGCTAAGGGAATAATTACGATTCATTCGTTGATTTTGTGTCTATTTTTTGGCCCAATTGGATTATTATCGCATCTGATTACTAGTGCGATATTCGATTGGCTCAAAAAGTCCCCCACTTCAGAACCCGTGTAAAAGGTTTACAAAATAATAAACTATTAATGTGTGAATGTTTTGGTGCGTTGTCCTGCGGAGTAACACACCCTACAACTATGTTAATGTGATAAATTATTTATACCAGCTCACTTGTCGAGATACTTATGTCTGAAGAAAGATTCAACCATCTAGAATCTCAGATTTCTGTATTGCAGCAAGACATGACTGCGATGAAGCAGAATGTCGATGCACTGCGAGAAGATATGGCTTCTATCCGTCAAAGAGTTGATAGCTCTGAAGGAACGATTCTAGTTGCTGTGCGGGAAGGGTTTAATTTCCTACGAAACTATCTTGACGATCTCAATTATGAGGTGGCTGATAATGCTAGAGCAACCCGATTATTGAGACGGCGGGTGGCTCGACTAGAACGGAAGGATGAAAATTAGAAAAGGGGTGCTGACTCCATGTAGACTGAGGGTTGAAAAAATCTTTGTACAAGTCTACAGATGCAGCAATTATTTACTTCCCATCAGCGAATCACAACAACGTGCGGGTGGTTATTGGTGCAGTTATTAACGATGATTCCGGCTCAGTCACAGCAGCCAAATGTCATCGCGCCGCCAGTATTACCAGCAGTATGCTCTAGCCAACTGCCAGTAGCAATTAATAGCATTATCGATCGACCCGAATTGCGACGCTATCGGTGGGGGATCGTAGTACAGGAATTAGGTAGGACAAATCAGCTTTATAATCGGGATGGCGATCGCTTATTTATTCCGGCTTCTAATGTGAAGTTAATTACTACAGCGGTGGCACTGCGCCAGCTAGGAGCCGCAACAAGACTGCGGACATCAGTATATCAACTGCCGAGTAATGGCAGCGTGAGCAATCTATTAGTGGTGGGTAGAGGCGATCCTAGTTTGACCGTAAGTAGCTTACAATCGATCGCGCAACAGATCCAACAGCGTGGGATAAAACAGATCGGACAAATTAGTTTCGATGATGGTTATTTTCGGGGAGAACAGATTAACGGTGATTGGGAATGGGGCGATTTATCGACTGATTATGCCCCAGCAATTAATGGTTTGATGATAGGTCAAAATTCTAATCCGCTCGTAGTCAGTCAACAGCAAGTTGGAATGCCGCTCAAATATACGTGGAAAAATCCGATTTTAAATAGTTGGCAGATCGATAATCAAAGTTTGACGGTTCCGGCTAGTCAAGATAGTAATGTGAATGCGGTCGCGATTTTTGGTCGATCGACAATCAGATTGACAGGTAAACTAGCTCTCAATTCTGCTCCCATTCAAATCGATCTACCACTGGTAAATCCAGCCGAGTCTTTTATTAATGCTTTTCGACAAAGTTTGTATCGCTCTGGAATTGCGCTAGAGAGTACGCGCCTAGTGTTTGGTCAAAATACTACTAATTTGCCTGAAGTTGCTACCATTAATTCACCAACAATTGGCGAATTAATTAATGAAACCAATCAACGTAGTAATAATATCTATGCCGAAATTTTGCTCAGATCGATCGGACGGACTCATCCCGAACACGATACTAGTAGTAAAGATACTATTAGTATCGGGATTGCTTCAGTCAAAAAAAGTCTGACTGAAATGGGTATAGATCTCCAAACTTATAGTCTCCATGATGGCTCTGGGCTATCTCGACATAATTTAGTCGCACCGACTACTTTTGTGAGAGTATTATCAGCAATGATATTAACACCAGCGGGACAAATATATCGTGACTCTCTACCAATTGCTGGAGTTAGTGGTAGTCTGAGAAATCGAATGAAAGGAACTTTGGCTCAAGGTATCGTTCGCGCCAAAACTGGTAGTCTGAGTGGTGTTGCAAGTCTATCTGGTTACATCTATCCACCCCAATACTCTCCGTTAGTATTTAGTGTTATCCTCAATCAACACGATCGACCTACATCACAAATGGTCAAGGTTATTGATGAAGTGATGGTGTTATTAGCTCGATTGAAGCAGTGTTGAAATAGTCTATGGGTAATAACTCTAAATTTTGAATTTGCTTCGACCTCCTGATGCGCGCAAGTGGTCTATTGTTGTGATGGAGCATATATTTAACGAGCCAGTTAAAATAATTTTGTACTGCCCTCTCTTTATTTAGGAACCAAGTTGTTTGATTTGGGCGATTGTTTTTTGATAGCTGGCGGTTTGCTTTTGCTGTTGGTAGCGATTTGCGGCTTTTTTTAAGTCGAGGATCGCTCCTTTGTTATCGCCTAATTTGGACTTGATTAGTCCCCGCTGATGATAGGCTTTGGCACTGCGGGGATTGAGGGCGATCGTCTGAGTATAATCAGCGATCGCACCGTTATTATCGCCGATCTGTGATTTGGCATCGCCGCGATCGGTGTATATTTCTGAAGCTTTAGGGTTCAGGGCAATAGTTCGGTTAAAGTCGGCGATTGCGCCGTTTTTATCGCCCCCTCTGAGTTTAGCTAGACCGCGTTGGTAATAGGCTTGAGTATAGTTGGGATCGATCGCGATCGCCCGGTTGAAGTCTGCAATTTCTCCTTTTTTATCGCCTAATGCCGACTTAATCATCCCGCGACTGAAGTAGGCGCGATCGAAGTTAGGATCGAGGGCAATTGCGCGATCTAAATCCGATCGCGCAGCTTGATTATCGCTAGCTGCAAATGCGATCTGACCGCGATTGTAGTAGGGATCGGCGTAATTTGGATCGATCGCGATCGCTTGTCGATAGTCGGCAATTGCCCCTTTGTTATCCCCAAATTTAGCTCTAGCGACACCACGATTGTTGTAAATAGAAGCATCACGCAGATTAAGGGCGATTGCAAAATTGTAATCCTCGATCGCATCTCGATTGCCCAACATCGACTTAGCCACACCACGACTGTAATAAAGTCGCGGATTTTGGGAATCTAGGAACACGCCCTGCTCCAGATCTGCCAACATCCCCCGATAGTCACCTTTGCGCTCCTTTTGAACTGCACTGGCAATTAGATCGTCTACTGGTGTCGGTTTGGCGGCTATTGGTGCGGGAGCATCACCACGTATCCCTGCGGCGGCAAATTTGGTGAAGGTATTGACGGCAATTCCCAAGCGATATCCAGTCTGCACTCGGATGGGGTTTGTTGCTGGTAGCTGAGTCGATCTATCGCCCTGTCCCTGAATGGCGATTGCCTCGCCGCGCTCGTTCCACACGGGGTTGCCATTGACTGCTGACAGGGGATAATTACTATAAATGAACGAGTAGCCGCGATCTAGTTGCTTGGTGCTATTGCCGATTGTCGTCCCTTTTACCAACGTAAAAACTGCTGGATCGATCGCCCGAGCCGCCCCAAAATTGGAGACATAAATGGCTGTGCCTGCGGTAACTCGATCGGAATTGTCGATAAGTTTGGCAACTGGATAGTTTTTGTTACTAGTAACCTGAGTTCGATGAAGTTTTGTCTCCTCAAACTCAGGCATTTCAACACTTTTAGGCTAACAGCAGAATTTTTTCAATTTTTGGCACATTAAAATCCACCATCAATATCATTAATAGTTGAAAAAACATTG
>NZ_JBGSPA010000180.1:0-4728 GCF_041738855.1 Chamaesiphon sp. | reverse complement strand
ATTAGAAATCTTGCTTGTATCTCCTTTGAGCTTAACTAAAAATTATCATTGGCGATCGTCGCTAGACGACGCGCTTCGAGTGAGCGTGCTTCGAGATTCGCTCACTCGATCGTATGACTTATTCAGCAAGCCCTAATTAGTTGTGATTGATAAGTGTCCACAGTTGCCTTGGTTTCTTTGTAAACCTCCATCAGAGTTGCTACTTGATTGATAGTCTCTGAGGAAGCCTGTCGAGAGTGCAACAGTTTTAGTAGTTGGTTTAGGTTAACTCCCTGGCGATTTAACTCAACCTGCAATCGAGTTAATTGCAGGCAAGTATCCTGATTCACTTGGGGAATCACTATTTGTTTAATTTCACCTTTGCTCAATATTCTTTTCCTTCCATACTCGCCCTCGCTGAGTCTTAATTTCTCTGCTGTAGTTCTGAGAGTGGTTCGTTCTGAATCAGTAAATCGGATCGTCAATCTGTTCGATCTGTTCTCAAGTTCTGTCATGTAGTTATATTTGTAATTTATGAAACTAATTAGTTTCGATTTGCAACACAATTTTTACTAAATTCTAGGGTTTGGGGGCATGGGGGTATCCCCCATCAAGCGGCAGTGGTAGACATTTATGTCTGCCACTGCCTTAGCTTGCTTCCCTCACTATAACCTCAGACTAAGCCCTCTAATTGTGACTGAGATCGAGGATTTTCGCATTTGCAATCTTTGGAGCGGTTTGGGTATTATTAGTAATTAATAAAGCTGCTGCAAGTAGCTTCAAGCAACAATTCGACAGTAGTAATAAATATTTTAAGTTTGTAAAATTTACTATTAAAATATTAGTTGATTGTAAACCCATGCACCCGTGCAATACCCCCGCAATACCCCCGAAACACCCGTGCAGAAAATACAGAACTCTCGCTCGATTCTGGAAGCACCCGTGCAATACCCCCGCAATACCCCCGAAACACCCCCGAAATACCCGTGCTAAAAAGTAAAGCTAAAAGCTACTATTTTATTACAATTATATATACAAATGTAGTTATTAATTCTCTGATGAAGTGTATTTGAGTGTGGATATACGACAAGACCAACAAGTATATTGAAAATAGAGAGCTAAAGTTGAGTTAAGAACATGAGTAAGAGAAAAGCAGTAATCGAGTTTAGTCCCAACCCCGACAACCCAGAGCATTTAATTTTACACGAGTATTTAGGGAGCTTAGACGCTTCAATCTCTGCCTCAATCATGAAAGCAGTCAAGGACAAATATTTGCCGATTGCCATGTTTGAGCTTGGGAAAACAGACGGAATTGAATTTCAAATAGCAAGCATTGAGTCGAGATCTAATCTCAAAGCCCAGGCGGAGATTATTCAAGGGATGGTTGAGATAGCTGGAAGTCTTAATCGATTCGAGGAAAAACAGCAGCCAATCAGCTTTGCAAATAAAGACAGTGAGGTTGACGAGAATGATGATTCCTGGGATGACGATGATGAGCGGATTCCCCCGCTCGATGACATTCAATTTAAAGGGGAACGAAATTAGTAACGCTCCCATACCCGATCTACTGACACAAAGTGACGATGACATTCAATTTAAAGGGGAACGAAATTAGTAACGCTCCCATACCCTGTTTCCTCTAACGCAAATTGACGCGCGGTGACATAGCTAACTCGGTACCTCGTCGCCGAGATGCTACCGTCTCGGTACCGAGGTGGGGTTTTTCTTAGCTTTTTATCTGCCTCGTCGCTATGCTGATGCTCAATGTTTGTGGGATTCAGGGTTGATGCCTATAGTAAGGGAGGATCGGGGACGCAAGCAGGTACAAATCTGACACCCTGCCGCTCTACTTGCGCTGATAATTAGCGATTCAGGTACCGATAATTACTTCTATAAGGACTTCAACTCGAAACACGATGATGATGCGATCGCTATTGGAGCAAGAAATCTGGTCAAATGGAGTCAGTTGTAATTGAGACCGATAATGCGCGTTTTCGGACTCAACTCTGTCGATCGCTCACTTCAGTTGACGAAGTTGCTTAACTTTGTTAATCTGAATACAGATTGACGAAGTTGCACAATTCTGACGTTTTGTGTGGGCGGTCTTAGTAGAAATCGATCGTGGCTGGATCGTGGCTGGATCGAGTTGTCGATCGAACTCTCAGTTTAGAAAGCAATAATTCTCAATTCTCAATTCTCAATTCTCAATTTAAAAAATGAGTGTAGACACCTTAATCGATCGAGTGCAAACCTCCACTAAGATCGAACAAAGACTGATCGATAATTTACTCGATGCTTCGCCCCAGTTTAAGGAGGCTTTAGCCACCTTATTGCGGGAATCAAAGCACCATCACAAGTTGTCCCAATATTGGCAAGCAACGCTCGATGTGGCTCTAGCTGCCAGTCATGCGAGTAACGTTACGGCAAATCCTCACACTAATAGTTTTGAGTGGACGATCTCGGCTTTGACTGCACCCGAACTACTTGCCGAACTCGCACCGACAGATCCGTTAGCAGGTGCGCGATTGCGGGGGATGAGAGTCAAGCAAGAACTACTATACAGCGATGGGCAACCGTTACGAAGTGAGGAAGTCGCTCAATTATTGGGAATTTCCCGACAGGCTGTGGATAAACGGCGGAGTAAGGGACAACTTTTGGCTGTTTCGTTGGGGAAACGAGGCTATTTTTATCCACTGTGGCAGTTTCAAGATGGGGGTGTTTTAGTTGGACTCGATTTGGTATTGACTGCGCTGGCTAAGTTTGATGCTTGGACGCAGTTAATGTTTATGAAAACTGGGGATTTACGGTTAGATAATCTCACTCCTTTGGAATGTTTGGTGGCTGGAAATATCGATGCTGTAGTTACTGCTGCTGCTGGTTATGGCGAACCAAATCCAGCCTGAAGATCCGTTAATTCCCCATCCATTGCCACCGTCAGATTTTCATAGTAGAGAGTTGCCAACCTCGACCAGTCAGGGAACTTGGTATCGATTGAATGTGGTTGAATTTTCCTCTAGTTTGTATTTCGATCGCACTGGTAAAGGCAGGTTTGATAGTCCGGCTCAGGGCTATGGTATTTTGTATGTGGGGGCTGATGTATATGCGAGTTGGATCGAATGCTATGGCAGGACTCACGGGGCTAAGGGGGTTTCTGAGTCAGTACTGAGGCAACGGAATTTATATGCGATCTCTTGTCAACGAGAGTTAGTATTTGCCGATCTGACGGGGAGTAGTTTGGTGAAGATGGGAGCCGATGCGCGGTTGTCTTCGGGAGCTTATACTGATGCTAGAGTGTGGGCACAGGCGATTTACGATCATCCGCAGGGTGTGGATGGGATTAGATATCGATCTCGGCATGATGACGAGCGGTATTGTTATGGAATCTTCGACCGTTGTGAGACTGAAATTCAGGAGCAGAATTTGGGCAATTTACTAACATCTAATCCAAAGTTACTTGCCGAAATTTTGGACTATTATGATTATGGATTGTTGTGATATCTAGATAATAATTTCATTTAATTAAGCACTAAAATTTGATGACATCATCTCTAGTCAAGAGTAATTCAACTGTTAACTCGATCTCCGGTGTCGCCCAGAGTTTGGATGATGTCTGGACGGATTTTTTGAAGCTGCATATCTCCCCGAATACCAAACGGACGTATGCGGCGGCTTTGGATGATTTTTTTACTCAACTGACAGGGGCGATTGCCAATCCCGACCAGATTCAAGAGTTTTTGAATCTGTCCCAGCATCAAGCGGTGGGGGTGGTACTTAAATATAAGGGGTTGCTCTTGGATGCAGGGTTGGCTCCGGCGACGATTAATACTCGGCTCTCGGCGATTAAATCGCTAACCAATCACGCGCGCAAATTAGGACAGTGCCGTTTTAGTTTGGAAGATATTCCCCATGTGCGGGTGGAGAAGTATCGCGATACTTCGGGGGTGGATGCGGCTGCTTATCGCGGGATGTTAGCGTGTGTAGATCGAGCGAGTTTTAAGGGCAAACGGGACTATGCCATCCTGCGGCTACTTTGGGATAATGCTTTGCGGCGAGGGGAATTGGTGGCGACAAATATTCAAGATTTTCGGGATGGGCAGTTGTGGATCGTGGGGAAGGGAAAGACTCAACTACAGTCGATCGATCTAGCTGCGCGGACGGTTTATGCGCTCCAGGATTGGTTGGCAGTTAGGGCAGGTACGGCAGACGAACCGATCTTTATCGCGCTCGATGGCAGGTCTTATGGGCAGCGATTGTCGGGGCGTTCGGTGGCGCGGTTGGTGGCAGGGATCGGCAAGGCTGCGGGGATTACTAAGCATTTATCGCCGCATCGGGTGCGGCATAGTGCGATCACGACTTTTTTGGATGCCAGTGGGGGCGACGTGCGGACGGCGCAGCGGTTGAGTCGGCATTCAAGATTGGATACGCTGATGATCTATGACGATAACCGGAAGGGTTTGCAGGGGAAGGCTTCTGGTGTGTTGGCGGATTTGGTTTAGGTGACGATCGGGGTTTGAGTAGCTAATCTCAGCAAAAAGTATTGTTTCTAACTAAAAAGTAGCGCATACTCTTGACGAGTAAGAATATGCAAGCTAAAGTAAAAGCATCGAAGTTACTAGTAACCTGAGTTCGATGAAGTTTTGTCTCCTCAAACTCAGGCATTTCAACACTTTTAGGCTAACAGCAGAATTTTTTCAATTTTTGGCACATTAAAATCCACCATCAATATCATTAATAGTTGAAAAAACATTG
>NZ_JBGSPA010000122.1:0-9351 GCF_041738855.1 Chamaesiphon sp. | reverse complement strand
TGGGATGCGTTGGAGTGAGTCGGGTTTCAATCATTTACTGATCCTTCGCGTTGCTTGGGTCAATCAACGTTTTGACTCTCTTTTTCCTCATGTCACTCTTCCAGTACACAAACACTCCCCCATCCCTTAACTACGCCCCTCCTCTAACCCCAGTTTCATCAGATTTTCCCGCAACCCAATTTCAGCCGGAAGGAGTGAATGACCCTCGGCAAGTGCTTGCAAATTATGGGCGATCGTGGCTCCTTGCTGATATGCTACTTGAGAGGTAGCTGGATACTGCTCCATAACAGTGCAGTCTCCACCTGCAAAGACTTCGGGAAAATCAAGCAGTTGTAAGGCGTTTGTCAGCTTGAGTCGTCCCTGTCGATCGTGATGTGCTTCAGGAATTGATAGGGTAGAAATGAGTGGATCGATCGCGCTGCCCGTCGTCCAAATAATCGTCGCGGCTGAGAGTTGCTCGATGTGGTTGTTTCGCTTCATGACAACCGTGTTTCGACGCACCGCGATCGCCTCAGTTGCTAGCAACACCTCAACGGGTACCTTCCGCTCGCGCAATGCAGTTTGAGCAGTTTGTTGGAGGCTGTCGCTATCACCTTTGAGAATTTCTTGTTCCCGTTGAATTACAACTACTCGAATATCTGCCACATTACTGCCCAGAGCGGCGTACCAGTTTGGTAATAAATCCGCCAGAGTTGCGGCTAGCTCGATGCCAGTACGACCAGCACCCACAATTGCGACGGTTAATAATGCCTGCTGTTGTGGTTTCTGGGTGTGGATGGCTCGTTGCAAACAATTTCGTAGCTGTTTAGCTAAAGCAACCGCATCTTCAGTGGTGCGAAATGGTAAGGTGTATTCTTCTGCTCCTTCCACATCGAAATAAGCTGCTACGCTACCAAGCGATAACACTAAATTACCATAGTTGTAATGCAGTCCAGACGCTAATTGAACCTGTCGCTGTTGCAAGTCGATGGATTGAATCATGTCCTGAATAAATTCAATGCCACTTTCATGCAAAAGAGTATCATAGCGGGGGCAGATATATTTAGTGTTCAGCTCATCGCTGAGAAATTCATAGGGTAGGGATTTGAAGATAAATCTTGAACTTCGATCGATCAGAATAGTTGGTATTTTATAATGCTGATGGCTGAGGTGTAATGCTGTGAATAATCCGGTGAAGCCACCGCCTAAAATTAAAGTGGGGGGCTGCCGATCCAGGGTAAGTTGGGAAGGAATTGTTAACGTTTTAGCTAAGGTCTGTACTTCAATCATAATATTTGTGCTGACAAATTGTTGATTAATTGAGCAAATTTATGCTGAAGATTGGCATCTTTCGATATTGGTATCATCATGTCGATCGTGAGTCATAATTAGATGTCGGCATGAATATTTTTTAGATTTTTATTCTGTAAAGCTTTTTTATTTTTGCTCTTTTCCCAATCCTTCCACTTTAGCCAACCATTTTTTCCTCTTCACTTCATCAGATGACTTCACTGGAGCGAACGAGGTAATCTTTACAGGTTTTATACCGCAAAATTCTAATATGCCAATTTTCATTGCATTATGTCCAGCATTTATATTGATTGAGAAATAATACCATTTTGGCGTATCCATTGTTACAATAAGCCTTGCAGTTTTCTCTACTAATAATTTGTCCCATAAGGGTGAATCCTTACGATACTTGAAGGCAAAACCAGGCACAAAAACCCGATCGATAAAGCCTTTTAGAAGCGCAGGAAAAGTAGCCCACCAATTAGGATAAACAAAAACTAAATGGTCTGCTACTAATATTTCTTGTTGCATTGTTACTAAATCAGGCTCTAACTCGCTTATTTTTCTGTATCCAAAAGTCAAAATAGGATTGAAATCTAAATCGACTAGATGTACCAATTTGCAATCAGCCCCAGCTAAATTAGCTCCTTTCTTGTAGCTTTCTGCAAGTGCGAAACAGAAGCTTTCTTTGTCTGGGTGTCCGTTGATAATAAGTATTTTTTTCATTGTTTTATTCATCAGGTCGCCGCCCAAGTTCTCAAACCAGCGATACATCGTCGTCATTTCCGCACCAGCTTGTCGCTCGAACGCCTCAAATCGCCATCAGCGGTACATTCTGAATCAATTCTTCGTCACCGCGTTCTGAATTAATGATGTCAATTGAGATATATCGTCCTCGATTACCATTGGAAAACTGGTCAAAAAATTCACCCCATCGCTCCGGTGGTACAGATTTTGTTAGTTCGATTTGATTTAGCATGTGTTTTTTGGTGATTGATATGGTTGGTAGTTTCTAGCTAGTTCAGATCTATTTTTCAATTGTGTCATTTAGATTATTCTGGCTGTTTGCGACCCGCTATTTTATGGCTTTCCGTCATATCGCTTGGGGTCTTTCTCTTGCTTTTTGGTTTCAGCTAGTGGTGCTTTGGGCTTTTTGGCTGCTTTATTGCCTTTTTTCTCTTTTGACATCACAGTACTACAGATTTATTAACTTCTATCCTAAACTAAGTTTGTGAGGATATTGTGAGTAAACCGTCTTCTGGCAATTGTTTTATCCAATATATTTATTTTAATATTTAATTAATTATATAGTGAGCTAATTACAGCTTCACGCACTACGATCGATCGATTATTTCACTGAATTACTCTTCAATTTGACGGATTTTAATTTAATTTTCCCAGTATGATATCAGTCTTTAGCTTACCTCGGCGATCGATATAGCCTAGTTTCTTGTCAATCCAGACTGCGGCTCGACCCTGCTCATGAGTTAGGCACTAGCCGAATAATGCGATCGCCACCAGCTCGACCATCACCATAGCCGTCATTATCGGAAGTCGCAATATACAAAAACCCATCTGGCCCCTGTTTGACATCCCGCAACCTTCCATATTGCTGCTGCAATAATTTTTCCTGTCCGACGACCTTAATTCCATTGAGCGCGACGCGAGTCAACGCTCGACCGCGCAAATTGGTAAAAAAGAAATTGCCCTGCCATTGGCGAAACACATTTCCAGTATAAAAGGTCGCGCCAGCGGGTGCGATCGCGTCTTGATAGAACAATAGCGGTGGTAATTGTCCTGGAGCCTTGCGATCGTAACTGATATTCGGCCAACCATAATTTTTTCCCGCCTCGACGACATTTACCTCATCACCGCCTTGGCGACCATCATATCCCGATGGGCCATGCTCGGTTTGAAAAATCGCGCCAGTTTTGGGCTGAATAGCCATACCCTGTGCGTTGCGGTGTCCGAAGGAGAAGATTTCGGGGCGGGCATCGCTGCGCCCGACATAGGGATTATCTTTGGGCACTGTGCCATTGTCATTGAGCCGCAGCGTTTTCCCATCGAGGTTGTTGAGGTCTTGGGCGCGCTTGGGTTCGCCACGTTCGCCCAAGGTGATGTAGAGCTTGCCATCTTGCCCGAATGCCAGCCGCGAACCAAAATGAGTCCCCGCCGCCGTTCCTGGTACACCTGGAAAAATATCGAGTTTTTCGGTCAAGCCTGTGTTGGTGAGCCGAAACCGCGAGACGCGGGTTTGGAGTAGACCGCCATTGCCTTCGATCGTATACGCTAGATATAGCCAGCGGTTTTGGCTAAACTTGGGGTGTAGTGCCAGATCCATCAAGCCGCCTTCACCGCGCGCGGCAATAGTGGGCAAGCCAGCAATGGGTGTAGGATCGAGCTTACCGTTGCGAATAATCCGTAATCGACCAGGACGTTCGGTCACTAAAATAGATCGATCTGGTAAAAACTCCATCCCCCACGGTACTTCCAATCCTTCAGTAACAGTTTCGACTTTGAAAGACTTGGCAGCGGTCGGGACAAATGCTGTGGATTGTGGCGATTTTGCCTCACCAATTGGGGTGGAAGCTGCAATTTGAGGCTGGGCATCGCGAGCCGAAGACGCTTGCTGGTCGGGCGTACAGGCACTAATGGCGATCGATAACCCGCACCATAAACTAGCCAAAGGCAACAAGAGCTTCACGGGAACTGGTCTGAGCATGGATAGAACCTAGAGCGCAAATGCAATGTGATATCTCTATTTTGACTGATATTTTATTTTAATTCTGGCTTGGACGCCCCGAACTGAGATTAGTTGCTGTTGAGCTGCGCGGCGATCGTTTGACCAGAATATACGCCTTCGTATATTCCGGTAACTTGCGTATATGTGCATTGAAATCTTCCTTGGTATCAAATACACCTGTTAGGAAATCTAACTGATGTAAATTGGGCAAAAAGGCACCCCCCGTATCCGCAATAATGCCCATGCGTAATTGTGGTTTACCAGCGATCGCATTCTCCGTCACGACAATTCTACCTAGCCCGATATTTAATACATCTCCAGCAAAAGTTACGCCTGGTTTGAGCGAAATTTTCGTCTCGATCGTTTGACCGAATCCTTTAATAGCAGTTACGGGTTTGAAGTACCAATATCGCTTTTGCTCGGTGGGAGTTAAGCCTTTAACATAGGGAATATTATTATGGCGATCGACATTAAAAAAGGCAGACTTACCATCAGTAAATTTAACTAAAATAGTTCCTTGCATCAATGCTGATTCCAATCCCTCGCGATCGAGGTATGCCAATGGCTCGACGTTACCAAATTCTTTCCCTTCCGGTTCATAGATATTCGTCAGCACATCTTGTTTGGTGTACTTGAGCCGAATTGCCTCAATGTCTGAATCTGGCTTGAGTGCATAAAGTCCAGCATTAAATTCTGTGGTAGGAGTGCGAGATCCTGGATGTGTAAATACCGCATACTTAGTCATCCTAATCCTTTTTTCCTCAGTTGCAGTCGGATTAAATGCTGTCCACTGGATCGCTCGAAAGTGAGTATTTAAAAACTGGGGATCTTGCAGCCGGATCGCTCGTTTAGCTGTGATATCCTGCTGGATTGTTAACACCATAAAATCTAGTGTTTTGAGAATATCACTTACTTTGACCCCTTGAGTACCCAAAATCCCCTCACGCTGAAGATCGGGATCGCGATCGAGTCGATCGCGAAAGTATTTGCGCGTACTTTTTAGAACTACGAGTAAGTCTGTGGCATTAAAGTTTACTTTTGTATCTGGCAAACTAGCTGCTTTCAAAATATCGCGACTCTGTGCCATAAATTGGGGTCGCTTTAGCTCATCAATCACCAGATAATCACCAATTTGTGCTGGCGATGGAGTGACAATTGGCTGCGGTAAGGGTGCCACAGTCGGTATCGCTATTGTTGGTATCGCTACAGTTGGCAGGATCGTGGCAGTCGTGGTACTGACGTCCAATGATGGAGACATTACAGGTACTGGGGTAATGACTGCTGTGGGGGCAGTAGGGAGCGAAGTAGTCGCAATAGTGCGATTACAAGCAGTCAGTGCGATCGAGCCAATCCCAATTATTAATCTAAAGTATTTCACGCTTAACTTAATTAATTTATAGATACTTAGTAGCTTCGCAAAAATTTTGATAATCGATCTGCACTTGCCGCACATAAATATTGGCATAAGTTATTACTTCCTGCTGCCAATCCAAATTATTGCTAAATTCGATGAGATCTTGTCCGATTGCTACTCCCAGTTTACCACTTCCATGTAGATGTGTAACCGCAGTAACTTCACCCATTGTGCTGATGAGCTTTTTCAAGCTATTCATACTCATACTACCACTTTTTAAAGCGATTTTATCCTGCATCGGTTGCAGCTCTCTCAATAAATAGCTGCGATCGGCGATCGTCACTGTCGCCAATAAAGCGGGTGGGGCAAACTGAACTAATCGTTGGATCTCCATCACTCTGGTTGCCTCATTTGCCCAAGCTGGCTGGGGTATAGTTACGTATGGTTGCAGACAAGAAGATTGCTGTTGTTTGACATCCAATAAATAGTTACGATCTGGCGAACCTTTGCCAGTTACTAACACCAAATACCGATCGAGTCCCAAGCTACCCGTACCTGCACGCCGAAATCCGACATCTAAAACTTCAAAAAAAGCTGAATCTGTCTGAGATTGTGCCCACTCATCGATCGCTTTACTAACTAGTTCATATTGGTGGCTACTGACTCCAAAGATCTGGCGATCGTCAATTTCGATCCGTCGCTGATTTTTAATTAATTCAGTGTATTTGTCTAACAATTCACTACGCTTGCGTTGCTGTAAACTATCGAGTAGATCGGCGACAACTCCTCGCGCATTGGCATCACCAATCGGGTAAATTTTGCCCGCATTCAAAGTACTTGTATAAGCATCAAGGTAAACTCGAACCAAGTTTTGCCCCTCAGCTTGCTCTAGAGATAAACTGACTGCTGATAACAAGATACTCGTTGCTAGTCGAGCCAGATCCCAAGTACAGGGAGCAGCAACGCCTTCATCAAAATCATTAATACCAAAATAGATTTGACGCTGATATAGCTTTGACTGATGAGCGTATTCATCACCCTTATAAGTACCAAAATTTTCCACATGTAAATCGCCACAAATCCATACCACAGGGGCTAAATTAAGATTTGACGATCGAGGTAAATCTTGATAAAATAGATGACATGTACCTCTAAAAAAAGTAAAAGCATCTTTACGCATTTTCAGATACTTTTGGATTAATACCTGTCGATCGCGCTGTGAATTAAATGCTTGAATTAACTCCCAGGCATCGCGACTGTAGCAATCGGTCGAGATATCTTCCATAAAACTTATCGCTAGTTGAGATTTTAACCACTCCAGATACTATAGGGTAACATCAGGATGGACTGAAATCTAGCTCGTTGTCTGAATTTCTCAGCAGTAAATAGGTAGTGTGCTGATGTTCTTTTCTACCATAGCTTTCTAGCTCAAAACCTCACTCAAGCATTAATCGGCACAGGCACAAATCCAATTTTTAAATTTATGCGCTTAATTGGACTTACTGGTGGAATTGGCACTGGCAAAAGTACTGCCGCCGACTATTTGCATCGACGATACAACTTGCCAATTTTGGATGCTGACATTTATGCTCGTGACGCTGTTGCAATTGGTTCGCCCATCTTGACAGCCATCGGTCAGCGGTACGGTAATAAAATGATCCAACCAGACGGAACACTGGCTCGTCCGCTACTCGGTGCAATTGTCTTTAGCCAGCCGCAGGAGCGTCGCTGGTTGGAAGCTCAAATTCATCCCTATGTCCGCGACTGCTTTGTGAGTAAGATCGCCAATCTTCCTGCCGATGCCACCGCAGTACTGGCAATCCCGTTGTTATTTGAAGCAAAGATGACCGATCTCACTACCGAGATTTGGGTGGTGAGCTGCGATCTTCACACTCAACTAGAGCGAATTATGACACGCGACGGGAGCGATCGGGCAGCAGCAGCAGTGCGGATTGAGAGTCAAATGTCGCTAGCTGACAAGATCGCTCTAGCAGATGTTCATCTTGATAACTCGACTAACATCGCCGATTTAGCAGCTCAGATTGACGATCGAATTTCGCTCTGATGAGGGAGCAGGCGATTACTGTCACAGACGAGCGGTCATTTGGGTAATGAGGCGAAAAATATCCATGTCCTCAATATTTGATGACGGCGATGCAGCAGATCTGACACTTAGACTTGAGGCAAAGGCTCCGCCAACAAGCGAGCTTCAGTGCATCGCCTTACGCGGACGGAGGATCGCCCAATCGTCAACCACCAAAATTAATTGCTGCCAGTAAAAATAACTTCGGGAAACTTGAGTTGAGCTTCAGGCAAGGGACGACCTTTACCTTCTTCCTGCCAGTAGTTGATGACTTCGGTAGCCTGATTGAGAATCCCCACCCGATCGATTTCAGCGATCCAGTGCTTGGCTTCTAGCTCAGCTTTGAGTTGTTCCCACGCATCATTACGCGGCCAGAAAAAATAAGCAGTAAGGGGACTCAAACCTTTGCCAACTACTTGGTCTACTGCTAGGGCAACGTTCTCATCCAACCAGAGAACTTTCAAGATAAATTTAGATAATGTTACTGGTAAGGTTTCGGTAATGGTTTCGGTCATATTTGCTTAGTACTTTGGCACACAATCCATCATTGTATCACTTGTTGGCATTCGTCAGCGATCTCAATCAGTCAAAGCAAGTCCATCGTGTCATCACCCACACCCAGATCCAGCTTATCGATGCTTACGAGTCGATCGGCTGACAGCTAAGAATATGGTAAATTTTGAATTAACTTAGTGGCAGGACAAAGCATGAGCGCGATCGCGATCTTTGATATCGACGGGGTAATTCGGGACGTGGGAAATTCTTATCGTCGCGCTTTGGCAGATACAGTCTCAGCGTTTACTAACGGTGCCTACCGTCCCAGTGCGATCGAGATTGACAAGCTCAAAGGCGAGGGGATCTGGAACAACGATTGGGAAGGCTCGCAGGAATTAATCTACCGCTATTTTGAAAGTCAAGGACAATCTCGATCTGAGTTAAAGCTAGATTACGAGGAAATTGTCGCCTATTTTCAAACCAAATATCGCGGTACCGATCCAGTCAATTGGAATGGTTATATCTGTGACGAACCCCTCTTAGCGAGTCTGGACTACTTTCACACCCTAACCGCTGCACGCATTTCCTGGGGCTTTTTTAGCGGTGCTACCAGCGGATCTGCTAGTTATGTCTTAGAGCGAAGATTGGGCTTGTCTGCGCCAGTTTTAGTAGCGATGGAGGACGCACCAGGCAAGCCAGATCCCACCGGACTATTGATGGTGGTAGAACGCTTGGGCACAATCTTTGAGTCAGCTAGGAACCAATCGATTGTCTATGTTGGCGATACCGTTGCAGATATGCACACGATTGTCAACGCTAGAACCAAGCCAGCCGCTATTTCCCACCATCAAAAGTTCATCGGCGTGGGAGTCCTGCCACCACACATTCTCGCCGATCGCTCTCAAATCGACAGCTACCGCCACAGCTTGCTAACATCAGGAGCGGCGATCGTCCTCGATACTGTCACCGAACTAACCCCCGCACTGATTGATTCGCTCTAATCCAAGGTACAGGAATCGAACCTGTCTAGAGCTTCCGCTCGCGGATTATGAGTCCGCTGCCTAAACCGATCGGCCAACCTTGGAAACATTCACTTATTTTAACATTGAGGGCTGACAATTGACTATCGTTAACAGCTTCTCGATCTCAATCTGGCAATCTGGCAAGAAAATGTCGATCGAGTGTTGACGTACATTAGTTATTCATGTTAAATTTAGGAGCTGCAAGGACGTATAGCTCAGTTGGTTAGAGCGCATCGTTGACATCGATGAGGTCCCCCGTTCGAGTCGGGGTACGTCCATAGGGTTAGATCTCAAGCTAGGCAAGGCTTTTAGGAAACAAATCGTGTCCTAAGAGTCGACTTTTGCTGTCTGGTTACAGGAAAATATGGGCTGTTATGACTGGTTT
>NZ_JBGSPA010000077.1:0-4394 GCF_041738855.1 Chamaesiphon sp. | reverse complement strand
GTGAGGCTGCTTTGGAAGGCTTTGATACTGCTGTCTAAAGTCATTGTCATCTGTGATTCCTCCGAATCTGGAGCGAGGAGATTCCTGCTCCGCTAGTGGGTGAATTGATTCTTGATACTAAAAACCTTTCCTGATACCCCTTAGTGATGAGACTCAGTTGACTAACACTGTATGATTCTAGCGATAAGAAAAACTCTATCAAATGGAGGATAAAAAAGTATCTAAAAAGCTGCAACGGGGTATCATTGACATTACTACGATCGAGTAAAAATAAATCGATAGGTTGTTATTAAAAAGCCTTGAGGATTCTTTGATGGTGGTTGTGATGAATTTGCTGATGTTCTTGCTAGTTGTTCTTTGAGCAACTCATTTTCTGTTCGCAGTTCTGCCATTTCTTGCTCAATCTTATCCATCCGCCGCACTAATTCTTCAATTAGTTTGCGGAGTCTTTCCGAGCGGGTTTCCCGCTCATGGAAAAGACCCAAGCAGAGGACACTTACTGGCACTTGTGCCCACTCTTCTGGACTTATTGCCGCTCTTAGTTCTGGCACTGTCTTCTCCATGTGCCTTACGCTATCAGATTTCTTCGATTTTTGCTACTCCTGTGAACTTCTACGTTTTGGCTTCAGCGATGATTTTCGGCATGTTAATTATTCGATAAATTTATAATCAGAACCTACTCACTTTATCCTAGTCCAAAATTGTGAGGATCTTGTGAGGAAAGCATTAATCAATCGATGACTTTAGCTAAATATTTATCTTAATATTTAATTTATTATTATTGAGTTTTTTATGGCTATTACTGGTTAGCAATGGCTTATTTTTTAATAAAACCATCAGCCGATCGACGGATATTTAACTTAGATGTTAGTGGATAGTACTTACCTACCCGAATAGACTCAGAGCAGATCTAAAAAAAGGGACAAAAACTCCCACGATGAGATATTTGAGTAGCATTTGCGTTAAATATTATTACGTGTCAAAATTTTAAAAGTTTGCTGTACTCAGGCAGTTTTTGATATTTGACACCTGAGTTCGGATTCGATCGCTCAAGTGTCAACTTTAGTACATTTGACATTGTAGAAATAGTGAATACCTGCTAAGTTGTATGGGCACAGTCCCAATCAATTGTGTCAACCTATCATGCACAACAGCTTAATTGTTGTGACTAATATGAATCTACCTACCTTCACAGTGTTGATTGTTGAAGACTTGCCAGAAAATCGAGCGGTATATCGAGAGTCCCTACTGAGCGATTCAAGCTGTGCTTACGATCTAATTGAAGCGGGATCGGTGGCGGAGGGACTGGAACTATATAGTACGAACACGATCGATGCGATTTTACTCGATTATCTGCTCCCAGACGGGGATGGGCTGAAATTCCTAGAGATAATATCACAGCGAAGTCCCGGTCGGAGTCTACCTGTCGTGATGATGACGGGGCATGGTAGCGAAAGTGTTGCAGTTCGAGCGATGAAACTAGGTGCCCAAGATTATTTAGTCAAGGGCAGCTTTACGCCACAGCTATTGATCTCAGCCATGCAAAGTGCGATCGAGAATGCCCGCTTGCGGCGACAATTGCAGCAGTCTCACGATCTCCTGCGGGTATCGATCGACACTATGCTCGACTGCTTTGGCATCTATGCCGCGATTCGAGATGAAACAGGGCAGATTATCGACTTTCGGTTTGAATATTTGAACGCAGCGGCAATGGAGAGCAATCGCATGACTGCTGCTGACATTGGCAGAGGGATGTGTGAAGTATTTCCGGCTGTTTGCGAGACAGAGTTGTTTGAACGATACTGTCAAACGATCGCTACAGGCGTACCGCTGGTTCAGGACGATTTGATTTATACGGATGTGTTTGGTACGCAACAGCTCACGAAAGTCTATGACACGCGAGTTAGCAGATTAAATGATGGATTTGTGGCTACTTGGCGAGATGTGACCGTCGAAAGACAAGCCGAACAAGAGCGCGATCGCTTTTTTAATTTATCCCTCGATCTGCTGGCGATTGGGAATTTTGATGGGTATTTCATCCGCTTGAATCCAGCATTCGAGCAGATGCTGGGCTACACTATCGCCGAATTAATGGCACGACCCTTTCTGGACTTCGTTCATCCTGACGATCGAGAACAGACGATCGCTAGTGCGACCAGGTTGAGTGAAGGTCAGATGGAGATTGATTTTGAGAACCGCTATCGCTGCAAAGACGGTTCGTATCGCTGGCTATCTTGGAGTGCGATCCCGCATACCGAGCGGAATTTATGTTACGCAGTCGGGCGCGATATTACCGAGCGCAAGCAGACAGATCGCTACTTACAAGAATCCCAGGCGCAGTTAAAAACGGGGATTGAAGTTGCAGGGATCGGGCTGGCTAAGTTTGATTATGTCTCGAATCTAGTCGAGCTGTCTCCCGAAGCTGCCGCTTTATATGGACTTCCTACTGAGGAATCGGTCATTTCACGCGATCGAATTCACGCGACATTTCACCCAGACGATCGCGCCCAACTCGAACAGCAGATCGCCCAAGTGCTCGATCCCCAGGGTCAGGGTTGGTTTGCCCAGGAGCATCGGGTCGTGTGGTCTAATGGCGAAGTCCGCTGCTTGAGCGTCCGCAAACAAGTCTTCTTCGACCGTTCTGGTGCAGTTGCGCGACCAAGTTATGCCATCCTAGCGGCGATCGATATTACCGAACGCAATCGCACCCAAACCGCTCTCGAACATCGCAATCAAGAGCTAGACAGCTTTGTATATATAGTCTCCCACGATCTCAAAGCACCCCTGCGGGCAATTACCAATCTCTCTAGATGGATTGAAGAAGATTTGGAAAGCTCGCTGACCGTCGCCAATCAAGCGCAAATGACCCTGCTACGGAGCCGAGTAGAGCGGATGTCCGCCACGATCGATGGACTGCTCGACTATGCCCGTACCGGACAAACAACTGACATATCGAGCGAATCTGTCGTAGTGGCTCAACTGCTGGCTGAGGTCATCGATTCGCTCTCGCCCCCACCGACATTTTGCCTCGATATTGCCCCAATGCCAACCATATCCACAAACCGCCTCCTGTTATTTCAGGTGTTTGTCAATTTAATTGGCAATGCCATTAAGCATCACGACAGATCTGATGGCTCGATCCACATTTCAGCTCAAGAACGCGGCGATTGCTATGAATTCGCGGTGTCCGATGATGGCGCAGGGATTGCCCCAGAGCAGCACGAGCGGGTGTTTAGAATTTTTCAGGCGGTGAACCCGCAAAATCGAGCGGACAGTAAGGGGATCGGACTAGCAATTGTCAAAAAAATTGTCCAAGCCCAAGGTGGCACCATTTGGCTAGAGTCCCAGCTTGGTAAGGGCACAACGTTCTACTTTACTTGGCTCAAGTGATTTTCCCCTAGCGATTGAAACTCGAACGTAACCCTGCTGCTGCTTGTTGTACAGCCTGTTTCGCCTTATTTACTACTGCTCCCATCCCAAAAAATTCATGCGTCACATTGGTATAGTTAGTGGCTCTAACAGTTGTACCTTCGGTGCGTAATCGCTGTGCATAAGCTTGCCCTTCGCTCCTCAAGGGGTCGATGTCTGCCGTAATCACGGTTGCAGGTGGTAGACCTTTGAGGCTCTTAGCTCTCAATGGAGATGCGTAAGGATTACTGCCATCAGCCGGACTCTTGAGATATTTATCCCAGAACCATTCCATCCCTAATCGATTGAGCGGTACTTGAGGATTAGTACCAATCTCCTGATATGAAGGTGTATCAAAGGCATAATTGGTTACGGGATAAATCAGCATCTGATGTACTGGCATTTTACCCTGTCGATCGCGCGCCATTAAGCAAGCTACAGCCGCTAAGTTACCACCAGCACTCTCGCCACCAACGGCAACTCGCCTAGGATCGCCTTTAAGTTGAGCGGCATTCGTCATGACCCATTGCAGTGCTGCATAGGCATCTTCGGCGGCGGCTGGAAACTTATGTTCTGGAGCTTGACGGTAGGCGACGGAAACAACTATACACTTGGCGGCATTGGTTAGCGCACGGCAAGAAGCATCATAAGTATTGAGATTGGCAATGACCCAGCCGCCACCGTGAAAGTAGACTAATACGGGGAAGGAGCCTTGACCCTGGGGACGATAAATTCGGGCGAGGAGGTCGCCTGCTGGGCCAGGAATGAGTTGATGACTGATATCTCCGACCATTTCCACTGCGGGTTTGCCCTGTTTAGCTAATACACCGATGACGGCATCTGCGGCTGTGGGATTGTTACGAGCGTTTTCAGGTGAGAGTCGATCGAGCGGTGGTGCGTTGAAAGCAGCAAGTTCGTCTAGTACGGCTTTCATTTGAGCTTCAGGTGTAGTTGCAGCTTCTGCTAACTTAATCACCGCTGGATTG
>NZ_JBGSPA010000038.1:0-3731 GCF_041738855.1 Chamaesiphon sp. | reverse complement strand
AATGACCGCTAATTATCAACAAGCAGAGCTTATTGATAATAATTTATGAAACACTTAGTTTTTGAGGATTGGTAGTGATTGGCTCAAACACAGTCAGGTAATTGATTTGATGATGAGGCTAGCCTCATCGAACTCAGGTGTATATAGTAGTGGTGCTTACCGAAGGAGTTGGGAATCGAAATCTCTAGCAGTCAAGAATAAGGCTCTTTGCTGGTAGTCAGTTGTGATAATCTATCGTTGGCAGCCAAATAGCCTCCCCCTACCCCAATATGACAGCTACTACTCCGACTCTATCATCGACTTATCATCTCAATCTTCCCAACTCACCCCTGTTCGGTACTGATGGCATTCGCGGTAGAGTCGGCGATGTCCTCACGGCAAATCTGGCTCTCCAGGTGGGATACTGGGCGGGTATGGTACTTCGTCAGGCGGCTGATGATGTTGGGCCGATCGTCATCGGTCAAGATTCGCGCAATTCTAGTGATATGCTGGCGAGTGCTCTAGCGGCAGGGATTAATGCGGCGGGGATTGAGGTATGGAACTTGGGATTGTGCCCCACGCCTGGGGTTGCCCATCTGACGGCGACTAGCGATGCGATCGGTGGTGTGATGATTTCTGCCAGCCACAATCCGCCTGAAGACAATGGTATTAAGTTTTTCGGCGCGAATGGCACAAAATTGGCTAAGGACTTGCAGGCGGCGATCGAGGCAGGCATCAGAGGACAATCTGGAGCGCATCTAGAACCAGAAAGGTGGGGTCATCTCTACTTTACGCCGGAATTGATTACCCAGTATCTAGAGGCGATGAAGGATTCCCTCGCACCAGATACTAGTTTAGCGGGGATGAAAATCGTCCTCGATCTGGCATCTGGTGCAGCGGTGGATGTAGCTCCCAAGATTTTCGCCCAACTGGGTGCTGAGTTAATTTGTCTCCATGATGAGGCGGATGGCGATCGGATCAATGTCAATTGCGGCTCGACTCATCTGCGCTCTTTGCAAGCTGCTGTCGTCCTCCATCAAGCAGATCTGGGGTTTGCCTTCGACGGTGATGCCGATCGCGTGTTGGCGGTGGACAATCGCGGACGCAAGGTGGATGGTGACTATATCCTCTATTTCTGGGGACAATATCTCCAACAACAGGGGTTACTCCCAAATGATGAAATTATCACCACAGTGATGGCAAATTTGGGCTTCGAGCGGGCTTGGCAAGCTCTAGGGGGTAAAGTCATCCGCACGGCGGTAGGTGACCAATACGTCCAGGCTGAGATGACTAGGAGCGGAGCGATGCTCGGTGGCGAACAGTCGGGGCATATTCTCTCGCCTCAGCATAGTGTCAGTGGCGACGGGACTTTGACGGCGTTACATCTAGCGGCGATCGTGCAGCAGTCAGGAAAATCTCTAGCTGAGTTGGTAGATAGCAGTTTTCAAACATATCCCCAAATTCTCCACAATGTCCGCGTAGACGATCGCGAATCTCGCCTAAACTGGGCAAAATGTCAACCCTTGCAAGAGGCGATCGCTGAGGCGGAAGCAGAGATGGGCGATACTGGAAGGGTACTGGTACGCCCATCTGGTACCGAACCCCTGATGCGGGTGATGGTGGAAGCTGAAACCATCCAAAAGACCGAATACTGGACAAAATACCTGGTCGCGATCGTTGAAAAATATTTCTAGATCGATTTTTAAAAACGTCGTTACCACCAATCCGCTAGTAGTGGATCGACACGACTAGCGAACTTACTTAAACACGCCCAGATCGAATTAGATATTTTCTGGATCGATGCCCAATTCTCGTAACTTGGCAGCTAATCTTTCGATCTGTTGCTCGGCAGTATCCGCGCGTTGCTCGGCGGCTTGACGGCGAAGATCCAAATCGATAAAACCCACAAAGGGCTGGCCATCGGGGCGATAAATTTCTAGTTCGCCATCGAGCTTAAAGCGAATCTCTAGCAGCGGACTAGTCCAATCGGTCAGATCCTCCATCGCTACTAGTCTGTCACCATCTCTCATCCAACCAGCAAAATCAATTCGATCGGGATCGTAGATATAATACTCACTCACACCATATTGTTCGTAAAAGTGCAATTTGCGATTCATTTCCCCCATTCGATTTCCAGGGGACAGAATCTCAAACACAACTTGCGGCGCGATTCCGGCTTCCCGCCATTGTTGATAAGAGCCTCTGTCGCCTTTTGGTCTGCCGATCGCCACCATCACATCGGGTGCTTGGCGAATGGTATTATTGCCCTCAACTGGGTACCACAATAAATCCCCCGCCACAAAAACGTCAGGATTTTGGGCATATATCAGTTCGAGATTTTCTTTAATCGTGACAATCCACCGGAATTGTTTGGTATTGTCAGACATCGGTAGACCGTCACTATCTGGATAAATAATATTTGCAGTGGTTTCAGTGAGTGATTGTGCGACCATAATTAGCTACTCCATCGCCCTACGCTCTAATTATAAATTTAGAGTGGGTCATGCCCAACATCCAACTTTGAGGCAGTCCTAACAACATCTCGATCGCATTTCCAACCTCACACTCACACTCCAAAAAACTGCTCCACCGCAGCCAGAATCTGCATCGAAGCCGTCCCATCCCCAAACGGATTAATAGCAGTCGCCATCGCCTGATAAGCCAACGGATCGCCAAGTAACTCACTTGCTGCGGCGGTAATTCGATCGACATCCGTCCCGACTAATTTGGCAGTACCGCCCGTAACGGCTTCAGGACGCTCGGTAGTGTCGCGGAGTACCAAGACAGGCTTACCCAAACTCGGAGCCTCTTCCTGAATCCCACCGGAGTCGGAGAGGAGCAGATAGCTACGTTGGATCGCGCCGACGAGTTGGCTATAGTCGAGGGGTTCGGTGAGGAAGACGCGGGGATGATTGCCCAATATTTGGGTGAGGGGTTCGCGGACGGTGGGATTGCGATGGAGGGGTAATAATAATGCGGTATCGGGAAATTTTTCCAAGATCTGGAGCATGGCTGCACCAATATTTTGAAGCGGTTCGCCCCAGTTTTCGCGCCGATGGACAGTGGAGAGAATAACCCGATATTTGTGCCAGTCCAACCCAGGGATATCGCAAGCAGGTTGGGATTTGGCAACGGTGAGGAGCGCGTCGATGACGGTATTGCCTGTCTGATGGATTGCGCCTGTGACGCCGGATTTGTGGAGATTGGCGACGGCGAGACTGGTGGGGGCAAAATGTAACTGGGTAATTTGGGAGATTAGTCTCCGATTGGCTTCTTCGGGAAAAGGATTGTAGATATTGTCTGTCCGCAATCCGGCTTCGACATGCCCGATCGGGATTTGCTGGTAAAATGCGGCTAGAGCGGCAGCAAAGGCGGTAGTAGTATCGCCTTGAACGATGACTAGCTGCGGCTCGATCTCTTTAAATAATTTCTCCAGTCCCTGTAAGCTTCGCTGGGTAATATCTGTGAGTGTCTGCTGATGCTGCATGATATCGAGATCGCGATCGGCTTTCAGCCCAAAGATCTCCATCACCTGTGCTACCATCTCCCGATGTTGCCCAGTTAAGACTACCTGTGTCGTAAATTTGGGCGATGATTGAAATGTCCGAATTACAGGTGCTAACTTGATGGCTTCAGGGCGGGTTCCAAGGGTAAAACAGATAGGAATCATAAGCTAGTAGATAAACAGTTGACAGTTGACAGTTGACAGTTGACAGTTGACAGCGGCGCCTCGTAAGGGAGGTAAACACCCG
>NZ_JBGSPA010000031.1:0-4915 GCF_041738855.1 Chamaesiphon sp. | reverse complement strand
AATCAATGTTTTTTCAACTATTAATGATATTGATGGTGGATTTTAATGTGCCAAAAATTGAAAAAATTCTGCTGTTAGCCTAAAAGTGTTGAAATGCCTGAGTTTGAGGAGACAAAACTTCATCGAACTCAGGTTAGTAAGGTACGTAGCTTTCATCGTCATCAACAGGTGAGCTTTATCGGCGGAGAAGGAATTATCCGCAACTTTAAATATGAAAACGGAACTTGGAAATATCTGGTCGAGATGCCGCTTGCTATATCTATACCTATATTTGGCAGAGTAGGCGCAGAAACAATAGTATTACTAGACGAAGTAGAACTAGATTTAATCGGAAATTAACTTGATAGTAATTGAACCTAAAATTGACAATTCGCTCATTCAAATAGATTCATTACCGCAAGTTCCATCTGGAGCTGGAATGCTGATGCTCAGAACTTATCGCGAAGTTCTACCGAGAGTTCGCAAACATTTAGAATTATGGCAGCAAGAAGCTGAAAGAATTCCTAATTCCGAACTGCGTAAGCAAGCTTTGTTAAGTATCGAAAGTAAAGCATTTCACTGTGAAGGTGGTGCAATTTATGGATTACTCGCTCAAGACCAAATTGAGCCAACAATCCGCTTTATAGTCGCTTATCAAACAATTTGTGATTATTTAGATAACCTGTGCGATCGGAGTACTTCACTAGATCCAAGAGATTTCCATACTCTACATCAAGCCTGCATCCACGCCTTGACACCCGATGCTGACTGCATTAATTACTATCAGTTTCGTCAAGAACAAGACGACGGCGGCTATCTAATGAAACTAGTCCAAACTTGCCAAGATGTATTAAAGCACCTGCCATCCTATCGAATGGTTGCTCCTGGCATATATGAACTAGCAGATCATTATTGTAATTTACAAGTCCATAAACACGTCAAAGTTCAGGAGCGAGTTCCGCGCCTACAAGCATGGTTTGAGGAACATCGCGATCGACTTCCCGAACTGAGTTGGCATGAATTTTCAGCTTGTACTGGTTCGACTTTAGGAATTTTTTGTCTTGTCGCTTATGCTGGCAATCCAAACTGTTCTGAGGAACTAGCTACCGAAGTAAAAAATAGCTACTTCCCGTGGGTTCAAGGACTGCATATTTTACTCGACTATTTAATCGATCGAGCAGAGGACAGCATCGGCGGCGATCTGAATTTTTGTGATTATTATGATAGCGAACAAGAAATAAGCGAACGGTTTATTTGCTTTCTAAAAGCAGCAGATCGAGCTGTTGCTCAGTTACCTCATCCACACTTCCATCGCACGATTAATCGAGCTTTACTGGGCGTTTACCTCGCCGATCCCAAAGTTAACGCCCAAAAAAATGTGAAAATAATTGCTAATAAAATTCTGCACTCTTGTGATGGATCGGCATTCTTTTTTCTTGTGAATGCTCTAATTATGGCTCGAATTCGGCACCAATGGAAAATGTCATTTAGCCCGTAATCTAAATTTCATGGATATGATTAAGCCCATCGGGAAGCCGCTACCAAGTTAGGTGTAGCGATCCATCATCCTAAATGATTGTGGTTCTGACCGTTGGCGTAGCCTACCGTTAGGTAATCGGCATTGCGATCGCTATGGATCTTGAATAATTAAAATCCAGCTTCTTAAACTTATCAGGATGATTAAATGACCGGACAACTATGTTGGCTTCCCAAGTTTAGCTCTAATGGAAAACTAGCTTTGCACCTGCGCCTAGAATCCTTTCATCCCTGGAAATCCTATACGGCTTTCCCTGGGCTTTGCATTCCCGACTATCCAATTCCGAACGGCTCAAAGGGATGGGCGACTTGTCAAAGACTATTACATGCAGGATGGATAGCTATCCCTACAGACCGAGCGCGCAACTCTTTTGACGAGCCGATTAGCAGCTTAATGGATGGCAATAACACATGAAGACAAAAAGTGTAAAACTCCAAAGTTTGCAGGGTAAGAGTATGAGCACGCTCAAGCACTATCAACTTGATTCTGCGATCCCTCCATACGCAGCTTATCTCCAGCAAACTGAGGTAAGAATGCTTCAGTTAAGGAAAGACCATATCATCAGTCAGGCATATATTTTACCGATTCCATATCTATGCCAAATTTATCATTTACTAAATCTAAAGCATTTAGAGACAGTTCACAAATTTAGTCTCAAAGGTCTAAAAATTAGTAATGTCAGTCAAATTGAAACGACACCAATCGGTGGAAGTATTAAATTCCAAACAACCCTAGATCCGGCGGTCAATATCTTGAGAGTATGGAGAAAGCCCACGATCGAAGTAGAGCTAATCTTACATACTCCGTACACGATCGAGCTAAATATCCCGATCTATCATAACCGAAAAATTACCATCATTTTTAATATGTTACCACTCGCTGATAATATCCATAAGTTATTCATAGATATATACAGTAATGTCATATTTCCTAAGCCAATTTTGCAAATAATTTTACACTGTGCATCTTGCCTAACTTTGTTTGAAGATCTACCTTATCTCAACGAGTTAGCTGATGGAAATCCTTACCGCTGGGTCAGATCGACCAGAGCTGGCAATCTCGATACCATGCAGCTTTTCAAGCGATTTGTCGAGCTATATGGCTCTAGCTTAGAGCAACCTCAGTCAAGTGGGGCGATCGAGCTACGACCCATCCTAGATCCAGTCTATTAGATAGCTATTTACTGAGTTGAGCCTGATAATCATGACAATCGATCGCTAATTCCGAACAAGCAATCTGGGGATTAACAGTACATTTTAGATAGCGACTATTAACGAAATACTTACAGTTATGACAGGGAACCTGATGCAACTGCTTAATCAGCATAAATCCGGTTTTCCAGTAATAGGCAAAAGCCCATAAACCAGTAAATATCATCCCCCAAGTTAGAGTAAAGCAAATTATAGTCATAAGTTAGTTAAATCTAAAATGGGGCAAACACTTAATTGCCTAAACCGATCGATTAGGTGTTTGCCCCAAACGTAGCCGCTCTCGATCTTTAATCGATTAGGTCTTACTAGAATTAGGAACTAGGTCAAGTTCGGGAGCATCATGTGCGACAGTATTATCATTACCAGCCTCACGATCGAATTTCGTTTTCGCGACCGCAATTGCAAATACATAGAGACCAAAGATCGGCTTTGCCAGCACGTCGGCAATCGTATAACCAAGCTGTACGCCTACAGTTGCCGCATTACCCGTCACCCCAATCAAAGGTAAGATATACGCAATCGGGTAAACACCCCAAGACAGTAACAGTAGCAAGCGCATACTGCGGACTAGCTCCTGTACGGGCGCAGGTTGACGCTCTAGCGATTTGGACAGTTCTACCCACAGTACATAGAGGATGTAGATAAACGGAATAGTGCTGATGGTACCCCACACAATCCGAGTTGTAAAATCATTGGAGATCTCCCCAGGATAGCCAGTCGCAATCATCAGAATTGAAGCTCCCACCAACTTAGTGAGCAACGGTTTTGTCTCTGTGCCTGGTAATGCTAGGACAGCTACTGTTTCAACTAATAATAGGGGTACGGTGAGGAGCCAATCGACATAGCGGTAGGCATCATTAAATGGTGCGCCAGTGAGGGTATAAACACCGTTTTGGAGACTGTAAGCTTCATCCCAACTGTTGAAGATGCGGAAGTAATGATAGCCAGCAATACTGACGACGATCGCCGAAACGATCAGTGCTAGCCGATATTTCTGACCGACTTGTGACTGGGCACTAAAGAAAAATAATGCGGATGAGAACATTGCGGCGATTCTCCTTCAGAGAGGCTTCGCCAACGCAAATGAGAAGGCATTATAAATTAGATTAAATTGGCTAGATGTTAATGACTGAACTGTTGACAGCCGATTTGACATGTCATCATTAGCCAAGATCGATCCTAATAGTGTAAATTCTGGGATGGATGAAACTGCAATCATGAGTTTTATCTTCAGGTAGTTGAATATAGACTCCAATTGATAATTATTAATTAATAATTATCAATTAACTTGGTGTGGCGATCGATCCGCGATCGGGTGTCCAGATAGATTCTTCACCACTACCAAAATAACCATCGAATTTTGTCACGGACACATTGCCTAGCACTTTGACTTTACAAGCTAGTCGTCGCTCCTTGTGGCTGGAATGAGTGGGTAAAGTCATCCAGATTTTCTTTAAGGTAGTGGGTTGGGAAACTGCACCTTCAACTAAAACGACACAAGCACCGCAGATGCCGTATCCTTAACAGTTTAAGACTTTCGATCCTTCACTGTAGAGATCGATATCCCGACCGAGTAAAGCTTCGCGCAAATTAGTTCCATGAGCAACTTCAAAAGTTTTGGCGCAACTGTTCATATGTGATTTTCATGCTTTGAGCCTTTGCCTGACATCCCCTTAAGCCAACCGCCTATTAAAAGGTTCGGCTGTGTTTGTATCCCGTTGGCGGGACACAAACACAACTGAGGCAAACCCGAACTAGTGGGATGCGTTACTTGCTCAGAGAGCTGCTAGATTTACTTAGCATCTGACCAAACTGTTGGAGCTTCTCGCCTTGTGAGCCGTCTGCGTGACTGGCAGTTCGCGTGGTCTCATCTGCTAGTGTGTTCATTAACTTGCCGATGGCTGCACCGTCAAGGTCGTCTGATTCTAGTTGCTGCTTGAGCTTGCCCAGGTTTTCGTAGATGGACTTGGCTCCGCTGAATTCGGCCTGCTCCAGCGTTTCCATCCAGCCGTCAATGTTCTCGATGCCCTTGGTGACACCGATCTGAGTGAGGCTGCTTTGGAAGGCTTTGATACTGCTGTCTAAAGTCATTGTCATCTGTGATTCCTCCGAATCTGGAGCGAGGAGATTCCTGCTCCGCTAGTGGGTGAATTGATTCTTGATACTAAAAACCTTTCCTGATACCCCT
>NZ_JBGSPA010000019.1:0-6815 GCF_041738855.1 Chamaesiphon sp. | reverse complement strand
TTATGCAGGAACTGAAATCCTGGATTCGCTTTAATGACCAGGAAGCAGCCCGCACTGGTGATGGATTGTCTCTTCGTGCTACCGGAAATCCATCGATACCGCGCTGGCTGGGGAGCCTGTTATTCAAATTATTAATTCGGGTGCAGCCAGAGAATGACAAAAATACCCGAAATATTCGCAGTTCCGCAGGTATTGCCGTGTTCGTGTCCGATGTTAGTGACAAGGCTCATTGGGTCGAAGTCGGTCGCTGTTACGAGCGATTTGCGCTCCAGGCTACTGCTCTGGGCATCCGCAATGCCTTTTTGAACCAGCCTGTTGAAGAAGTAAGTTTGCGACCTGATTTCGCGAAGGCTTTGGGGCTAGAGTCTGGCCGACCCGATCTAGTGGTACGTTTCGGGCGAGGGGCAGCGATGCCAAGTTCTCTACGGCGACCAGTTGAAGCGGTCATTCTGTGAGCGCAGCCGTTGACAGAGGAATTCTTGATGCTGTTTGCCCAGCATTGTTAGCTAAGGCTCATCGCTTCGACTAGAATTCTGCTAACTCAAACATTTGCTTTAAGTGTTATCGTCACCACGTTATTTACGAACAATAGTTTAAATGCAAATTATAAAATCGATCGTTCAAATTCTTGCTACTGTTTTATGCTGTTTGACTGCACTAATGAGTATTCTGCTCTTCCTGCGGCTACATTGGCCTGCACCGACATTATGGATATTAAAGCTGTTTGCTTCTGCATTATCTCTTTTGTTTGCCTCAGTGGGTGTGTTGAGTATCATTGTGGGACTGACAACAGGGTCAGTCTTCATCAGCTCGATCGGCTTGTATGTCGCTGTATTTTTCTGTTCGCATATATACAGGATTACCCGTCCACCTGATGTTTCAAGCGGTTTTGAACAGGCTTTCGGTTTGAATTGGGAAAACAGCATAAGTGCCCAACAAAAAAATCGCTTTCTCCCAAGACGAACGATCGTAAAATTACCCGCCGTTCCAATTCTACATATGGAACAGGACATTTCATTTGCAACCATTCCCGACACCAACAGACAACTTTTATGTGATGTATGGCAACCAAATGCAACTGTTACTCCATCGGGTTTGGCTTTTATCTATCTGCATGGAAGTGCGTGGTCTCTGCTTGATAAAGATGTTGGTACTCGTCCGTTTTTTAGTCACTTGGCTGCCCAAGGTCATGTGATTATGGACGTGGCTTACCGCCTTGCTCCTGAAACGGACATGATGGGAATGATAAACGATGTAAAGCGGGCGATCGTATGGATGAAAGAAAATGCACGCACTTACGGCGTAAACTCCAACACAATTGTTGTGGGTGGCGGTTCTGCGGGAGGTCATCTTGCCCTGTTGACAGGCTATACAGCCAACAACCCGCAGTTTACACCAAAGGAACTGGTAGGAAAGGACATCAGCGTGTGCGGCGTTGTTTCCTTATATGGCCCAACAGATTTAGAGGCAATGTACTACCATACCAACCAGCATCTTACCACCCGATCGAATCCCGGATCTGCAAAAAAAGCTATGCCCGTTCAATTGCCCGAATGGATGATTAAAAAAATGGGGAAAGCATATTATCGCTTTAATTTTGATAAAGACTTTGAAAATGCTGGGGCTTTCGCGCCTCTTTTTGGCGGGCATCCAGATGAATGCCCTGAACCATACGCTCTTTTCTCCCCAGTCACCCATGTACATGCTAATTGTCCTGCCACAATCCTCATCCAAGGTGAACATGACCTGATGGCATCTGTAAAAACAACTCGCTTTTTATGCACTCGTTTGGTGGAAGAAAAAGTGCCAACGGTCACGCATATTTTACCCCAGACAGACCATGCCTTTGACCTTATATTGCCCAAGATATCTCCATCAGCACATGCAGCAATTTATGATGTGGAACGCTTCCTGGCGTTACAAATTAAAAACGTTGAGAAGCCAAAGGCGATCGCATAAGAGATTGAAAAATAATGAAATCGTTAGCTGTTTGAATGCTCCTCACGAGTTTCTCACAGTATTCGTTTAGGCTATGAAAAAAACCGATTCGATCTTGGAGAGGCTCACGGGAACGATCCGACCATCAAATCAACACTAAAAATAAAGTTGTGATGCTTTTTCTGACGATCGTTTTATTGGGTGCAATAGTCTTAGCTATCTTATTCCTAATTCCTGGTTTTACTTTCCCTATTAAAGATCGACAAGGACATGATATTCCTGGGGGCATTGCCTCACTCGAAAAAGTTAACTTGGGAGGACAGGAACAATGGATTCTTATTCGTGGCATAGATATCACAAAGCCTGTAATTCTCTTTCTTCATGGTGGCCCTGGCACTTCCAATATGTGTCTTTTAAGAAAATATACGGATGAATTAGAGAAACATTTTATAGTCACAACTTGGGATCAACGAGGAGCAGGTAAGTCTTACAAAGCTATTAATCCTCATTCTTCCATGACGATCGATCGGTTTGTCTTAGATACTGGCGAATTGACCCAATTGCTCTGTCATCGATTCGATCGACAGAAAATATTTCTGGTTGGTCATTCATGGGGAAGTCTAATTGGGATATTGAGTATCCAAAAATACCCAGATTTATATCATGCTTATATCGGAATTGGTCAGATTGTAAATATGCAGGAGAACGAACAAATTTCTTATGATTGGACATTGGCACAAGCAACAAAAGCGGAAGATAAACGAGCGATTCGGACTCTTACCGAAATAGGTACTCCCCCTTATACTGTCGATGGGCAGAAAAAAATGATGACCCAACGACGCTTATTAGGTAAGTATGGTGGAGAGTTATACGGTAGCTCAAACGGTGCTTTTCCGCTTATTTTCAGTAGTTTGATATCTGCTACTGAATATACTTTACTTGATAAAGTATATTTTTTCAAAGGAATATTTGCATCGAATCATTTGTTATGGCAGGAGCTTTTGACCATTAACCTGAAGAAACAAGAATTATCATTCAAAGTGCCAGTATATTTTGCATTAGGAAGGTATGACTATGAAGCACCATCCATAATTGCAGAACAGTATTTTCAAATAATCGAAGCACCCAAAAAGGAAATAATTTGGTTTGAAAACTCGGCACACTTTGCCAACATAGAGGAAAATGAAAAGTTCGATTACCTCTTGACAAATCGGATATTGCCTACTATTGCTCTAGTCTAAAATATAAAATCACTCGGATTAGAAACTCGTACAAACAATTAATTCAGGTAGGAAGTCTAATATGAGAATTGCAATTATTGGAGCATCGCGGGGAATAGGTGCCGAGCTATTAAAAGCTGCCATTGAAGAAGGCCACGAAGTTACTGCTTTAGTGCGAGATCCTGCCAAGCTGAACATCAGCACTCCTGGATTGAAAGTCATCACAGGCGATATTCTCGACCCATCCTCTGTGGCTGCGGCGATTGCTGGACAGGAGGCAATTTGCGTTTGCATTGGTATTCCACCGACCAGAAAACCCGTCGATGTCTTCTCGCGAGGAATTCAAAATATTCTTGCAGCAATCGGAACAGAATCAAACCAAAAACTCATCCTAATTACTGGCATTGGTGCTGGTGATAGTAAGGGTCATGGTGGCTTTTTTTACGATCGCATTATCAATCCGCTGTTGCTGGGAACCAGTTATGCAGACAAAGATCGCGCGGAATCGATTCTTAAAGCAAGTAATGTCGAATGGCTGATCGTTCGTCCAGGATTCTTGACTAATGGTTCCCGAACTGGAAAATATCGGGTTATCGAAAATTTATCTGGTGTTGCGGCAGGGAAAATCTCGCGCGCCGATGTTGCTGACTTCATATTGAAGCAGTTGGCATCACCAACCTGCTTTGGCAAAACACCACTAGTAACATACTAGCTGGCTCTACAGTCTAACCTCGCGATCGATTTTTCAAGCTATAAAAACATCTAGAAAATCTTCATGATGAAGCATAAATGCGGTGGCACTATTATCATTATTGGCGCGGGAATTGCTGGGCTAGCGGCAGGTTGCTATGCCCAGATGAATGGTTATCAAACTCAGATCTTTGAGATGCACGATCGATCTGGTGGACTCTGTACGGCATGGCACCGACAGGGATTTGTGTTTGATGGTTGCATTCACTATTTGTTCGGCTCTGCACGAGGACAGCCTTTCTACCAACTCTGGGAGGAACTTGGCGTTGTACCGCAGCAACAATTTGTCCATCACGATGAATTGCTACGGGTGAGTGAATCTAATGGGGAAACCTTAATTGTTTACAGTAATCCCGATCGATTGGAGCAGCATTTAAAAGAGTTATCACCGATAGATCGCCGATTAATTAGCGATTTCTGTGTGGGGATTCGCACTTTTACTCACTTCGATTTGTCACTACTTCAACAGCAGCCCAAAGCATTGATGCAACTGGGAGACTGGGGCAAAATGGCAAGGAAAATGTTGCCATTTATCTGCCCATTGGCGCAGTGGGGAAACCTTTCAGCAGTGGAGTTTGCCAAGAGGTTTCAAGATCCCTTTCTCCGCCGCGCCATTCCCCAGATGTTTGGCTGGGAAGATATTCCTGTGATGGTAGGGATGTCATTACTAGCTTATATGCACACCAAAAATGCTGGCTTTCCGCTAGGTGGATCGCTCCAATTTGCCGAAAAGATCGCGGATCGCTATCTGGAATTAGGCGGTGAAATTTACTATGAATCGCAAGTAGAAAAGATTTTAATCGAGAAAGATCGGGCGATTGGAGTGCGGTTATATAACAACGAAGAATGCTATGCAGATCGAGTAATTTCAGCCTGTGATGGTCACAATACGCTGTTTGGTTTACTAGATCGGCAATATGTCCCCCGCGAGATCCAACGTTACTACGATGGACATTTACCGATTCATTCCCAACTACAGGTATCACTGGGCGTAAATCGCGATCTATCAACCGAACCACATTGGACTACTCATTTGCTCGATCGACCTGTCGTAATTGCGGGAGAAAAGCGATATGAGATTGGGGTCAAACACTATTGCTTCGATCCTTCGTTAGCACCACAGGGGAAATCAGTGTTGATGGTTGTGTTGACGACTAATTATGACTATTGGTAACGTATTTATGGTAGATCGATCTACGATGCAGAAGAAATTCAAGAATCACAAATTCTCATCGATCTTTTAGAGCAATTCTATCCTGGGATTAGAAATGATATTGAGTTTGTAGATGTGGCTACACCGCTTACTTACGAGCGTTATACGGGCAACTGGCAAGGATCGAGTTGTGGGTGGCTCCTGACCAAACAAACCCTCCCACTGTCGATTAAAGGTTTACCTAAAACATTACCGAAACTGCGGAATTTTTATGTGATCGGGCAATGGGTAGAACCAGGGGGAAGTGTGCCAGTGGTGGCAATGTCGGGACGCAATATTATTCAGCAAATTTGTCGAGAAGATAAGCATCCTTTTCGGTCAATAGCACCTTAAAAAGAGAGAGATAATATGGAAAATAATATATCAGAAGACAAGTCATCACTCAAATTCTTTTTGTTAGTTTTTTTGCTGTCAATTCCTTTTTGGATATTGGGTGCTACGACTAGAGATTTGACTAAAATACTTCCTATAAAACTTCCAATCAGTGCCTTAATGACTGTCTGTCCTTTATTAGCGGCAGTAATTTTCGTTTATAAAGAACAAAAAAATCATGGTGTTAAGGAACTGTTGAAACTATCTTTGGACTTCCAAAAAATCAAAGATAAAAAATGGTATGTACCAATTGTTTTTCTCATGCCTACCATAGCAGCACTTTCTTATTGGTACTTGAAGATAACAGGAGGAATACTACCCGAACCTCCAATACCCTTTCTATCTGTCGTCATTTTCTTCTTTGTGTTTTTTATCGGTGCTATTGGCGAAGAAGTGGGTTGGAGCGGTTATGTTACCGCTCCTTTGCAAAAACAGTATGGGGCTTTTAAAGCAAGTATCATCATCGGTTTTATTTGGGCAATATGGCATATTATTCCCTATAGCCAAGCGCATCAAACGCCAATATGGATATTTTGGCAATGCCTCGGCACAGTTTTTTTACGGACAATTATGGTTTGGATCTTTAACAATACTCATAAAAGTGTCTTTGCGATGATTCTCTTTCATACCACGATTAATATAAGTCCATATCTATTCCCAAGTAATGGTTCGCACTACGATCCATTTATCTTTAGCATTTTGATAATCCTTACAACGATCTCGATAACTTGGCTATGGGGAGCAACAACGTTAGCTCGATACAGGTATTCTCTCTCACAAACTTGTTAGGTTGACTAAAGCAACATCAGAGAAAACATAAAAAAATACTTTAAAAATGTCAATAATTAAAAACTACTACTATCTAATAGCAGGAATTCTCTCAATTCTTTTTTCTTTTACACATGCCTGGAATGGGCAGACCACTGTTTTACCTATAATTGATGCAAGCAATACCGATCTGGCTACAAAAACGATAATTTTTTATGTTTGGCATCTTATTACGGCTGAAAATTTTATTTTTGGCACCTCATTCCTTGTGATGGCATTTTACAAGGATTTGTCAAAAGTAAAATTTACGGCTTGGTTTATTGCCGTTATGATAATTGCTCGCTGGGGAGTTGTTTTTGGAAGCACATTATTTAAAAATATAAATGGTCTTACAGATACTTTGTCCGATCTAGTAGCAATAATCATTTATGTCGGATTAATAATATTAGGTACGAGAGTAAAAGATAAAATTCGATCGGAGCCTGGAAATAGTCCAAGAGTTTTTATTCAAAGAATATAAGCAGAAAATGATGTCCCACTCAACTTTCACACTT
>NZ_JBGSPA010000104.1:0-4022 GCF_041738855.1 Chamaesiphon sp. | reverse complement strand
AACAGTTAATGCCACAGACTGCTGTGAGTCTACTTTTATTAGAAATCGAGCGTCAGCGAGAATTTCTGTTGTCACAGGGGCTGGCATTCGAGTTAGTTTCACTGGAAATTTAGTGCCTATATACTAGTGCAAGATGTGAGAAGACTCATCACTAGCAAGAAAAACGACACCCGCAGCAATCTCCTCTGGTTTCCCAAACCGCCCCAAAGGGGCAGACTGCTTAACATAGTCACCAAAGCTATTCAGTGCTTCTGGTGGCAATCCCATTTTGCTTTGAAAATTCGTGGGCACAAAACCAGGGCTGATGGCATTGACTCGGATCTGACGGGATGCTAGTTCAGCCGCCAGAGTTCGAGCCAACGATCGTACCGCCGCCTTTGTAGCAAAGTACACACTGCCCATTGCTGCACCCTTCTCATTCACGGCAGATGCGTTCAAAATGACGCTTGCCCCGTCCTTCAGGAGTTCAGCAACGGGTACGACAACGATTCGTGTAAAACTGTATCACGACAGGCTTGAAACCTTTGAATAGCAATACTTTCAAAGATTCTGTACATTTTATAGATATTAGACTTGTTGCTTTATAAGCTAAATTAGTTAGAACACCCGATCGACAACAGACAATGCTCAAAATTAATCGGGCCTTGGAGAATGACCGTTTACTGAGGGCGTTGACGGGGCTGAATCGAAAAGCGTTTGACGAGTTGAGTGAAGTCTTCGAGGTGGTCTATCAGGAGAGCATCGAAAGCGACACTAAGCCAAGAAAACGAGCTAGGGGAGGAGGTCGCAAAGCTAGATTGAGCAGCATGGAGTTTAAACTATTCTTCATCTTGTTCTATTTCAAGTGTTATCCAACGTTTGATGTTTTAAGCTGGTTGTTTGACATGGAACGGGGACGGGCTAATCGGTGGGTACATCGGCTCCAAGGAATATTAGAGACAGCCTTGGGTCAAAAGATGGTATTACCGGAACGCAAGCTCGAAAGTATCGAGCAGTTTCTAGAAAGGTTTCCAGCAGTAAGGGAGGTGATTTTCGACGGGACAGAACGACCAGTACAACGTCCAAAAGATGCCGAACAGCAGAAAGAGCATTACTCTGGTAAGAAAAAACGGCATACGCGCAAGCACATTACAGGCAGCACTCGAAGCAAGCGAGTGATTTTGTTGAGTGAAGCCAGGGCAGGGAAGATCCATGACAAGCGGCAATTGGACGAAGCAGACTTAGTGAGCAACATTCCAGATGTGGTCAGAATCGAAGGAGATTTAGGATTTCAGGGGTTGCAAAACGAGTTTGTGAACATCCATTTACCCCATAAAAAGCCAAGAGGGAAGGAGTTGAGTGAGATCCAAAAACAGGAAAACAAGGAATTTAGCTCTCAACGGGTGGTTTGTGAACATGCCCATGCAGGGATTAAACGGTACAACGCAGCTTCAGCGATTTATAGGAATCGTGTGCCTGATTTCGACGATCGTCTGATGCTGACTGCGGTTGGGCTATGGAACTTCTACCTGGATGCTGCCTAACACTTACAGATCGGGGGAGAAGCAGTCTCTGAATGACTTCCAGAGCTTTTTATAAAGCAACAAGTCTATTTGTCAGTTTTACACAATTAATGTCCAAGATATGCTCCAAATCCTTTCCACAAGTTAATTCTTGTTTTCAATGTAAATTTGACCAACTCGATCGAAGAGAAATTTCAGTTTTAATTGGCTTCTGCCATAAAATAATTTCAACTAAAGTCTGTCATGATGATTTACACGAATCGTTGTCACTTTCAACCTACCTTTCGTTAGTAAGTATTTGGCAATTTTGACCTCGTGATAAGTTTATCAAGAAGCAAATTTTAGGTAGGTATCCCTCGCACGGGATCGTTTTGGCACTGTCGCTAGAGGAAAGTCTCTACTTCTATCAAATAAAAGCTGAACCCTATATTGCGTGGGAGTGCGCCTATGTCATACTAGAAAGACGAGACTTTATAATTATGACTTTTCCCCCTCACCAACAAGCTTTCGCAAGTCCATGAGAAGCAGCATCAAGGGCGGACAGAATACCAGGGTCGGAAAGCAGCACTATCCAACGAAGTAGATAGTCAAACTCACCCATTTTTCTCAGATCGGGCGGCTCAAAAAACATCGATCGAGGCACTGCATTATTTTATCAAATTTGTTCAGGTTCGATACCAGATTAAACTGGTATCGAAAAGGCATTTATCTATGCTAAAGTTTTTTGATCGCTTTTTGGAAAAAGGCAAATATCTAATTAATTTTCACCGTAGGTAAACAGACTACCATAATTAGCTAAAAGCGTTGATATGAAAGAGCTACAGCTATTTAATTAAGCTGGACATTAATTATGCAAGATGGACAAATATCTGTGTAATGTACATTTAAAGTATTGCTACATAAGGGTTTTAGTCCCGTCATGATACAGTTTTGCACGACTCGTTGTCATACCCGATCGACCGCCGATATCGACTTGACAGGAGCGACATTTATTGCAAATCCAGAAAATCTACTACTTTGGGTAGATGAATCAGTCTATGACTGTTGATAATATCTAACTACTATGATGTGTCCGAAGCAAAAAATTCAGATAATAGTTTAAAAATTGGGGATTAGAGCAGTGGAGCGAATTGATAAAACACTCTGTAAATATCTAGTTAATTTCGGGCTGATTTGCTTTGTTGCCAGCAGCAATTCAGTAATGTTGCCACAACCTGTCTCGGCACAGACAACAAAAGAGTGCGACCGGATCTACAATTTGGACACCTCAACCTGGACTAGCGAAAATCTCGCTGCATCAGAGCCTAAAGCTCGAAGCTGTACGAACACACTCGCACAGATTTCAACCCCCAATCGTCGCTACTCAATCCGAGAAAGAAATTTGCGAAAGCTTATGCGACAAGTGCAGAATACTCACTATCGGCAAAATGGCACTTACATTCAGGTTAATAGAAATAACATTCGGGAGATGATGAAAAATATTGGTGCTACCCCTTCAGAGAGACGGTTTGTCATCCAACAAATGTCACTTTATCAGTAGCTGGTTGGAATTAAATATAAAGCGATCAGGAGCGTAGTTATGGCTATCGCTACAAGCTCTCAGTTCGTAGGTTGGGCAGAGCGCAAGCAAAACCTAACAGATCGATCCCGATCGAGATTCAAAACTGAAAGTGCCGCATTAGTATCCCGAATGATCGAGTCTACATGGGGTAAAGACGAGATCCGCACAAAAGTTATCACCAGTGTAAAGTTTTGTAAAGTAGACAGAAATTGAGGCTGACCAAACATTGCCTAGTTTATCTCAAGGTAGGCAATGTTTGATTGATAAACAGATAGCTATCAAGGCTTTTGAGCCTTGCGATCGAATTATCTCACAGTCTCTTTTCGGCAAAGTCTGTTTCTGTTTTATCTTCAACCATCGAGAACTGGTGGAAATTAAAAGTGGGGAAATCTTTGAGACAATCCAAGCTGGAACTAGGTGACTTTATACTAGAAGCCTCGCTATGTAATGATTCTATGATTATCTGCTTGACGGCTTAATGTCATGTCGTTACAAAAATTCGTCCCCATGATAAATTTTGCGTGTATCTCGCCCTTACCCCTACATGGTGCTAATTAACTGAGCGATTGCATCATAGGTAGAGTGACAGAATCGCTCAAATAGACCATCCACAGTACTTTGAGATGAATCGCTCAATTAAACCATCGATCAAAGCGGTAAAATGGTTCATACCCATGAGAGAAATCGATCTTCCAAAGCATTGCTGTACAGAGGTTTTAAGCCTGTCATGATACAGTTTTGCACGAATCGTTGTCGTACCCCATATTGGTTCTCCTGCTATTTTGGGGAAAACGCCCAAATTACATGTTAATACAATATTGCCTAATGCTCCTTTAACCTGCTTGGTGCAACTAATGCTGGTTGTTGATGTGGTGGCTTCATCATGTTGGTGTTCCCGATCGATATACCTCAAGCTGTGCCCGTAACTGAGCGACTTCTTGCGCCAGATCCAGCACGAT
>NZ_JBGSPA010000103.1:0-2626 GCF_041738855.1 Chamaesiphon sp. | reverse complement strand
AATCTCAGTGCGAGCGATCGCGCTAATATTATCAATCGCCGGATTGCAAGTTTTCTAGCTCAATCGCAGTCGAATGGCGCGATTACCGTCCAAACTGACCCGCAGCGCGGGATTGCTACCCTCCAACGGAATAATCGGATTCTGATGACTGTCACCCAACAGGATGCCCAGGATTTTGGCGTAGGTGTCGAGGCATTGGCGCAGCAGTGGGCAACGGCACTCAATCGCGCATTTGACGAACCCCCACTGGCGATCGATGTCGGACAACGGCTATACGGTACAATCCGCCAGTTTCAGCGCGATAGTATCGATCGACTACCGAGCATTCTTGGCGCACTGCTGACTGTGTTGCTGACGATGTTTTTAGCTAGCAGCATCAAACGCATTACATTAGCCGCATCCGAGCGGTGGGAAATCGATTATAACTCTAGAACGTTAGTAAGTCGGGTAGTGTACAGCAGTATTTGGGTATTCGGCACGATCGTCGCGCTCGGAGTGTTGGGATTGAATTTTGCCACCCTAATTGGCACGTTAGGACTGACAAGTGTGGCAATTGGCTTTAGCTTGCGAGATATTCTGAGCAATTACTTCTCTGGCATTATTTTACTAGCCTCGCGACCATTTCGGGTGGGCGATCAGATTATCATTCAAGAATATGAAGGCACTGTAACTTATATTCAACTCCGTGCGACTACACTCATTACTTATGATGGACGCACGATTTCGATTCCCAATTTACAGGTCTTTACCGCTACTATTATCAATAATACGGCAGCGGATTTGCGTCGGAGTTCGTTGACGATCGGGATTGACTACGACACAGATATCGGAAGTGTAAAAGAGATTATCCAGCAAGCGGCAATGAGCGTCGAGAGTGTAGTCGCACAGCCGCCAGTAGAAATTCTCGTCAGAGAACTTGCTACCAATGATGTCAAATTAGAAGTCCGGTTTTGGGTAAGTTCGCAGCGGTTATCTTTTCTAGAATCAACTTCTCAAGTCGCGCAATCAATTAAGGAAGCAATGATAGCAGCAGGTATCGATCGACCTAATGAAGTCTACACAGTTCAGCTCCAAAATACGCCCAGCATCGGCGATGTTCGGTCAGAGCGGCTGCTGCAATCCGATGGCATAGCCTCTGCTGGACGCGAAAATCGGATTCCACCAACCTAAACTTATTGAAAATATTTGTCCCATTTCACTCTACTTTGTGCGAATTACCAGCAACACCTAATTATTTATTTGGGAGTTTATTATGACATCTTTGTCGATCGAGCGTCTGACCGAGCAACAATGGCACCAGCAAGCTGCTGACGATGCGGCAACCTATCTGAGCACGGATTTAGCAGCAGGTTTGTCAACAGCAGAAGTACCTAAACGTCAAGAGCGGTATGGGTTCAACGAACTCAAGGGCAAAGCCGGAACCAGTCCCATCGTTCGGTTTTTGATGGAATTCAATCAACCTTTAATTTATATTCTGTTGATTGCTGGAGTCGTGACGCTGTTGTTACAAGACTGGGTGGACGCGGGTGTAATTCTGGGTGTGATGTTGATTAATGCCACGATCGGCTTTGTCCAAGAATCGAAAGCTGAAAATGCGATCGCGGCTCTAGCCAAATCCGTTACCACTGAAGCCACGATCGTTCGAGATGGCCAAAAAATGCGGCTTAACTCCCGCGAACTGGTTCCTGGCGATCTGGTATTGCTGGCATCTGGCGATAAAGTACCTGCTGACTTACGGTTAGTGACGGTGCGAGATTTACAAGTGAGTGAATCTGCGCTGACAGGGGAATCCGTTCCCGTCCAAAAAGCAATCGCACCCCTAGCTGTTGAAACAGTTTTAGCCGATCGTCTCAACATGGCTTATGCCGGAAGTTTAGTTACAGTGGGGCAGGCGAAAGGCATTGTAGTAGCGATCGCCAACCAGACTGAAACTGGTCGAATCTCTCAACTAATGGAGCAAAGCACGGCACTAGAAACGCCACTGACTCGCAAGATCGAGCAATTTAGTAAGAGTCTGCTGTACGTCATTCTGGGGCTAGCAGCATTGATGTTTGCGGTAGTCATCGGCAAAGGCGGCAATTGGACGGAGGGGTTTAAAGCCGCAGTTGCGCTATCTGTTAGTGCCATTCCCGAAGGACTGCCTGCTGTAGTCACTGTAACGCTGGCGTTGGGAGTGAAGCGGATGGCACAACAACACGCGATCGTCCGCAAACTGCCAGCGGTCGAAACCCTCGGTAGTACTACCGTCATTTGCTCGGATAAAACAGGTACGCTCACCGAAAATCAGATGACCGTCCAAGCGATCTATGCGGGGGGGAGTCACTATACTGTCTCTGGAGTGGGTTATGGTGACGAAGGTACGATCTGTCAAAATGAACAACCCGTGGAACTCGATTCTCTTTCAGAGAGGCTACGCCAACGAGCTTTGGCGTTACGAGAGTGTTTACAGTGCGGCTTATTGTGCAACGACTCTCACATCCAAACGCAAGATGGGCAATTATCTGTAGCAGGCGATCCCACTGAGGGGGCACTGATTGTCTCGGCCCAAAAAGCTGGGTTGGCACTGAAATCTCTAGAGCAGGAGCAACCGCGACTGGATACGATTCCGTTTGAATCGCAGTTTCAA
>NZ_JBGSPA010000215.1:0-8741 GCF_041738855.1 Chamaesiphon sp. | reverse complement strand
TAATTATCAACAAGCAGAGCTTATTGATAATAATTTATGAAACACTTAGTTTTTGAGGATTGGTAGTGATTGGCTCAAACACAGTCAGGTAATTGATTTGATGATGAGGCTAGCCTCATCGAACTCAGGTTACTAAGTTTTTGAGATATTCGAGGAGTTCTTGTGGGTTAGCGGGATTTACCCAGATCATTTCGGTAAGATCGAGTTTGACTACGCCCAAGCCGCGTGAATTGCCGCCGCCTAAAGGAATCATTTCATTTTCAAACTGGTTTAAACCGATCGTTAGTAACCCCAGTTCGGCATCACTAGCATTCTCGACGATCGCCTTGAAGGAAAATAGCGTTCCCGCTGGCACTACTTGAAAATCATACTTGCGCCCATCCGCCGCCGTTTCGGTATCGCGTTCGATCGATACGCCATCCCGTTCTTGGTATTGCCCGAACCATAGTTCTTCCACTACAGGCAAATCTTGAATTTGGAGTTTTCCCGCCATCCACGGCGAACCAAATAGGAGGGAAACTCGATCGGTCATCGCAATTAAAGATTGAGTTAAACTCGCATCATCAGTCGCAGCTTCTTTCTGTAGCTTAAGTCGATTCATCCAGTAGGAATTCACCAATTCGCTCGGATCGATCGCCAATGAAAGATCGATACCCCGTAAGAAACTTTCGAGACGCGATCGCATTGCCCCCTTGAAGCTAGAACCTGGAATCAATGGGCGACCTAAAGCATCTTTCATCACAGGTAGATCGGAGCTAGTCGGATCGAGCGATCTTCCAGCACCGATCCTAAGGGCGGTAACAGTAGAAAGTGTCCCCGATAGTTCTAAGCGGTTTTTAAAAGTGTCAAACATAGTAAAATATTTTGAATTAGCCTTGCTTACGCTTATAAACTAAGTATCGGGAACCATAACCAAGATAGCGACGAACTAAATTCATATGAATTTCGTTAGTTCTAATAGCAATATTTTCGATGTCTTTGTTATTTTGAATGGCAATATCTTCAGTCTCTTCAGTATTTTGAGTAACATCCTCAATCTCTTTATTGCTCTCAGTAGCAACATTTTCAGCTTCTTCTATATTTTGAATAGCAATATCCCCAGCCTGTTCGGGTTTTTTAGAACTAGCGGCTGCTTTGTCTTTTAAATATTGTTGAATATCTGAAACAATTGAGTCTGCTTTAACCTTTAGTTTTATGATGTCTAAAACAATTGCTTCTGCGAGCGAACCTTCTCCACGACCCCATTTTTCATCTCGCCCTACTTGATAACGCAGGAAATTTTTCACTACCTCAGCACTGTCGGTTGAAGTTGCCACATTTAGTAAATTACGAAATTGTGCTTCTTCTAAAGCTTTGTTGCCAGTTTTGCCATACACTTTTCCGTCTAGCGCAGTTTCGATCGCTTGGACGATCTCATCTTCTGCATCCCTAATTCCCTTTTGAATTTTTAGATCTATTTCTAAACTCATACAGCCTCCTCTCTAAATACACGATGAAACTCGTCACAAACCCGCACCTGTCCGAATCCTTCCATAGTTCGATCGCCGATCCCGCGATTTTCTAAATTGGTTAAAGCAGCGATCCACTCTTCTTGATGGGCAGATTCAACACTAAATAGATAGACCGAACCGCGATCGGTTACAAGTTCGGTATCTTTCATCAATCCCCAAGCGTTATTCCAGCCCGAACGATAGTCATAACTACTGTAGGCTGCTTCCAGTTTTACCTCGCCAGAGAGATTACCCGCTGCTGTTTGGAGTATAGCTGGAGAAATAACGATCGATCGTTGCCAGCGTTCGGTAAGAATCGCCTCAGATTGCAAGCCGATGGTAAAGTATGTTCGATCGATGGTTGGATCGAGTACGGATCGATCGAACATGCGCCAGAGTCGCCAACGGTTTTGGAAAGCGGTATTGAATGCCCCCAGTCGCTCGCGCAGATCGGAGCTAGGATCTTTCGGTTCTTCCTTTTCGGGGCTAAGATTTGTCGGTTGTAACTTTAATGATTCTTTCTCCGGTAGCTTCAATGATACTTTCCCCAAACCCCTTGAAGTAGAACCGCCTAAACGAAGGTTCTGAGCATTGCGCTTTAGATAGTCGTAAAAATCCTCAGCGATCGATTCCACCACCAAAATGCTGCCACAGAAAGCCATTGACACATCCTTACCATTCTTGCACTTGACTTCATCCAAAACTTGAATGCTATAGAGCAATTGGTCTTCAGCAGTTGCGCGGCGGCGGTTAATCCCCGCACGAGTCAGCAATCGAGTACTGGTAGAATGCACTAAATATCGATCGTCACTCCGACTATAAAACACCTTGTATGGATCGACCCTACCGCCATCTTTTGGGCAATTAGGGTCATAAACTTGACCGAACAGATCGGCATAAAAGCGATCGATCGTCGAATCAAATACTCCATTCCCTTTGGGTTTAAATCCAGGCTTTCCCTTCGCGCTGAGGGCAGTAGCAGGCAAAACCCGCACATCGGAATTTACCTGAAGGCGATCGCCCAGATCGGCAATTGCCGGATAAGCATTCTGAAAAATTCCCCCACCATCGATAAACAGGGTTTTAAAGTCACTATCAGGATCGTTCGCAAAATCGGTTCCTGTCTTCCGTGCTTCCCGAATCATCAGCCCCGCGATTGCGCCGCGAATGACTGAGCCAGGAATATAAGTTTCGACTTCACTAATCGAGCCACCAGGTTTTTGCCTGCCGATCGCCAGAGGTGAATGGGCGGTAATTTCGAGGTTGATTCTTATCATCCTTTAGCACCTCCCAAATCGATCCAAGCTCGATCGTCTATCGGTATCTCACCCCATTCCCAAGTCAACCATCCCAATCCCGCCGATTTACTGCCCCCCAAAGCATTAATATGTCTCAATCCTGCACAAATTAATGCTGTTGCATAGTGGGGCGGATCGATCGTGTGAATCTCACCAGTGAATTTTAGTTGGAGATTAGGCGGAGAGGTTTCTAAGTAATACAGTTTTCGATCTTCAGCGGTGCGGCGACGACGGTTGATGGTGACACCAGGACGAATTACTTCATTGGGGAGATCTTCAGGGGAAGTCGTACAAATTAGATCGTCAATTAACAACCTCGATGGTAGCGAAGGATCGCCAAAAATCGAACTGATAATGCAGTGCGGCGATCGATCTAGTATTGGAGGGATGGGATAATTTCCGACCATATTACGGGGGCTGGGAGATCTACTCACCTCCCAGCCCAAACCACGCGCAATTTTTTCGCATTCATGTCGGAGTCTACCCTTGAGATGAGAGCCAGGAATAATCATCCATCCAGCCGCATTCCGCACGATCGGTTTATCCGCCAAGGAACCAGCCGAGCCACCTGCCCCGATACAGAGTGCAGAATCGATCGTTGCTGTCAGGGAATAGGTTTGAAATGTTGGTTGTGCGACTAATGTAGATAATTTCATCGGTTTAACTGGGTGGCATTTTCGGTCTTAACGGTTACGAAGTCGTACAGATCGACAAGATCTCGCCAAATGGTTTCATAGCCCGACTTATCCTGTGCATCTGACTCAGTGTAATACATCCACGGAGCCAAGCTGCCATTATTAGTCTCAGCATCGCACCAGCCAAACTCAAATTGGTCTTTAAGTACTTTTTGACCGTCTGGCTTGAGTCGGACGCGAAAATAGCGATAGTTCAAAATAGCCGTCCGCTTGCCGCGATCGAGCAAACTGCGAATCTGATAGAGTTGGGATTTGGGGAATTCTGCGGTTCTGAGTGTCTGTACGACTTCAATTAAGCCACCTAATTCGTGCAGGGTATAGGGTGCAGCATAGAATTTGAGTTTGAGGTCGCCAGCGGATTTTACCAATCCTTCTTGGCGAAATTCTTTGATATTCGATGAAATCATCGTTACGGATTTTAGCACCAGAAAATCCACCGTACCACCATAATAGCCATGTGGTTTGAGAAGTTTCGATCGCTCTTTTGCCGACTTGAGTAGTTGATTTGTTAGATCTTCGGCATAGTAGATCGGGGTAGTTTCAGCGGTAATTAGCACGCCTGTGGACATACTCAAACTACTAGCAGATGGCTCGGCTGTTGTCGGTTGATAGCGATGGATTTTCGATCGATCTTCATCCCCAGATATCTGATACTCTGGGATACCAGCTAAATGCTTTTCAAACTCCTCGCCTAATGTTTTGGAGATCGCTAGAGCCTTATCCGCTGGAACGACGAGCATGACATCATCACCGCCGATCGTGATAATTTCAAAGGGATGAATCCATTTTCCATTCCGCCCTTCACTTTCGGGATCGGTTAATCCCTGAAGTCGATGGGGATGCAGATGTTCGGCAAGGGCTTTATAGACAGATTGTTCGGTAGCTGTAAAAATATCCCGACTAAATTTTTGATATTCTTGTGGGGTTTTAATCTTTTGGATATAACCGCCCATATTATTACCATCGGCATAAATATAAGCCACAAAACCTCGACAAACATTGCCAATTTCTCTAAGCGATCGCGCTTCTTCAGTTACTCTCTCTTTTCCCTCAAAGTATCGATCTATTAGACTTTGCTTGCTTAGGAATCTTTCATACTTCCTTACCCAAGTTTCAATCCTAGAATTTGGTCGCCATTGTAATCCTAATCGCCGATACCAATTATCGGTAATATCCTCTCGCTTGGCGATTTGTCCGACGAGACGTTTACGTGCGGCTGATTCTGAATACCAAGGTTCATCAGGTAATAGCTTGACTTGAGCGATCGCCGATCGCTTATCGCCGCCATCCCGTCGTAAATACGGATGGGTTTCAAACATTACTGGAAACTGCCGACTGGGACGACCAATTTCAGGATTGCCGCTGCGACGTTGGTTGAATAAAACAGCCAAATTACTCGTCAATTCATTAAAGCTTTTTCGTTGGCAAAAAGCCTCCCACAGACCATCCGCTGTAGTCAATTGAGGAGCTACGTAACCAGAAATAAATTTTTGGGTTTCTGGATTTTGATAAGCTTTTTGGTAATCTGCGAACCAGAAAGTTTCATCAGTAATTTCATCTGGCAATAAACCAAATTTGATTTCTAATGGCTTGAAAATTGCTCCCACCGCACAAGAATTGGCAGTTAAAGTTTCTGATGTATATCGCTTCTCGATCGCGTTAGCCAATCGATCTACTACTTCCGATGGACAAAATGCCAGAATATTTCCACCTGTAGAATAGATGATTAATTCTGGAATTAGCGCGTAAGCTAATCCTGCCAAGCTGCTATCGGTTTCTAGCCACTCATGCCGAATTTTCTGACAGTATTCTTTCGCGCTCTGACATTCAGGAAAATATTCAGGATCTAGATCTTCATCTCCATGAAAAAAGGCTGGGAGATCGACCAAATTGATATTATCTAGTAACGCCGAAGCCCCACGAATTTCTTGCAACTTGGCAGCTTCAAACACATACTGCTTAATTTTCGTTGCTCCACCGTAAACCATCCCAATCCGTTGCTCCCATAGTAAGGGGCGATCTTGAATCAGTGACTGGATCTCAACAATCTGTTTGGGAAGCTCAAGATCTTCCCTCATCAGGTTAACTACGGCATCAACAATCGATTGGAGACTATCACTACAAGGTAAATCGCCGTAAAAGCGATCGCGCAAGGCTTGTAATTGAACACCTCGATTTAGAGTGGGAGAATAGCCCAAACACCATGCGATCGCTATTTTTATCCGGCGTTGAATTCGATCTGTCGATTCGATCTGCATAGGCTTAAATGTTGCTAACTAGATACTAGTGTTAGGCGGAAGAGATCGTTAGAATACTTGCTAGCTACCAATAATCAACTTTCTCATCATATCTATTTTCGCGATCGATCGTGTAACTGTTTAGATTATGTAATATTGGCAATCTTAAATTATTTAAAGATGTCGATCCTCATGCTCGATCGAGTGCTATGTTCAGGCCATTGAAGTCGATGTAATTTTCTAAATCGACGCACCCCCCACTGCACCTTGAAAACCGCATAACTTCGTCGAGCTGCGTCGATACCATACCTAGCAAGGCTTCCACGCGCTAATTTCTTTGGTTACATCCGAAGTTTCCTCACTTACTAAAGGGGTGCGTCGATTTGATGGCTGAAACTCATACTGGGTGAGCCTCCGATCCAGAACTCTTCCGTAGTACTTTTCCCCGCAAGGGGATGGAAACATTTTTACCGTCAACTGTCAAAAGTTGACGGAACAAAAACTTCCGTAGTACTTTTCCCCGCAAGGGGATGGAAACTAAAGAATGCCAGAACTTCAAATTGAGAAAGAAACAGCCCCTTCCGTAGTACTTTTCCCCTTACGGGGAAGAAAACGCTCAAGTTGGTAGCGATCGAATCAAATGTCATCTCTATATCGATCGAGCGTGGAGAGAGTTTGTCGACCGCCTTCTAGGCGTTGCAACAGAATACGTGCGGAATTCTGCAAGATCGCCTCCAAAAGTGCATTCTCTCGTCGAATTTTTGAGCTTAAACTGTCCAAGTATCAAATTTTAAAATTGGCTCAGAGTAAAGGTTATCTGGAAGTCGAAATAAAGGAGCGAAGTACCCTTGAAGCGATTCGATCGGAAGATAAGCTGTTTTACATCTAAATTTTTTGACTGAATCCCTCGCGGCAAAGGTTCTAGAGGACAAAAAGAGTGTTTTAAATGTTTGACAGCTTATCACCTTGATTAGACTGATACTCTGAAACCTACGTTTTTGGTTTAGGCCTTAGTGGTGCAGAAAACTATTTTTTCTAATAAGAAAATGAGATAACTTTAGAAAATTCAATTCGCCGAGCTAACTTTGCTCGTTTTTTGAGAGAGGCACAAGCTGGAGATATTTTCACCCAAGGAATGGGTGTGAGAAACGGAATCGGTAGAGCTTGGTGGCCTAACGTTTTGACAGTTCTGATGCCAAGTTGTAAAAGACTTAAACCTCTCTCGCCGTGCCAATCTATCTTACTTCTAGAGCGTGTTTCTATCATTATCAAGCCCAGTCTAATCGCTAATATTTCCGCAATCTCTATCATCATCAGTAAGTTACTCAAAGCTTTAGGATCCCTAATTTTCGACCTTAATATATCAAAAGTGCCAGACTTATAATCTTTAAATCGAGGCTCAACTCCGCCAAATCTTTTGCCATAGAGCTGGAATATTTGTAGTGATAAAGGTGTATTTGTCAGTACAGCCCAAGGTTCTTTGACCCCACGACAGTTAGCCGTTCCCAAATTGCACTCTACATCCCCAAGCACTTTAACGCCTGGAAATAAGTACACTTGGTCTTTAGGTGGAAATAGTTCCTTCAAAGATTGTGTTTTGCCATTAGCCAAGGTGATTTGGAGATTAGATTTGACTCTGATCCCCCAATTCCATCGCTCTTGTGTGAGCCACCGCATCAACTCAGAGTGCTCAAATCCTCTGTCTGCTAATAAAGTTGGCTGTGAACCTATTGGTAAGCGAGATTTGGCTGCTTCTAATACAGGTTTGTATTGCTCAAAGCCAACTGTAGAGCTGCCATGTTCAATCACAGTTTGAGCTAGAGTGATGGAGCGTCCACCCCATGCAATACATACTTCAATCAGACAATAGGTATCCCAAAACATACTGGTATCCATGACTAGGATTAGTTCTTGTCCTGTCCATTCTTTGAGAAATTGTTTCAGCAATGGAACGTAAAGCACTCGATCGCTAATTGCTGGGTTATTCATGAAGTAGCTTAATCGCTCCAGATGGCTTCTGGCCTGACAGTCCCGGTGGCTCAAATATGGAATCCAGTGTGCTAAACAAGCACTTTCCGATTCTAAAATTGCTGCCACTATTTCTGCACAGTTCTTCAGGTGACGTAAATCTTTGGGGATAATCCATTGACCAAGTTGTTCAAATAATTGATGATAGAGTTGGGGCGTAGCCATTATTTTATGTGGATTTGTTTTTCGCTAAAACAATCGAACCACGGCGCAAGCCCCTTTTCTATTAATTATTGTTCTCTAGATACCGTAAGCCTTTCAGGACTTTTCTGCACCACTAAGGGTTTAGGCTTAACGATCTTTTTTAAATCTAGCTTGGCAGATTTATTAGAATTAACAGTATTTGCAAATTTTGTAGATTGACTTGCTTGAGATTTCGGTAAGTACGAATCACGATATTTATTTTTTGCCATTTCTAGTGACTCAAATTCTGCCCAACGACGATCGCTCGTGGGTAAGGTTATCGAAGGCTTAAATTGATTTTTAATCGTGCTATCACCAGTTAATGCCGCAATTAATATTGCAATCAGGTAACAACATTCATCCGGCTGTGTTACTACTTGTTTTTCTGAGAACCGGATCGTAATCCAGTTACCAGCAGCAAAGAAACGATCGCGGATCTTGTCTTTATCATCATCGATGCAATGGTGTGGCTTGCCAGTATCGCCAACATAAGGTTCATCGATTTCAAGATCGAAGCTCAATCCACAAGATAGTTGAAGGCAAAAATCCGCACTATATGGCGCGTGAAAGCTTGGAATATTGAAGCTATAGCTAGGTTTGAGAATTGACTCGAAGTATCTGATTAGATATTTATTAAATTCTGGTTCTGACGTTCCAGCTTGTGCTGTGGAAATTCCATCATGCCCTAGAACTTTGCCGGATAGTATTTGCTGCCAGTTTGGAATTTGCAGCTCTTCTGAGACAATTATTTGGTTAGTTTCGACACTATTATTCTGGAGCGATTTCTCGATTGACTGTCGATTTAGCTTG